>CAYXIO010000062.1:0-23006 GCA_964465125.1 uncultured Planctomycetales bacterium | reverse complement strand
GTGGCAAAGGCGGATCCGGTTAAAACACTAAAACGGCCAATCGCATCGCAACGAATTTAAACCTGCCCCCCACTGCCGGCCGGGGGGGGGGGGCACCCCCCCCCCCCCCCCCCCCCCGCAGATGTCAAGCCGGTTCTTGGCTGCGTCCGAAGCCGGTCCAATCGAGCAACATGCACGCCGACGGCGCCGGGCCGTACTGCGCCGGCGTAGTACACTGATCCGCCCAGCCGTCCGATATACTGACTGAATGTCCCCTGCCAGCGAGCCGATCGTCGTTGCACTGGGCGGCAACGCCATCTCCCCGGAAGACGAGGAAGGCCGCATCGACCAGCAGTTCAAACGGACGGCGGAGTCCGCCCGCATCCTGGTTGATCTGATCGCCGCCGGCATGCACCTGATCGTCACGCACGGCAACGGCCCGCAGGTCGGGCAGGTCTTGCGCCGCGTCGAGTTGGCCGCGCACGAGTGCTATCGCGTCCCGCTGGACATCTGTGTCGCCGACACCCAGGGCGGAATGGGCTTCATGATCGCCCTTTCGTTGAACAACGAGCTGCGCCGCCGCGGGCTGGCTGCACGCTTCAGCGCCATCGTGACCACGGTCGAGGTCGACCGCGGCGACCCAGCGTTCGCCCGGCCGACCAAGCCTATCGGCGGCTACTACGACGAGCAGCGCGCGGCGGAGCTGTGCCGCACGCACGGCTGGGTGCTGACGGAGGTCTCGGGCAAGCGGTTCCGGCGGGTGGTGCCCTCGCCGCGGCCGCGCCGCATCGCCGAGATTGAGCTGATTCGCCGTTTGGCGGGCGCGGGTGAGCTGCTGGTGGTCGGGGGCGGCGGCGGGGTTCCCGTGGCGCGCGACAAGCACGGCGAGCTGGCCGGCGTCGAGGCGGTGATCGACAAGGACCTCACTTCCGCGCTGCTGGCACGCGAGATCGGCGCGCGGACGTTCGTCATGGCGACCAGCGTCGACAAGGTCGCGCTGGATTACGGGAAGAAGACGCAGCGTGCGCTCGATCGGATGACCGCCGCCGAGGCCCGGCTGCATCTGAACGCCGGGCAGTTTCCGGCCGGCTCGATGGGGCCGAAAATCGAGGCCGGTCTTGATTTTCTGGAATTCTCGCGACCGCGCGACGCCCAGGTCGTGATCTGCCACCTGGAAGAGATCGATTCGGCCTTGCACGGCCGCGACGGCACGCGAATCGTGCGCGGCTGAGCCCCCGGGCGGAGCCACGCGCGGATTCCGACCGCCGACGGCGGTACAATGAACTTCAGCCGCAAAGCTCGAGGCCGGCCCGCGACCGCACGGACCACCTGCCACGTCTTCTCGCGCGTCTGCACCGGTCGCGGCGGCTAGGCACGTCGAAAGCGAGGCGCATCATGATCGTAAGCCCCAAGCGGATCCTGTGGCCGACGGATTTCTCGGCGCTGTCGCTGCACGGCGGCAAGTATGCGCGCGGTTTCGCCGAGGTCTTCGGGGCCGAACTGCGAATCGTGCACGTGATTCCCCCGCCGCTGAGCCCGGATGTTTCGGTCGTCGTCGCCGCGGAGGTTCCGGTGACGGTCTCGGAGCCGGAGCTGATGAACGCGGCCCGCAAGAACCTGGACCAATTGATCGCGTCGCAGCTCGGCGCCGACAAGCGCATCCACTCGGACGTGATGTTCGGGAATCCGTGGCAGGAGGTGTGCCGCTACGCGCGCGACAACCTCGTGGACCTGATCGTCGTGGCGACGCACGGGCGGACCGGACTGCGGCACGTGCTGATCGGCAGCACGGCCGAGCGGATCGTACAGCACGCCCCCTGCCCGGTGCTGACGGTCAAGGACCCCGAGCGCGAGTTCCTGGTCGATTAGCGCCAGTTCGGCTTGCTGCGCCTAGTGCTGGATGGGTAGGCTACGCAGGTTCCATCTTCTGACCGAGCGGGAGCGCGCATGTCCAATGGCGATTTCACCGTCAGCCAGCTCTCGCGCGATGATGACCTGCTCCTGCGTCAGCTTCAGGCGCGCGATCCGACCGCGCTGGCCACGCTGGAGCAGCGCTTCGGCGACGAACTGCGGCTCTTCTGCCGGCGCATGCTGGCGGATTCGGCCGCGGCTGAGGACGTCGTCCAGGACGTTCTGGCGCGCTGCTGCCGCCTCGAGACCGAGTCGGCCCCGACCACGAGCATCCGCGGCTGGCTTTATCAGCTTTGCCGGCGGCGTTGCATCGACGTGCAGCGCAGGCGCCGCGGTCCGCACGCGGACGGCGCCCGCGGCCGGCGCACGGTCCAGCCGGGATTCGAGCAGGCCATCGACCCGCTCACCACGCCGGCCGGCAAGGCGCTGAAACGCGACCGCGCCGGCCGAATCCTGAGCGTGCTCGACACGATCGACGAAGACCTCCGCAGCGTCATCATCATGCGCTATTTCCAGGACCTGCCGCGCGAGGAGATCGCCGAGGCGATCGGCCTGACCCTGGCCGGAACCAAGGCGCGGCTGAGCAAGGCGATGGACGTGCTGCGCGAGCGACTCGCCGACCTGGGCGGATCGAAGGCGGAATGACCTGCGAACAGATTGACGAGCTGCTGCTGGAGACCGTCGAGGGCAGCGCGTCGTGCGAGGCCGCCCGGCAGGTGCTGGCACACATCGACACCTGCGGCACCTGCCGCCGCAAATACCGTGAGCTGCGGGCCGTGCTGGGCGACCTCAGCGCGGCCCGCGCGCTGGACAGCCAGGTGACGGGCGGCGGCGCAGGGAGCGAGCCCGCGCGACACGCCGACGGAATCCCGCTCATCGACGACTTCGAGATCCAGGCCGAAATCGGCCGCGGCGGAATGGGCGTCGTCTACCGCGCGCGGCAGATCTCGCTCAACCGCGTGGTCGCGCTGAAGGTGCTGGCCCAGGGATTGGTCTCCTCGGAGCGCGCGGTGGCCCGCTTTCACAAGGAGGCCCAGGCCGCCGCCCGCTTGCATCACACCAACATCGTCCCCATCTACGCCCAGGGCGTCAGCAACGGGATGTTCTACTACGCCATGGAGCTGATCGAGGGACGTCCGCTCGACCAGGTCATCCGCGAGCGGCAGGAGCGCCGCGACCAGCCCGTGGATGCCGGACACAGCCTGTGGCGCGTTTCAGGCAGCCTGCGCCGCAGCTCCGACTACCGCAGCACGGCGCGGATGATCGCCGAAGTGGCCGAGGGGCTCGACCACGCGCATCGGCAGGGTGTCGTGCATCGCGACATCAAGCCGCAGAACCTCCTGCTCGGAGGCGACGGCCGGCTGCACATCACCGACTTCGGACTGGCGCGGCTGCTGGACGAGCCCGGCGTGACGCTCTCCAGCGAGATGGTCGGCACACCGGCCTACATGGCCCCCGAGCAGATCGCCGGAAGCCGCGACCGCATCGGTCCGCACACCGACGTCTACGCGCTGGGCGCGACGCTCTACGAGCTGCTTTCGCTCGAACGGCCGTTTACCGCGGAATCGTACGACCGGCTGCTGCACCAGATTCTCAGCCGCGATCCGTTGCCGCCGCGGAGGCACGAGCCGTCGATCCCGGTCGACCTGGAGACCATCTGCCTGCGCGCGATCGAAAAGGAACCGCACCGGCGCTTCAGCAGCGCGGCGGAGCTGGCGCGCGACCTGCGGCGCTACGCCGAGGATTACCCGATCAGCAGCCGGCGAGTCGGGCCGCTGGGCCGGACGCTGCGCTGGGTTCGCCGACGGCCGGCGACGGCCGCCGTGATCGGCCTGGTGGGTCTGCTGCTGATCCTGGCGCCGATGTTGCGCTGGGCGTTGGTTTCCTACGCGGACGAGCGGCTGAACGCCGCCTGGAGCTTGCTGCTGGAGGACTACATCGACGGCGAACGCGTGCTCGCGCAAGTCGACTGGCTGACGACGTTCGCCGGGCAGCCGGAGCTGCTGGCGCGGGTCCGCGCGCTGAGCCAGATTCGCAACGATCCGGACACGGCGGCGAAGCTGATCGAGCAGCTCGTGGCGGAGAACGGGCGCGACGCCGACCTGCACTACCTTCTCGCCTGGATCTATGACCGGCTGGTGCTGAGCCGCGGCGAGCGCGCCCGCAACCTGATGGCCACGCAGATCGCCCAGGGCGATGCCTGCGGCAACGCAACGCCGGCGGGTCATTTCTTTCGCGGCATGGCGCTGGCGTCGACGAACCTGCCCGAGTCGATTCACTCGCTCGGCGAGGCGATTCGGCTGGGCAACCGCTTCTCACAGGCGATGATGCACCAGGGCCGGGCCCGCAACCGCATGATGTACGCGCATCCCGAGTCGCGCGCCGAGCAGTTCGAGGAAGCCCGCTCGACGCTCGAAACGAGCTGCCGGCTTCAGCAGTCGCGCGGCTATCCGCGCTACCTGCTCGCCAACACTTACCGGCTCGCCGCCGAGAGTCTGCTTCACGAGAAGGGCGAGGCGGCCGGCGACGAAGCCCGGCGACTGTACGAGCGGAGCCTGCAAGCGGCGCGCGAGGCGGTGCAGGTCGAGCCGACTTCGGGCCGCTCGTATGTCGCGGAGGCCGAGTATCACGAGAGCGTCGCCACCCACCTGCCGGGCGCCGACGCGCGGGCCGAGCTGCGCGCGGCGCTGGCCGCCTGGGAGCGGATGGACTCGCCCGGTCTGAAGATGCTCGCGATCGACTGGGTGGAGCGCTTCGCCTACCCGATGCGAATCCACTTCTGGCTCGGCGAATACGAGCTTGCCCTCGAGCGGATGCGTGAGCGATTCTCCAGCCGCTGCGGCTACACGCGCGAGAGCGGGTTGGCGGAAGCAGCGTTCCACCGGGCCTTGTCAGAGCTCGGGCTGGGGCGCGCGGATGCGGCGCGGGAGACACTCGAGCAAGCTGAGCGCGACGCGCGGGCAGACGCCGGCGAGCGGATGCTGCTTGCGGTGCTGCGGGTCCTGCTCGGCCAGGAAGACGCGCCGCCTGAGCCGCCGGGGGCACCTGGCTACTCAAGGAGCCTCGGCGCGGGCTGGAGCGAAGCCGGCGCGATGCGGCTGCACCAGTACATCCTCGGACAGTGCGAGTGGAGCGACGTGGAGGCGGAGCTGCCCGCCGGAACGACCGAGCCGTCTTCGGGTCCCTTTCCGCTGGCGGCGGCTCACTTTCTGCACGGAACCCGAGCGCTGATCGACGGGGATCGCGCGACGGCGACCGCGGCTTTTGAGCAATGCTCCTGGACGCGTGACGACGAGACGTTCGGCTTCCTGGGGAAAATGCTGGGCGTCAAGCTGCGGCTTGATCCGGGCTGGCCAAACTGGCTTTCAGCCCGTGCCCTCCGGCCCTAACGGTCCATCACGCCCCCCGCGCCGCGTGCGTCCATCGGCGGCGACCGAAAAATCCAGTCGAAAGGGCTGCGTCGACTGGGTACGATGACGCTGGACGGGTCTGTCCTGGAAGCGTCTCCGACCCAAGGGTGAGGGGAAACCCATGAAGTGGAAGTCTGGCCTGGGCGGCGGGGTTGGCGCGCTGGCGCTGCTCACACTGGTGCCGGCGTTCGCCGGTGAGCCCACGGCGCGCGAACCTCTGCTGGCTCCGTTGTTCACGATCGACGAAGCTTCGCCGGAAGTCGTCGGCGGGCTCCTGGAGGCCGGCGACCTGCTGACTCCCGCCGCCGCGTTCCCCGCGGTCGTCTTCCCATTCAGCGGCCTCGGCCTGCTGGAGGCCGACGACGTCGATGCCCTCGCTGGGTTCGAGCCAACCCTCACGTTCGGAGACCCGTTCTCCCTGATCTTCTCGGTGACACGCAGCGCGGTCGGCGCGGTACCGCCCGATCCGACCCTGGTCGCGCAGGGCTTCTTCTACAACGTGCAGGACCAGGCCCTCAAGAACCAGGAAGCCGGCGACGCCTACATGTCGCTGCTGCTCTTCACCCGGAACGGTCCGATTCCGCCGGGGCTTCCCAGCATGCGCGGCCCGAGTGGCTCGCTCTCGCCCAACAACTCCCTGGTGATCAACCACGGCGACGCGGGCGGCGTCGATTTCGCGGTCAACCCCCCCACCACCTCGCCGGACACGACGCTGTTCACACCCCCGGAGCTCGGCAACGTCGATGGCGGCAGCGGGACCCTTCCGTCGGCACCCGGACCAACGCCGCGCGGGTTTCCGCCGGGCACGCTGCTGTTCTCTCTCACGAGCGCGAGCCCGTCCACGTTCAGCGGCGCCGCGATCTTCGCCGATCCCGATGCGACCGTTGGTGGAAATGAGTACCTCTACACGTCCCCGGTCGATCTCGGGCTGGTCAACGACGACGACATCAGCAGCCTGATCGTCTTCGAGGACGGCGACTTCATCTTCGACCCGGGAGCCGATCAGATTCTCTTCACCCTCGCCGCCGGCTCGCCGAGCCTGATCGGCCGCGGCGGTCCGGGCGACATCTTCGTGAGCTTCGGCCTTGGCATGTTCAATCTCTACGCGCACGCCGAGACGCTGGGCCTCTTCCAATCCGACTCGATCGACATGCTTGACCTCGTGCCATGCACCGACGCGCTGACCTGCGCGCAGGACTGGGCGATCGGCGACCTCTGCCCTGGAGACCTGAACGGCGACCAGGTGGTCGACCTGATGGACCTGTCGATGCTGCTGACCAACTTCGGGCAGTCCGGCGGGCCGGGACAAGGCGACCTGGACCGCGACGGCTTCATCGATCTGGCCGATCTGTCGATTCTGCTGGTGGGCTTCGGACAACCCTGTCTGTAAGGCAACGCCGCCGCTTTTGCCGCCGAGTTCGCGCGCGCCGCGGTTTGCCGCGGCCCGGATGCCTCTATACTCCTCGAGGCGCGGCGATCCTGCGTCATTCGGACCCTCAGACAATGCGCAAGGCCGGGCCGCACCCGCACCCTGCAACCGAGGAGCGTATCCGCATGGGAAAGTTGCTGCTGACCGTGGCCGCGCTGGGAGTGCTTGGATTCGCGTTCGCCGAGGATCCGAAATCGCCGAAGCAGGACGCGCCCCAGCCGAACAAGGAGGCCGCCGTGACCGCTCAAACCGCCACCAGTCCGCTCGATTTCACCCTCAAGGACATCGACGGCAAGGACGTCGCGCTGTCGAAGTACAGCGGCAAGGTCGTCCTGATCGTCAACGTGGCCTCGCGCTGCGGCATGACGCCGCAGTACGAACAGCTTGAGCAGCTTCACAAGAAGTACGCCGGGCAGGGGCTGGCGATCCTGGGCTTCCCCTGCAACGACTTCGGCGGGCAGGAGCCGGGCTCGCCCGAGGAGATCAAGGAATTCTGCAAGAGCAAGTACGGCGTCGAGTTTGACCTGTTCGCAAAGGTCGCGGTCGGCGGCGACGGAAGCGCGGAGCTGTACAAGTACCTCACCTCGAAGGAGCGAAACGGGGAGTTCGGCGGCTCGATCCGCTGGAACTTCACCAAGTTCCTGGTGGACCGCAGCGGCAAGGTGATCGCGCGCTACGAACCGCGCACGCGTCCGGACGAAGCGCCGTTGATCACCGCGCTGGAAGCGGCGCTGGCGGCGAAGCCGTAGGGCGAGCGCTCGCGCCGGATTCATGATGGGACTGGCGCCGCGGGACAAAAGCATGGCGAGGCAACGGCCGTCGCCCCGGCACCCGGCGTTCGTTGCGCGCCGACCGCAATCGCCATTCGAAAGCCGCTCTCCGCTACTCGCCGCTCGTTCTTCGAAATCCGCCCTTCGCCATTCGCTACTTCGCATTCGCCCCCTGCGGGCGCTTCGCGCCGCTCAATCACTCATGGCACGATTCGAGCAGCTTGCGCATCGCGTCGCGGTGCGCCGCGATCGTGGCTTCCGGACCGGTGGCCTTGAAAAACCACGGGCCGCTGGGGGTCTCGACCACCGCGGCCAGCAAGCGATAGCCGTCCTTCGGGCCCTGCGCCGGCATTCCGGGCATCGGGCCGGGCGCATAGCGCCCCGAGACGTCCAGCAGCGTGATCTTCAGGCCGTTGGCCTCGAACGAGTCGGTCGTGCCGGAGCCCGCCGCCAGCGGCTTGCCCTCGGCGTCGGTAAGCTGGCCGCGCCAGCGGTCGAGATTGGCCATGGTCGGGCCGCCTTCGGTGGGACCGAAGTAGAAGACGATCAGCTCGCCATCCTCGCTGTCGCCCTGGGCCTTGGGCAGGGTGAACTGCGCCTTGCGCATCGTGCTCTTGGGCGGCACGGACTTCCACTCGGCCGGCGCCGCGTACTGAAGCTCGCCGGGCGTCGTGCCGGGCACAGGCGCCGCCGTTTGGCCGAGGGGCGGGTGTCCGGGCGGCACCGCGGTCCGCGGCTGGGCCTGCTCCGCGGCGGGGGCGATGGGCGGGTGGGAAGACGGGAGCTGAGCCTCGCCGCCGCCCTGCGCCGGCGCGGGAGCGGCTTCCTGCTTCGCCAACGACCTGATCGCGGCGGCGTCATCCCCGCCGTCTGAAGCCGTGCGCGCTGGAGCCGCTTCCGCACCTGTCGGCGGCTTGGGCGGAGCGCTCTGATCGCAACCCAGCGTGGTCATCGCAACCAGGCACACGCAGCCTACCAACCAACCCGCAGCGTGCATTCGTCGCATCGCAGTCCTTCCTGAAAACGGCGCTCGGCGCGCTGCACCGCGCGCCGAAGCGGCCTCGATTCATCTCGCATCAAGCGTAGCTGTGCATGCCGACAATGAAGAAGTTCACGTAGCACCAGTTGAACGCCATCATCAGGCAGCCGGCGACCGAGAGCCAGGCCGTCCAGACGCCCTTATTCTTGACCAGGAAGCGCGTGTGGATCAGCACCGCGTACACCAGCCAGGTGTTCAGGGCGAAAACCTCCTTCGGATCCCAGCCCCACGGACGGCCCCAGGAGTAATCCGCCCAGACGGCGCCCAGGATCGTGCCGACGAACAGCAGCACGAACACCAGGTTGAGCATGATCAGGTGGCTCCAGTCGACGGCGTGAAGCCAGGCCGGCAGCTTGGCGCCCAGCGCCTCGTCGCCGGGCGCCCCACCGGCCATGATCGGCCGCGCCGCGCGCAACTGACCAGCGTTCATCGCGCTCAGCGGGACACCCGCAGGCGCGAGAATCGGGGCGGTGTCCGAAACGGCACGCAGTTGCCGCGCCAGCAGGCCGATGCCGGTTCCCGCCGACAGCAGCACGCCGCAGCCCAGCAGCGCCTGTCCCACGCCACGAACGAACATCTCGTTTCCGATGGCCAGCGTCGCCAGACTGATGAGCACCAGGCTCGTGGTGGCGACCAGCATGCCCGCGGCCCGTCTCCAGACCAGCGTAGCCACCAACAGCAGGGCCAGCACGGAAGCCACCCAGAAGACGCCCGCCGCACCCGGGCGTTTCACGATGTCCACCACGCCGGAGGCCGCGGACTGCTGGAACAGCAGCCGTTCGCTGACCCAGAGGATTCCGCCCATCAGCGCGCCGGCGATCCCCATCTGAAACGCGTTCACCGGCGCGGTGTGGTAGTAGTAGCCGTACAGGTAGATCACGGCGATCACCGACGCGAGGAAGATCATCGCGTAGGAGGCGATGATCAGCACGGTGTGAATCCGCAGCATGATGTCGTCGAGGATGCCCATGATCGAGGTGATCGTGCCGCCGCCCGGGATCACGTAGGCACCGAGAATCAGCGCGAAGAAGCCGGTCATCGCGGCGCCGAAGACGAAGACGCGCGTGCGGAAAACAAGCTCGGCGACCAAGGCGCAGGCGATGCCGATCCAGGCCGACGCGACCACGGCCTCGAACATGTTCGCGACCGGGATGCGCCCCAGGATGTACCAGCGCAGGCTCAGCCCGTAGGCGTGAAAGCCCATCGCGATCAGCAGCAGCCCCAGCGCCATGCCCCACGGCCAGCGCCAGCCGGTGATCAGTGCGAAGGCGCCGATCAGCCCGGAGAGGAAGTACAGCGTCCATCCAAAGGTGAACTTGCCCATCGCGTAATAGCGCGCCTCGGCGGCCCGCTGCGATTGGGACGGATAGACGCCCGGCGCGGCGACGGCGGGCAGCTCCTCTGCCAGCGTGTCGAGCGCCTTCTGGACGCCGGCCGCGTCGGCGCGCGGCCAGGCCAGGGCCAGCTTGGCCCAACTGCCGAAGATCGACTGGGCGCGCTCGGGGCTGAGGCCCTCAATGGCTTGGCCGCTGGTCCCGAGCCGGGCGAGATCGCGCGCCCCGATCTGCTCGCGCAGGGCTTCGGGCAGATTGGGGATCAGGTCGCTGGGCAGGTGCCACGGGGCGTCGGCGGCCGGAACCGTCGCCGGCACGATGACGAGCATGCGCTCGAGTGCGTTGGCCACGAACTGCGCGTCGCGCACGCGGCCCATCGCCTTGGCCATGATGGCGCGCGGCTCGAGCTCCTGCATGCGATCCTGAACGACCGGGTCCTGAAGCTGCTTCGGCGTCATGTAGCCGTATTGGATGATGTAGTCGCGCTGCGGCTTGGGCATGTGCGTGCTGAAGTCGATGCGCAGGCCCTTGTCCTTGATGCGAACGACCGGCTCGTCCTGATAGGCGTTGCGGTTGAACAGCCATTCCATCAGCGAGGCCATCGGGCTGAGGCCGGGCAGGTGCTCGCGGCCGTACATCGCGGCCATCGACTCGCGCGCGAACGAATCGAGCGTCTTGTAGCGCCCTCCGTCCTGCACGGCGATCAACTCGGCCCGGGACCAGTCGATCTGCTTGTCCAGCTCCGCCGCGCGGGCCGAGGCGTCGAGCGTCTCGCCGGCGCGGGCTGACACCGTCGCGCAAAACAGAAGCGCGGCCGCAGACAGCAGACCCTGACCTGTTCGTGTCGCGAAAAGCTGAATTCGCATCAGGATCACCTCACCTGCACCAGTTCGGGTTCGACTTCCTTTTCGGCACTCTCGGCCGCACGCCGTCCGCGCGCCGCGGCGGCGCCGCGCTCGGCCCGGCGGCGGCGCAGCCAGGGCTTGACGTAGAACGCGTAGAGACACCCCAGCGTGATCATGGAACAGCCGGTCAGCATCGGCCCGATGCCGATCCGGTTGCCGACGCCCAGGATGGTATAGCTCCAGTGGTCGTTGGCGGCGCCGCTCTGGAAGAGCGTCCAGTGCTTCAGCGCATAGGTGGCGTTGGTATAGACGGTGGCCTCCTGCGGGCTCGCCTCACCGTCGTTCTGGGCGAGGAAGTAGCTGCGCCAGGACTCGACGCTGCGCCGCCCGGGGAAGAACTTCACGGTCAGCCGCTCGGGGGTGAGCGCGGCCCCCAGATCGTGCTGAAGACGGGAGTAGATCAGCTCGTAGGCGCGCCCGTCGGGCGCCTGCACGATCAGCGGGCTCTGATCGACGTCGGGATACTGGCTGAAATCAAGCCAGTGCGTCTCGCTCCAATTGGACGACTCGCCCTTGCCGGTCAGGCTCAGCCGAATGGCCGACGCGGCCCGCTCGGCCAGGTTCGCGCGGCGTGTCTCGCGCGGTTCGACCACCGGAACGTCGAACTTCCGCGACCGTGTGAACAGTTCGCGCACCGTCAGATCGGCCGGAACCATGCCGAACAGGATGCGCTGACGCTCGCCGACGCGCGCCTGGCTGACCTGCACGTGGCCGGCGGGATCAAAGGTGGCGACCGTGGCCTCCCCGGCCGCCGCACTCTGCGGATCAGCGATCACCAGAATGTAGCCGTTCTGCGCGTTGCGGAATCGCAGCGTGAGGTTGGGGTCGTAGAGCCCGTCGCGCTTGCGCATCCCCTTTTCGTCGATGTCCTGTGAAAGCTGCGGATAGCGCTGAATCACGGTCCGTGTGTAGCTCTTCTGATCGCTGGTGACGGCGACTAGCGCCGCCGGCGACGCAGCGCTTTCGAAGCCCGGCGACATCAGCGGCCAGGTCGGGAAGACCTGCTGAACCGTCAGCTTGTACGACGTGCCTTCCAGCTCGTAGGTCTCGCCCTCGCGCACCGCGATCGTCTTGCGCGCCGGCGGGTCGGCCGACTCGATCACCAGCTCGGCCGGGCCCGCCATGGGCGACAGCAGCGCGTCGCGCTCGGCGGCATTCTCCACCCAGCGGAACTCCACCGGCGTGCTCAACGCAACGAACGAGTCCACCGGCGAGGCGGCGAAGAGGCTGCGCTCAAGCGACGCCGATCGATCGGGCGCTTCGAGCAGCAGGTTCATGCCGGGAAAATCCGCATCTCCGCCCCCCGCCGCGATCCGCCGCATGCCGCTGACGTAGGGCGCGAAGCCGGTGACTTCGATGCTGAACGGCAGTTCCTGCGAGACGAGGTGGATGGGCAGCCGCCAGGATTCGAACCAGCCGGTCGGAATCGACAGGCCGGCGAGCCGGATCGCGGGCGTGGTGCGCTTGGAAGGAACGGGCAGCCCGCCGCGGTCGATCAGCGTGTAGCCTTCGTCGAGGTAGCGCTCGCGGTAGGACGGAAGGCCGGTCAGTTCGAACGCCTTCGCGCTGGCCTGACCAACCGGGCGGAAATAGAGCGCGGCGACGTGGTTGTCATAGAATTTGCGCTGCGGCTCGAAGATCTGCAAGCGAATCCCAAGCCGTTCCGCGATCGGCTGAACGGATGGATCGCTGTCGCTGAGGACCAGGTCCGTAGGCGGCGCATCGCCCCTCTGCACGCGGACGCTGACGGATTGCACCGGCCGGTTTGCGTTGCCGCGCGTCTCCACGACGTCGAGGCGAATGCCGCCGCCGAATGCGGGCATCTGGCTGGCCCAGGATTCGCCCTTGCGGGGCAGCAGCGCGGCGAGGACGCGATCCCCTCCGGCCTGCGTGCCGACCAGCTCGATGCGCGGCGAGCGGAGCAGCACGTCGCCCTCGATCTTGGCGCCGAAATAGGCCATCGCTCCGATCGAGAGCGTCAGCAGACCGGCGTGAACAATCCAGACGCCGAGATTGATCAGGTTGAAGCGGATGCGGGTCAGCGTGGCGATGACGACGGAAAGGCAGAGCAGCACGTTCAGGGTGACGAACAGCCAGTGCGAGAAGGCCTGCATCTCGGTGACTTCCAGCGCCACGCGCACCTGAGGCAACGCCGAAAAGACGCAGGCATACGCGACGATCAGGACGAGCAGCGTGATCCCGAACGTGAGGCTGGAGAAAAGCCGAATCAAGGACAGGCTGCGCCAGCTCGATCCGAGGGCCGGAGACTCGATGGCGGACATTCCAACTCCTGGCGACAACGCGTGCAGCCGGCGGCCTTCGAGACCAGGCAAAACAGGGAGCCGGCTCGCCGCGGGAACTCGAATCCACTCAGCGGCTATCACGCCGGCGGAAGCACGCCACGGCCGGCGGGCGCAGACCTCGTCGAGCGAAGTCGACCGTCGCGCCGATCGACGATTCTATCCGAAAGCGGCGGCTTCGCACGACGCCAGTGCGGGGAAGATGCCTGGGGTTTTCAGCGAGTTTTGAGCGCAGCGAAGGATTCGACGGAGCACTTCGCGGGCGCGACTCAGGCCGCGGCTCATAGGGCCGCGAGGCTGCTCAGCGCCCCGCTCGAATACGTCACGGCGTATCCGCCGATGTCCACGCGATCGCCGCGGTCGCGGCAGAACAGCTCGCCGCCGCGCGCCGAAAGCTGAAGCGCGTGCAGCTCGGGCCTGCCGAGCCGGGCGGACCAATACGGGATCAGCGTGCAGTGCGCCGAGCCGGTCACCGGGTCCTCAAGCACTCCCGCCCGCGGCGCGAAGAAGCGCGACACGAAATCGACCCGCTCGCCGGGCGCCGTAGCCGTCACCGCGAACGTATCAAGGCGGGCGAGTGCGGCGAAGTCGGGTTTCAGCCCGCGGACGTGCGCTTCGCTTTTGAGCACAACCAGCCAGTCGCGCGCCGCCAAGACTTCCACCGGCTCGACGCCGAGCGCCTCGTGCAGCCCCGCAGGCGTTTCGATCGGCTTACCCGGACGGGATGGAAAACCGAGCACCAGCCGCTCGCCTTCGCGCGCCACGCGCAGCACTCCGGCGGCGCTGGCGAAGCGCATGGACTCGCCGTCGAAGCCCAGGTGCCTCCAGAGCACGTGCGCCGACGCCAGCGTCGCGTGACCGCACAGGTCCATCTCCATCACGGGCGTGAACCAGCGCAGGTGGAAGTCCGCCGTCTCGCCAGGCTGTGCGGAAATGAAGAACGCGGTCTCGGAGAGATTGTTCTCCGCGGCGATGGATTGGAGCAAGCTGTCGTCGGGCCAGCGGCTCAGCGGAACCACCGCCGCCGGGTTCCCGCCGAACACGCGCGAGGTAAACGCGTCAACGATGAAGATCGACGCGGGCATGGCGCCCCCCTCTACAGCAGCGATCGCAGCTCGCGGACGCAGCGGTCGACTTCGGCTTCGCTGAGGTGATTGTAGAACGGCAGCGCGATGGTCCGCGAAGACAGCGCCTCGCAGACCGGGAAGTCGCCCGCGCGATAGCCGAGCTGCTCGCCGTAGAACGGCTGAAGGTGGATGGGAGTGAAGTAGTTGCTGCAACCGATGCCGCGCTCGCGCAACTGCTCGAGGATGTGGTCGCGTTGCGTGCGTGTGTAGTCATCCGTCAGGCGCACGACCATGACGAACCAGCTCTTGCGAACCTCGGCGGGGACCTTCTGGAGCGCCACGCGCGGTTCGTCCCCAAGCCGCTCGGCATACCAGCGGGCCACGCGGTCGCGCTTGGCGAGAATCTCGTCGAGGCGGCGCATCTGCACGGCGCCCAGCGCGCAGCACAGGTCGTTGAGCCGGAAGTTGAATCCGAGCCGGGCGTGCTGAAGCCAGCCGGCGTCCGGATCGCGGCCCTGGTTGCGCATCGAGCGAACGAGAAAGGCGATGCGGTCGTCGTTGGTGGTCACCATGCCGCCTTCGCCGGTGGTGATCTGCTTGTTCGGATAGAAGCCGAAGACTCCGGCGTCGGCGAGCGCGCCGGCCGGCCGGCCCTTGTACGTCGCGCCCAGCGCCTCGCACGAATCCTCCAGCACGCGCAGGCCGCGCCGCGCGGCCAAATCGCGAATCGCATCCATGTCCGGAATCGACCCAAACACGTCGACCGGCAGAATCGCCCGCGTCCGCGGCGTGATCGCGGCCTCGATCCGCCGCGCGTCAATCTGCCACGTGTCCGGATCGACGTCGACGAAGACGGGCCGCCCGCCGTCGAACATGACGCTGTTACTGCTGGCGATGAAGGAGAACGGCGTGGTGATGACCTCGTCGCCGGGCCCGACTCCCATCGCGCGCCATACGAGGTACAGGGCGATGGTTCCGCTGCTGACGGCGACCGCGTGCTTACAGCCCAGCCGGCGCGTGAACTCGGCCTCGAATTCGGGCACGCGCGGCCCGAGACTGAGCTGCGGGCTTCGCAGCACCGCGACGACGGCGTCAATCTCCTGCCGGGTAATGTCCGGACCGGAAAGGCTGATGGGCTGACTCACACATCGCTCCGCGGTGGTTATTGGGACCTCGCCCCGCCTTGCCGGCCCGGGCCGGCGACGTCGAAGTTCGGGTGGCTGGGCCCTGCCCGGGATTGAACCGGGCTGGTATCATATCGTCGGATGAGCGCCGAGGTTCGTCGGAAAGACTGGTGGCAGTACTTTGGACGTACGTTGCGGTTTCTGGGGCCGCATCGGCGCCCGCTCGTTATCGGCCTGCTGGCGGCGCTCGGCGTCAGCCTCTTCTATACGTTCAGCATCTCCAGCACCATTCCGCTCCTGAAGGTCATCTTCGCGGAGCATGAGACCCTCGTCGACTGGATGTTCCGCGCCGAAACGCAGCGCCGCCTGGACGTGGTCCTGGGGGCCGACCTGCCCGACAACCCGCACGGCCTGAAGGTGGACCACGTCCGCCCGGATTCCAAGAGCGCCGAAGTGCTGCACGACGGCGAACGGATCGTCGCCATCGGCGACAAGCCCTACTCCTCCTACGAGTTGATGCGATACGTCGCGAGCTTTCCCGCCAAGCGGATCGAGTCGGCGGTGCTCGAGGACGGCGACGGCAACCTGCGCACCGCGACGCTCAAGCTGCGCGCCTACCATAGCTGGTCGCAACTGCTGGGCCGCGTCGCCCGGATACTGCCCGACGGCAAAGACTCCAGCAGCCGCCTGACCACGCTGATCATCGTCATGGTCGCGCTGGTGCTGGTTTCGATCCTCGGCGCGATCTTCCGCGTGGTGAACGAGGGCCTCGTCGCGCTCGCCGTACAGGGCGCCATGCACGACCTGCGCGGCCGGCTGGCCGATCACGTCATGCGCCTGCCGGTTGCCTGGCACGGCGACCATCCTCCCGGCGATACGATCAGCCGCTTCGCGACCGACATCGGCAAGGTCGAAGTCGGCATGACCACGCTCTTTGGAAAGACCATCCGCGAGCCGCTGAAGGCCGCCGGCGTGCTCGCGCTGACGCTTTTCATCGACTACAAGCTGCTGCTGGTGGCTCTGGTCGGGCTGCCGATCGGCGGAATCGTCATGCGGACCTTCGGGCGGGCCGTGAAGCGCGCCCAGAAGCGCGCCTCGCAGTCCTGGGGACGACTGCTCGACCATCTCGGCGAGAAGCTGGCCGGCATCCGCATCGTCAAGGCCTACAGCATGCAGGAGGCCGAGAGCCGCCGATTCAATCGCGAAGACCGCACCCTGACACGGGCCCAGACCCACATCGAGGCCGTCGACGCGGCCACCAACCCCGTGCTCGAAACGCTCGCCGTGCTCGGGGTGGCGGCCTTCGTGATCTACGGCGGCAGCCGGGTGTTCAGCCAGGAGCTCGAGCCGCACCTGTTCTTTGCGGCGGTGGTCTGCATGGGCGGCATCTTCGATCCCGTCCGCAAGATGGGCAACGTCAACAACCGCCTGCAACAGGCCGACGCCTCGGCCAAGCGCATCTATGAGCTGCTGGACCAGCCGACGGAGAATGCCGCCGAGCAAGCTCGCGCGGCGCGATTCCTGCCTTCCTTCCGCGAGCGGATCGAGTTTCGCGACGTGTGCTTTGCGTATCCGGCGGCGCCGGACCGGCTCGTGCTGGACAAAGTGAATCTGACGGTTCGCAAGGGCCAGGTGGTGGCGCTGGTCGGCCCGAACGGATCGGGCAAGACCACGCTGATGGCACTGCTGATGCGATTCTTCGAGCCGAGCCGCGGGCGGATCCTCGTGGACGGTCAGGACATCGCCGACGTGACGCTCGACTCGCTTCGGTCGCAGATCGGCCTGGTCACGCAGGACGCGGTCATCTTCAGCGGCTCGGTTAAGGAGAACATCGCCTACGCCCCCGGCGACGACGTGGACGAGGAGATGGTCCGCCGCGCCGCCCGGCTGGCGCACATCGACGACTTCGTGCAGTCGCTGACTGGCCGTCAGAACGGGTGGTCGGCCGATTCCTCGGTGCACGGCCGCGACGACAAGGCGGCGGATCGCCGCAACGAGTATGACACGTGGATCACGTCGCGTTCGCTCTCGGGCGGGCAGAGGCAGCGCATCGCGCTGGCGCGCGCCATCTTCCGCGATCCGCCGATCCTGGTCTTCGACGAGGCCACCAGCCAGATCGACAGCGAATCGGAGCGGAAGATTCAGGAGGCTCTGGACGATGTCATTCAGGACCGCACGGTTTTCATCATCGCGCATCGCTTCAGCACCATCGCGCACGCGGACATGACCGTCGTGC
This sequence comes from uncultured Planctomycetales bacterium, assembly GCA_964465125.1. Classification (GTDB taxonomy): domain Bacteria; phylum Planctomycetota; class Phycisphaerae; order UBA1845; family Fen-1342; genus CAYOHG01. The sequence continues at coordinate 5,502 of CAYXIO010000062.1, read as the reverse complement.
TCAACGAAGGCCGCGTGGTCTCCTGCGGCCGACACGCGGAGCTGCTCGAGACCTGCCCGTTCTACGTCAAGCTCTGCGAGACCCAGTTCGCCCAGGGCGTGCAGACCGGATGACTGTCGGCGGCGCGCGCGGGCTTTTTTCACGTCGGCGGCGCGCCACGCCGTTCGTCGCAAGCGCATCCCGCGCGGAATTCTCCGCGTGTCCATCGTCGTAATCGCCGGCCTCGTAGCGGGCGTCGTGCTGCTGGTATTCGGCGCGGCGTGGCTGGTGCGCGGCGCGTTGGGGCTGGTGCGCGGCGCGTCGGGGCTGGTGCTGGCGGCCGGCAGCTCGCCGGCCTCCTCGGCCCAACACGGTTCATTGTCGCAAGATGCGCCCCCCCCGGGGGTCAACCCCAGAACGCCGCCGGAGCTGAACGAGACCGAGATTCGCTGCTTCCTGCTGCGCCTGATCCATATCTCGCAGGTCTGCAACGCCGCGTACCGCCAAGTGTTAGCGGCGCTGAAGTTCCTGTACACCGTGACGCTGGACCGCGCCTGGGAGGTGCAGCGCATCCCGATTCCGCGCTACCGCCGGCGGAAGCTGCCGCAGGCGTCGGGGGGACGGCTGTAAACTGCATGGTGCGCTGTAAACAGGATGGTCGGCTGTTAACGAGAGAAACGGAGCGCGCGGGGGCCGAAAGGAGACCCCGAACGAGCCGGCCGCGCGGGAGCGGCCCAAAACCGCGCGCTCTCGCCGCCCTGCCGGTCCGGCCACAGCCGCAAGGCCTTGCGAATCCGCGCGGAAAAACGCACGACCCCGGGCGCTCTCTGGCCCGGGGCTTCGCGTTCACTTTTCGGTCGCCAGACTCGCGACCGCGCATCGCGTATAGCGCAGCTTACGCGACGACGACGCCGAGCCATCCAGACCGCGCGGTGTGCTGTATCGATTCTGGTCGTCCTCGTTGGCGCGACCTCCCCTGGCGTCGGCTAGGTGCCCCGGGCGGGCGGCAGTAGCCGCGCTGAGTTCAGGATGAACACGAGTTCGGAGACGACATGAATCAACGCCGCGAGTAATGGGTTGAGGTAGCCGAAGGCGGCGAGGCCGACGCCGATGCCGTCCACCGCCAGAGTGCCTGTGAAGTTGGTCAAGATGATCCGGCGGCACCACCGGGCGATGCCGACCGTCTCACTGAACCGGAGCAGGTCGTTGCCGATCAGCACCACGTCCGCGCTCTCGCGCGCAACGTCGGTGCCTGAGCCCATACCCACGCCGACATGGGCCTCCATGAGGGCCGGGGCGTCGTTGATTCCGTCGCCGACCATCGCCACGCGATGGCCTTGGGCGCGGAGCGACCGGATGTGCCCCACCTTCTGGTGCGGCAGCAGGTCGCCATGGATTTCATCAACCCCCAGGTCGCGCCCGATCGCCTCCGCGATCCCCTCCGCGTCACCGGTCAGGAGCACGGTGTGGAGGCCCTTTTGCCGGAGCTCCCCGACCGCGCGAGCCGACTCCGGCCGGACCACGTCGGCGATGCCGATGGCCCCAAGCACACGCCCGCCGCGGGCTACGAGGATCTCGCTGATGCCATCGTCGCAGGGCGGGATTTCGTGCGTGCCAAGGCCCCGCTCCGCGAAGAAGGCGCGGTTGCCGACGACGATCTCTTCGGCGCCACCCTGGCACGCCACGCCCTTGCCGAGGGTGTAGCGGAAGTCCTGCGGCTCAACCACCGGCACGCCGGCTTCCCGGGTACGGTCGAGGACGGCCTTGGCGATGGCATGTTCCGAGCGTGACTCGGCGGTCGCCGCTGCCTCAAGCAGGGCGCGCGCGCTCACGCCGGGAGCGGTCCGGAGTCCGGTCACGCGCGGCGTCCCGAGTGTCAGGGTTCCGGTCTTGTCGAACACCACCGTGTCCACAAGGCCCAGGGCATCAAGGTACACGCCTCCCTTGATGATGGCGCCGTTGCGGGCGGATCGGCCGACGGCCCCGAGGATCGCCAGCGGCGTGCCCGCGGCGATGCCGCAGGCCCCTGCAACGATCACCACAGAAATCGTGGCACGGATGGTGGTCCCGAAGTCGCGGCCGACAATGTACATCGAGATGACGAACGTGATGACGGCGCAAGCGAGTGCGAAGTAGACGAGGTAGCCGGCCAGGCGGTCGGCCGTCTTCTGGATAGGCGCCCGCAGCCTTTCGGCACGCTCGACCGCCTCGATGATGCGGCCGAACGCCGTGTCCTTGCCGATGCCCGACACCCGCACTTCCAGAGCTCCCGACTGGTTGATCGTACCAGCGTAGACGCCATCGCCTGGCGCTTTATCCGCAGGCATCGATTCGCCTGTGATGGCGGACTGGTCCACGGCCGAGTGACCGGCCACGACCACGCCGTCAACCGGAAGACGGCTGCCGGGCTTCACGAGCACCAAGTCGCCCACGCGGATGTCGTCCGCGCTGACTTCGGCAGTGCCGCCGGCGCGGCGGACAGTGGCGCTTTGCGGCAAAAGGTCCAGCAGATCCTTGATCGCTCGCCGGCCGCGCCCGACGGTGAGCCCTTCCAGGACTTCGGCGATGAGCACGAAGACGATGATGACAAGCGTGGTGACGAATTCCCCGATGAGCAGAGCCGCCACGAGGGCAATGGTCATCGAGAGCTCCATCGTCATCCGGCGCTGACGCAGGTTCTCTACGGCTTCCCGAAAGATGGGCCAGCCGCCGATCGCCGTCGCCGCGACGCCGATGATGCTCACTTGCGCAAGCGGCTCCCAGACTCGAAACCAGACCGCGAGGATGGCGACGCCCACGAACGCAATGCGGGCCAATTCGCTCGATTCCAATGAATGCTCGTGCGCGGAATGTTCGTGATCGTGCTCATGGCCGCCCCCGGGGACAGGGTGGCCATGCGCATCCTGCCGATGCTCCCCGCGCGCTTCATGCGGCGCTTTCACGCCTACCTTCATGGAGTTGGAACCGACGGTCGGCGTCATTTCAGGTACCGGTTAACGAGTTCAATCACTTCCTCGGCTGCCTGGCGTTGCTCGGGAGTCGGCTTCGAGTCGGGCGCAAGTACGTGCTCGCGCACATGGCCTTCGAGGACCGCAGCCATCAGGGCGTTGATCGCTCCGCGACAGGCGGCGATGAGTTGCAGCACGGCCGAACAGTCGTGTTCGCGCTCCAGGAGCTTTTCCAGGGCCTCGACCTGCCCCCGGATACGGCGGGTCCGCTGGAGCAGCTTCTGTTTGTCTCTTGACGTGTGGGCCATGGCTATGTACTCTATCCGGGTATAGTATAAGCGCGGGCCGACAGCTTGCCAAGAGGCGTCCCGGATTTGGCGCGGGGCGCGCGAATGGCCGGCTCAACCGAGAGAGCCGGCGTCGCATGAATCACGGCAAGGGATCGACGAACGCAACGCAGCGGATATGGTCTGACAGAATGACCTGGCGCCCGACAGCTTTCCTGTGCTCGCTCCAGATCGCTCTCTGCCCGCTCATCGTGGCGGCGAGCGTCGCGGAGCATGCGCACGAGCACCGCCAGGCGGCCGTTGCCGGTCACGGCCACTCGCACGACGACGACCACGTCCCCCCGCCGGCACTGCGAACAAGACCACGCAGGACCGGCTCACGTACATCTACGCTACGGGAAGCGTCGTTCAGAACGAGACTTACGTCTACAACGGCAGCAGCTACGAGCGAATCGCCTGGACGGTCCTGCGCTACGACGACCTCGGGCGCATCGAGGACGTGCACCGTTCCGACGGCACCTACACCGAGACCGGTTACGACGGCTGCTGCGGCGGCGTGAGCTCGTTCACCGACGGCTCGGGCGGCGAGACCACCTTCGAACGCGACGAGTTGCTGCGGGTCACCACGCAGACGAACGTCGGAATCGACGCCGGCGGCGGATTCCCGGCCGACCCCGACCTCGTGACCGACTTCGACTACAACGTGGTGTCCAACCAGCGGGTCGAAACCGTCTCCACCTACCCGGCCGGGTCGCAGGGCTCGGCGCTGGTCGCGACGCGCACGTCCGACCGAGCCGGGCAGTTGGTCTCCTCCACCGACCCCGTCGGCCTTGAGACCACGTATGCTCACGCGTTGACCGCCGCCGGCGGACGCAAGGTCACCGTCACCCACGCCGACGACACCACCGAGATCACCGAGTATTATCGCGACGGACGCATCAAGAGCGTCACCGGCACCGCGGTCGTGCACCAGGCCTACGACTATGGCGTAAACGGAGACGGCACGCGCTGGTCGAAAGCCTTCACCGGCCCCGACGGCACCGCGGGTGATCGCTACACGAGAACGACCTATGACGCCCTCGGCCGGGTCAAGTCCGAGGAGCGGCCGGCCTTCGGCGGCGGCGTGATCACCACCGCGCACACGTACAACTCGGCCGGCCGGCTGGTCAAGACCGCGACCAGCGACGCCGGCGGCCTGATCCAGGCCCCCACCGTCTATGAATACGACGCCCTCGGCAATCTCGAGCGCAGCGGGCTGGACTGCAACAACGATGGCGACCTGGACCTGGCCGCGCTCGACCGCATTAACGAGACGCTCCAGACCTTCAAGAAGACCAGCGGCGATTGGTGGCGCCAGACGACCAGCAAGGTCTACGCCACCGACAACAGCGCCACCGCCACGACCGTTTCGAAGCAACGGCAGCGCCTGACCGGGTTCGATCCGAATGAAATCGCCGAAACAGAGGTCGAGGACATCTACGGGCAGGTCACCACGACTTCGACCGTGCTGGACCGCGCCGACAAGCTTACGACCGTCACCACGACCTTCCCCGGCACCGGCAACGCCGCCGAGCAGGTCACGCGCAACGGGCTGCTGCAATTCGAAACCGGCATGGACCAGCTTACGAGCACCTATGCCTACGACGGCTTCGATCGCCGCACGACGGTGACCGACTCGCGCGGCATCGTCACCGAAACGCACTACGATGCCTACGGCCACGTCTCGTCGGTCGACGACGGGGCCGACCACGCCACGACGTATGATTACTACGGGACGACGGGCGCGAACGCCGGCCGGCTCAAGAGCGTCAAGGTGAACGACGGCACGAACGACAACTACACGCGCTACGGCTACACCAGCCGCGGCGAGATCGAGAGAATCTGGGGCGACGTGCCGCAACCGGTCGCGTATGCCTTCGACGACCACGGCCAGCGGACCGAGCTGCGCACCTACCGCGGCGAGCCCTCCAGCGGCAGTTGGTCGGACACGACCTGGCCGACGCCCGGCACCGCCGACGTGACCACCTGGGCTTTCGACGACGCCACCGGCCTGCTGGAGAGCAAGACCTACGCCGACAGCTCGCACGTGGACTACGACTACACGCCCGACGGCAAGCTTTCCGAGCGCACCTGGGCGCGGCAGGCCGGCGGCAACGCGCTGACCACGACCTACAGCTACTACGACGACCCGTCCAGCCAGACCGAAGCCGACCGGCGAGCCGCGCGAAGTCAGCTACTCCGACTCCACGCCCGACGTGACCTACACCTACACGCGCCTGGGCAAGCTC
>CAYXIO010000061.1:0-23551 GCA_964465125.1 uncultured Planctomycetales bacterium | reverse complement strand
ATCGGGCGGCGCGGCGCCGTCGAGCCGGTCGACCTGGCGCTTCACGCCGGCGACGCGCTCGGCCTCGTCGGCCTGCTCGGCTCCGGGCGCAGCGAGACGGCCCGGCTGCTGTTCGGGGCAGACCGGATCGACCGCGGCGAGGTGCGCATCGACGGCGAGACGGTTCGGCTGCGCGCCCCGCGCGACGCGATCGCGCGCGGGCTGGCCATGACCCCCGAGAACCGCAAGAGCGAAGGGGTGATTCCCAATCTGCCGGTCCGCGAGAACATCGTGCTCGCGCTTCAGGCGCGGCGCGGCGTGTCGCGCGCCATCCCGCGGGCCGAACGGCAGGCGCTTGCCGAGCGCTTCGTCCAGGTGCTTGGTATCAAGACGCACGGGCCGGACACGCCCGTGGCAAGGCTTTCGGGCGGCAATCAGCAGAAGGTGCTGCTGGCGCGCTGGCTGGCGATGTCGCCGCGCGTGCTGATCCTGGATGAGCCGACGCGCGGAATCGACGTGGCCGCGAAGGCGGAGATTCTGCGGGCGGTGCTCGAGCTGCGCGCCGCGGGACTGGCGATCATCTTCATCAGCTCCGAGCTTGAGGAGGTGCTGCGGGTCAGCGAGCGCCTGGTCGTGCTGCGCGACCGGCGGAAAGTCGCCGAGCTGAGCGGCGAAGAGTGCAGCGAGCAGGCCGTCTTCGCGGTGATTGCGGGGAACCATGCCTAGCGCGCGCTCCAGCCTGTTCGCCCCCATCGCATCGGTGCGCTGGACGCTGCTGGCCCTCGCCCTGCTGCTGCTGTTCAACGCGCTGTTCACTCCGATGTTCTTCCAGATCGAGCTGCGCGACGGGCGGCTCTACGGCGTGGTGGTGGACATCCTCAACCACGGCTCGAAAGTGGCGATCGTCGCGCTGGGCATGACGCTGGTCATCGCGACCGGCGGCGTGGACCTCTCGGTCGGCGCGGTGGTGGCGATTACGGGCGCCATCGCGGCGACCGCGGTCACGCACTCGCTCGCCTGGCCGCTGGCGATCGGGCTGGCGCTGCTCGCGGCGCTGCTGGCCGGGCTCTGGAACGGCGCGCTGGTCACCTGGCTGCGGCTCCAGCCGATCGTGGCCACGCTGATCCTGATGGTGGCCGGCCGCGGCGTGGCGCAGCTCATCACCGACGGCATGATCATCACCTTTGAGGATCCGGCCCTGGCGTACGTCGGCAACGGTGCGCTGTTCGGCCTGCCGCTGCCGGTGTCGCTGCTGGCGGCGCTGCTGGTGCTGACGGCGCTGGGGACGTCGCGGACGGCGCTGCGGCTGCTGATCGAAGCGGTCGGCGACAACGAGGTCGCCAGCCGGCTGTCGGGCGTGCCCGACCGGATGGTCAAGCTGCTGGTGTACGGCTTCTGCGGGCTGTGTGCCGGGCTGACCGGCGTGATCGAGTGCTCCTACATCAAGGCCGCCGACGCCAACAACGCCGGCCAGTTGCTCGAGCTCGACGCCATTCTGGCGGTCGTGATCGGCGGCACGTCGCTCAACGGCGGGCGGTTTCTGCTGTTCGGCTCGGTGGTCGGCGCGATGCTGATGCAGACGCTCACCAAAACGCTCTACATGCTGGATGTGAGCGCGGAGATCGCGCCGGCGCCCAAGGCGATCGTCGTCATCCTGGTCTGTCTGACGCAATCGACCGTCGTTCGCCAGTGGTTCACGCACTGGCGCGGGAGGGTCGAGGCATGATTCGCCTGCTGTCCTCCCGGAATCTCTCCCTGGCGGCCACGGCGCTGGTCCTGCTCGGCCTGTTCACCGCCGGTTCCCTGGCCTACCCCTACTTCGCGTCGTGGAGCGTCGCTCGAAACCTGCTGGTCGACAACGCCTTCCTCGCCGTCGCCGCCTGCGGCGCCACCTTCGTGATCCTCTCCGGCGGCATCGACCTGTCGGTCGGCTCGCTGATGGCCTTCACGAGCATTCTCATCGCCGCGCTGGTGGAGCGCGGCGGAGTTCACCCACTGCTGGCGATTCTGATCGCGCTGGGGATCGGCACGGCGTTCGGCGCGGCGCAGGGGCTGCTGGTCCAGGTGTTCCAGCTCCCGTCGTTCCTCGTGACGCTGGCGGGAATGTTCTTCGCACGCGGCGCGGCCTTCGCGGTCTGCCCCCACTCGCTGGGGATCATGCATCCCTTTGTCGCGGAAACGTTGAATGAAACGCTGTCGGTGAGGCTGCCGCTGGGACCGCGCGGCACCTTCCTGCCGATTACGGTGTTCGCGTTCATCCTGGTGTTCGCGCTGGCGCACTACGTGCTCGGACAGCTTCGTTTCGGGCGGGCCATCTACGCGCTGGGCGATGACGAGCCGTCGGCGCGGCTGATGGGGCTGCCGATCGCCGCCACGCGCGTGGGCGTCTTCGCGGTCTCGGGGGTGCTGTCGGCGTTCGCGGGCGTGCTGTTCACGCTCTATCAGCAGTCCGGTGATCCGGCCGCCTGCAAGGGGCTTGAGCTCGATGCGATCGCCGCCGCGGTCATCGGCGGCACGCTGCTGCGCGGCGGCGTGGGCTCGGTGGTGGGGACGCTCATGGGCGTGCTCATTCTGGGGCTGATTCAGACGATCATCACGTTTCAGGGCAATCTCAGCTCCTGGTGGACGCGAATCGTCGTCGGAGCGCTGGTGCTGTGCTTCCTGGGCGTGCAGCGCGTGATCGAAGTCGCGACGCGCAAGCTGGCGCGCGAGGCGAGCGCCGCGTAATGCCGATCAGGCCAGCGAGGTTCGTCCCGCGGACCTACTGCGAGGCGTTCACCGCGAGAATGATGTTGATCAGGATGCTCAGCACCGCCACCGCGCCCAGTGTGATCGCCACCCCTGTCGGCACGCCCTGGACGTTCGCCCGCGGCGGCTCAATCGGCTGCGTCGGCTGGGCCTTGCCGGTGGCCAGCGCCGCGAAGACGTCATGGCCGAGATGCTGCTGCGCATAGCGCGGCGGCTCGTTGCGCGTGAGCTGCTCGAGGTCCTCGATCAGCTCCTTGCAGCTCGGGTAGCGCTCCTCGCGGTTCTTGGCCATCATCATTTCGATCACCGCCGCGCAGCCCGCGGTCAGTTTGGTATTGATGTGGTCCGGCGGGGTCAGGGGCTCCTTGAGGTGCTTGTGCATGACGCCGGAAGGGGTCGGCGCCTCGAACGGCACGCGGCCGGTCACCATGTGATAGAAGGTGGCGCCGAGCGAGTAGATGTCGGCCCGCGCGTCGATATTCACCTCGCCGCGGATCTGCTCCGGGCTGATGTAGTAGGGTGTTCCGTAGGCGCGGCCGGCCTCCGCCATGGCGGCCTCGCGGTCGCTGGTCGCGCGGGCCAGGCCCATATCGGCGAGCTTGGCGACGCGAGTGCGCGTCAGCATCAGGTTCTTGGGCTTGACGTCGCGGTGGATGATGCCGCGGCTGTGCGCGTGGCGCAGCGCTTCGCCGACCTGGCGGGTGATCGCGACGGCCTCGGCTTCGCTGTAGAGCTTTCCGCGCGCGATCTCATCGTAGACGGTGTTTCCCTCGACGAACTCCATGACGAAGTAGTGAAACCCGCCCGACTCACCGACGTCGATGGCCTGCACGATGTTGTTGTGATTGAGCTGGGCCGCCGCCTTGCCTTCCTTGTAGAAGCGGTCAACGAATTCGGCGTTGCGGCTGAGCTTCTTGGGCAGAATCTTGATCGCGACGATGCGGTCGAGGCTGAGCTGCTTGGCGCGATAGACGACGGCCATCGCGCCGGCGCCGACCTTTCGTTGGAGCTGGTAGCCCGGAATCTGCTGAGCGGGGCGGCCGCCGGAGTCTTCGCTGCCGCCGGCCAGCCGGTTCAACTGGCTGCGCGTCACGAAGCCGAGCTCGACCAGCACGTCGCCCAGCGGACGGGGCGCACCGTTGCCGGCGTTGAGCTTCTGCTGCGAGGAAGCTTCGAGCAGCTCGTCGGGCGTGATCAGGCTGCGGTCCAGCGCCATGCGGCCGAGTTGACTTTCGTCCCTCGGATCTGACGCGGGTTGGCGAGCTCCGTCGTTGGTCGTCACGCTGCGGAACACCTTTATTCTAAAGATGTTAGCCGCGCAGCCGGGGCGCGGCCGAACATCGCCGGCGCCGAATCATAGGGGCCCGACGGGAGCAGTGTCGAGGCGCACGCTCCCGACCCGCGCGGAACTTGGGCCGATCGCGCGGCGGTTTTCGGACCCGGCCCGCTATATCATCGTCGCAACAAGCCCCGAGGAAGAGTGGCAGGGAACCAGGCGAGAGCGGGGCCGCTTTCTGTGGAGGTCGTGATGCGGGCCGAATCGCTGATAGCCAAGCTGAACGAGCTGCGCCACGAGGCCGAAGACGATCGCGAGGACGTGGAGTATCTCGCCCTGCATCACGCCTTCTGCTTCCTGTCCTATCGCATGCGCGACTTTCAGAAGTACCTCAATGACGCGGCCCAGGAAGGGCAGGGAGCGGCCCAGCCTCGGCCCGGTCAAGGAGAGTGAAATGAAGTCCATCCGCGGAACCGTTACCGCCCTGATCACGCCCTTTCAGGACGGCCGCGTCGACTATCACACGCTCGAACGGCTGGTCGAGCGTCAGATCGAGGCCGGCGTGGACGCGCTGGTCCCCTGTGGAACCACCGGCGAATCGCCCACGCTACGCGATGACGAGCACCACGAAGTCATCGCCTGCGTCATTCGAGCCGCCCGGGGCCGCCTGCCGGTCATCGCCGGAACCGGAACCAACGACACCGCCGAGACGGTCCGGCGAACCCGGCTTGCGGTGGAGGCCGGGGCGTCGGCGGCGCTGGTGGTGAATCCGTACTACAACCGGCCCACGCAGGCGGGTTTGTTCGCGCATTTCGCGGAGGTCGCCCGCAGCGCGTCGATCCCGATCGTGCTCTACAACATTCCCGGCCGCACGGGTGTCGAGCTGAGCATTGCAACCATCGCCAAGCTGCACGAGAAGTTCCCGCGGATCGTGGCCGTCAAGCACGCCACCGGCCGCGTGGACGATGCCGCGGATTTGATGCAGGCCAGCACGATCGACGTGCTCTCCGGTGACGATCCGCTGACTTGGCCGCTGATGGCGCTCGGGGCGGTCGGCGTGGTGAGCGTGCTCTCGAATCTGGCGCCGCGTGCGGTGAAACGGCTGACCGACGCGGCGCTGGGGGGCGACTTTGCCGCTGCCCGAGAAGCTCATCGGACGCTCTTCCCCCTGGCGCGGGCGCTGCTGTCGCTAGAGACCAACCCGATCCCGATCAAGACCGCAATGGCGCTGCGCGGGCTCTGTACCGAGGAGTTTCGGCTGCCGATGACGCCGATCGCTCCGGAGAATCGCGTCAAGCTGGGCGAGCTGCTCGAACGCGTCAGCCTGGACTAGCCGTGCTCTGCCGCGCCACGCTCAGACGGTGCGTGGCGGGCTGGGACTTGCAGTCGGGCATTCGAATCGCGGATTGAGTTGCCGCGCGGGTCATCGTGTGCAATGCTGTTAGATGAGGGATCTGTGTGTCCCGCCCACCGACTGGGAGATGCCATCCATGTGTTCAGACCTTCAGCACCGAAACCTCCGCCGGGCTTTCACGCCGCTCGATCTGTTCTGGCTGCTCCTTCTGTTGGCCCTGTTGATCTCGATTCTGCTCCCGTCCCTGTCGCGCGCCCGCGAGTTGGCGAAGCGCGCCGTCTGCGCCTCCAATCTGCGGGGTTGCGGGCAGGGCATGCTGATCTACGCCAACGACAACGAGGAGTGGTTCCCGACCCATTACTTCGAGGCCACCTACGGCAGCGGCGATGCCCTGCCGCGCACGCACGGCGTCACCTGGGTGGGAACCATGGGTTCGAACGCGGAGTTGAAGATCAGCGAGTCAACCAGCTCGACGAAAAGCCCCAAGCGCAACCACCCCAGCCGTTCGCTGTTCATGCTCGTGATCAACGGGATAACGACGCCGAACATGTACTTTTGCCCCGCCGGCTCGGACGAGCCCGACGACTTGCGGAACTCCGGGCCGGACGCGGGCGGAGCCGCGGACACAATCGCAGCCCAGCCGGGCCGCAATCGCTTCGACTTTGCGGGCTATGACCGCCTCAGTTACGGCTACCAGCTCCCCTACGGTCCCCAGGCACGCCCGCACGCCAATCTGGACTCGCGCATGGTGATTGCCGCGGACAAGGGGCCTTACTATCGCGCCGCGGGGGCAGGGCTTGCGGAGAGCCGCACGACCCGCGACGGCCGATCCGACCTCGCGGCGCCGGCGGGCTGGTCGGACGTCGATCCGGCAAGGCTGGTTTCGGAGGTCGAACGCTGGCGCCCGTTCAACTCGCGCAACCACCGCGGCGAGGGACAGAACGTGATGTTTCTCGACACGCACGTTGAGTTCGCCAAGACGCCCGCGGTCGGCGTGAATCGGGACAACGTCTTTACGATTCAGACTTCGCTTGACGAACGCATCGCGGGGATCATCGGCAGCGTGCCGGAGTCGGACGAGGCGCTCGGCCCGGCGACGAAAACCGATTCGTTCATCGTTCCCTGACGCGCCGCCGCGCGAGGCGGATCGGTGGACGCACGGCCAGGATTCCTCGTCCCTGCGCTCCTCGGAATGACGGTGGCCGCGTCCCGCGGCGGATTTTGCGCCTTCATCCCCGTGGGCGCGCCCCTGCGGGCGGCGTTGCTCGGGGTGGGTCGAGCGGGTCGCCGATCAGTACAGAATATGAGCACGACACCCGCGGCGGCGCTGCGCCCGTTGCATTCCGTCGAAGGTCTGACCTCCGCATCCGCCTGGGTCGCGGAGCCGGTCGGCGAGGAGTTCGACTTCCGGGCCGACGCGGCCTCGATCGAGGTTCTGCCGCACGCACGCAAGAGCTGGCGGCGCGTGCTGCGGTTTGCGGCGAGCTTCGACGTTGCTCTGGCGGGCTTCGAGTTCCCCGAGCTGAATCTGAGCATGGGGCGGCTCCACTTTGAGCCCAACGACACCCAGCCGCGCACGTATCGTCCGTTCAGCCGAGACGACGGGCGCACGCTGCGCGCCGTGTTCGTCGGGCAGGACCGCCCGTCGGGCGATGAAGACGTCGGCTTTCTGAACGCGGTCTGCGACCGCTTCCTGGGCGAACTGGTCGACCGCACCGCGCCGCGCGTGCGCGAGTCGTTTGGTGGCTCCGAAAACGACGAGCAACGCTGCCGCCGAGCCGAGCACTTCGAGCGGCTGCACTGGCACGCGCACGGCTGGATGAACGTGTGCGAGCTTCAGTTGCTGGATTGGGCCGCGCGTCGCGCCGCGACCCTCGGCGGACATGCGCTCGAGATCGGCAGCTATTCGGGCCGATCGACCGCGGCGATCGCTGCGGCGCTGGGCGGCGCGGGCAGCGAAGGCCTGCTGGTCAGCATCGATCCGAACGAGCTGTATGCCGCGCAGGCGGACGTAGCGCGAGCCAACGTGTCGGCGGTTGGCGAGCTGCGGCGGCTGGTGCAGATCAACCGCAGCGGCGCCCAGGTCGAAGCGCTCCTCGCCGACGGCTGCGCCTCGTTCGCGTTCATCGACGGGCTGCACGAAGCGCCGCACGTGCGGGCCGACTTCCGCCGCTGCGATCGCTGGCTGGCGCCCGGCGGGCTGCTGGCGCTGCACGACGTCTATCCGTTGCGGCACCTGGCGTACACGCCGGCGCACACCGGGCCGGCCGAATTGATCGAGCGCGTGATTCTGCCGAGCGGACGATATCGCCCGCTGGCCGCGGCGCACCTCACGTTCGTCCTCCAGAAGCTCTAACGTCGCCGGCGCTGCCTCATGCCCACTGCGGCTCATCCGGGCGAGGCAGGCGCTGCTCCACCGGCAGGATCGGGGGTCCGCCGCGCTGCGGCTTGTCCACGTAGTAGTACGCGGTGCTGCTGTAATCGTTGCTGAGCTTGTTGGCGTGACCGTGCTCGATGCTCACCAGGATCGACTTGCGGAAGCGAATGGGATCCTCGACGTGGTAGCGGTAAGCGGATTGCTTGCCGCGCCACGGCCAGGCGGGTGTGCCGCTGTAGAGCAGAATTCCGTGGTAGGGGGCCTGGTATTCCTGCTTCGGACCGAATGCGCAATTGAACCAGTCCTCGGTGCCGGTGCCGTGCAGGGCCGGCGGCCAGGGCTGACCGTCGATGAAGACCATGTCGTCGCCCTCGCCGTACCAGTCGTTCTGTTGTCGCTCGAAGATGTCGATGTCGAGATGCGCCCCGCAGTAGATGCCGTTGCCGGCCGCGTCGAGGATCACGTAGTTGTCGCGCCCGGTGGTGTTCAGGGCGCGCGGATCGCCGCCGTGCCAGGTCTTCTCCATCCATGCCTTGCGATCGCTCCTCCAGACCGGCCTGTATTCGTCGCCCCAGCCCTGGGTCGGGTTCTCGCGGCGCCACTGGACGTGAAAGTAGCCCAGCCCGTCGACCGCGCTGGGCGAATCGTAGGCCTCGTAGTCGAAGTAGTAATAGATCGGGAACTTCAGCGTGCCTTCGTTCACCACCTCGATCCGCGCTCCGCGGCGGAACGGCATCGGCCAGTAGCAATTGAACCCGCGCCCGTCCTCGGGGCTCATCTGGAGCACGGCGGTGACGAAGTTCTTCCGCCGTGCGTGTCCGAGACCGAAAAAGTCCCCGATCGGGCATTCGACGCTGGGCGAGCTGCTGGCGTCCCAGTAGAAGCGCAGCAGGACGCGTCGGAGATGGTCGTCCTGTTCGTAGAAGAGCATGGTCATCCAGATGTGGCGGATGCAGCCGGGGCCCTGGATCTCGGCGAGCGTCCGGGTTTCGCCGGGCTCGAGGTCGCGCCAGTCGCGGTTGCCGCCGCTGAGGTCGTAGCTGCTGATTCGGCGGCTATGGTAGTCGCGGAACATCGGGAGTGCGGCCAGGCCGTGATGCGGTAGCATGGTTTTCTTGCTTCCCCAGAGAAAATAGGCAGACGGGCCCCGGCCCGCCCGCGTGAATTGAGGGAATCGTACGTCCGTCGCGGCCGGACTCAACCCGGCCGCGGCAGCGTCCGCGTATCTTGCGCGCCCTGTAATCGCTGCTTCTCTATTGACTGGGGCGCCGCGCGCTGGTCTAATCACGGTGCAGCATTTCTTCGGAAGTCGCGGGGGACTTCGGGGCAAAGGGAGTCACATCATGGCGAGTTTCGAGTCGCTTTTCTCGGCGTCGGCTATGCGAAAGCGGTGGACGGTCTTGGCGCTGCTGAGCGCGATCGTTCCCTGGAACATGGCCGGCTGCTTCCCGGGCCAGGACTGGCAGCGCGACATCCTCTCCGCGCTGTTCGGTGCGGCGGTCGGCGTCGCGGTCGATGCCAACACTCAGGCTGACCCCAACGCCACCGGGCAGACTCAGCCGGGGCCTCCGGGCGAACAGGGCGCACAGGGCGAGCAGGGCGCCGCGGGGGCGCAGGGTGAGCAAGGCCCGCAGGGAGAACCCGGCGAGGCCGGTCCCGCCGGGCCGACGTCGCCGATCGTCGCGATCGCCGGCGGTGCGGTCACCGTCACGGGCGGCGACACGGTCATTCTGGACGGCAGCGAAACATACACGCAGGCCGGCTCGAACATCTCTCCGGCCAATCTCGCCTACCAGTGGGAGCAGGTGGACCGCTCGGGCATCGAGGTGCCTATCTCGGACGCCAACAAGGTCCAGGCGATGATCACCGCGCCGAACAACGACGGCATCTTCCTGCTCGAGTTCCGCCTGACCGTGACCGATCCGGACGGGTTCCAGGCCGTCTCCAGCGCGTTCGTGCTGGTCGTCAACGGCGGAGTGACGCAAGTTTCCAGCCGCACCTGGACGACCAACGCCGACTTCGCGGAAGGCGATCTCGTTGGCGTCGAGTCGACCACGGTCGCCGACCAGTTGCAGTTGTCGGGCGACGTGACGACGCTGCCGTTTCTCTGGATCGCCAATGCCGGCGAGGACACCCTCTCGCGCTGGGACACCGACCTGAACGTCGAGGTGGCGCGCTACCACACCTGGTTCGGTCCGCCGGCCAACCATGGCGCCTACAGCGGCGCGGCGCCGTCGCGCACCGCGATCGACCTGGATGGCAACTGCTTTGTCGCCAACCGCCACTTTGACGGCCGCCCGCCGAACGTCATCAAGATCCTCATCGGCGATTTCGTGGACCGCAACGGCAACGGCACGCTCGACACTTCGACCGACGTGAACGGCGACGGCACAATCACGCCCGACGAGATGCTGCCGATGGACGACCTCGACGGCGACAATTTCGTCGATCCGAACGAGATCGTTGACGAGCGCATCGCCTGGGTGGCGACCGCCGGGCAGGCCGGCGGCCTGGGCCGCTCTCTGGCCATCGACCGCGACGGCGACATCTGGCTGGGCATTTACTACGAGCACGCGTACTACAAGCTCGACGGCCAGACCGGCGACGTGCTCGGCGGTCCGTACGGCGTCGGCTCGATCTCTCCCTACGGCGCCCTGGTGGATCGCAACAACATCCTTTGGGGCACTTCGCTCAGCAGCACTCTGCTTCGCATGGACCTGAACGTCGATCCGCCGACGTTCGAGATCTTCAATCACAGCAACCTGGGCTCCAACTATGGAATGGCCCTGGGGCGCGACGACGGCGGCAACACGGTCGTCTATCTGGGCGGCAACTCCAACACGTACGTGCGATTCGACTCCGTGACGCAGACGTTTACGACGCCGGCGGCCGAGAAGTTCTACACCCTCGGCGTGGCGACGGACGGTGAAGGCAACATCCTCACGGGCAACGCCAGCACCGGCGCCGCCGCAAAGCACGCGCCGGACGGCTCGCTGATGTGGTCGGTGCCGGCCCAGAACGCGGCGGACATTCGCGGCACGGTGGTGGACGGTAACGGCGACGCGTGGTGCCTGAGCCTGAATTCGAGCAAGGTCTCGAAGTTCTCGGGCGTCGACGGCGCTGCGCTTGGCGTCTTCGACACGGGCCGCCAGCCCTACACCTATACGGACGCGTCCGGTCTGGGCCTGCGGACCTCCTTCCCGGTCGGCTCGTGGACCGTGCTGTTCGATTCGCAACGCGGCAACACGGTCTGGGGCACGCTGACGTGGAACGCCAGCGCACCGGCCGGCACCAGCGTCCGCGTCGAGGTGCGCAGCAGCAACGACGGCGCCAACTACTCGCCGGCCGAGGAAGCGGTCAGCGGGCAGGCGCTGAGCATGACGCCGC
Organism: uncultured Planctomycetales bacterium; assembly: GCA_964465125.1. Lineage (GTDB taxonomy): Bacteria > Planctomycetota > Phycisphaerae > UBA1845 > Fen-1342 > CAYOHG01. The sequence goes on along the minus strand of CAYXIO010000061.1, from coordinate 12,430 downwards.
CAGGACGCTACATCGAGATCATCGTGACCTTCCAGATTCTGGAAGGTGACGTGTCGCCGATCCTGTACGACCTGACGGTGAAGTCGGCGAACTAGGTGCGGCTGAGTACCATGATGCCTCCGTCGAGGCGCAATCGAACGCGCGCCTGCCGGTGCGTTGTGCTCCTCGTCGCTCTGATCCTGCCGGCCGGCTGTGAGCGACGCGAGTCGTCCAGGCCGGCCGGCGCCGAGACGGCCGCGCGAAAGCCCGAACCTGCGGCGCCTCAGCCGCAGCCTCAGCCGCAGCCGGCCGCAAGCCCCAGCGCACCGGCTGAGCCCAATGGCGACAGCATGCGACCGTCCATTTCCGCGTACGGCGCGCGCGTCGTCTTCGAGACCGTCGCGACCAACTGGGTCCCCGGCGACGACAACGACCTCACGGACGTGATCCTCTACGACCGCACGAAGGGCGCGGTCGAGCGGATCAGTTGTGCGCTCGACGGCGGCTCGCCGAACGGGCTTTCTCATTTCGCCTCGATCAGCGGCGACGGAACGGCCGTGGCCTTCGCAAGTCAGGCGAGCAATCTGGTCGAGCACGACCGCAACGAGGCCGAGGACGTGTTCCTGCGCGAAGTGGGTGAGGGCGAGCGCCGCACGATCCGCGTCAGCCGCGGCCTGAACGGCGCGAACGCCGACGGCCCGAGCTTCGCGCCGCGCATCTCGGGCAGCGGGCGGTTCGTGGTGTTCCAGAGCGCCGCCACCAACCTGGTCGAAGGCGACACGAACAACGTCGCCGACGTGTTTCTGTGGGATCGCCAGACCGGAGAAATCGAGCGCATCAGCGTCGCTGCGAACGGTCGCCAGGCCGATCTTGCCAGCAGCGAGGCGAGCGTGTCGAGCGATGGCAACCTGGTCGCATTCGTCAGTCTGGCCACGAATCTGGTGTCCGGCGACCGCAACGGGCGGCCCGATGTTTTCGTGCGCGATCGCGCCGCCGGAACCACCCGGCGCCTCACCGCGCTCGCGGACGGAACGGAGGCCGACGACTACAGCAGCGCACCGCGCGTCTCGCCGGACGGGAAAGTCGTGGTGTTCGAAAGCTGGGCCAAAAACCTGGTTCCCGGCGATACCAACGGCAGTCCCGACATCCTCCTTTGCGCGCCGGACAGCAGCGGGCTGAAACGCATCAGCGCGGCGCCGGACGGCGCACCGGGCGACGATCACTCGCGCCTGCCGGACGTTTCGAACGGCGCCGCCTGCGTCGTCTTCTTCAGCGTTGCGAAGAACTTCTCGCAGGATGAGTCGCGCCTGATCGCTGACGTCTATGTTCGCGAGCCCTCGGGGGTCCTTCATCGCATCAGCCAGGGGCCGGACGGCCCCGGAGACGCGGACAGCGACCAGCCGGCGGTCTCGGCCGACGGGCGCTGGGTCGCGTTCTCGAGCAAGGCCGCGAACCTGGTGAAGGGCGACTCGAACAAGAAGGTGGACGTGTTCGTCTACGACGTTCGCGTGGGGGCGCTCGAGCGGCTGGGGCGTGTTTCGAACTGACGCGCGAGGTGCGCCGACGCGGCCCGGAGCAGGGTGACAGAATCGGGGAACATCATGCGCAGCTACCGACGCCCGGCGTTTACGCTGATCGAGCTACTGGTGGTGGTGGCGATCATCGCGATGCTGATCGCGATCCTGCTGCCGTCGCTGTCCGCGGCCCGGGCCCAGGCCCGCAAGACGCTCTGCCTGGCCAACCTGCGGCAGGTCGCCCACGGCTGGCACGTCTACGCCGACGAAAACCAGGACATTTCGGTTCCGGGCCGCTATGCCAACGCCGGCGGGGGATTCAGCAACCCGGCCAACTGGTACGAAGTCGGCAATGGCAAGAAATACCGCCCGCGCTGGATCGTCACGATGGGCCGGTATACCGGCCAGTTCGCGTACAGCAACCCACGGACCGACGACGATCGGCAGGATTACACCGGCGGTGTCTACATGGACCCGGAAGTGCCCGAGCGGCTCGATGAGCGAAATCACGCCTGGGGCTACAACTACCAGTTCCTCGGCAATGCGCGCAGAACCGGAAACCGCTTCACGAACTACCCCGTAAACCGCTCGCGGATCAAGTCGTTCGCCGGCACGGTTCTTGGAGCCGACGCGCTCGGCACCGCCTGCGGATATTCTCGCAACGAACGCAGCGACTATGACAAGGAAGGTACGACCGAGACCAGCGTCGGCAATCACGGCTGGAGCCTCGATCCGCCGCGACTGACGACGCTCTGCGACCGCGGCAGCGGCGACCCGGGAAGCCGCCGCACCGGGCCCGATCCGCGCCACGCGGGCAAGGTCAACGTGGTGTTCTGCGATGGACACGGACAGTCGTTGGGGCTTGAGGAGCTGGGCTATCGCGTTCTGCCGGACGGAGCCTACGTCGACCTGGAGGCGGTCGAAAACCCGCCGACCAATCAGCTCTTTTCCGGCACGGGCCTTGATGACGATCCGCCGCCGAAATAGGCCGCACGAATCCCGCGGAGTATTCGCCTATTCCTTCAGCCCGCTGCTCGTCACGCCGCGCACGAAGTAGCGCTGCATGAAGAGGAAGAACACCAGCACCGGCGCGAGCACGATCACCGCCGCCGTCAGTTGCAGCGGCCATTTCGTTGAGCCGAACGCGCTCTTGAAGACCGACAGCCCCACCTCGAGCGTCCGCAGATCGGCGCGGCTGGTGGCCAGCAAAGGCCAGTAGTAGTCCGACCAGGTCCAGATGAACGCGAACGCCGCGACCGTCGCCAGCGCCGGGCGCGCCGCGGGCAGCAGGATGTGCCACAGCACACCCCAGTCGCCGCAGCCGTCCAGCCGAGCGGCCTCGTCCAGGCTGCGCGGCAGCGAGACGAAGAATTGCCGCAGCAGGAACGTGCCGAAGGCGGTGCTGAGATACTGATACGGGATGATCAGTCCGGCGTAGGTGTCGAGCCAGCCAAGCTGCTGCACCAGCCAGAACAGCGGAACGATCAGGACCGGCCCGGGGATCATCATCGTCACCAGGAAGCCGGTGAAGAGCCGGTTCAGCCCGGGGGTCGCCAGCCGCGCGAAGCCGTACGCCGCCAGCGTGCACAGCGTCAGTTGCAGCGCGATGACGCCCGCCGTCACGAGCATCGTGTTCACGGCGAACCGCCAGACCGGCAGCTCGGCGAACGTCAATACGTACAAATAGTTCTGCGGATGCCACTCCGGCGGCGCGAAGAGGGTCTGCGGCGTGGGCAACTGCGACTCGGGCGGATGCAGCGAGGTGGCCACCATCCAGACCAGCGGCAGCACGGTGCTCAGGGCGATCGCCACGAGCAGCGCGTACACCAGCGCGGCGCGGAAACGCGTCATGCCGCACCCGCCGTTTCCATGCCGTGGCGCATCAGCCGGAACTGGGCCCACGAGACCAGCAGGATCATTGCGAGCAGAATGAAGGACATCGCGGCGGCGGAGCCGGCCTCGAACTTCTGCCAGGCCTCCTTGTAGATGTGATAGAGCAGCACGTCGGTGCGGCGCTGCGGACCTCCCTGCGTCATGATCGCGACCGGCGTGAAGAGCTGAAAGGCCGCGATCGTCGTCGTCACAGTCACGAAGAGCGTAGTCGGCCGCAGGCAGGGCAGCGTGACGTGGCGGAAGCGCGACCACGGTCCCGCGCCGTCGAGGGCGGCGGCCTCGTAGAGCGTCTCGGGGATGCTCTGAATCCCCACCATGAAGATCACCATGCGCGGCCCAAGCCCGATCCAGACGCTCATCGCCGCCAGCGCCGCCAGCGCCCAGGCCGGCTCGTTCAGGAAATCAGTCGAGCTCGGCAGGTGCAGCAGCCTGGCCGCCGTGTTGATCAGCCCCACCTCCGGCAGCAGAATCCAGATCCACAGCATCGACAGTGCGACCTGCGAGCTGACCGACGGAATGTAGTACAGCGTGCGGAAGAATCCGACCGCGCGCAGCGGCTGGGCGACGAGCAGGGCCACGCCCAGCGCCGCCGCGACGCCCATTGGCACGCTCAGGACGACGTAAAGCAGCGTGTTGACGAGCGCGCCGCGGAAGAAGGGATCGCTCAGCAGATCGGCGTAGTTCTGAAAGCCGACGAAGGGGCGCCGCGGCTTGAGCAGGTGCCAGCGGTGCAGGCTCATCCACAGCGCCGCAAGAATCGGCAGCAGCGAGAAGACCGCCAGGTACACGGTGGCCGGCGCCACGAAGAGCCAGCCGCTGCCGCGTCGCGCCGATCGCTCGGCACGCGACTTCATGGCTGGGCCCCAGAGGTCGCGAGCGGCGCGCTGAGCGCCGGGTCGATCAGTTTCGCCGTGCGGCTCAGGGCGTCCACCACGTCGGCCTGCGGAGAGGCAAGCACGTCGCGCATCATCTCGCCGAGCAGGTCCTCGATGAACATGTAGCGCTCGCTGCGCGCGCCCCACGGCAGACGGGCCGTCGCGACCGAGTCCAGGAACGCGTCCTCCACGGGCGTGCCGGCGTAGTGCCGGGCGGTGGCGATGTTGCCCGAGATCGCCAGTCCGGACGCGACGCGCTTGGTCTGGACCTCGTAGCTCGTCATGTACTTGATGTACTCCCAGGCCAGCTCGGGATGCCGGGCGTGCTTCATGATGGCCTGGCCGGCGGCGTAAAGCACGGTGACCGGCGGTCCTCCGGTGCGCGTCGGTAGCCCGACGACACCGACATCCAGCCCGCGCGCGCCGTAGTCGATGAGCATCCAGTGACCTTTCAGGTCCATCGCCGCCCGGCCCTCGAGGAACAGGTTTACGCCCGCCATGGCGCTTTGCCGCGGCGTCGGCGCCGCGCCGTGCTGATACATCAGGTCATGCAGGAATCCGACGGCGGCGGCGCTCGCGCGGCGATCGAGCGCGCCGCTGGCGCGCGTCCCGTCGGACGTGAGAATGTCGCCGCCAGAGGTCCAGAACCACGGGATCCAGAAGGGAACCACGTTCTCGAACCAGAAGCCGAACTGCCGCGGCAGTTGCACCGCGGAAGCCCGGCCGTCCTCGGGTGCAGCGATCGTCAACCGCTCGGCGGTCGTCAGGAAATCCTGCCAGGTCCAGCCGTCGCGCGGGTAGGGCACGCCGGCCTCATCAAACAGCCGCTTGTTGTAGAACATCACCATCGTGGTGAAGTCGAGCGGGATTGCGTAGAGCGCTCCGTCGCGGGAGAAGCTCTCGCGCACGTTCGCGAAGTAGTCCGCGAGGCGGAACGTCGGATCACCCTCCACGAAGGGCCGCAGGTCCAGCAGCACGTCGTTGTTCATGAGCACGGCCGAGTAGGCGCCGTTGACGTGAACGACGTCGGGTGTGCTGCCGGTTAGGTGGGCCATGACGAGCTTCTGGGTGTACTCGATGTGCCCGGGGATTTGCTCGATCTGGACGCGCACGGCCGGGTGGCGCTGCTCGAAGCCCTCGCGAATCTCGCGCTCGAGCCGCATGAATTCGTCTTCGACCGCCGGGCTGCCCCAGTTGGCCACGCGCAGCACGGTGACGCCGGCGTCGACGCCCGGGTCGTTTCCGCAGCCGCTTGCGGCCAGCGCGGCCAGCCCGCACACCAACCGAAGCAGCAGGCCGATGCGGCAAGCTGCGCCGGCCGGCGTTGGAAAGCCGACCCCGCGGGACACCCACACGCGCGCCGCCGTGGCCATCTAGTACACCCGCTCATCCGGATTCGCGAAGAAATACACCGGTCCGACCAGACCTCCCGCGGCGCGCCAGTCGCGCACGTGAACGACCAGCTCATGCTCGCGCGCGGCCATCCGCACCGGGATGTTCCGCGGTATGTCGTGCGTGCCGTCCCAGGTGCCGTCCCGCGGGCCGAACTCACCCAGCACGCGGCCGTCCAGCAACACCTCGAACCAGTCGCCGACGGACTCCAGCCGCAGCGTGCTCTTCCCGCCCGGAAAGCTGAAACGCGTGCGGAACGTCGCCCGGCCCTCGAACATCGTGACGCCGCGGTTCACCAGCGGCGTATCACACACCACCGGCACCCAGCGGCGACCGTCTGTGCTCATATCCCAATCCTGAAGGACGATGGACGTGCCGACCAGCGGGCCGATCTCGGGCGGATCAGCGACCGCCGGATCGGTACTCCGCTGTTCGAGCAGGTCCCAGAGCAAGCGGCCGGCCGGAGTGTCGTGCCGCAGCGCCGAGGCGAAACCGCGCCTCCCGTTCGAGCGGTACTCGATCAGCAAGGGGTGGCGCTTCAGCTCACCCGAGTGGATGTCGCCGAGCTCCACCAGTACGCGCGTACCGGCCGCGTGCGTGAGCACACGTCCCGAGAGCAACTCGAACGATGCTTCGCGTTCGATCAGCTCCGACGGCAGCAGCGGGTCCAGCACACGGATGATCGGGCTCCACCAGGAGGATTCGCAGTGTTTCCACTCGCCCTTCCGCGGTCCGATGATGCGCGTCGCGTCCGAAACGTCTGGAATGGGGCGAGGCGCAGCGGGCGACACCTGCCAGGACCAGTCCGTCGCAGCATACTTCGAAACGCCCTCGTACGTGTACAGCCCCAGCGGCGTGTGCCGGGTATCGCGCAGGCCGCAAATGACATAGCCAGCGTCGGGCAGTTCGCGCGCCAGCGTTTCGACCTGATGTCGCCGAACGGCCATCGCCGCCGCGGCCGACCGCCGCAGCGCGTCCTCAGCGGCCGCGTGCACCGCTTCGGGTGGGGTGACGTTCGGGTCTGCCGGGCTGGTGACCCACTCGACCGCTCGCGCGGAGTCCAGCGTGCTGGCCACGATGGTCTCGCCCAGCAGCAGCGGCTTGCGCAGCTTGGGGCGCATGCGGGCGCCGTAGTATTTCCAGTGCGCGTTGTGCACGTACGGATGCTCGTCGTGAAAGTCGCCGGCGCGCTCGCTGCACAGCCAGCCGCTGTTGTCCAGCACGACGCAGCCCGGAATCTCGCGACGGGCCAGGTCGACCAATTCGCGCCCCAGATCCGGGTCGACGTTGTCATTCTCGCAGGTCAGCGTCCGCAGGATCACGCTCGCGTACGGCGCGTCGTTGCGGAAGAACTCGGCGAATTCCTCCAGGAGCTCCCGGTCCTCCGGCCCCCAGCGCCGAAGCGGCTTGTTCCAGACCGGGTATTCCTGCCAGGCCAGCATGCCGAGCTGATCGCACAGCTCATAGTACCGACGCGGCGGAATCCACAGGCAGAACTTGATCAGGTTGAATCCGAACGATTGCAGCTCGTTGATTTCCTTGCGAATCTGGGCTTCGTTCGGCCAGGGGTTGCCCAGCTCCGGGTAGTAGCCCCAGTGCAGGATGCCGCGTACGCGGAACGGTCTTCCGTCGACCAGCAGCCGGGTGCCGTCCACGCTGGATCGCTGCGGCGCCGGCTTGCGCGGAGTCGACGGTTCGGACGCGATCGAAACGCCGTCCACGCCAGTCCAGCGCACCCCGACCGTCGGCAGAAAGCCGTTCGTCGTCCGCTCGCAGTCTTCACAGCGGATTTCGAGCTCGTTTTCGCGCCCGTCGCGGTGGAGCTGGCGCGAGAGCTCGAATTCGAACGGCGTCCACCTGCCCACGTGCGTGCCGACTTCGATTCCGTTGACGAAGACCGTCGCGCGCGTGGCGGCCTGCTCCACTCGGAGCCAGGCGCGCGGCGCGCTCCAGGCGAACGTCCTCCGGAACAGGCTGGTCGCGGCCAGTGCCGGCGGCGACGCTTCAGGCATGGACTGGCTCCCCCGAAGACGCGCAACTTAGCCGGAGCGCTCGGTCGCCGCGACCGGCGCGGCTCAGGGCAGGAACAGCGCCACGATCATCTTCTGGTCGCGCGCGAAGAGCGTCTTTCCGTCCAGCGCCGGCGCGGTCCAGGCCCGCGCTTCGAGGATCGGCGCTTCCGCCAGCACGGTCAGGCCGCTCGGCGAGGCCCGCAGCAGAAACAGCACGCCTTCTTCGTTCAGCGCCAGCAGTTTGTCACCCGCCCGCAGCAGGTTGGCGATGCCGACCTTGCGCTCTTTCCACGCGAACTTGCCCGTCGCCGCGTCCAACGCCGCGAAGACCGGCGCGCGCGAGCTGCCGAAGGTACCGTACAGGTGCCCGTCCATGCGAATGGTGGTGGTGTGGTCGATCCCGCTGTGGACGCTCCAGGCCAGCTCTGCCGTGGCCCGCTCGCCTTCGCGCCTCAGCTTCACGCCGTAGGTGTCCTGGAACGACGAGATCACGAGCAGGTCGTCGGCGCAGGTCAGTGCACCGACGTGGGTGTCCCATTCGTTCTTCAGGGGCAGCTCGAATCGAAGCTGGCCGCTGAGCGGGTCTATGCCGACCGCCTGCGCGCTCATCAGGACGACGAGCGTGTCCAGGCCGTCCACGCGGATCGGCAGGGGCGTGCAATACGTGTTTTTGTACGACTGGCTTTTCCAGCGCAGCGCGCCGTCGGACAACTGGATCGCGGCCAGTGCCTGCTGGTCGCCTCCGACGGGCACGACCACCGTGTCCGCGTGACGCATCGGGCTGGAGGAGTATCCGAACGGCAGCGGCGTTCCGCCGAGCTCGTCGCGCAGTTCGCAGGTCCAGAGCACTTCTCCGTCCGCGCGGTTCAGGCAGAGCAGGTGTCCGTTGAAGCCGACCGTGATCAGTCGCTCGCCGGCCAGCAGCGGGGTGGCGTTCGGCCCGCGCCCGAAGTTCGTGTCGGCGTCCTGGGGCAGGGGTGCGGGGTACGTCCGTTCCCAGAGGGTCTTGCCGTCGGACTTGCGCAGCGCGACCACGACCTCCTCGTCGCCGCGCCGAAGCATCGTGTAGAGCTGCTCGGCGTCGCAGACGATGCCGGAGTAGCCCTCGCCCAGCGGCCGCTGCCAGAGGCGCGCGGGTCCGTCGGCGGGCCAGCGTTCGGCCAGCTTGACATCGGGCGCGTTGAAATCGCGCGTCGGACCGCCCCACTGCGTCCATTCGGCCAGCGCGGGCGATACCGCCAGCGCGGCTACGATCCAGGCGCCCCGGACGATCGGGCCTGCGCGTGGTTGCAGCATGGTCGCTCGATTCCGTTTTGCGAGAGCGTCGACTACTTCGGCTCACCCGGCGCCGAAAGCACCGTCAGCGTCGTCTTTTCGCTGCGCTCGCCGAAGCTCACCGTCACGGTGTATTCACCCGCCGGCACGAAGGGCGAACTCCAGCCGTCGGGCGTCGAGACGGTGTCGTGCGGCTCGGGTTTCAAATCCCAGACCACCCGGTTCAGCCCAGGACGGTTGCCGCCGCCAAGCGAGCGCACCGCGCGGCCCTTCGCGTCCGCGATGCTGATGCTGACGCCTTCATCGTTGTAATCGCGCACCCAGTAGGTGATCGCCGCGCCGTTGGGCGGGTTGGCGGCGCGGAAAATCCGCTGCGACCAGAGCCCCGCGTAATCCATGTAGAACCACGGCCGGGCCGCCTGCGGCGTGAAAAGATGAAACGCCGATTGCACCACGGCGGGGGTCAACTGCCCCAGCGGCGAGGCGTCGTCGAGAATATAGATCGAGCGGCCGTGCGTGCCCGCGATCAGGTCCAGCTCGCAGGGCTGCTGCGCGAGGTCGTCCACCGCCACGGTCGGCAGGGACTCGTTGTTCAACCGCACCCAGCTTGCGCCGCGGTCGATCGACAGATAGGCGCCGCGCTCCATCCCGGCGTACAGCACGTCCGGGTTGCGAATATCCTCACGGACGACCTTGACGACGTCGCCGTCGGGCAGGCCGGCGGGCGGCGCGTCGTCCGTCGGGCGGCGCGGCCCGATGATCAGCGACCAGCTCGCGCCGCGATCGCGCGTCATCACCAGCACCGGCTCGAAGCGATTGCTGCGATGCCCGTCGATCGCGACGTACGCCGTCTGGTGCTCGTGATGCGAGGCTTCGATTCGCGCGACGTAGCGCCCCTCGCACTGCGGGGGCGTAACCTCGGTCCAGGTCTGGCCGTCGTCGACGGTCACGTGCACGCGGCCGTCGTCGGTGCCGGCCCAGAGCGTCCCCGCGAGCACGGGCGATTCGGCCAGCGCGACGACCGTGCCGTGCGTTTCCGCTTCCGATCCGACGGTCTCGATCTTGTTCACGTCGCGCGCCGAGAGGTCCTCGCTGATGCGCTGCCAGCGGTCGCCGCGCTGCGTCAGCTTGAAGACATAGTTGCCGGCGAAGTAAAGCGTCGTGGCGTCGTGCGATGAAATGAAGAACGGGCTGTTCCAGTTGAAGCGAAAGCGCGGCTGGCCTTCCTTGGGCGCGGGCTTGATCGACCGGCGCCGGCCGGTGTCAAGGTGAATCCGCGCGAGATAGCCACCCTGCGACTCGGCATAGACGATGCTGTTGTCGAGCGGGTCGAACGCCATGTGGAAGCCGTCGCCCCAGCCGATCAGGCGCCAGTCGGCGTTGGTGATGCCGGCGTTACCGGCCGGGTCGCCGTCGCCGCTGCTCAGGATGGTCGCGCTGGGTCCGATCCAGGTGCCGTTGTCCTGCAACCCGCCGCCGACGCGATAGGGCTCGGAGAGGTCGCAGGCGACGTTGTAGAACTGTCCAGCCGGAATGTGATTGAAGAAGTCCCAGGTCGCGCCGCGGTCGTACGAAGCGTACACGCCGCCGTCGGTGCCCAGCAGCAGGTGATCCGTGTCGCGCGGGTTGATTTCGAGGGCGTGCAGGTCGCCGTGCGGCACGCGGGCGCCGCTGGGCCGGAAATTCCGGCCGCCGTCGTCGGAGACCATCATGCCCCAGCCGAGCACGTAGACGCGCTGCGCGTCTTTCGGGTCGATGCGAACTTTCGAGAAGTAGAACGGTCGCGGGTTGAGGTCGCAGACGCGCTTCCAGGTATCGCCGCCGTCGCTGCTGCGGAAGAGTCCGCCGCTGCGCTGCCGGTCGTCGAAGACGTCGACGCCGCTGCCGCCTTCGTCGGATTCGACGATCGCCATCAGGATGCGCGGGTTGCTTTGGAACAGGTCGAGGCCGATTCGCCCGGTCTGCTTGGGCAGCCCGTCGGTGAGCTTCGTCCAGGTCTTGCCGGCGTCGCGCGAGCGGTAGATGCCGCCTTCCGGTCCGCCGCTGCGGAAGCTCCACGCCGTCCGCAGCCGGCTGTACATCGCGGCGTAGATCGTGTCGGGTGTGCGCGGGTCGATCCGCACGTCGCAGGCGCCGGTCTGGTCGTCGATGGACAGCACGCGCGACCAGGTCTTGCCGCCGTCGCTGGTTTTGTAGACGCCGCGCTCCTCGTTCGGCCCCCACAGGTGGCCGAGGGCGGCGACGTAGCAGACGTCGGGGTTGCGCGGGTCGACCGCCAGCGCGGGAATGTCGTGCGAGTTCGTCAGCCCGACGCAGGCGAACGAGCCGCCGCCGTCCGTCGAGCGATAGACGCCCGCGCCCCAGGAGGAGCTGTTGCGGCCGTTGCCTTCTCCCGTGCCGACCCAGACGATCTTGCCCTTCCCGGCTTCGACGCGTTCGCGATCGGCGGCCGGCTTCGAAGCCGGCGCGCTGCTCGCCGGCGCGCTGACGGCGGTGCGCTCGGCAGCGGCGGCACTCGTCGGAGCGTCGCTCTTCGCGGATTCGGCTTCCCAGCCAGGCCAGTCGGCGGGGGCGTCGCATACCACCACCGAACCCATCGATGAGGTCGCTTCCTTGTCGAACAGCGGGGCAAACGTCGTGCCGCGGTTCGTGGTCTTCCACAGCCCGCCGGTGGCGAAGCCAACGTAGAACGTGCGCACATCGCTGGGCGCAAATGCGACCGCGGCGACGCGGCCGCCCATGTTCGCCGGGCCGATGCTGCGCCAGCCAAGCGCCTTCAGGTCCGCCGGCCGCAGCCGACGCGTAGGATCCACGTCCGGCGTTGCGGCCGCGGATCGCCCGGCGTCCTGCGCGGCCGGTGGCTCGCCGGCATTCGCGCGCGCCATGAGCGGCGCGGCGGGCGGCACACCCGACGGCAGCGCGAAGAGGCAGATCAGCGCGGCGAGCGCGGTTCGAACGATGTCCAGACGGTTGTGCATGACGGCTCCCGGCCGGTGCTCCGCGCGGGTCATGATTCCGATGCGAACGCAATGTACGCGAAACCGGCCGGGCGCGCGAGGGTCAGACCCGGCCCGATCACCGCCTGGTGGTGCACACAGCGCTTCGCCCGGCAGCGCGAAGTCCGGCGCGCCATGGCGCGCGAAGTGAAACTTCACGGCACCAGGAGCCCGCTGCTTCGCGACGCGGCGTTGGACAGGGAAGGGTACGTCCCTGCCCCAGTACGCTCCGATTGCGCCGCGTTCAGTCTTGCGGCATCTCCTCGGGCATCCAGTCCGGAAGGTCCTTGATCGAGTCGCGCGCGGCGGCACTGGTCGGGACACCCCAGGCCTCGAAGAACGGGCCGAGGTTCCGGCCCACCGTGCGGCTCATCCGCACCAGCCAACGATCGCGCTTTTCGTCGTCCGTCTTGGGTCGCTGATCCTCGGGCAACGATCGGGAACATCTGAACAACCGCGCGGCGGCGTGTCGGGTGTGAATCATGCTGCGGTTT
>CAYXIO010000060.1:0-23580 GCA_964465125.1 uncultured Planctomycetales bacterium | reverse complement strand
CAGGTACTTTTAACTCCCCTAGAAGGGGTGCTTTTCACCTTTCAGTCGCCTTACTGGTTCACTATCGGTCGATCAGGAGTACTTAGCCTTGGAGGGTGGGCCCCCCATGTTCAGTCAGAGTTCCACGAGCTCCGACCTACTCAATCACCCGCGTTCGCGTCTGACTACAGGACTGTCACCTTCTGTGGTCGCACTTTCCAGAACGTTCGTCTCTGCTCCCGCAGGCTATTGGGCTATTCCGCCTTCGCTCGCCGCTACTGACGGAGTCTCGGTTGATTTCCTTTCCTCCAGGTACTTAGATGTTTCAGTTCCCTGGGTTCGCTCTTCCGCCCTATGCATTCAGACGAAAGTGACGGCATCTGGTTGCCCAGTGCCGACGGGTTGCCCCATTCGGAAATCCTCGGATCAAAGCGCGTTTGGCCGCTCCCCGAGGCTTATCGCAGCCTACAACGTCCTTCATCGCCTCTGTACGCCTAGGCATCCACCATGCACCCTTACGAACTTGACCGCATTTATGAAACGCTGCGCCAAGTCGCACCTTCCAGTCTTGTGAAGACTGTGCTCTCACCCCGGCGCCGCCTTACCGCTCGGCGCCAGGTGGGAGATCCTTCCCAGCTGGAAATCTTACGGATCTGATTCCGCTTTACCCACGATTCACTTGTCACACATCGCCACCCGCTTGCCGCGGCCCCACTCTGCGGACCGCTTCAACCCGGGTCGGGTACTTTACCACATCTTCGCCGTCTGTCAACTGGAGTCGACCGGGTTCGAACCGGCAACCTCCGGCTTGCAAAGCCGGCGCTCTCCCAATTGAGCTACGACCCCGTCCAACGGAATCGAATCGGCCGCCCGCTTCCGCGATCGTCGCCGACCTCGCCCAACGGTCCCCGCCAGCCCGACGCCACGTCACGCGTGGCCACAGCCCCGCGGCCCTCAGCCGCCACCGCCGCCCCGCAACGCCGACCACGCTGCAACCGCAAGCACCACTCCGAACACAACATACAGCACGACCGACATGCGGAACGCCTACCTGTCGCGGCCTTCTCGGCACGCACCACTACATATGGGCCAGCCAGGATTCGAACCTGGGACCTCGTCCTTATCAGGGACGCGCTCTAACCAACTGAGCTACTAGCCCGGCCGACCCACGCGACGAGCCTGTTCGCCCGCCCCGCGGCTCGCCTCGCCGTTGGCCGCCGCCCAGCCTGCTCCCGCGATCGTCCAAGCTGACCAGTCCGCCGGCCAAATCGGGCGGGAGCGGGGAATCCTATCCACCTTTCGGTTCTTGTCAACTCCGGGCTTCCGTTGGATCTGCCAAACCATAACCAATCGCTGTAATATCGGACTATTGCCCGCCGCGAATCGAATTCCGGCCGCGCCGCCGATTTCGGTGTTATTCTTCTCTACAGCGTGACCGCAATGCATCCGCCAGAGCCGAGGAAGCCCGCCAGGGAACTTCACATGCGTAAACCGTCTGCTCGCTCCAGCCTCACCGCCGTGGCCGCCACCGCACTCCTCCTCTCCGTCGTCGCAGCGCCCGCTCAATCCGTGGCCCAGAGTGCGGACGCAACGGCCCTCGCTCGGACCCCCGCCGCGCTTTCCGCCGATCAGGTTCTGGACCTCCGGCTTCCCGACGTCGACCTCGATGAAGCCACCCTCGAAGACGCGATCGCGCAGCTCGGCCAATTCGCGAATACGAACATCGTCGTGATCTGGAATCGGCTGCATGCGCTCGGCATCGACCGCGACCAGCCCATCACGCTGAGCGTCAAGAACCTGCGCCTTCAGCAGGTTCTCTGGCTCATTCTCGACCAGGCCAGCAGTCAGGACGTCCGGCTGGCCTGCCGAATCGAGCCGAACCTGATCGTAATCTCGTCGGCGGACGATCTCGGCCGGGAGATGATCGTGCGAACCTATGATATCGAAGACCTGCTCGCGTCGCGGCTTCGTTACCCGACGCTTCAGATCGGCCGCACCCACGACTACGTCGCCGGCACGAACGCCACCGTCGCCGAAGGCGCTGTCGCGGTCACGCCCGTCATTGGTCGCATCTCCAGCGGCGCCGAGCTCGTCGGTGAAGACGTGCTTGGCGACACGTACGACCGCCAGGGCGGCGAGGTTGACGAGCGCGACCGCTACATCCGCGAGCTGCTTGCCCTGGTAGTCACGACGATCGAGCCAGACTCCTGGGCTCAGAACGGCGGGCCCGGATCGGTCGTTGAGTTCAAGGGCATGCTCGTCATTCGCAATTCGCCATTCGTCCATCAGCTCATTGGCGGAGCGCTGCGCGAGCCCTGACGACGTCGTGCTTCGCGTCGATCGTGCATTTGTTCAAGCGCTCGTCACGGGCGCGCCGGGCGGCGCGTCGGGCGACTGCGCGTCTTGTGAAGCCTTAGCCGCGACGCGCCGACGGCTCACCACCCCATCCACGACCAGCAACGCGATCAGAAACAGGTTGGTCGCGATGCCCTGCGGATTGTCGAAGATCGGCTTGAGAAACTCGAACCCGCCCCCGCAGCCGCACTCAATCTGCCGCCCCATCGCATACACGATCACCTTCGCGGAGGTGAAGACGGCCAGCAGGAGGAGCAGAATTCCGCGCACCTCGCGCCGCCACAAGCCCAGCACGAGAAACGCCGCTGCGAGCAGCTCCATCCACGGCAGGACGTACGCCATCGGGCGGGTGGCCTGGAACGGCACCAGATCGTACTTGCGGATTTCCTCGACGAACTTCGCCGGTTCCGCGATCTTGCCGATGGCAGCCAGGACAAAGAGCGCCCCGACGATCAGCCGCGCGAGCAGACCTGTCATGCGCTGTCTCCTGCGGCCTCCCGCGTTGCCGAAGGCCCCTGCTCAGGGCGTCTCCGGCGCGCCTTGCGGCTCCGTCGTCGGCTCGTCACCCGCGTCCGGCTGCGACTCCTCGTCCCCCAGCCCGCCCGCGTCCCCCGTTTCGTTCGGAATCCCACCCTCCGCGGCGTCATTCGGGGAATCGTGGCCGAACGGGCCGTCGGGCTGCCACGCATCCGCCCCGCGCGTCACCGGCAGCTTCGCCCCGAGAATCCCCTCCCAGCCGTCGAGATAGATTCGCACGTCGGGGAAGCCGGCCTGAATGTAGCCGAGCTTCTCCAACTCGATATAGAAGTCCTTGGCGTAGTCGCAATCGCGCGAATTGCAGTACAGCACGATCGAATCGCTGAACTGAAGCAGCCCGTGCAGACGCTGCAGGTTCTCGCCGGCAGTTTCCGGCAGCATATTCAGCGTTGGAACCGGCGAGCCGAGCGCGCCGGCGTCCAGGTGAGACTCCTCGAACAGCGGCGCCTCGCGGACATCGATAACCGCGGCGCCGTTCAGGAGTCGGGTGCGCAGCTCCGACAGCGAAATCCCGCGCGTCTGAACGATCTGGGCGATCCGTCCGCGATGCTCGGCGTATTCGCGCGACGACCTCTCGGGCGCCCAACTGAGCCCCAGCCGGGCGGCGTTGATCGCGCCCGCCGCGCCGGCCAGCATCAAGATCGTGAGCAATCGAAACGCGGTTTTCATCCGGTCACGCCCCGGCTCCAATGCCGACGGCGCCGTCAACCCGCCGCGGAGGTTCCCGGCGAAGGCGCGGCGCCGTCTGCGCGTCCTCTCGACCTACGGCTTGGAAGGCGGCTCCCCTTCCGGCTTCGCTTCGCCGCCCGGCGTGGGCTCGGCCGGCTTCGCTTCGCCCCCGGCCGTTCGCGGCGCTACCCGCGCCGGCGTATCGCGAACAACCACCTTCACCTCGAGCTTCTGGTATTCCGGCGACGGGTCATCCGTCATGATCGTCAGCGTGACGCCCTCCTTCGGCAGTTCCGCCGCGGGCGGCAGCTTCACCAGAACCTCGTGGTACAGATTCGCAATCTTCGCCTCGGACGCCTTCGCCGGCGGCGGAAGCAGCTCCGCCTTCACCAAGTCGCTGCTTGACTTGATCTCCGTCACCTTCACAGGCTTCTCGCCCGAGTACGCCACCCGTATGCGACGCTCGATCGGCTGCGTCAGCTTCGACGACAACGGGATCATCGTCGGATACACGCGCACGCGCGGCGTGATGTACGCCATCACCGGTATGGTGATCGTTCCGTATTTCTCCACGCCGGTCTGAAGCGTAAGCTGAACGTTGTTGTAGCCCGGCTTCAGCGGCGGCTTCGTCGTCACGCGGAGGCGAAACTGCTTGCCCGGCTCGGTCGGCTCGAGCACGGCGGTGAAGCTGGCCGACTCCGCAAGCGCGTCAAGCTTCAGGTCGACCTTCTCCTCCAGGTTGCTGATCAGCGTCACGTCCTGGCTCTGCGTCGCGTTGCGATCATCTAAACGGAACGTCACGCGCTCCTCGGGCTTGATCTCGAACGCGCGCTGAATGGTGCCCTTGACCGCGATCGTGACAGCGGGCGTCGCCGGATCGTTCGATTCGATCGTGATCGTCTGCGACACTTCGCGGGCGTTCTTCTTCGTGTTGTACGTCAGCTTCAGTTCTTCGCTCTGGCCCGGCTGAAGCACCTTTCCGTTCCAGGTCTCGCCGCTGGCCGGCTTCGCCGCCGTGCAGCCGCAGGAGGTCTTCACCCGCACGATCGTCAGCGGGCCGACGCCTTCGTTCTTGATCGAAACCGTGCCTTCAGCCGGCTCGCCGTACCACTTCGTCCCGAAGTTCCACTCGTTCGAGCTGACGACGATCTTCGGCTCCTTGCCGGGCTCGACCGGCGGAACCTGCTGAGTCGGCGGGTTGGCGACGCGCGGGTGCGTCGCGCCGCCCTGCTGGGCGCCGTCGCCCTGAGACATGGCCGCCGGGATCGCCAGCAACACTGTCGCCAGCATGAGGGTCGAGATTCTTCCGAGTTTCATGTGTGAATGATCTCCCTGCCGATTGCTCGCAATTCGTACCGCGTGGACCGTTTCCAGATTATTCACGCTTCCGGCGCGGGTGCCCAGTGGACCGCAGCCGAAACCGGACAAATCGGCGCGAGAACGGTAAAGCTCCTGTGGGCGGACAGTTAACATCCCGCCGCCCCGGGCTCCCATGCCCCGCTCGCGTGCCTCAAGACCCCCGAACACCCCGCCGCCAAGACGCTACGCGTCCGGCTCGCACGTCACGGTCAGATTGAACGTCGCGAACTGCTCACAATACAGCTCGGCCCGTTCACGATTCGTAATCAGCAGCACCGCCGACCCGCTCTCGTGCGCCTCAATCGTCCGATCGATCGCGTCCGGCTCTTTCAGCGGCGTCAGTCGCAGAATCGTCACGATGACGTGCTCAAACGAGTTCACGTCGTCGTTGTGCAGAACCACCTTATACGGCGGTAGTTGCCGCACTTTCTGCCGCGTGTCGGCCTGCTTCGTTGTCGACGTGTCTGGCATCGCGACAAGCTCACCGGAACAGCGCACAACCGATCGCTCCCCCGCATTGTACTGCGACGCAGCCGTTCTGTTAGCGCAGCCCCGGGAAAGGCGGCCCGGTCAGGTACAGGTCGGTTCGGATCACCCTGCCCACCCACATCCGCGAGTGCGGCACCTCCTCGCGCTCCTTCACGAAGTGCGCGAACTCGCCACGCCGCACCCAGACCGCACGCAGATTCGCATCATCCACTGCGACGCGCCACCAGTCCCGGACGCACGCCCAGCCCTCTGGCGAGAGCTCCTGGTTTTCCAGCATCGACTGCACCGGCGCGCCCAGGGCCGCCGCCATCCAGCGTACCGCCGGTCGGATCGCCTCCCTCGCCGCCCGTGCGGCCGCTTCATCGGAATGCGCGGCAGTCGCGAGCAGCGCCTCACCCGCGGCGGCCTCACCCGCATCCAGTCTCCGCGCCGCCTCGGCGACGGCGCCCATGTCAAGCGGCCCAGCCGTCGTGGCTGATTCGCCCGCCGCCGAATCCGAAAAACGCAGCCGAGCCGCGTCACAATCCGCCGAGCTCAAGTAGAAGCAATAGTTGGGGTCGCTCAGCGGCCGGGGAAACGTGAATACAAGTCGCGCAACGCCCTCCGGAGTCGCTTCTGCGATCTCCACGTCGAACGCGTCCGTGTGGAACCGCTGGCCGGTTTCAAATCGGTGATCCTCGCGGCGGAACCCTTCACCCAGGAACCGACCCAGCAGCCGCGAGAAGAAATACGGCCGCCCGATCGAGACCGAAAGTCGGTGCGAATCGAGCGCGTCCACCGTCACCGGCCGCTCGATGACGAACGGATCGGGTGCAAACGTCAGCACGTGGGCGCGCACTTCGCGAAACGCACGCCCGAACTCCTGATCCAGCGCCGGCTTCGCATAAATGTTGATGAATGGGAGGTTGACGAAGAACACGTCGCGCGTCGCCGCCGCCGGCGGATCCGCGGCTACCCACGCCGTGAAATAGCGCTCCGCCGCAATCGTGCCCGTCCACTGCCAGCGGCTGAACATGCTCAGCAGGCTCATCCCGCCGACGAAGACCACCAGCACGAACCCTCTCACCAGGCGCAGCCCCAGCCCCGCACCCCGCGCCCCCAGCCCAGCCGTCGCCAACGCCACCGAGGCGGAGAACCCAACCCCGCACATGTATCCCGAGTGCGGCGTGGCGATGACCGGCACCACCGGCAGCACGCTCAGAAGAATCCACACCGGCCACACCCAGCACCCGCGGAAACGGCGCGCCGCGAGCCAGTACGCCGCTGCCAGAAACACCAGGATTCCGAGCATCAGCAGACAATCGCCGGGAACCTCCAGCCAGGGATTGAAGCGCCCCGTCGGCCCGATCATCATCGGCGCGAGCCACACGGACGTGACCAGATAGTGCAGCAGCTTCGCCGACGCCCAGGCCGCATACTCCAGCCATGCCCCGGCCGGCCGGCGAACATAGACGTCCGGCATGGCCTGCGTGATCGCGGCGACCCGCCAGATGACAAACGCCAGACCGATCATGCCGAACGCCACGAATGCGCCGCGCCGCCGCCAGACGCGCCCCCAGCCGCCCTCCAGCCACTCCAGCATCAGGAGAATCGCCGGCAGGATGACCGCATTCTCCTTGGTCAGCAGCGCGAGTGTCCACAACAGCAGCGACCCGAGCAGACTCGGCCATCGCCAGGTCGGTCCGCGCCCCTGCGGCGATTCGCCCGCACCGGGCCCCGCCGGTCGGAAGAGGCATAGCCCGCTCGCCCGGATGTACAGCAGCAGCGCCGCGAGCATCAGCGCGGTCTGAATCACGCAGTTCTGCGAAGACGACCACGCCACGGTCACCACCGCATTCGGATACACAGCAAACAGCAGCGCGCCGATCAGCGACCAGAACGCGTCGCGCGTCAGCAGCGCGCACAGCCGCCAGACCATGAACACGGACGCCAGGTGCAGCAGAAGGCTGAATCCGTGCAGGAAGGCCGGGTCGTCGCCGCCGAGGACGTGATACACCAGCTTCATCGCGAGGATGAACGCCGGCCGGCCGTATTCCCAGCGTACCGGCTCGTCCTGCCACCAGAAGTGCATCCACTGCGCGGGCTCAATCGCCAGCGTTCGCAGCAGCTCGGACAGCGACCAACCGTTCTCGCGTAAACCGCGCTGGTGCCAGTAGTCGTCCAGCACCGCGCCGTCCCACAGCGACCAGAGGTGCACCGAGAGCGCGGCGCCGATCAGCAGAAGCGCGCCTGACAGCAGCGCGACAAACCGGGGGCTCCCGTCCCGCGCAACTCCGACAGCGGATTCCTCTGAACGCGTCTCACCGCTCTTCCGTCCGCTGTTCGAGACAGGTTGACTCATGGATCGGCGTGTCGCATTACAGGGTCTGGGGCGTGCCGCCCGCAGTGGACGAACGGGGCGCGGTGCCGTGCTCGCAAGCTGCGGATTCATGCGTCAGACAAACCGTCCCCGCGCAGCGCCCGGCGCCGCACCGCGCTTCGACCACGCCGATTCCCAGGCTGAGCAGATAGGACTCGTACGCCGCCCAGAGCATGTCGGCGTCGCCGAATCGAGGCACCCAGCCGAGCTGCGTGCGGGCTCGATCCGTCGCGAGCACGTAGTCACGCGAGGCGATGCGATACTGCTCCGGGGCCAGCGGCGACAGACCCACCCAGTCCAGTAAGGTCAGCCCCGCGTTGGCCAGCCCCGCCGACAGGTGCACGAGCCGCGCGCGCGACTTCGCCCGCGCGCACAACTCCGTCAGCAGCGCACGCACGCTCGGCGGATCGGCCGAACCGAGGTTGAACACGCCCGGCCGCCCCGCTCGCAGCGCAAGCCGACAGGCTTCCACAACGTCTGCGACCGCGACCATCTGGTACCGGCCCTCGCCGTCGCCGAGCACCGGCACGGCCTGATGCTTCCGAACGCGCTCAAACAGCGCCGTCAGCACGCCGACACGCCCCGCCCCGACGATCAGCCGCGGGCGCAGGATCGTCACCACCGCGCCGCTGCCGAACAGCTCCTCGCACAGCCGCTCGCAAGTCAGCTTGCTGCGCCCGTAGGGCCCAATCGGCCGCGGCGGATCGTCCTCGCTGAACGGCCGGCCGGCCGGCATGCCGTACACCATGTCGCTCGACAGCAGGACGAACTTCCCAACACGGGCAGCGCGACAAGCCGCCGTCAGCGTTCGCGTCGATTCCAGGTTTTGATCGAAAAACGCGCCGCGCTGCCACGAATGCGGGCGCGACTGGTACTGCGCCGCCGCGCAGTGAACAACCGCCGTCACCCCGTCCAGCGCCTCGCCGCAGACGTGCTCATCGCGAAGGTCGCCCAGCACGAACTCCGTGCTCCCGGGGAGGACGCCATCCGGCGAGCACCGATCCACCCCGCGCGGAGACTCGCCGTCGGCGCGCAGCGCCTCCAGCAGCGCTCGGCCCACCAGCCCAACCGCGCCGGTGATCAGAATCCGTTCGTGCGCCCCACCCATTTGCGAAGCCGCGCTCCTCAACGCGTGCGGAAGTATAGGCGCGAACACGCGGTCGCGGTGCGCCGCAAGGCCATCACATCAGGCACGCGCGTCGCGGTGAACCGTCTGCGGCGAAAACGCCGGCAGACAGACGGCGATGTACTCGGCTCCCTGCGGCTCCGGGGTCGAATAACGAACCCACTCGCCGGCCTTCGTGTGCACCGCCTGGCCGGCGCGCACCTCGAGCACGCCGCCCCGATGCTCGACGCGCAGCAGCCCCGCCAGCACCACGGTGAACTCGTCGAACTCAGGCGCCTGTCCGGGCTCGACCCAGCCGCCCGGACTTCGCATGTGCGCCACGCTCACGCGGCTCTCGCCGGAATTGACTCGACCGATGTACTCATCGATGAGCTTCGGCTTGTTGCCCGCAGCCTCAACCCGCGTAGGACCGGCGATCAGATTCGGCACAAGTCACTCTCCTCCGCTACGGTCGAAAGCGAGCCGACTGGCCGCGCACGCCGCGTTTGCAAAACGGGCGCGCGATTCGCCCCCCGGGCCGCCGCATCGGTCAGCGATGTTCGCGCTCGATCGCCCCTATTCCTCGCCCAATCGCCGGATCTTGATGTTGCGGAACCAGACCCGGTCGCCGTGGTCCTGGAGAACGATCACGCCGCTCTTCTCGCGGCCGTAGTTCGGCATCTGCGCGAATTTGCTGTTGCGGACCAGCTCCTCCCACTCGGGACTGAGCAGCTCGTACTCCGCCGTCTTCTCGCCGTTCAGCCAGTACTCGACGTGATTCCCGCGCGCCACGATGCGCGCTTCGTTGTAGAACCCGAGCGGGCGCGTAACGTCCCGCGGCGGAGCGATCAGCGCGTAGTTCGAGCCCGCGGAAGTCGTCGGATTGCGCCCGTCCGCGTGCTCGGCGTTGTCGAGCACCTGCATCTCCGGCGCGGTCTCCCAGCACCAGCGCAGGGCTTCGTTCGAGCGGAAGAAAATGCCGCTGTTGCCGGCCGGCGAGATGCGCCATTCGACCTTCAGCTCGAAGTTGTCGAACGACTCGTCGGTCGCGATGTCGCCGCCGCGCCCTGCGCGAACCAGGCTGCCGTCCATGACCTGCCAGCCTTGCACCGGCGCGTCCTTGCGCCCGTACATGTGCCAGCCGGCCGTGGACTTCCCGTCGAAGAGCAGCTTCCAACCCTCACCCTTCTCCGTATCCGTAAGCAGGTTCTGCGGCTCGCGCGCCGGACGCTCCGCCACGACTCCCGCGGCATCCTTCGGAATCGAAGTCAACGTGTACCACGCCTCGCTCGACCAGAGCCGCGCCCCGCTCTCCGAGATGCACGGCGGCAGCAACCGCAGGTACACAACGCCGCCGGGCTTCAAGTCGGGTATTTCGAGAAACACGCGCTTGCGGTCGGCGTTGACGCTCGCGGATCGAACCGGGATCGTGCTGCCGTCGCGCAGGGGCTGATTGCCGACCGCGCTGCTGATCGGCCACGGCTCGACGAGGTAGGAATCCGCCTCCCAGCCGACGCGCGGATCGAGCGGCTGGGTGAACTCGATTTCGAGCCCGTTGCTCTCAGCCCGGACAGCGAGCATCTCGAACGCGCCGCCGCCGCCCGGCTTGAGCCGGATCGGCCCCGGCACGGGACCGTCGTGGCCCGCCTTGTTCCCGACGCCAAGCGTCACGTAGAGCGAAGAATCGCCTGTACCCATCAACGATTCGGCCGCAGCCGACAATCCGCCCGAAAAGCGGAACACCGCCCCCTGAAGCTGGTCGCCGACCGGCTCGGTGAACACGCGCATCAGATCACCCGCGCCGCCGCAGCAGGCGATCATCTGCCCTTTGTAGGGCGCACCCATCAGCGGCGCCAGCGAGACGACGCCGTCCGAACCGTCGCAGGGCGGCATCCACAGCAGCGGCGATGGAGCATTCTTCAACGCCGGTGCGCGCATGACGCGAACGCGCTGCCCATCCACCGCCGGCCGAACGCCGCTCATCGCAACCAGTTTGATCTGCTCGACGGTTGTGGGTTCGCTGGAGAAGCCCGGGTGCACCCCCGCCAGCGGCGCCCCGTCGCCCGGCAGGCCGCGGCGGATCGCGGACACGAAGCGCTTCGGTCCCGCAACGGCGCCCAGATCGCGGAACGGCCCAACCTTCAGGTTCGTGGATGGGATGGTGGCAAACGCCGCGGCAGAATCCTGCCCTGGGAGCTTCCACTGAAGCGCGACCTGCCCGCCGCCGCCGCCTTGAAAATAGCGCACCAGCAACGAGTGCCGGCCCGCCCGGAGGTTGACCGAGCCGTCGCGCGGCTCGGGCGCGTGCAGCCCGTCATGGTCGATGGCCAGGCGATCGTCTACGAACAGCTTGGCGCCATCGTCCGAAATCAGCCGGAATGCAACCTCCCCCGCCGACGGAACGTCGAGCATGCCCGAGATTTCCGCGTAGAAGTTCTCGCGAAGCGTGCCGAAGTCGCCGCGCTCCGCCACCAGATCCAACTGAGGCACAACGCCCGCGAAGCTCGGCTTCTGCCCTGGAAGCAGCTCCGGCAATTGTGCCACCGGCTCCGGAAGCTCGTAGACCCGCAGCACCAGTCCGGGCTCGTCTGCGGCGCGCGCCTTGATCGCGCGACCGTGACTTGCGCGGCTCGCCGGTGCGCTGGCCTGGGCCGCGGCACAAACCGTCATCAGGCCGACGACACAAACGCAACTTGCCATTCGCACGTGAAGCCCTCCGCTGCCTCTGACTCGCGCGCACCAGCCCGCCGCGCCGGGCGCCGGTACGTCGCGCGTGCTATTCCGGTTCGAATCTCAGCCCCGCCAGCGGCGACCCGTCCCCCGCACGCACGCCGCAGGTGAATCCCCAGTCGCCGCTGCCCTGCACGATCTTGAGCATCAGGTCATTCCAGCCCTCGCGCAGCTCGACCTCGACCTTGTCGTCGCCGGGATGCACCGGACGCGAGGACGCCTTGCGGTGAACCCGGGCGCCGTTGAGCCACACCACCACGCCGTCGTCGCTGCCCAGCTCCAGCCGCGCCGGCGTCGCCGAACCGCTCCAGACGCGCGTCCGCACATAGGCGCAGCGATTCGAGCCGCGTCCCACCGCGCTCAGATCGAAAATCCACGGGTTGTCGCTGCGCGCGGATATCAACGTGGACCACTTCGCAGAGCTGCCGCCTTCCTGCTCCGGCGCAAAGGCGTGGTCCATCAGCTTCTCGAAGTTCAGGTCGTCGCCCGTGTACGGCCCGCTGACGCGCCAGGTGCCGATGTAGCCCTCAAACGACTTGAGCAGCTCGACCGCTTCATCCGCCGCCTTCCGCGCCGCTTCCGCCACCTCCGCGCCGCGCACGCGCTCCAGCGCGGCCAGCGCCGCCGGCCCGTCCTCCGACGCCAGCCGCTTGGCGATATTCACCACCGCGACAGCCGCCTCGTTTCGGACCGCCGGATCGCCCATCGCCTCCTGCGCAAGCGACAAAGCGCCGCGGTGCGAAACATCGCCCAGCGCGGCCAAAACCTGCTTGCGATCCTCATCGCTCGCGGCGAGCTTCATCGCTTCCCCAACGCGCGCCAGCGAATCGTCCGCGTCGCGCTGCGACGGTAGCCTCAGCAGCCGAATGTACGCACGCAACGCCAGCGCCTGCTGCGTCGCATCGTCACGATGACGCGCCAACTCGAGCAGGTCCTCCAGCGGCTCGGCCGTCTCCCAGCGCGCCAGCGCGCGGATCGCGGCGTCGCGCACGTGCGGATCCCCATCGGTCACGCTCCTGCGCACCGCCGCCAGCGACGCGCTGCCCTGCAACCGCCCCAGCGCGCGGATCAGCGTCGCGCGCTGCGTCGCCGAAGCCTTGGCCATCGTCTCGAGCACCGGCGCCGACCGCACCTCCGCATCGGGTAGTCGCAGGCTGGCGCGCACCAGCGCCTCTTCCGCCGCCGCACGCGTCTCGTCGTCCGTCGCGCCCAGCAGCAGATGAACCAAATCCCGCGCCTGGCTCGCCTCGGCGAACTCGGCCAGCGCCGCCAGGGCCGCGCGCTGCACCTCGGGGTCGGAGTCGTGCTTCGCACGGTCGAAATAGACCATGTTGAGCGCGTCGGGCGTTTTTCGCGCCGCCAGCGCCCGCACCGACTCGCAACGAATCGCAGCCTCGTTCGACTTCGAAAGCGCGATCAGCGCTTCGTCGAGCTTCGGTCCCGCCGCCCGCCCCAGGCATTCGCGCGCCGCCGCGCTTTCCGGCTTGTCCTCCGAGCGCGCCAGCTTCAGCAACGCCGGCAGATCGGCCTCGACCGCAAGCCTCTGCATGGCTCGAATCGCGGCCAGCCGCAGCTCCGCGCTCTCCGAGCCGAGATAGCCGACGACCAGCGCGCGCGACTCCTCTCCGCCCCAGACGCCCAAAGTCTCGATCAGCACGGCGGCGGTCGCCGGCGATGCGCCGCTCAACGTCTGGCGAACGCCGGCCATCGCGTACCCCGGCTGCATGCGCTGTAGCGCCCGCGCCGCCGTCTGTTGCAGCTTGGCGTCGTCATCGCGCGCCAGCGTCGCGAGCAACAAGTCGCGCGTCGCATCATCCGCGCGCGAGGCCGCCAGCCCGACCAGCGCCGCCCGGCGAATCTGCGGCTGGTCGCTGGTGTCCCAGAGCATCTGGTACACCCTCGCCGCCGTCGCGTAGTTGTTAATGTAGGCTTCCGAGCGCGGCGACAGCCCCGCGTCCGGGATGCCCGTCGTGCCGCCGTACAGGCGCTCGGCCGCGTGGAGCAGGGCATCGACGGCGTTGTCCCTGCGGGGCGACTCGGCCTGCTGGTAGATGTTCGTCAACGCTTCGATCTCGGCCGCGCCGCCGATTGCGCCCAGCGCCGCAACTGCCGCCGCCGAGACCGTGTCATCCGCGTCATTGGCCAGCAGCACCAAACGCTCGCTGCTGGCCTCGTCGCGCCGGAACGCAAGCGCATTGACCAGCGCCACCCGCCCCTCGGCGTTGTCGGTCGAGTCGAGCGCGGCGCGCAACGCGGCCGCGGCCGGCTCGCTCGGGTTGTTCTGGAGCGCGCGGCGGCCCAGGTCGCGAATCTCCTGATCCTCTTCGCTCAGAATCAGCGTCAACGCGGCGACGGACTCCTCGCGCCCCAGCGGCTCGATCTTGCGCAGCATCCAGACCCGCGCCGCATGCGCCGTCGCCGGCCCCAGCCGCGCCGCCAGCGCGCCGCACAGCGCCGCGCGCTCGAACGCGCCCTCCGGCCGCGAGGCGCGGTGACACATCCGCTCGAGCGTCTGCTGCGGCAATTCGCGCTCCTCGATCGACTCCGCGCCCATGCCCGGAATCAGCGCATCGAGCACCTGGCCGTAGGCCTTCTCCAGGTCGGTCGCCGAGCGCTTCGCCAGCGGCGCCTCACCGGTGAACTCGTCCACCAGCTTCTGAACGTCCTGCGCGGTCTGGGCCGCGGCCGCGGCGACGAGCCCCAGGCACGTCAGGATCAACGCCATCGTACGATTCATGATCTTCTCCGCACCGCATGCCTAGCTGTCGAACATCGCCGACCAGGGCGCCCGCTTCGGCCGATCCAGCCAGCGCGTCGCCTCCGCATCCCCGACAATCATGCGCTTCTCCGGATCCCAGCGAATCGGCCGACGCAGCCAATACGCGATGTTCGCCAGATGACAGACGGTGATCGTGCTGTGTCCGACGGCCACGTCCGCGATCGGCCGCTTGCGCGCCCGGATGCAGTGGATCCAGTCCTGCTGGTGTCCCGGACTCTCGTACAGGTGCAGGTCGTTCGGACCGATCGGCGCCTGCCCGATCGACTCCGGCCAGGTGCGGAAGTACCCGCGGTTGACCTCGACCTTCCCCTCCGTGCCCGTGAACAGAATCCCGTTCGCGCCGCCGTGGTACATCATCACGTCGTTGGCGTATCGAAACGTCAGCGTCGGACCCTTCTCCGGATCGGGCGTCGTTCGCACGTCCGGCGGCTCGGGCGGCGGCGTGATCTCCACGGGACCCGAGCCGTCCATCCCCATGCCCCATTGCGCGATGTCGTAGTGATGCGCGCCCCAGTCCGTGGTCATCCCGCCTGAGTAGTCGCGAATGTGCCGCCAGCCCCCGCCGTAGTCGCCGCTGCAGCGCTCGCTGTTGTACGGCTGATACGGCGCCGGACCGAGCCAGCGGTCCCAGTCCAGCCCGTCAGGAATCGGCTCTTCCGGGAGGTACTTCTCGCGCGACGGCCCGGCGATGCCGACGTTTACTTTTTGCAGTTGCCCGATTCGGCCGTTGCGAACGAGTTCGCACGCATAACGGAAATTCGCGTCGGAACGCTGCTGGCTGCCGACCTGGAATACCGTGCTGTGCCGACGAGCCGCCGCCAGCATCGCGTCCGCCTCGCGAATCGTCAGCGCCAGCGGCTTCTCGCAATACACGTCCTTCCCGGCCCGGCAGGCGGCGATCGCGATGGTCGCGTGCCAGTGGTCCGGGACCGCGATCAGCACCGCATCGATGTCCGGCCGCTCGAGCAGCAGCTCGAATTCGTTGAACGTCTCGCAACCGTTGAACGTGCCGCTGGCCGCGGCGGCGGCGTAGTGCTCCTCGACCTGCTTGCGCGCGCGCTCGCGCTTGTCCGTGTCGACGTCGCAGATCGCGACAATCTGCACCTCGCGATTGCCGAGAAACCCCGACAGATGGCCGCCGCCCATGTTGCCCACGCCGATGAACCCCAGCGTGATCCGCTCGCTTGCGACGGCCCGCGCGCTTCGCCCCAGCGCGGTGGAGGTGATTATGTACGGCGTTGCGGCGACGGCCGCCGCCCGCCCCAGGAAGGATCGTCGAGAAATGACGCCAGGCCGGACCATGTCGCGCTCCTCTTGGCAAACCGGAAGTGCGCACTGTACCGCGCCGCGGGGGCGGAAAAAGCAGCGGCTCACCCGGCTTGATCCGTCCGAGCCCGCCGGCCTGCGAACGGACCGGCAAGGCTCAGCGTTTCAGCTCTCGCAATCCAAAAAACTCGGCGATCAGCTCGGTCGCGTCCGGCTGATCGACGTGCTTCCCCGCGATGCGCTCGTTCATCACCGGGACCCCGCCGGGCCAGCAATGCCCCGCGCCCAGAATCAGGTGAAAGTCAACGCAGACACCGGCCCGCTCGGACCCGAAGCAGCGGCGATGCACGTTGCCGAGAACCGTCTCCAGCGTGGCCGCGGGCTCGATCCCGCACGCCTCGCACCACTGCCGCACCGTGTCGAACACGCTCCCCTGGGCCCGCGTCCGGCCCCAGGGAGACTCGACCATCCCCCCGCCCAGCGGATTCAGCGGATCAAGCTCGCCGCACACGTAGATCGCCGGCACCGGCCGAATCAGCTTCAGGTCCGCGCGCCACAGCTTGCCGCCGACGGGGCCGATCGCGGCGATGCGGTGCGACAGCGCCGCCCCGAGCACGAAGCACATCGACGCGCCGTTCGAGAAGCCGCTCGCATACACGCGCTCCGCGTCGATCGGATGCCGCCGGCGCAACTCATCGATCAACGCGCCCAGAAAGCCAACGTCATCCACCTCGGCCTGCTCCGACGGCGCCAGCCCGGAACGCACGCTCCAGAATTGCGGGTTGCGCCGGAAGCTGACCGGCTCATCCGGACGCGGCCGCATGCCTTCCGGGAATGCGACCATCCAGCCGCGCCGGTCGGCCGCGTCGGTCCAGCGCGTGGCCAGCGCGGCGAGCTCCGCGCTGCCGCCGCCGCCGTGCAGCATCAGAACCAGCGGTCGCGGACCGGAACGCCCGCCGCCGCTCGGATGATGAACCAGCGCGCGGCGACGACGCCCCTGCCACTCGAGCAACACTTCCTCGAAGTCCGCCGTCGGTCTCGGCAAATGCGGCGGCAAGTGCGGCACGCGCGGACCCCGTCGATCGACTCAACGCGAGAGTGTGACACCGGCCGCGCCCGTCCGAGTGACGACGGGCGGGGCGCAAACGCTATGGGCGCGGCTGCGACGCTGCCGCAGCCGGCTCGTCCTTCGCCTCGCGATCGCGCTCCTGCTCGCGGCGATACTGCTCCAGCCGGTCGATTCGCTCGCGCAGGTCGCGAATCACCTCACTGTCGCCCTGCTCGCGGTTAAGCGTGTCGATGGCGCTGCGTGCCCGCCGACGCCGGCCATCGTCTGCCGCCCCGTCCGCGAATGCCTGAAGCGCTGCGATCGCGTCCGCGTCGCCAAGCCGCCCCAGCGCCCCCGGCACCGAATTCGCCGGCTTGTCCTGCGGGTCGTTCAACAGCGGCTCCAGGAAGCGCCGCACGTCGCCCTTCAGCGTCGGGTTCGCCCGCCCGATCCGCGCCAGGGCCTCGATCCCGGTCGACCGGCTCCGATACGGCGCACCGTACGCGGCCAGGCTGCGGGCCGCGTCGATCCCGCGCGCGTCCGCCAGGTCGCCCAGCGCCGACACCGCCGCCTTTCGAATCCGGTCGTCGAAGCTCGTCCGCTGCGCCGCGGAAACCAGCGCGGCGATCACCGCGTCACCCACATCCTGATGCGCCAACCCGCCGCACGCGGCCCCGACGACGCCTTCGTACTTGGAGCTCCGCACCAGCTCTACGAGCACCGCCGCGACGGCGGCATCGCGATAGCCCCCCACCGCTTCGACGGCAAAGCGCAGCACGCGCGGGTCGCCCAACGCGTCCGCGTCCTTCACCGCGGCCAGAAGCAGTTCGCGCGCCGGCGCCAGGTTCATCCGCCCGAGGCTCGCCGCCGCCTCCTGCCGCAGCCCGCGCAGTGCCGCGCGGTCGCGCAGGATCGCGCTCAGTGCGGACCGCGCATCATCCCGGTCGACCCCCGACAACGCCCGCGTCGCGTGCAGGCGCGCCGCAAGCGTCGGCCCATGCGTCGCACTCTCGACCAGCAGCGACCCCGGCACGCGCCAGTCGATCACCGCCAGCAGGCAGCCGCGCGGATCCACGCACACCTGCGTCGGCGCCTGACCGCAGTGCACGGTCAGCTCGCCGAACCGGCCGTCTACTCTCGCGACGCGCTTCTCGATCCGCCCACCGGCGAGCACCAGCCACACGTCGATGTCCATCTCGAAGGCCGGATAGGCCTGCTCGATCGGCTGGGTCTGCTCGAACCGCACGACCGCATCCCCTTCCCGGTCGCGCCAGTCGTACGAAACCGTCAGACGCGGCGCGCCGCCGCGATACACGTACTGCTCGAAGAACTGCGTCAGGCTGCGCCCGGAGTGCTGCTCCATCGCCCGGCGAAACTGGTCCGTCTCCACCAGCGTCCAGGCCTGGCTCCGCGTGTAATCCTGCAACGCCCGGAAGAACGCCTCGTCGCCCAGCGTGCGCCGCAGCATGTGCAGCACCGCCGACCCCTTGCTGTACGGGTCGCTCCCCGGACGCTCGCCGCCCGTCCCCCACGGGTCGCCGTAGTGCTTCGACGTGATGCCGCCGACCGAATCGACCTTGTCGCGCTCCGAAACCCGCCGCAGGTTCGCCCAGGTGCGATACTCGTACTCCTCCAGCCCACGCGAGGCTTCCATCCAGATTTCCTGAGAGTAGGTCGCGAACCCCTCGTTCAGCCAGATGTGCTCCCAGCCGTTGCACGTCAGGGCGTCGCCGAACCACTGGTGCGCCAGCTCGTGCGAGATCAGGTCTTCGAGGTCCTCGTCCGCTGCGGCCGCCGCGCTAAGCATGCACGACTCGTACAGCGTCGTGCAGGACGTGTTCTCCATCCCGCCGTACTTGAAGAGCGGCACGACCGACTGCGCGTACTTCGCGTAGGGATAGTCGAGCCCGAAGCGCTGCGAAAACACCTCGATCATCTCGGGCGTC
The DNA here is from genome assembly GCA_964465125.1 of uncultured Planctomycetales bacterium. GTDB lineage: Bacteria > Planctomycetota > Phycisphaerae > UBA1845 > Fen-1342 > CAYOHG01. The sequence goes on along the minus strand of CAYXIO010000060.1, from coordinate 4,959 downwards.
TTCTGAAACGTCCGCAGCGCGTCGCCCTTCTGCCCCGGCGGAACCCAGTACTCCACCGGCTTCCCGCGCCACTCCTGCGAGAAGACCTCCAGCTCACCGATCACCAGCGAGATCAGGTACGCCACGTGCGGCTGCTCCAGGTTGTAGTGCCAGCGCGTCCGCCCCGAGCCGGCGTCCGCGCGCTCAACCAGCCGCCCGTTCGAGAGAACTTTGTACTGCGATGGAACCGTGGCCAGAATCTCGGTCGTGCAGCGCTCGTTGGGATAGTCGTGCGCCGCCATCCAGTGGCGGTTCTCCTCACCCTGCCCCTGCGTGTGAACTACCAGCGGGCGATCCGGGTAGTGCTCGTCCGGCAGCGCAAACGTCATGCCGCTCTTCGGCTCGTGACAGCGATAGCGAATCACGATCGCGCTGTCGCTGTCCGCGGACAACGCCGGCTCGAATCTCACCGTGAGATGCTCGTCATCGTAGGCATACGGCAGCGCCGCGCCGGACTCGCCCGTCACCGACTGGATCGCCAGCTCGACCGCGTTGAGCCGCAGCCGCTCGACGGGCGCGGCCGGCGTTCGGAAGCGGATCGTCTCAACCGCCTCAAACGACCGCGTCCGCAGGTCGGCGAAATCCAGCTCCAGCCGGAGGTGCGTGAAATCCACCTGCGGATCGGGTGCATACGAACGCGGATCGCCGCCGCGAATCGTGTCGAAGGGCGCGCCCAGCGCCTGCCTCGCGAACCGCTCCGATCCGCCGCATTCCACGGCCTCGCCCGCCGCCGCGATCCCCGCGCCGACCGGCAACAGCAGCAGCGACCCCAGCACCCACCCGCGCACGCGCGTGTCGTCATGAATCATGGCTTCTCCCGGCCTGGCGAAACCGGAAGCGTCGCGGCGATCGCCCCGAGCGTCAACGCCTGGCCGGAACGCCGCCCCGCCGATCATCCGAGTGCTGGCGGCCTCGCTCGATTCCCGCCACCATACCCGCCGTGACCCGCAAGCAGCGCCGCTCCAACCTGGTCGCCTTCGCGCTCGGCCTTGGCGCCACCGCCCTCGTCATCGCGCTCTTCGCCACCGGGCGGCTCGACACACTCGAAAACCTGACCTACGACCTGCGCGTCCGCTACGCCAATCCGATCGAGCAGGACGACCGCATCACCCTGATCACGATCGGCGACCGAGACCTCCGGAACTACGGTCGCTGGCCCTGGCCGCGCGACCAGCAGGCCGCGCTCGTTTCGATACCGGCGGAGCTCGGCGCTGCCGCCATTCTGGTCGACCTGACCTGGCTCGAACCCGAGCCCGCCCGGTTGCTCGAGTCGGCCCGCGCCGCCAACTCAGGCACCCTGGAAGTGAATTCGCTTTCGGACCTGATCGAGCCCGACCTCGTGCTCGCGGCGGCCCTTCGCGACGCCCGCATCGTGTACCCCGCGTATCACTACTACGACCGAGACCTCGATCACTCGCCGGACCTCCTGCGCTGCGTCCTGGCATTGCAGAACGGCGACTCGTCCGCGGCCCAGAGCCTCGCCCGCGACCTCGAACGCCGGTTGAACGCGCTCAGTCTCGATCTGCGAATGGCGGCCGCCGGCGTCGCCGTCGCCGAGGACGCCCGCATCCTCGACCGCGCCCGGCTGATCGCGACCCTCGCCGACCAGCCCATGGCCGGCGACGCAACGCTGCGCGAGAAGCTCGCCTTGCCTCAGCGCTTCATCGACCTGGTCTACAACGCCTGCCGCGAAGCCGGGCTGCGCCTGCGCTTCGAACGCTGGCTCGAAGCTCGCCCGGACGCGCCCGGCGACCCCGAAGCGCTGTCCCGACAGTTTCACCGCGACTTGCTCGGCCGCGAAATGGAAGGCCGCAGCCCGTTCCAGGACGCCCTCCGCCGCGCTGTGCGCGAAGTGCTCAGCACACGAAGTACGCGCGCGAATGCCATCGCCGAGTTCGGGGTGTTTGGCTCGGCCGCACCCGCCGTCGACCGCATCGAGCCCGTCGGCTTCGAGCTGGCCCGCGCCGCGAAACGCTGCTGCTTCGCGAATTTCCTGCCCGACCCGGACGGCACCGTACGCCGCCTGGCGCTGCTCCGCGCGCACGAGGGTCACCTGCTCAGTCAGCTCGGCTTCACCGTGGCGTGGGACGTGCTTGGACTCCAGTCCGACGACGTGACCGCCGAGCCCGGCCGGCTCACGCTGCGCCGACACGACAACAAGCGTCCGCTGGTCATTCAGCTCGACGAGACCGGCCGCGCGCTGATCCCCTGGATCAGCGGCTCCGACTGGTCGCGGCAGTTCCGTCAGCTTCCGGCCAGCGCCCTGCGCGACTTGCAGCAGCAGCGCGACGACTTCGCCCACAACGAGCGCGTCGCGCGCAGCCTGCTGCTGCTCGCGCTCGACCGGCCGGAGTTTCCCCAGTGGCGCGAAGCCGCCGACCTGCTCAAGGCCCGCGACGAAGCCGAGCGCCAACGCCTCGACGCGCACCTCCACGGCGACACGGAGCTGATCGGATTCCTCGAGCAGCAGATCGCGCAGGTCGATCAGTCATCCGAACAGGTCGAGCGCGCCCTGCGCGCGTGGGCCTCGAAACCAGCCCCTGCGACGGCACCGGCCCCGCAGACGCCGCCGCCCGGTCGAAATGAACTCGCGGAATTCGTAAACGAGGTGCTCGCCGAGATCGACCGCGCCCGCGACGCCAACGTCACGATCGCGGCGGAGATCGCCGACAAGCGCCAGCGGCTCTCCGATCTGCTGCGCGGCCGCGTCTGCCTGATCGGCTACACCGCGACCTCGCTGGCCGACATGAAGCCCATCCCCACCAACCGCAGCGCCCCGGGCGTGCTGGCACATGCCAACATCCTGAACGGCATGCTGACCGGACGGATGATCTACTCGCTGCCTGCGATCGCGAACGCGCTCCTCGCCGCCGCCGCCGGGCTCGTGGCCACGAGCCTCGCCGTTCTTCGCCGCCCGCGCGAGGCCATGGTCGCCGTGCTCGGCCTGGCCCTGATCTACGTCGCGCTGGCCGGCTATCTCGCGTTCTACTACGAGTCGCTGTGGGTCGCGCTCACGCCCGCCGTCGGCGCCCTGCTGCTGGCCTACGCCGCGATCGCCGCCTATCGATACATCTTCGTTGACAGCGAGCGCCGCCAGCTTGCCACCGCGCTGGGCCAGTTCACCTCGCCCGACCTGGCCCGCCAGATGGCCGAAGACCCGGAGCTTTGCCAGCGGGCCGAGTCGCGCGAAGTCAGCGCCATGTTCACCGACCTGCGCGGCTTCACCACCATCTCCGAGCGCATCGGCGCCGAGCGCACGCAGCGCGTTCTGAACGTCTGCCTCGGCCGCTTCACCGAAGCGCTCCTGCGCCACGAGGCCATGGTCAACAAGTTCATCGGCGACGGCATCTTCGCTTTCTGGAACCCCGTGATCCGCCCCCAGGACGACCACGCCGTGCGCTCCTGCGCCGCCGCCTTCGATCTCCAGCGCGCTCTCGCGCAGCTCAAGGAGGAGCAACGCGGGCGCGACGACGTGTTCGAGGAACTGCTGCTGCGCGTCGGAGTCGCGACCGGAAACGCCGTCGTCGGCCCCTGCGGCTCCGAGCAGAAATTCGACTACACCTGCATCGGCGACTCGGTCAACCTCGCGTCGCGGCTCGAATCCGCCAACAAGTTCTACGGCACGCGCATCCTCGTCGGCGGCCTGGCGCGGGACCGCGCCGGCGACGGCTTTGTCTTCCGGCCGCTCGGCGGTGTGCAGGTCAAGGGCAAGACCGAGGCCGTGCCGGTCTTCGAGCTGGTCGGACGAAGCGGAGAAGTGCCCGCCGAACGACTCGACCTGCTCGCTCACTTCGCGCGCGGAGTCGACCATTTCCAGTCGCGCCGCTGGCCCGAGGCGCTCGAGTGCTTCCTCGACTGCCGCCGACGCGACCCGTCCGATCTTGCCACCGAGCGATTCATCGAGGTGACCCGACGCTACGCCGAGCAACCCCCGCCGGAAGGCTGGAACGGCGCCATCGAGCTGACCGAGAAGTAGCCGGGCGACGCACCCCGGCCTGATTCCGCGCGCCCCGCGCTTCGGGTACGCTGACCCCATGCTCGATCGCGGCCAACTGCTGACCGAACAGGTCCACCCCGATTCGCACCGGCTGGACGCCCTGCCGATCGCCGAGGCGTTCGACCTGCTCAACGCCGCCGACCGCGAGATCGCGCTGGCCGTCGCCGCCGCCCGACCGCAGATCGTCGCAGCCATCCAGCGCGTCGCCGACGCGTTCCATGCCGGCGGTCGGCTCTTTTACGTCGGAGCCGGAACCAGCGGACGTCTCGGCGTACTCGACGCCGCCGAATGCCCACCCACGTTTCTTTCCGATCCGGAGTCGGTGCAGGGAATCATCGCCGGCGGTGACACCGCTCTGCGCCGCTCCGTGGAGCATGCCGAAGATGATCCGCAGGCCGGTGCGTCGGAAATCGACTCGCGGCAGATCGGGCCGCGCGACGTCGTGCTCGGAATCGCCGCGGGCGGAACCACGCCCTTCGTTCATGGCGCGCTCCAGCGCTCGCGCGCGCTCGGCGCCGCGACGATCTTTCTCTCCTGCGTCCCGGTCGAGCAGGCGCCCGACGACGCCGACCTGACCATCCGCGTATTGACCGGCCCCGAAGTGCTGGCGGGCTCGACGCGTCTGAAAGCCGGCCTGGCCACTAAGATGGTCCTGAACGCCATCAGCACGCTCGCGATGGTGCAGTTCGGCAAGGTCTACCGGAATCTCATGGTCGACGTGAACGCGCGTGGCTGCGCCAAGCTGACCGACCGCGCCATTCGCATCACCATGAGCGCGACCGGGCTGGACCGAACCGCGGCCCACGATCTGCTCGAACGGGCCGATTGGCACGTCAAGACCGCGATCGTCATGCACGCCCGAAGAATTCAGGCCGCCAGATCGGAAGAGCACACGTCTGAACTCCAGTCACAACGTGATATCT
>CAYXIO010000059.1:0-24096 GCA_964465125.1 uncultured Planctomycetales bacterium | reverse complement strand
AAGGCGAGATGAAGAAGGTCAACTGGTCAAGCCGCCGCGAGATCATCGGCGCGACCAAGGTCGTGATCGTCGTGGTCCTGCTGCTGTCGTTCATCCTGTTCACGGTGGACGTGGCGTTCATGTTCCTGTTCGAGTCGATGGGGGTCCTGCGGATCGGGTTCCTCCAGCAGTTGTTCCGCACGACTCCGCCGGGGAGCTAGGCGAGCGATGAGCATCGCGGATAAGGACGTCCATCACCCGTCGGACGAGCAGGGCCCGCCGGCTGCGGAGCCCGGTCGTCACAGCGCGCCGCCCCCCAAGGAGGAGCTCGAGCTCGTCCGCGTGGGGATGAACTGGTACGTGCTGCGGGTGGCGTCGAACCGCGAGGACCAGGTGCGCGACGCGCTACAGCGCAAGATCAAGATCGAAGGGCTCGAGGCCCGCGTGAACCGCATCCTCGTGCCGACGCAGAAGGAAAAGCGCATGCGGGCCGGCTCGGCCCGCGTGTACGAGAAAAAGCTCTACCCGGGCTACGTCTTCGTCGAGATGGCCACCGAAAACGACGGCCGCATCCCCGACGACGTCTGGTACGTCATCAAGGAAACGTCCGGCGTGGGCGACTTCATCGGCTCGGGCGGGAAACCTTCGCCCATGCCGCTGCACGACGTCGAGAAGATGCTCTCGGCGGCGATCCGCGGCGACCAGACGCCGACCCTGGCCAACCTGTCGTTCAACAAGGGCGACAAGGTCAAGGTCCGCGAGGGGCCGTTTGAGAACTTCGAGGGCGTGGTCGACGAGATCAATACCCAGAAGGGCACCGTCCGCGTAATCGTCACGATCTTCGGCCGGGCCACGCCGATCGAAATCGAGTATTGGCAGGTGGAGCAGATTTGAGGGGCGTCGCAGGACCCCGGCGCAGGCCGGTCCGGCATCCCGCGGGAAACAGCGAGCACTGAGTATCACCCATGGCAAAAGCAGTCATCGCGAAGATCAAGGTCCAGGCTCCCGGCGGGAAGGCCACGCCCGCGCCGCCGATCGGTCCGGCGCTGGGCCAGCACGGCGTGAACATCGGGCAGTTCGTGACGCAGTTCAACGCGGCCACCAAGCACATGGACGGCATGACCTGTCCGTGCGAGATTACGGTCTACAAGGACAAGAGCTTTGAGTTCGTGGTGAAGAGCCCGCCGGCTTCGGCGCTGCTGGTGAAGGCGGCCAAGCCGCTGGCCGCCGGCGCCGCGATCGTCGAGAAGGGCTCGGGCGTCCCGAACCGTGAGAAGGTCGGGCGGGTCACTAGCGAGGACGTGCGGAAGATCGCCGAGACCAAGATGAAGGACCTGAACGCGTCGAGCGTGGACGCCGCGATGCGGATCATCGCCGGCACGGCGCGCTCGATGGGCATCGAGATCGTCGAAGCATGATCGGCGTGAAGCGCTATCAATTCGCGGCGAGTTTCAGCGACGGCGTCGTGTCGTGGACGTTCTTCGTTCAGACCGAGGACGGAGAGACGCACGCGATTCCGATCCGGGACGGCGAGGAAGTTCCGCTGCTGAACGAGATCTGCCGGAGAGACGCGACGATCTACTACGATCCGAAGTCGGGAACGCTTCGCACGGGCTGGAACGCGCCCGGGAAGGAGCCCAACCAGCATTGATCGCCGGCGGCGAGCGGTTCGCCGCGCGGAAGAATCTGACGGCCTGACCACGGGCCGACCCCAGTGGGAGCTTTGGCATGCGTTTTCGCAGCAAGCGCTATCACAAGGACGTTGAGCTCGTCCCCAAGGAGATGGTTTCGCTCGACGAAGCCATCAAGCGCGTCAAGAGCTTCAGCAAGCCCAAGTTCGATCAGTCGATCGACATCGTCTGCCATCTTGGAATCGATCCGAAGCAGGCGGATCAGATGATCCGCGGCTCGTTCAGCATGCCCAAAGGCATCGGCAAGTCGAAAAAAGTGATCGCGTTCGTGCAGGAGGCTGACGCCGAGGCCGCCAAAGCGGCCGGCGCCGTCGAAGCGGGCGCCGACGACCTGGTCGACAAGGTCGCGAAGGGCTGGACCGACTTCGACATCGCGATCTCGCACCCGTCGATGATGGGCAAGGTCGGCAAGCTGGGCCGCGTGCTCGGCCCGCAGGGCAAGATGCCGTCGCCGAAGGCCGGCACGGTTACCGCCGACGTCGCGACGGCGATCAAGGAATACTCGGCCGGCAAGATCGAGTTCCGCAACGACGCCGGCGGCAACGTGCACGCGATCGTCGGCAAGCTGAGCTTCTCGAACGAGGATCTCAGGGCCAACGTCGAGGCATTCGTCCATCACCTGAAGCGTCTCAAGCCGGCGTCGTCCAAGGGCGCCTACATGAAGCGCGTCAGTCTGAGCGGAACCATGACGCCTTCGGTCACGGTCGACAGCGCGGCCCTCGGGGCGACGGAGTAGACCCATGAGCAAGATCGTCAAAAGCCTGATCGCGCAGTCGCTCGAGCAGCGCTATCAGGGCGTGGATAACGCCGTCTGGGTCGAGCTGACCGGAGCGGACGGCCTCAACACGACGGCGTTTCGACGCGATCTGCGCACCCATCACATGCGCCTGGAAATCGTCAAGACCGCGCTCTTCCGCCGGGCCACCAAGGACCGCCCGCTCAGCCGGCTGGCCGACCACATGACCGGCCCCTCCGCGCTGATCACCGGCGGCGAATCGCCGCAGGCCATCGCCAAGCAGCTCAGCGACTGGCTTCAGAAGCTGCCGGGGCTGAAGCTGCGCGGCGCGCTGATCGAGGGTGAGCTGATCGACGAGTCGCGCGTCGGCGGCCTGGCGAAGATGCCGACCCGCCGCGAGCTCCAGGGCCGCGTCGCCGCGGCGATGCGCTCTCCGGGCTCCAAGCTGTCCTCGGCGATCCGCTCGAGCGGCGCCAGGATCGCGTCGTGCGTGAAATCGATCGCGGAGAGGCTGGAAAAGGGCGAGAGCATTGTCCGCCGGACCGCCTGAGGGCACCGGCTTGCATTAAGCGGCGGCCCCGCGTGCGGCGGCGCGCGGCTTTGCCGAGCGGCGAGCCCGGCGTTGCGGCCGAAGAATGAAGTGAAGCATCGAACGAGCCCGGCGCGTGCTCGACTGCTCCGCACACGCGGATTAAACGGGACCAACGGGGCCCCGGCTATCGAGCCGGTTGGAATCGTCGCAGTGTTGGGAGACGGAACATGGCGGAAGCACCTGCCAAGGCATTCTCGGATGACATCAAGTCGCTCGGCGACAAGATTGTCGCGCTGACCCTCGTTCAGGCCCAGAGCCTGACGGACTATCTCAAGGACGAGTACGGCATCGAGCCCGCGGCCGGCGGGGCGGTCGTGATGGCCGCGGCCCCGGCCGAGGGCGGCGGCGCGGCGAAGGCCGAAGAGAAGACCGAGTTCAACGTCGTCATCAAGGCGGCCGGCGACAAGAAGCTCAACGTCATCAAGGTGGTCCGTGCGGCCCGCAGCGACCTGGGCCTCAAGGAGGCCAAGGAGCTGGTCGACAACTGCCCGAAGCCGCTGCTCGAAGGCGTCAGCAAGGAAGACGCCGAGAAGTGGAAGAAGGAGCTGGAGGCCAACGGCGCGCAGGTCGAGATTCAGTAAGCAGCAGATCCCGCACAAACGAACGTGGCATGCGCGCGCCCAATCGGCGCGAGCATGCCACGCGGCTTTTTCAGCGCCGCTTCCGCGGCCGAGACGTCAGCAGCTCGTCCCAAACACGATCAGCAGCTCGCTCAGGTCGAGCAGGTCGACGTCGCCGTCGCCGTCCATGTCGCCGTCCTCATACGTCGCGCCGTTCGCGACGCCGAAGTTCGTCAGCAGCACCGACAGGTCGGTCAGGTCGATCAGTCCGTCGCCGGTCAGGTCGCCGTAGCAGGTGGCGCCTTCGACGGTAAAGGTCCAGGCAGCGTTGCCGCCGGCCAGGCCTTCGCCGCTGGGCAGCGACGCCGGGCTGGACGGGTCGGCGATTTCGCCGTCGAGCGCGATGCTGGCGACGCTCGACTTGACGTTGTCGTCCACGGTCACGGTGTACGTGTCGCCGGCGAGAGCAGCGCTGAACGTCAGCGTCGCGGTGAAGTTCCCCGCGGAATACGAGTAGGTGAACGGCACGTTGCCCGCGCTCGCGCCGACGACGCTGAAGTCCGACGCGCCGGCCGTGACGTTCTCGCTGAAGGTGATGGAGACTTGGGCGGGCCCGCTGCCGGCCGCGTAGACGGCGCCCGGAGCGGGGCTGGCCTGGACGACCTTCGGCGGTCCGTTGACGTACGTGGTGTTGGTCTTTGCAGTGGTCAGAATCCAGGAGTTTTCGTCGACGACGATCGAAGTCGCCGCGGCGGGAATGGGAATGACGAACCACTCGGGATCGGCGTCGTTGAAGACCGTGTAGGTCTGGTTTCCGCCGGAGTAATTCACGCGGATGTCGATCGGCATGGTGTACAGGCCGTAGGAGGCGCTCTGGGTCTGATTGACGTAGAGGCGCAGGTAGTTCTGGCCATTGATGTTGACGGTCTGCCAGCCGGTCTGGTAGGCGGGGGCGCCGATGCCGTAGACCCACTCGTCGAAGAACCAGCTCAGGTCGCCGCTGCTGTGGAAGGTCGAGGCGACGGCGGCGAAGTCGTCCGTGGTCGCGCCGCTGCCACCGAACTGGAGGCGGTAGGCCCAGAGCATGTCGAAGTAGTTTTCGTCGCCGAGGACCTTGCGGAGCTGGTGCAGGACCCAACCGGCCTTCAGGTAGCTGTAGGTGTAGTCGAAGATGCGGTTGACGTCGCCCGCGTCATAGACGTAGACGCTGTCGCCGACCGAGGAGGGCCGGCGCGCGTTCATGGCGCTGTACAGCGCCGTCCGGTTGTCGAAGCCGTTCTTGAATTCCAGCCACAGCGCTTCGCTGTAGGTGGCCGAGCCCTCGTTGAGCCAGATGTCGTTCCAGGTGGCGCAGGTGACGTTGTCGCCCCACCACTGGTGACCGAGCTCGTGCGAGGTCAGGTCTTCGCTGAAGCCGCCCTGCGCGGTGTTGGTCTGGTGCTCCATGCCGCCGCCGAACTCGCACTGGTAGATGCCGTACTTCTCATCGAAGAAGGGGTAGAGCCCGTAAAGATCGCTGAAGGTGCCGAGCATGGACACGCAGGCCTGCCAACCCGCGCGATTGCCGGCGGTGTCGTCGCTCGGGTAGATGTTGAACTCGACCGGCATGGTCTCGCCGCCGTAGCTGAACGTCTGCGTCCAGGTGTTGTACTGCGTGGAGGAGAAGCAGACGAGATAGGTGGCGATGGGGTAATCGCTCAGCCAGCGATAGCGTGAGCGGCCGCCGGAGAGCGAGTCGATTCCCACCAGCACGCCGTTGGAGACGGTGCGCATCGTGGACGGCGCGGTGACGGCCAGTTCGAGGGTGGCCTTGTCGCGGTTGTTTCCAGGCATCCCGTAATCGCCGTCCTTGCAGGGCCACCAGGTGTAGGCGAAGTAGGGTTCGCTGAGGGTGTAGACGATGTTCGGGCCGGTGCCGTGCTGCCGGGTGAACTCGATCGACCCGAACCCGCGCGAAGCGGGCACGCCGTTGTAGCTGATCTTGAGGGTGAACACCTCGCCCGTGTTGTAGGCTCGGTCAAGCGTCACCTTGCGCGACGTCGTGCTGAGGTTGCTGACCGTCAGCGAGGTGGTGCCGTTCAGCAGGGCCTGGGTGACGGTGAAGTTCGAGCGCAGCCGGAAGGTGAATTCGGTCAGCCCGTCAATCCGGCTTTCGACCGTCATCGTGTTGCTGCCGGTGATCGTCGTGGCGGTGGTGTTGATCTCGATGTCGAGGTTGTTGTGGAGCACGTCGGTCGCGTCGTCCGCTTCGCGCGTATCCGCGCTGGGGTCGTCCACGATCGGCAGCCCGGCGAGATAGCGCATCCGCAGCGCGTTCGCTTTGCCGCAGTTGCCGGCGTGATCCAGGTCGACGCACGCTACGTCCGGCGGCGGCGCGACGGTGGTCGACCCGGCGTCAAGCGGAGGCGTGAAAGCCCACGCCGCGGGCAGGAAGGTCAACACGAGTGGTGTCGCAAGCGCGCAGAGTCGAAGCAGGGATTTCATGAGTGTGTCCAATCTTGATTGCGCAGAAGTCCGGCTCGACGGCCATTATACAGGTCGCCCCGCCGCCGCGAAAACCGGGATGGATTGAATTCCGCCGTGCGGGAGATTCACGGTCCGGTAGGAGCCGATTCCTGGCTGGTTGCGGCGGGCATGGACGCGGCTGCGGCATGCTGAGCGGCCAACTCGCGGAGCTTCTCACTGATTCCTGCAAGCAGGACCGAGTATTTTCGGGCCGACGGTGGGCTGGCGGGCCAGCGAGCCAACTCGACTTCGCGTCCCGCGTCGTCGCGGAGCTTGCCGAACTCATCGATGTGCAGGCTGGTCATGTCGGTGCCCCAGCGGATTCGAAACGGATCCAGCGAAGAGATCGGGCAGGCGCTGGTCTGGTCGCGATAGCGCGTGCCCGCCCGCGGGTGGATGACGAGGGTCCCGTCGGCGCGGGACTCAACGAAGTCGCTGGCGAGAAACTCTTCCGGCGAGCCCGGAAAACGCCCGTCGTGCTCTTCGAGGAAGTAAATCAGTCCCGTGACGACGTCCTGTGTCTGCACGAGGTCCTGAGAAATCTGCCGGCGTGTTCCGACCGCCACGATCGTGCTGGCGACAAGGCACAGGCCGAGCACAATCCAAAGCCCGAGGGTGCGGCGGCCTTGCAGCGTCATTGCGATCGACATGCCTGGCATTCTACACCGACGGCGGCGGCACGGCAGCGACGCGCGGGCGGCGGCGCGATCGCCTGCACCGGGCGCTGGTTTCGATTCGGTCCGCCGCACAGTAAGCTATGCACCATGCGGTCGGAAGCTGAAGAACAAGCGCCTCGCCGCATTCTGCTCGTCCTGCCTAACTGGGTTGGCGACGTCGTGCTGGCGACGCCCGCTCTGAAGGGGGTGCGCGCCCGCTTCCCGAAGGCGGAAATCAGCGTGCTCTTTCGTCCATTCTTGGCGGAGTTGCTTCGCGGCTGCGGCTGGTTCGATCACGAGCTGCATTGGCCGGCGCAGAACGGTTTGGGCGGCGCGCTGACCTTCGTGCGGTTGGCGAAGCAGGTTCGCAGCGGCGCCTTCGACACGGCGGTGCTGTTCACGCACTCGTTTCGCTCGGCACTGCTGGCGCGGCTGGCGCGAATCCCGCAGCGGGTCGGCTTCGCGCGGGATTTCCGCGGTTGGCTGCTGACCGATCGATTGCCGCCGCTGCGCGAGGCGGGGCGGTTCGTCCCGGCGCCCGTCAGCGCAGCCTACGCGGACCTGGTCCGGCGACTCGGTTGCAGCGTGGACAGACTTTTGCCCACGGTGGGGGTCAGCGAGCGGCAGGAAGCCGAGGGCCGCGAATTGCTGGCTCGCTACCGGTTGAACGGCAACCGTTACGCGATCCTCAGCGCGGGCGCGGCCTTCGGCGCGGCGAAGTGTTGGCTGCCGGAGCGCTTTGCGGAAGTCTGCGACGGACTGGCCAAGCGCTACGGGCTCACCCCCGTGCTGGTCGGTGCGCCGGGCGAGCGATCGCTGATGCGGCGGATCGCGGGACTGGCGCGTCAGCGGCCGGTGGTCTGCGACGACCCGTTTACGACCTTGGGAACGCTGAAGGTGCTGGTTCGCGGGGCGGCGCTGATGGTCTGTAATGACAGCGGTCCGCGTCACGTCGCCATCGCCTTCAACGTGCCGCTGGTGACGGTCTTTGGTCCGACGCATCAGGCCTGGACCGACACGGGCTACGCGGGAGAAATCAAGCTCCAGGCCCAGGTGGAGTGCGGCCCGTGCCAGCTCCGGCGCTGCCCGCTCGATCACCGCTGCATGGCCGCCGTTACGAGTGAGCAGGTGCTGGAGGCCGTGCAGAAGCTGGCGCCCGTCCCGATCGGGGCCACGGCGCCCGGGCTTGCCGAGGTAAACGCATGCGGCTGAATCGCCAGGATTCGATGCGCGTGGACCCGGCGTACGAGGCGGCGCTGCTTCGCTGCGGGCTGAACACGGTCGAGCTGGCCCTGGCGCGGGTGGAGGGCCGGGTGGTGGCCTGGAGCCGGACCACCGACACGCTGTTCATCACGGGGTGCGGTTGCTGTCCCGGTTTCTATTTGAAGCGATACTTCTACCCGCGCTGGCGAAATCGGCTCCGCGGCATGATGCGCGGGACCCTGCTGGGGCCGCACCGGGCGGCGGCGGAATACGCCACGCTCGACGAGATGCGGCGGATCGGCGTCAGCGTGGTGCGCCCGGTCGCGTGCGGCGCCCGGCGGGTCGGGCCGCTGCTGTCCGCGTGTTTCCTTATCACCGAAGCCGTGCCGCACGCGCGAAACCTGACGACGTTCGCCCGCGACGTGCTGTCCCGGCGCGAGCGGCTGTCGCCCGCGCTGCAATCCGCGGCAACCAAGCGCCTCGCCCGGCAGGTTGCCCTGATGCACGCGCGCGGCGTTCGTCATGGGCAGCTCTTTTGGCGGAACATCGTGATCCGCACCGATCCGCTGGGCGAGCCGGAGTTCTTTCTGCTGGACGCGCGCCCGCGCTGGTCCATGCTGGCGCGCCTCTTTCGCCGTTCCACCTGCGAGGCGGATCTGGCCCAGCTCGCGGTGTCCGCGGAGCCGTTTGCCTCGCGTGCCATGGCGGTGCGGTTTTTGCGTGAGTACGCCCGGGTCCGCGGAATGACCGGCGACCTGCGGCAAACGATCCGGTCGGTCGCCGGACTTACGCCCCGTTGGCGCCGACATGAGCAGAAGCGAGTGCACATGAACGACCTGTTCGACAACTGGAACCGGCGGTTGAGCCTGGAGCGTGCGACCGAGGCGTGCGTTGCGGTGGAACCGCCCTCCGGAGTCGGCGCGTGAAGCGAGCCGGCGAGATTGTGGAGGATTGGCGCGCGCGGCTCGCCAACGGGGCGTCGCCCGAGGCGCTGCTCGAAGACGCGCCGGAAGCGCGCCTGCCCGGGGAATGGACGTCGCTGCGCAAGCCGGGGCTGGGGGGGCGCGAGCGTTGGCGCTGGCGGCCGCCCGGGGGCTGGCAGTCCGCCGATCTCTACGTGAAACGCTACACGCGTGCGTCGTGGCGACAGCAATGGGACCGCTGGCTGCGGCAGTCCGCCGCCGGAAGTACGGCGCGATGGGAGTTCGAGCGCTCGAAGCAGCTCTTCACGGCGCACGTGCCGGCGGTGCGGGCGGTCGCGTTTGCCGAGGAGATGCGCGGTCCGTTCGAGCGAGCGAGCGCGGTCGTGTTCGAAGCGGTTCGCGGAGAGCCGCTGGATCGGCTCTGGCAGCGGCTGTCCGCGGAGGCGCATCCGCTGGTGCTTGCGCCGGCGCGGCACGAGTTCGCCCGCCGCCTGGCGCGCTTTGTGTCCGCGTTCCACGGCACGGGGCTGTGCCACCGCGACCTGTACCTCTGTCATATCTTCGCCGAGCTCGACGTGAGCAGCGGCGCGCCGCAATTCAGCATGATCGACCTGGCGCGCGTGATGCGGCCGCGGCTGCGGCGCACGCGCTGGCTGATCAAGGACCTGGCGCAGCTCGACAGCGCCGCCAGGCAGCTCGCCGCGTCGCGCTCCGACCGCCTGCGGTTCCTGCGCGCCTACCTGGGGCTGCTGCCCGGGGCCCCGCGCCTGAAGTGGTATGCCAGGTGCGTCGTCCGCAAGAGCGACTGGATACTCCGGCGAATCGCGAGGAAGAGCCCCCTGCGATGAGAGTGGCGCTCGTTCAGGAAGGCGTCGAAGCGCGGCGCGGCGGCGCTGAGACCTCGACGCTGGAAATGGCGGCGGCGCTCGCACGCTGCGGCGCCGAGGTCGCGGTCATCAGCTCGGGGGGTTCAGCGGAGCCCGCGCGCGGTGCGTTCGAAATCCGCGCGATCCCCGTGCGCGGGGCGAGCAAGCGCGCCCGCACGCTGGCGTTCATCGACCAGGCGGATGAGCGTTGCGCGGCCGGCGGCTTTGACATTGTCCACGCGATTACGGTTTGCCGCTCCTGCAATGTCTATCAGCCGCGCGGCGGCACGTTCGCGGAGACGATTGAGCGCGGGCTGCGCGCGACGCCCGCCGGCTGGCGGCGGCTGATCAGCCGCGCGGGACGACGCTTCAACGCCCGGCAGCGCGACCTGCGCCGCATCGAGGAGGAGCTGCTCCGCGCGAGCGATCCACCCTTCGTGGCGGCCGTCTCGCGCTACGCCGCCCAGCAGGTGCTCTCGGTCGCGCCCGCGCTGCCGGCGGGGCGCGTCCGCGTCGTGTTCAACGGCGTGGACGTCACCGCACTCGAGGAAAGCGAGCGGCTTGCGGCGCGGCGGTCGGTGCGCGAGGAGCTGGCGCTTTCGGCGGAAGCGCGCGTGGGCGTGTTCGTGGCGCACAACTTCAAGCTGAAGGGGCTGCGATCCCTGGTCGAAGCGATGGCCGATGGGACGGCTTTGAGCCGGGCAGAGTGGGCGCTGCTCGTCGTGGGGCGTGACGACGCCGGCCCGTATCGCAGGCTGGCGCAGCGTCGCGGCGTTGCAAATCGCATGCGCTGGCTGGGGCCGCGCAGCGACGCGCGGCAACTGATCGCCGCCGCCGACGTGCTGGTCCACCCAACCTGGTTCGACCCGTGCAGCCGGGTCGTGCTCGAAGCGCTGGCGATGGGCATTCCCGCGGTTACGACGCGCTGGAACGGAGCAGCTGAGGTGATGACGCCGGGAACGCATGGGGAGATCGTCGACACGCCGGACGACGCGCCGCGGCTTGCGCACGCGATTGAAGCGGCCCTGCGGCCGGAGGTTTTCGCAGGCTGCCGGGCGGACGCAGCCCGGATGCGCGAGCGGCTCGCGATGACGCGCCACGCGCAGGAGCTTCTGCGGCTCTACGAACAGGTGCTGGCAGCGGGCCGGCGGGTCAGAGGTTCTTGACCAGGCCGTAGATCAGCAGGCCAAAGAAGACCGCGGCGAGGAGGTAGCCGAGATTGGGAAAGCGGGTTTCCAGCAGGTCCATGGTGCGCTCCGCATGCGGGCTCGGCAGCCGCCACGCGTCGCTTGCCGCTGGCGGGCCGGGTCAAACGCGCATTCTGGCGAAGCCGCCGGAGAGTTTCCAGCGGTCGGCGCGGCTGGACGCGGGACGCGGGTCGAAGGTGGGGTGGAGCGCACAGACGGCGGGGGCCTGTAAGCGACTGCCGGGGACGCGGTACACTTACACGCGATGCTGAAGCAGCACAGCCAGTTGATGATTACCTGCCTCGTGATCGCGGACGCCTGCGCGGTTGCGACGGCGTGGCTGGCCAGCTACTGGATTCGCTTCACCTGGCTGCCGGTCGACCTGGCGAAGGGTGTGCCGCCGCTGGCGGAGCGCTTTCTACCGCTGCTGCCGCTGGTCGTGGCGGTTCACCTGGTCAGCTTCTATCGATTGAGGCTGTATCGCCCGCGGCGCGATCAATCGCTGCTCGCCGAAACGCGCGACGTGGTCAAGGCGTTCGTCGTGGCGGTCGTGGCCGTCGTTTTGATCGACTACGCCCTGCCACAAACGAACAAGATCTCGCGGCAGTTCATCCTGACCTATGCCACGGTCGGCACGGCGCTTTTCGCATTGTTTCGGGCGACGGTGCGGCTGATGCTCCAGGAGCTTCGCCGGCGCGGCTGGAATCAGCGCTCCGCCGCCATCGTAGGCAGCGGCCGCGCGGCGCAGCAGTTGCTTCACGCGCTTCATCGGCATGCGTGGATCGGCATGTCCGTGGAGTACTTCGTCGACGATGCGGCTGATGAGCCGCGCGGGCGGACGTTGCGGGGCATTCCGGTGCGCGGGCCACTGAGCGCGCTTCGCCCGATCGTCGAGGCCGATCCGGTCGACGCGGTCTTTGTCGCGCTGCCGATCGAGCAGGCGCATCGGACCGAGGAGGTCCTGGCGGCGCTCGAGACGAGCATGGCCGACGTGCGGGTCGTGCCGGCGATCAACCCGATCTACGCGATGCGCCCGGACATCAGCGAGCTCGACGGCCTGCCGATTCTCTCGCTGCGCCAGACGCCGCTGTACGGCTGGAACGCGATTGCCAAGCGCGCGTTTGACCTGGTCGTCGGGAGCGTCTGCCTGCTTGTGGCGGCGCTGCCGATGACAGTCCTGGCGCTGCTGATCAAGCTCGACAGCCGCGGTCCGGTGCTCTACCGGCAGCGCCGGATGGGGCTCGACGGCCGCGAATTCGAGATGATGAAATTCCGCACGATGCGGCACGATGCCGAGGCCGCCGGGCCGGTCTGGTCGCAGCGAAACGACCCGCGTCGGACGCGGCTCGGAGCGCTGCTGCGGCGCACCAGCCTGGACGAGCTGCCGAACCTGTTCAACGTGCTGCGCGGGGAGATGTCGCTGGTGGGGCCGCGGCCGGAGCGGCCGGAGTTTATCGAGGAATTCAAGCGCGAGGTGCCGCGCTACATGCTGCGGCACAAGATGAAGGCGGGCATGACCGGCTACGCGCAGGTGCAGGGTTTCCGCGGCGACAGCTCGCTTCGCAAGCGCATTCAGCACGACGTCTACTACATTCGGCACTGGAGCCTGTGGATGGACGTCGTCATTCTCGCGAGGACGCTGGTAAGCGTATGGTTCAGCCGGCATGAGCATGAGGAGGCCGGGGCAAGCCTGCGCTGAGTCAGCCGGCGCCGGCCGCGCGTTCGCCGCACCAGTCGCGCAGCAGGGCCTGGGCGCCGCGCTTGTCGGGAATGTCATAGCCGTGCGAGAGGTCCGGGTCGTGGTGGATTGGCACGCGGAGATTGGGCGGGCTGACGCAGGCCGGGCAGCCGTGCTCGCAATCGCAGTCGTCGACGATTCTGCGGGCCATCGCCAGCAGCTCATCGCAGAATTCAAAGCCGTGCCGCGCGTACCCGACGCCGCCGGCATAGCGGTCGTAGACGAAGATCGCCGACTCCCCGAGCTGCGATGAATCAACGATTCCGCCGACGTCGTGGCGATCCGCCATCGCCAGGGGCGGCAGCGCTACGAGCAGCAGGTTGCGCACACCGCTGAGCGCTTCGTATTTCTTGAATCCAAGCTCGCCGAGCGACTGCAAGGCCGTCGGGGGCGGGCAGATCCACAGGCCGCTGGTGTCGATCTGCTGCGGGGGCAGCTCGAGCCTGGTCTGCCCGATCAACTCGAGCGTCCGGTACTTGTACGTGCGAAAGCCGACGGTCTGCCACTTGACGGCGACGTCGCCGAAGCAGCGCCGGCCGCCGCGGAACTCAGCCTGGCCGCGCTCCCGCACGATTCGCATGGAGCTGTGCAGCAGGGGCTGAGTGTAGTAATCGCCGTCGAAGCGCTCGACGCGCGCCACTGCGGCATCCCAGTCGAGACTGCGGACGATATAGCTCTCGGCCTGGTGCAGGTAGATCGCGTTGGGGTAGACCAGCTCGGGCGCGGAAATGGCGTCGACCTGTCCGAGCACGGCGTTGCGACTTCCCGTGACATCCACAATGCTGAACGTGCGGTCGCTGATGGTGCGGAGGTTGGTCTTCAGCGCCGGCGCTTCGGCGGACGACCAGAAATAGCGCTGCGACGTCTCGCGCAACTGGTCGCGCTGGACATGCAGCTCGGCGATGTCCCGGGCGGTCTCTCCGAAGCTCTCCAGGTCTTTGCGCGTCAGCGGCAGCTCAAACGCGGCGCATGCGAGCTGGCGGTCGAGAATGTGCGGGTTCTGCGGGTCGATGACGGCCGCTTCCAGGGGCTTCTCGAACACGAACGACGGATGGTGGATCAGGTACTGGTCGATCGGGTCCGCGTGGGCGATGAAGAACGCCAGCGAGTCGTCCTGGCGCCGGCCGGCGCGCCCGGCCTGCTGCCAGAGGCTGCAAAGCGTGCTGGGGAATCCGATCACGATGGCGGCGTCGAGCGAGCCGATGTCGATGCCCAGCTCCAGCGCGTTGGTGCTGCACACGCCGCGGATTTCACCGCGGAACAGCCCTTGCTCAATCTCACGGCGTTCGAGCGGAAGGTAGCCGCCGCGATACGGCCGGACGCGCGCGGCGAGCTCGGGCGCGTTTCGGCGGAGCGATTCGAGCAGGTAGCGGAAGATCAGCTCGGCGCCGACGCGGGCCTTGCTGAACGCGATCACGCCGGCGCCTTCGCGCAGCATCCGCTCCATCAGCTCCTGGGCCTCGACGTTGGCGCTGCGGCGCGTCAGCGTCGCGTCCTCGAGCAGGGGCGGGTTCCAGAGGACGACCCGTTTCCGGCCGCGCGGCGACGCGTCGTCGTCGATCAGCCGCACCGGGCGCTGAATCAGATTTTCCGCCAGCTCGCGGGGATTTCCGAGCGTTGCCGAGCAGCAGATGAACTGCGGATCAGAGCCGTAGTGCCGGCAGATGCGTTGCAGCCGGCGGATCACGCACGCGACGTGGCTGCCGAAGATGCCGCGATAGATGTGAATCTCGTCCAGCACGACGAACTTCACGCGGGCGAAGAAGCCGGCCCACTTCGCGTGATAGGGCAGAATGCTGGTGTGCAGCATGTCCGGGTTCGAAAGCAGCAGCGTCGCCTCCCGGCGGATCATGGCGCGCTTGTGCGCAGGCGTGTCGCCGTCGTAGCAGGCCGGGCGCGCGGCGGTGTTCAGCTTCGCCTTCGCGAGCATCTGTTCGAGAGCGTGAAGCTGGTCGTAGGCGAGCGCCTTAGCCGGAAACAGAAACAGCGCGCGGGCGTCGGGGTCGTCGAGCAGGCACTCCAGGACGGGCACCTGGTAGCAGAGTGATTTTCCGGAAGCAGTCCCAGTGCAGAGAACCAGGTGCTCGCCGGCGCGGATCGCATCCACCGCCTGCGCCTGATGGGCGAAGAGCCGCTCGATTCCGATTGCATTCAACAGAGCGCGCAGGACCGGCGACAGCGGCGCGGCCGGCTCGGCATAGCGCGCCGGGCGCGCCGCGAGCTCGCGACAGTGCGCGATCTGACCGCGGTAGTGCGGGCCGGCCTGGAGGCGCTCAAGCAGCGCGTCTGCGTCCATGAACCGCTCCGGTGGCATCCGCCGGAAATGAGCTCAATCCCGGCGATGCGAACGGTATCCTAACACGACGCAACGCGCCCGGGAGGGTTGACACGGCGCGGTGCCGACTGGCGAGGTTTCGTTTGATTCGCGGATCGACTACCCCTAGAGTGGAGTTGCCGCCGTCCGTTCTCGTTCAAGTTCATTGGCCGAGCAGGGATGCATGAAACGCACGCCGCTGATGATCGGGCTGGGTCTGGTCGTGGTGATCGCCGCCGTCCTGTTTCTGCGCGGCAGCCGGGCCGTGCCCTCCAACGCCGGACAGACGGTGCTGATGCACTGCCAATCCTGCGGCGCAGGCTACGCATTGAGCCTGGACGAGTTCGGTCGGCTGGCCGAGGCGCGCGGCGGCGATCCACGGGCCAGCGCGGAAGATCCGCTCGCGTTGGCCATTCCGTGCAAGGAGTGCGGGAAGAAGGCGGCGCTGCGCGACTGGGACGCGGAGCGGGCCAGGAACCAGCCATGAGGTCGCCTGCGAGTCGGCCTGGAGTGCTGCCGGCGGCGCGTTCGGCGGCGTTCACGCTGATCGAGCTGCTGGTGGTGATCGCCATCATCGGGCTGTTGATCGCGATTCTGCTGCCGACGCTGCGCGGCGCGCGTGAGCAGGCCCGCATGGTCCGCTGTCTGGCGAATCTGAAGGTCATCGGCCAGACCATGTCGTTCTACTTCGGCGAAAACCGCGACTGGTTCCCGTTTGAGAAGCGCAACTGGCCCGAAAGCTCCACCGGCAACCCCGGCGGCTGGCCGCTGAGCGCGTTCTTCTATGGCGGGCATCCCGGCCGGCCGGGGCGCGACGGCGTGCAATCGTACACCTGGGAGCGGCCGCTGCTGCGCGACAGCTTTCGCGGCCGTGCGTTCAATCCCTACCTGTTTGCCAGAGAGGAACTGCTGGAGCGCGTCGAGACCGACGCCGAGGCCGGCACGGTGGAATTCGAGGAGCGTCGCAAGAAGATGGAAGTGTTCTTCTGCCCGTCGGACGTGGGCGGGTTCTTTCAGAACCAGACGTTCTCGGATTCGTCGTTCAGCGTACCGCTGCACTGGCTGAACGGCACGAGCTATGACATCAACTACCACTACGTATGGCAGTGGGCGGCAAGCAGCAGCCTGGGCGGGCCGCCGCCCTACAGCCGTCCCGCGGAGCAGCGGAAGCGCTACCTTCAGACCGCTAACCGCTTTCTCAAGGTGCAGCGCGAGAAGGCCGTTTCAACGTTCATCATGCTCTACGAGGACCCGTTCGACTCGGCGCTGTTCGAGAAAAGGAAGCGCCTGGGCTGGCACCGCCAATGGAACCGCCACAGTTTTCTGTTTCTTGACGCGCATGCGGCAAACCTATACGCGGACACGTCGCGCGGCACCTCGGGGCTGGGCTGGAAGACGGCTTCGGGAGGCTGGTACCTCGACCCGGCGGACCCGGACTATCCGTACCGGACGCTGGGGCCGTAATGAGGCGCTGTAGCGTTGCGGGGCGGCGGGCGGCTTGGAAATAGCGAATCGCGAAGAGCGAATCGCCAGTGAAGAACGGCGCCGGATCGCGCGACGTGGGTCGTTCTGGCGGAATGTAGTGCGTGGGCCCGGCCGTGCCCGCCGCGCATCGTCAGGCGCTGAAGGACCTTGACGGGGGCACCGCGTACGGCGTTTGGTCGCGCCCTTCGTGTTCGCGGTTGCACGCCATCCGGTTGCCGAGGACGCGCGAGTTGCGAACTCCGTTTCCCCAGATCGCATAAAACCCGACGGTTCATTCGTCTTGCTGATGTACGCCAGAGGGCACCCGCTTGGGCAGGGGGCGCGCCGTGCAGGGTGAATTGGCTTGCGGCGACGCCTGGGCGCGCTTCTACCTGGAACACCGCCGCGCGCTGGGAATCTACGCCACGGCGCTGACCGGGAACGTCGCCGAGGGGGCGGACCTGATTCAGGACGTCCTGCTGCGCATGCTCCGGGAGCGCCGAGCGCCGACCGACCCGCGCGCCTTTGTCTACCGCAGCATGCGTAACCTCTCGGTCGATCGGCGGCGCAACCGCGCGGCCCGAACGAAGGCCGAAGCGGAGGTCGCGGTGGGGTTTCTCGATGCGGCGGCCGCGGATTCGGCTGTGCGTGAGGAAGTACACCGGGTTCGCGAGGCGCTCGCGCGGCTCGGGGACGCGCAGCGCGAGGTGGTCATCCTGCGCGTGTACGTTGAGCTGGGCTTCGAGGAGATCGCGGAAGTGCTCAATCGCCCGCTCGGCACGGTCGCCAGCCAGTACCGGCGCAGCCTGGAAGCGCTGCGAGCCGAGCTGGGCAGTGAGGTTTGCGATGGAACTGGATGAACTGGAGCAGCGGCTCAAGGTGCTGCCGGTGCAAAACGTGGGCGGGCGTCACGACACCGAAATCCTGCGAGCACTGCTGCTCTGCAAGAGCCGGAACGGATGGTGGCGGCGCCGCGTGCCGCGCTGGCAAGCAGCGGCGGCGTGCGCGCTGGTGGGCGCTGCGGCGTGGATGCTGGGCTCAGCCGGTACCGGGCGTTGGGAGCCGCGCGGGACAGCCGCCTCCCGCGGAGAGCGCGCAGCGGGCGACGTGAACGGGGCGATCGTGATTCGCATCGATCAATCGCTGTTTGCGCGGGCGGAAACGTCGTATCGCGCAGACCTGTCCAACTGGAAGGCGCGCTCCGTCGCGCCGGGAGAGACACCGTGAATCTACTGATCGGACTGGGCGGAGCGTGGGTGGCGATGTTCGGCGGCACCGCGGTGCCAGCCGGTTCCGCGCTGGCCGGGGTTGCGTCTGCCGAGGAAGGGCGCCGTGCGGCGCTGGTCTCCGAGGACACCACGGTCGTTGCGAATATCTGGTTCGTGACGTTTGACCCGGGCGTGCGTGACGCCGACCTGCCGCTGGACCTGAAGGCGATCCGCCAGGAGTCGATGTCACTTCCGCGAGACGAGCGCGGCCGCCTGACGACCTGGGGACTGGCGTTCGGCATGGCGGCCGAGGATCTTCGAGTGGAGAAGGACGGTCACCGCCTGTTTTTGAAGAACGAGATGCTCGTGTCCGAGCCGGTGCCGGGCAAGAAGCCTCCCTGGACGGTTGTCGCGGCGCCGCGCATTCTCGCGCGTCTGGGGCAATCGGCCAGCATTTCGGTTGGCCGGCCGGTTCCCTACCTGGTGCAGCGCGAGGACAAGAGCCTGGTGGTGGCGAGTGATGAGGCGCTCGTGGAGGGCGTGTTCCTGACGCTCACGCCCAAGCGCATCGGGGACGACGGCATTCGGTTCGAGGACATCCACCTGCGCGTCAGCGAAGTCGTCGGGCGGCAACCCATCGAGGGCGTTCCATTCGACGTCGGCCCACCGATCCTCGACTCGCGCGAAACCAAGCTCCATTCGACCCTCCGATCCGGGCAGATCGCGATCATCCCACTACCACAGGGCGACGGAGAGCCGCCGATCCTGGTCTTCCTGACGGCTCGGGTGGTGCCGCCGACGCCGGGGTGAATACGGACGGCCGGGCGGTCTTCACCACGGGTTCTTGACGTGGCAGGCGCGGCCGGTCTGGTCGACGTAGTCCTGGTGGTAGTCCTCGGCCGGGTAGAACGTGCGCGCGGGCTCGACCTGCGTGACGATCTTGCGGCCCTTGAACGCCGGCGTTTCCTGCAACTCGCGGATGTACGCCTCGGCCTCGCGCTGCTGGGCGTCGCTGACGGTCCAGATGCCCGAGCGGTACTGATCGCCGACGTCCGGCCCCTGGCGATTGAGCTGCGTGGGGTCGTGCATGATGAAGAACGCTTCGAGCAGCCGGCGATAGCTGATCTTGCCCGGATCAAACACGACCTTGACCGTTTCCGCGTGGCCGGTGTTCTCGTAGCAGATCTGCTTGTAGGTGGGATTCTCCGAGCGGCCCTGCATGAAGCCGCTGACGGCGTCGACCACGCCGGGGCCTTTCTGGAAGTAGTGCTCGACGCCCCAGAAGCAGCCGCCCGCGAAGTAGGCCGTCTCGAGCGCCGCAGCGCTCGACGACGCGGCGGTCCGGGCAACCGGGCGGCTTTCCGGCGGCAGCTCCTCGCCGTGCGCGTAGAACTTGAGCGACGCCGAGTTCAGGCAGTGCCGCTCGCCGGTCGGACGCGGACCGTCGTCGAAGACGTGCCCCAGGTGCGCCCCGCAACGCGCGCAGTTGATCTCGGTGCGGACCATGCCGTGGCTGCTGTCCGTGCGGCGGCTGACGTGCTGGGGGTCGAATTCGCGGTAGAAGCTCGGCCAGCCCGTGCCCGAGTGGAACTTGTGCTCGCTCGAGAACAGGGGCAGCCCGCAGACGACACAGGTGTAGACGCCGTCCTTCTTGTTATCGAGCAGCGTGCCGCAGAACGGGCGCTCGGTCGCGGCGCTCTGAGTGATTCGATACGCCTCCGGGTCGAGCTTGCGGGCCAGCTCGGCCACGCGCTCCGGCGGCAGCGGGGTGATGTCGTAGTTCGAGCTCGAGATTCGCGGCTTCATCGGGTCCCCCATGTCGGTTGCCGGGCGGCTCGTCGCTGCCGCCGCCGTCTGCTCCGTCGTGGCTCTGGCGTCGGGCGGCTGGCAGCCGAAGGCAGCGAATGTGGTCAGGAGCAATCCCGCCAGCAGCAGCGTCGTTCGCATCGTTTCCGTACACCTCTCGCGCTAGGCGCCGGCGCGGTTCAGGGCAAACGTCCCAAGATTCGACGCGGATCGCAGCGCCGACGTTACAGATTCCCGCGGAACGGGCCGGGGTGGCGGCCCCGTTGCGGGAGTATAGCCAGTCGTCATCGCGGAAGCGGCGGAAGCGACCGGGGCGGGACCCGGCGGTCGGAGATGTCTCGGGGATCGCCGTCGCCCGCGAAGCGGCGACGCTGCAGGATCGATGAACGCGCGCTAGCCGCGGTCCTCGCGCCGCGGGCCGTACCAGATCGAGAATTCCGGGCGGTGGCCCTCGCGCAGAGCCGCCTGGCCGCGCCAGCCGAGGCGGAACAGCGGCCCGAGTACCTCGGACATCGTGTGCGTGCGGAGCTTGCGCGAGGAAGTGATCACGCGCTCGCGCAGTACGCGGAAGCGCCCCAGACGCCGCAGGGCCCGGCTCATCAGCACTTCTTCGGCGGCGTAGACCGACTCGTCGAACCCGCCGACGGCCTCGAAGGCGGCTCGGGTGCAGAAAATGAAACAACCGGCGGCCCAGCCCATGCCGTGATAAAACGGGACGAACGCGAGCAGCATCACGCGCGCCCACAGCGGGATGCGGCCTTCGAACTCGACGGTTGCGCCGCCGCCGACGGCGCCCCGATCCATTGCGGCGGCGGCCGCGCGGACGACCTCCGGCGTTACAAACGTATCGGCGTCGACGAACAGGAACCGATCGCCGCGCGCCGCTCGGGCGCCGGCATTGCGCACGGCCGCGATCTTACGCAGCGCGACCGTCTCGACGCGGGCGCCGTGGGCGGACGCGATCTGCGAGGTCGCGTCGGTGGATGCGTCGTTGACCACGATGATCTCGTAGGCGCATGCCAGGGGGTCACAGGCTGCGCGGATCGCGCTCAGCGATTTCGGCAGCAGCGTTTCCTCGTTATGGGCCGGAACGATGAAGGAGAGCATGTGCGTGTCGGAGTCCTCGTCCGGCCGCCGCGCGCCGGTGAACGCACCTGCGCCGCTAGAGCTTAGGCGCGCCGCTCGCCGGCTGCGGCAGGCGCATGTAGCAGACGTTCGCGGCGACGACCGGAACGCCTGCCGCATCGAGTATCTCGACCGCAACTGGGCAGAGCGTGCGGCCGAGCTTGATGACGCGGCCGGTGGCGGTCACGTCGCCGACGCAGGGATTGAGATAGCGCACCGCAAGGTCGGTGGTCACCAACGGCTTGTCCGGCCCGAGGCTGGTGGCGATGGTAAACCAGGCGACGCAGTCGGCGACGTTTGCGAGCATGCCGCCATGAAATGTCCCCGGTATGCCGTCGTAGTTGCGATCGTGGATGGCGCTGAGCTTGCAGTAGCCGTCGTCGGCTTCGAGCACCTGCAAGCCGAGCGAGCGCACGCACGGGATGTTGCGGGTTCGTTCGATGATCATCTGAAGGCGGCGCGGGTCAAGCATGGTCGTTCGTGCCGGGAGTGTAGCGGATGCAGAGCTGGGATGGGCCGGCGTCCAACGCGCGTCGTGCGTCGGCGGACGGCATTTTTTCCTTGTGTCCGGGTTGGCCGGCCGCCAGAATTCCCCGGCATCGCCAACCACGGAGGTCGTCCAGATGCGCGTTCAAGGCTTCATCCTCGCGATTCTCGCGGTCTTGTGGGCCTCCTTTCCGAGCTTGGCGGATGAGCCGGCCGGCCGCTGGCCGCAGTTTCGCGGCGCGGGGGCGCGCGGGCTGGGGTCAGGCGATCCGCCGACGAAATGGGATGTCACGACGGGCGAGAACCTGCTTTGGAAGACGCCCATCCCGGGTCTTGGCCTTTCCAGTCCGGTGATCTGGGGCGAGCGGATTTTTGTCACTACCGCCGTCGGACCCGACGACCAGGACCTGAAGGTTGGCCTGTACGGCGACATCTCCCCGGTGAACGAGGACAAGGTATACAGCTTCCGGCTTCTGTGTCTGAACCGCGCGACCGGCAAGGTCGAGTGGAGCGTGGAGGCGCACAGGGGCGTGCCGAAGATCAAGCGCCACCAGAAAGCGAGCCACGCCAACTCGACCCCGGCGACCGACGGCGAGCACGTGCTCGCGTTCTTCGGGTCCGAGGGGCTGTTCTGCTACGACATGAGCGGCAAGCTGGAGTGGCAGCGCGATTTCGGCGTTCTGGATTCCGGCTACTACGTCGTGCCGCAGGCGCAGTGGGGCTTCGGAAGCTCTCCGGTGATTCACGACGGGCGCGTGTACTTGCAGTGCGACGTTCAGAAGGATCCGTTCATCGCCTGCCTGGATCTGAAGGACGGGCGAGAGCTTTGGCGTACGCCGCGCAACGAGGTGCCGACCTGGAGCACGCCCGCGCTTCACTCGGAAGGCGGGACGACGCAGATGATCTGTAACGGCTATCGGCAGATCGCGGGCTATGACGCGGACACCGGCAAGCGGCTGTGGGAATTCGAGGGGCTGGGCGACATTCCGGTTCCATCGCCGGTGGTGGCGGATGGGCTGGTGTTCTTCACGAGCGCGCATGGGCAGGGCCGTCCGATCTACGCCGTGCGGACCAACGTGCGCGGCGACGTCGAGGTGCCCGGGGCGGGGCAATCGAACAAGCAGGTGGCGTGGTGGACGTCGGCCCGCGGCAATTACATGCAGACGCCGCTGATTGTGGGTGAGCTGGCGTATTTCTGCTTCGACAACGGCGTGCTGACGTGCTTCCGGGCTGCGACCGGGCAGAAGGTCTACAACGAGCGGCTGGGCGGCGGGCAGACGGGGTTCACGGCGTCAGGCGTGGCGGCGGGCGGGCACCTGTATTTCACCAGCGAGGAAGGCGACGTGTACGCCGTGAAGGCGGGCGAGAAGTTCGAGCTGGTCTCACGAAACACGGTCGGCGAGTACACGATGGCGACGCCCGCCATTGCAGACGGCACGCTCTACATCCGCGGGCATCGGCATCTGTTCGCGATCGGCAATCCGCAGCCATGACGGGCCGCAACCTCGTGCGGGCGGGAATGACCGCTCGGGTGTGCTCAATTGAGGCCGGACCGACGCGGCGGCGCCGGCCGCCATTCTTGCCGCCTAGTGCTTGCCGCGCGCCTCCGGGAACTTCTCCGCGATCTTCTTGATCGCCGCCAGGCACGTGGCGATGTCCTCACGCGTGTGCCCCGCGGAAATCTGGCAGCGCAGCCTGGCCTCGCCGCGCGGAACCACCGGGAAGCCGAACCCGCTGACGAACACGCCCTCGGCCAGCAGCGCCTTCTGCATGGCGATCGCGGTGGCGGTCTCTCCGACGAGGATCGGCACGATCGGGGTGATGCCTTCGACCGAGTGCAGGCCGAGCTCCTTGACGCCGGCGCGGAACTGGGCCACGTTCTCGCGCAGCCGGGCCAGCATCGCCTTGCCGTCGCGCATCAGCACGTCCATCGCGGCCATCGCGCCGTAGCAGACGCTGGGCGGCAGGGCGTTGCTGAAGAGCTGGGTGCGCGACTTCTGCACGAGGTAGTCGCAGACGACCTGCGAGCCGGCCACGTATCCGCCGCACGCCCCGCCCAGCGCCTTGCCGAGCGTGCTGGTCTGAATCGTGTCCTCGTCGAGCACGCCGAAATGCTCGGCGGTCCCGCGGCCGGTCGCGCCGAGCACCCCGGTGGCATGCGATTCGTCGACGATCAGGACGGCGTCGTGCTTGCGGGCGAGCTCTTTGAGCCGCGGCAGGTCGGCGACGTCGCCTTCCATGCTGAAGACGCCGTCCGTGATGACCAGCTTGTTGCGGGCCTGCTTTGCCTCGGGCGAGTTGAGCATCTGCTCGAGTTCGGCGTAGTTCGCGTGCTTGTAGATGAAGCGCTGCGCCTTGGCGAGGCGTATGGCGTCGATGATCGAGGCGTGGTTGAGCGCGTCGGAGAAGATCGCGTCCTCCGCGGTGCTGCCCAGCGTCGGCATGATGCCGACGTTGGCGTCCCAGCAACTGATGTAGGTGGTGGCGGCGCCGCAGCCGATGAACTGGCAGATCTTCTTCTCCAGCTCGACGTGGCAGCTCATCGTGCCGCAGATGAAGCGTACGCTGGCCGTGCCGAGACCGTATTGATCGAGGGCGCGCTTGCCGGCGGCGACCACGTCAGGGTGGTTGGCCAGCGCCAGGTAGTTGTTGGACGAGAGGTTGATGACGGGCTTGCCGTCCATGCGGGTGCGCGGGGCCTGCGGGGCCTGCATTTCGTTGGCGACCTTGTACTGCCCGCTCTCGCGAAGCCGATGCAGCTCGGCGGCGAGCGTTTTCTCGAGCGTGGTGGACATGCGGGTCTCCTGAGTTCAGACGCGCAGTGTACCGCCGCGGCGCGGGCGCGGCAGCGGGGTGACGAAGCGCCGTTCGCGTAGAGAGCAACGGTTGACGCCGGCGCGCATAGCTTGGCCCGGTCGCCTGGGTGGTGTAGGGGCGCACGTTCCGCGGTAGAAACTGTCCCGGCGAGAGTTGCGGTGAGGGTAGTTCCGAATTTGGTTGACAATGCGCAAGATCGTGCTATGTTTAAGACAGTTGGGTTGTGGCGACGTTCGCCCG
>CAYXIO010000058.1:0-24799 GCA_964465125.1 uncultured Planctomycetales bacterium | reverse complement strand
CGAAGAACGCCGCTCCGCGCACTTCGTCCCTTCGTCTCTGCGTCTCTGCGTCTCTCCGTCTCTCCTTCCCTTCGTCGCTCCGTCTCTCTCCCCCTCGACCCCTTGCGCCCGGCGCCATGCGCCCCGTGCGCAGGGTGCGCCCTGCGCCCTACCCCTGCGCCTTCAGCCGGGCTTCAAGCTCCGCCAGGCGGCGATCGAGGTCTTTGACTGCGCGGCGCAGCTCGGGCAGGTGCGCGACGTGAACCACTTGGCGCTTCATCTCGTTGATCGGGATCGCCGGCTGGCCGAGCACGGTTTCGCCGTCCGGCACGTTGTTCGTCACGCCGGCCTTGGCCCCGACGGTCGCGTTGTCGCCGACGCGGATGTGGCCGACCACGCCGGCCTGTCCGGCCATGGTGACGTGGTTGCCGACCGTGACCGAGCCGGCCAGGCCGACCTGCGCCACGAACATGCAGTCTTCACCGATCTGCGTCCCGTGGCCGATGGCGATCAGGTTGCTGAACTTCGTGCCGCGGGCGATGCGCGTGCGGCCGAGCGTGGCCCGGTCGATCGAGCAGTTCGAGCCGATCTCCACGTCGTCGTCGATCTCGACGCAGCCGATCTGCGGGATCTTCACCCAGCGGCCGTTGACCGGGGCGTAGCCCAGTCCGTCCTCGCCGATCACCGATCCGGCGTGGATCGTGACACGATGGCCGACGTGCGTGTCTTCGTAAAGCACGACGTTGGGATACAGGGCGACATCATCGCCCAGCCGGCAGCGCGGACCGACGTACACGCCCGGGTACAGCACGCAGCGCGCGCCGATCTGGGCGTCTTCGTCGATGGTCGCGCCGGGGTAGATCGTCGCGTCGGGACCAATCGCGGCGCTGGGATGAATCGAGGCGATGTTTCGCTCGGGCGGACACTTGCGATGCCGCCGGTAGCCGTGAAGCCGCACCATCAGGGCGGTGATGGCGGCGTACGGGTCGTCGACCTGGATCAGGTCGAGGTGAGCCGGGGCGCTGATCTCGGGGCGCAGGACGATGGCCGAGGCCCTGGTGCGCTCAAGCAGGCGCTCATATTTCGGGTTGGAGAGAAAGCTGATCTGGCCGGGCTGAGCCTCTTCGAGAGTGGCCACGGCGGCGACCACGCGGCTCGCGTCCCCGCGCAGCGTCGGCTTCATCCCGTAGGACGAAAGCGTGTCACAGAGCTGGGCGAGTGTTGCGGACATTCTCTCGGTATCGGACGGACGCAGCACGGATGCGGCGGCCCGGCGGGCTCCGGCACAACGCCGAAATCGGAAGGAATTGTACGCCTTCGACACTACAATTCAACGCGGGGCGAGTGCGGCACGGGCAGCGCGGAACGCTTGCGGACGCGCGGGTTTGGCGAAAGAATAAACCGCTCGACGAAGCCCGGCGCCGGCCAGGCGCGACGGGTCGGGCCCAGCGCGGTACGGCAGGCGGTCGGCCGAGGCCTCGGCACCGCACCCGGCAAGCACCGACGACGAAAGACGCGGCGATGGCGCGAAGACGCAAACGACTCGGCGAAATCCTGGTGAGCTGGAACATCGTGACGCCGCAGTCGCTGGCGGACGCGCTGGCCTACGCGCAGGAGCAGAAGAAGCGCATCGGCGAAGCGCTGGTCGAGCTCGAGCTGGCCGGCGAGGAGGACGTCACCAAGGCGCTGGCGGCGCAGTTCGACCTGGAATACGTCGACCTGGACAAGAACGTGGTCGTGCCGGCAGTGCTGGAGACGTTTCCCAAGGAGCTGATCAACAAGCACAAAGTGTTGCCGATGAGCCGCGAGAACGGCCGGCTCAAGGTCATTCTGTCCGACCCGCTCGATCTCGAACTGCTCGACATGCTGCGTTTTCGCATGGGCTGCGAGATCGACATGGCGCTGGCCCCGCGCGTCAAGATTCAGCGCTTCATCGACGCCTTTCTGAACAAGCACCTCGACGCCAGCATGGACGAAACGATCGAGGAGATCGACCGCGACTCCGACCTGCTCGCGACCGAGCAGGCCGCGATGAAGAAGGCGCTCGAGGGCGAGGAGGACGCGCCCGTCATCAAGCTGATCAACCTGCTGATCGGCGAAGCCGTCCGCAACCGCGCCAGCGACATTCACATCGAGCCGATGGCCGACCGCGTGCGCGTCCGCTACCGCATCGACGGCGTGTGCGTCGTGCGCGACAACATTCCTAAGAGCATGCAGGCCCCCGTGATCGCCCGCATCAAGATCATGAGCGGCATCGACATCGCCGAGAAGCGGCTCCCGCAGGACGGCCGCATCAAGATGAAATTCGGACCGCAGTACGTCGACTTCCGCGTGAGCTCCTGCCCGGCCTACCACGGCGAGAGCGTCGTGCTGCGTATTCTGCGGCCCGACTCGGTCAAGGTCGGCATCACCGGCCTGGGCTTCGAAGCCGACGACAATGACCGCTTCAACAGCATCATCCGGGCTCCCAACGGCATCTTTCTGGTCACCGGCCCGACCGGCTCGGGAAAAACGACCACGCTTTACGCCGCCCTTCAGACGCTCAATCGCCCGGACCGCAAGATCATCACCGCGGAGGACCCGGTCGAGTACAACTTCACCGGCATCAACCAGTGCCAGGTGCGCGAGGACATCGGGCTGACGTTCGCTAAGATTCTGCGCGCCATGCTGCGTCAGGCGCCGAACATCATCCTGGTCGGCGAGATTCGCGACCGCGAGGTCGGCGAGGTCGCGGTGCAGGCCGCGCTCACCGGCCACCTGGTGTTCAGCACGCTGCACACCAACGACGCGCCCAGCGCCATCACGCGCCTGATCGACATGGGCATCAAGCCGTTCCTGGTCGCCTCCTCGATTCAGGCCATCCTCGCCCAGCGGCTGATCCGCGTGATCTGCCAGGAGTGCAAAGAGGTCGACCCCGCGCCCGATCGCTACATGCTCCGCCTGCTCAACATCTCCGACGAGGAGCTGGCCGGACATCACGTCTACCGCGGGCGCGGCTGCCAGCGCTGCGGCGGCATCGGCTACCGCGGGCGGCAGGGCGTCTTCGAGCTGCTGGAGATGAGCAACGAAATCCGCGAGTTGGCGTTTCGGCGCGCTCCGATCGGGCAGATTCGAACCTCCGCTCGCAACGCCGGCATGCGCTCGATTCTCGAGGACGGCAAGCTGAAGATTCTGCGCGGCGTCACGACGCCCGAGGAAGTAGCCCGCATCGCGCAGATGGAAGGCGTGATGGCGGAAGAGTAGTGAAGCGCGATCGGCGGATCAGAAGGCCCCGGCCGCGGAAACGCGCCGGCGGGCCCCTCGCCCGTCCCGAGACGCAGAGGAATGCCCCGTGGCGACTGTACACATTGACCGGCTGCTCGAAACCTGCATCCGACTGGACGCGTCGGACATTCACCTGCACTGCGGACGCCCGCCGGTGCTGCGGCTCGGCGGCCGCCTGCGGTCGCTGGAGACCAAGGTCCTCGAGCCCGATGACACCATGGCGCTGATGAAGTCGGTCACGCCCGAGCGCAACCAGCAGGAATTTCAGGAGGAAGGCGGCACCGACTTCGGCTTCGCCTTCGGCGACAAGGGCCGTTTCCGCGTCTCGATCTTCCGCGCAAAGGGCAACGTCTCGATGGTGCTGCGACTGATTCCCTCGCGCATCATGACCTTCGAGCAGATCGGTCTGCCGGCCGCCGTGCGCCAGCTTTGCCATCGTCCCCGCGGACTGTTCCTGGTCACCGGCCCGACCGGCTCCGGCAAGACGACTTCTCTCGCGACGATGCTGGACTACATCAACCTCAACCTCGACCGGCACATCATCAGCATCGAAGACCCGATCGAGTATTACCACCCGCACAAGAAATCGGTCTTCAGCCAGCGCGAGGTGGGGGTTGACGTGCCGAGCTTCGCCGAGGCGCTTCGCCGCGCCTTGCGACAGGACCCCGACGTCGTGCTGGTCGGTGAAATGCGCGACCTGGAGACCATGGAATCCGCGATTCGCGCCGCCGAGACCGGCCACCTGGTCTTCGCCACGCTGCACACCACCGGCGCCCAGGGCACCATCAACCGAATCATCGACGCCTTCCCGGTCGCGCAGCAGGAGCAAATCCGCGTCCAGCTATCCACCACCCTGCTGGCGGTGCTGTCGCAGACCCTGCTTCCCAAGATCGAGGGCGGGCGCATCGCCGGCTACGAGTTCCTGCTCGTCACACCCGCGATCGCCAACCTGATCCGCGAGAACAAGACCTACCGGATCGACTCGTCCATTCAGACCGGCAAGAAGTACGGCATGCAACTGCTCGACGAGCACCTCTGGAAGCTCTACGACGAGGGCATCTGCAACGCCGAAGAGTGCATCGAGCGCGCCCGTTTCCCGGCCGAGTTCCAGACCAAGATGGAAGAGAAGGCCAAGGGCCAGGCCGCCGGCGGACTGGTCGCCAAGCACGACGTCATGGCCGACATCGCCCAGGCGCAGGGCGGCGGCGAAAAGAAGGAATAGTCAACCGCGACTGCGCGGAGTCTGCCCGTGAAGCCCGCCGCGCGACTCCTGGCGATCGCGATTGCCGGGATCGTTCTGCTCGCGCTCTGCCTGATTCCCTGGCATCCGCAGGCGCCGGTCCGCGGCGCCGCCGGCATGGTCCTCAGCACGCTGGTCCTGTGGATCACCGAGATCGCCCCGCTGGGCGTGGTCGCCCTCTGGATCCCCGTCGGCGCCGCCTTCTGCGGTCTGCTCTCCTGGGACCAGGCCGTTCATTCCTGGGGCGACCCGATCATCCTGCTCTTTCTCGGGGCGTTTCTGCTCGCGCGAGCCCTGGACAAGCACGGCGTTTTCCAGCGCCTGCTGCACGGCCCGGCGGCGCGGCTGCTTGAGCGCGGCGGAACGCTCGGGCTGGCCGGCGGCGTGCTGGCTGTTTCCGGCAGCCTCTCTCTGACGCAAAACAACACGTCCGTCACGGCGATGCTGGTGCCGGCGGTCAGCACCGTCGCGCGACGGGCCGCCCGGCCGTCGCTCGTAGTGCTCGCACTGGCCTACGGCGCCACGCTCGGGGGCATGGCGCTGCCCATCGGCACCGCCCCCAACCTGATCGGCTACGCCGCGATGAAGAAGACCGACCTCTCGACCAGCTTCATCTCCTGGATGCGCGTCGGCGTCCCGGTCTGGATCGGCGCGTCGCTACTGACGTGGACGATCCTGGCGGCCGCGCGGCGCTGGCGGCCGGCGGCCCGCTCGACCCAGGCCGCCTGGCTTCAGCCGTTCGCGCAGGCCGACGTGGGACCGCAGCTTGCCGCCGACGCGCCGGCCGGCGACATCGCCGATCAGCGCTCGGCACGTCGCTGGGCCGTCGCAGCCTTTCTGGCCACGGCGATCATCTGGCTTTCCGCCGGCATCGCGACCGGGTTCCTCCCTGAATGGCACCCCGCACGGGACTGGGTCCGAACGCACCTGCCGGAATCGCTCGTGCCGATCGCGATGTCGCTGGTCCTGTTTGTCGCGCCGGCCGGAAAGTCCGGCCGAACGGTGCTCGATCGGCACGACTTTCAGGCGCTGGACTGGGACACGCTGTTTCTCATCGCCGGCGGGCTCACGCTGGGACGGATATTGGAGAGCAGCGGCGCCGCCGCCGCGCTGGCTCACGCGATCGCGGCGTCGAACGTCGGGCCGACGCTGCTTCTGCTCGGCCTGGGCGCCGCCACCGTGCTGCTGTCCGAGCTGACGAGCAACACGGCCACGGCTTCGCTGATGGTTCCGATCGCCGCACCGCTGGCCGCGACGCTCCAGCTCGAGCCGGCGCATGCGATCTGGCTGGTGGCACTGTGCGCGAGCCTCGGCTTCGCGCTGCCGGTGTCGACGCCGCCCAACGCGATCGTTTACGGCACGCGCCTGGTGGGGCTGCGCGAGATGGCCGCCATCGGCATCGTCGTGGACGTCGTCTGCCTGGCGTGGGTTGTGGTCTGCGTGCGCTGGCTCGCGTGAGGCGAGCGGCGTCTACTCGCAATTCGTCCCGAAGACGACCAGCATCTGCGATAGATCGTCCAGGTTGATCGCGCCGTCGCCGGTCAGATCCCCCTGCTCCGGTGTCGCGCCGCTCGTCACCCCGAAGTTCACGAGCAGCACCGACAGATCGTCGAGGTCGATCACTTCGTCGCCGTTCAGGTCCGCCGGGCACGCATTCGGCGGCGGGACGTTGTAGCGGAAGACCAGCAACCCCATCTGCGGAATGATGATCTCAGCGGACTGATCGAAGCCGTCGTACGGCCCGAGGTTCGTAACTACGCTGCCGCCGTTGCCGACGTTGTTTCCGCCGTAGACCGCCGCCTGGCTGTTGACCAGCTCGTACCAGGTTCCGTTGGCGGGGAATCCGAGGCGGTAGTTGTACTTGTCGTCGTTGCTGAAGTTCGCGACCACGACGATCACGTTGCCGCTGAGGTCCCAGCGCTGGTAGGCGATCAGGTTGTCGGACTCGTTCGTGTGATAGACCTGGAGGCCGGCGTTGCCCCGCAGCGCGCCGTTGGTCTTGCGCGTCGCGATGATGTCACGGAAGTACTGGAAGATCGGGGCGTTCGTCGTCTTCAGCGCCCAGTTGATTCGAAACTCGGTTCCGGCGGGCACGCTCGGGTTCGGGTCGCCGCCGCCGAAGGGCGTGTCGTCCAGCCACTCGCTGCCCTGCAAGAACATCGGGATTCCCGCCGCGAACATGACCAGTCCCTGGGCCAGCTTGATGCGCCCACGCGCGTAGACGTCGTCGTGCGGATAGCTTGTGTCGATCGACTTGACCAGCCGCTGTCCGCCCGTCGAGGGATTACACTCGTCGTGCAGCTCCAGGTAGTTCGTCACGTACAGGTTCTCGAGGTACTGCCCGTTGCCGTCGAGGATGTCGGCGATCTTCCACATCTCGACGTTGTTCTGGTCCCAGCCGGCGTCGAGAATCTCCGCCCGCAGCGTGTCCGTGAAATAATCGTTCCACTGACTGTCAAACCCGGCCCCTCCCAACGACGTCGGCCTTGTCACCCAGGCGTCATTCGGAAGCTGCTCGGCGATCGCGATCTTGTCGATGGCGCGGTTGCCGAGGCGGTTGTTGAAGTCTTGCATCAACGACCAGCCGGCCGCCTCCTGCGGGTAGATGTTCATGAAATCGGTGGCGTCCATGCGGAAGCCATCCATGCGGAACTCGTCGATCCACTCCAGCATGCTGTCCAGGTAGTACGAGCGCACCTCCGGGGCATCGAAGTCGGCCTGAGCGCCCCACTGCGTCTGCACCGCCGGATCGTCGAAGTAGACCTGCTGCCCGTCATACTCCCAGAGGTAGTTGTCGCTGCCGGAGAAGTGATTCCAGACGATGTCGAGCAGCACCGCGATGCCGTTGGCGTGCAGCACGTCGATGGCGTGCTTGAGATCGTCGGGTGTGCCGTGCTTCCACTCCGGCGCAAACGCGGTGACCGGGTTGTAGCCGGCCGAAAAATCCCAGGGGTACTCGGTGATCGGGCACAGCTCGACCGCGGTCACGCCGAGCTCGGCGAGGTGATCCGCGTGGGCGGCGAGGTCGGCGTACAGCGCCGGGATCGCGCCGCTGGCGTCCGGGTCGTTGCGTCCGGCAAACGTGCCGACGTGCAGCTCGTAGATGATCAGGTCTTCGAACGCCGGCGGGTTGTAGGCGTTGCTCGTCCAGACGTAGCGCTGCGGCTTCTCGATGTAGGTGTTGTAGTTGTCGCCGGGGTTGAGCGATTTCGCTCGCGCGTCGGGCTTCCAGATTCCGCCGGGATTGAAGTAGTACTTGAACTGCTGTCGGTCATTGGCGTTGGCGACGTACGCGGTGAAGAACTCGCCGTCCTGCGTCATCGGGTCGCCGGTGCCCCAGCCGTTGAACTGCCCGCGCACCCAGGCCTGCGTCGCGTGCGGCGCCCAGACGCGAAAGACCGTGCCGCCGCCCTGGGCAAGCGTCGCGCCCAGCGGCGCGTGGCTCAGCGTCTGGTAGTCGATCACGAACCCGCCCGCAGGCGGGTCGTCGGACATGCCCGCGGGGCCGTAGTAATCCGTGTCGCTGCCGTCCGTCAGCTCGATCACGTAGCTGAAGCTGGTCGAAGCGGTGGCCGGCAGATCGGCGGCCCAGATCGCGTACGGACCGCGATCCTCGACGAAATAGGCGTCGTACGCCTGCGCGCCGTTGTCGTCCACCAGCACCCGCGCCGAGGTGAGGTCAAAGC
Organism: uncultured Planctomycetales bacterium; assembly: GCA_964465125.1. GTDB lineage: Bacteria > Planctomycetota > Phycisphaerae > UBA1845 > Fen-1342 > CAYOHG01. Next base: position 16,630 of record CAYXIO010000058.1, on the reverse strand, counting down.
GATACGCCTGGAAACGCACCTGGAAGCCCTGCCCGTTGATCGGGCAGAGCGGGCGGCGGTCCGTCGTCGGCACGTGCGAGACGCCGTTCCACTCGACGTCGTTGTTGTTGGAAGCGAACAGGCAGATCACCACGCCGAGCAGCGACAAGCTCATCTGTGTACTCCCTCCAGCCCGCGCGGTCCGCGCTGCGCGGCTGCGAACGAAACCGGGCCGCCGGCCGAAACCAGCGGCCCGGGGATTGTACATCCTGACCTTCCGGTCGACCGCGCAGTCGTGCTTACGGCACGAGCGTCGAGATCGACTGCACGCCGGCGACGGTGGTGAAGTTGAGGAAGTTCAACGCACCGTCGAAGTTGGCCAGGTTGTCCGAGCCAACCAGACCCGGCAAGCCCTGGTTCGAGCCGTAGGCAGCCCGGCCGTTGCAGACGCCGCCGCCGGAGTCCTGTCCGTTGTTCGAGATGTACGCGAAGAAGCCGACCGTGGCGTTGCTGCCGATGCCGAGCAGGCTCTTCGGGATCGCGATTTCGTAGCCGGTGGTCGCGCTGAGCGGGTCGTCGCCGGTCTGCACCGGCGTCTCGCCGCCGCCGCTGAACCACTCGCCCACTCCGACGGTGTTGGAGTTGTCGATGGCGACCTGGATGCCCGAGGTGCCGGTCATGGTGCCGTTGCCGGAGCCCACGGCGCCGATGCCGGCCGACACGTTGGCGAGCGACCCGAGATTGAGCAGGTCGACGGCGTAGACGAGCTGCCCGGTGCTCTGGCCGGGGAAGATGCCGACCGAGATCGACAGGGCATAGCTGGGCGTGAAGCCGGTCTCGAGCGTGCTGCCGTGATACAGGCGCATCAACGTGCCAACGTTGCCGGGGCAGCCTCCGCCGGGCTCGGTGCTCAGCACGTTGCTGCCGCTGGCGCCGTTGGTGTCGAGGAAGATCACCAGAGCGTTGTTGTCGGCGATGTTGCCCGGGATGCCGACGTACAGGTTCGTGCTGTCACCCGTAACGAAGAGCTGATTGAGCTCGTTGTAGTTGTTGCCGAAGCGCGTGTTCGTGTCCTGCACGGCGATCGACGTGCCCCAGTTGGCGCCGGCCGTGATGTTCAAGCCGTCGATCGTCGGCGTCGCGGCCGTAGCCGCCGACGACAGCGCGATCAACGCGGATGTTGCAAGAAAGGCTCTCATTGACTGTTGCCTCCAGATTCAGCGGAACCGATCACTGATCGGTCCGAAAAATAGTCATCAGACGATTTCGCCACTCAGCGTGCATCAGTTGCAGTTGTGGCCGAAGTCCACCAGCATCTGCGAGAGGTCGTCCAGGTCCACGTCGCCGTCCGGCGTGCCGCCCAGAACCGCGGGATGCACGTCGCCGTCGTTGAAGCCGTTGCCCGTCGTGCCGAAGTGAACCAGCAGGACCGACAGGTCGGTCAGGTCGACGATGCAGTTCGGCGGATCAGCGGGCGTGCTGCCGACGATGTCGGTGTCGCAATCGGTCGGCAGACCGCTCGGGCAGCCCTGCGATGCGGTGATCGTGTAACAGATGTACTGGTTGCCCGCGATGGTATTGAAGTCGAGCGTGGTCTGGCCCTGGTTGCGGTCGCCGATGTTGTTGAACGTAGTCGCGCTCGAGTCGGTCGGAAGCAGCATGTTGCTGATGTAGCCGTTGCTGCTGGAGATGACCGCGAACAGGCAGACCTGATCATCGACGCCGAGGCCGAGCAGGCTCAGCGGGATCGCCATCTCGAAGCCCTTGGTCGCGGAGAGCGGATCCTGGCCGGTGAGCTGGGGGATGAAGTCGGGCGGCGAGGTGCCTTCGACGCCGTCCACGTTGCTGTTGTCGGCCGACACGCGGATGCCCAGGTTGCTGGTTTGCAGGAAGCTGCCCAGTGTGCCCGGAGTCGCGCCCGAGGCGGTCGGATTGCCGGCCGTCACCAGCCCGGCGATCTCGTTCGCGTGATTCTCGCCGCCGGAGACCGCGTCGAACTCGGTCCAGTTCACCAGGAAGTAGGTCCGCGTCTGCGAGCCGATCGGCGAGCCGCCGGACCAGCCGATCGCGTAGTCCGGACCGAAGTTCGTGTCGAACTGGATGTTGTCGAACCCGCGGCTGCCGCCCGAATCGCCGGAGAGGTAGCGCGGCAGCCCGGGAATCGGATCGCCGGTGATGGTGGTCGTGAACAGGAAGTTCGCGCCGCTGCCGGGACCGTCGACGTCGATGAACACGACGATGCAGTTGCCGTTGTTTTCCTGGTTGCCGGTCAGGCCGATGTAGAGATTGTTGTCGTCGTTCGTCGCATAGAGCGCGTCCAACTCGTTTCCGAAGCCGAACTGCCCGCTGTCGGTGTCATTGCCGAAGCCGGTCTGGAACCGCTGCACCGCCAGCGGCGCACCGTACGCCGAGCTGTTGATGTTCTGGCCATCGACGACCGGCGGGGCCGCAAGCAGCGGCGCCGCCAGCGACACGGCCAGGCCTGTCGCCACAAACCTCTTCAACATCGCAGATTCTCCCTTCCGAGACAGAATGCGCTCCCACGCGGGAAACGCAGGTCGATCGTGATTCGATACGAAAGGCGGGCCACGCGCTTCCGCGTGCGGGCAGGTACCACCGCTCGGCCCTCCAACCGAATAGGTTAATCTTACAGCTTGGCCCCGCGGAAACAATGTCCGCTTGGCGTCGCCAGCAGGCGTGACACGAATTCGGACCTTCCGCAGGCCGCGGGAATCCGCCCGGACCGGCCTGCCCCGCCTGTCGGCGGCGTCCGGTCCCATGGACCGACTCGCTCCGCGCGGACCCATGGCGGACCAGCGTACCGTTTCGCGCCGCCCCGCTGGTTTGCCATCGCGCCGGGAGCGGATATCCTTTGCGCCCAGCAGAGGCTCCCGCAGAGCCGCGGAACCAGCCCCGACCTGTCGACGTTGGCGAAGCGCTGCTTGGAGCCGAATCGACTTCAGGAGGAAGAGCCCGCCATGAGACCTGCCCTTCGCGCACGCAGCCAACGGGCGTTCACGTTGATCGAGCTTCTGGTGGTGATCGCGATTATCTCGCTGCTGCTTTCGATCCTGCTGCCGGGAATGCAGGCCGCGCGCGAACAGGCGAAGATCGCCAAGTGCGCCGCGCAGTTGCACGGAATCGGCCAGGGCGTGCAGGCCTGCTTCAGCGAAAACAACGACTACGGCCCCACCTGGGACGACGGCGAAGCCGTCCGATCCGCCGGCGGCCCGCGCCAGATCATGTACTCCTGGGTCGACGTGCTTTACGACTTGGGCTACGTCGGCGACGCGCGCGCCGGCCTCTGCCCCACCGACGAGCGCATGGATCCCATCATGCAGCTCCGCGGAGAAACCTGGGGCTTCGAGACCGTCGACAACCCCGGCGCGTCGAAAGGGGAAAAAGAAGTCTACGGCGTGCGCACCAGCTTCGCGCTCAGCGCCATCATGCACTTCAACTACAAGGCCAACCGCTACAAGGATACCTCACGCCAGATCTACGCTGCCGACGGCTGGTGGGCCTGGTTCGGCAGCTACAACGGGATGTACATCTGGGCCACGACCGCGTTTGGACAGGGCAACGCCGATCCGATGACCTACCCGGACCAGCACGGGACGATGGTCGGCTGGCGCCATGGGCGCGGCAAGTACCAGGCAAACACGCTCTTCCTCGACGGGCACGCCGTGCTGGTCGCGACCAAGCCGCCCAAGACCGCCAACGACCTGCGGCAGGAGAAGGACGGCACCGACACCGTGGCGGCATTCACCTGGGCCCCGGGAATCAATTCCGGCGTCGGACGGGACGAGGCCTACCGCGGCGAAATCGAGGAATACGTCGGCAAGTACGCCGAGCACGTCGCGGCCATCGCCTCGCGCCCCGGTGACCCCAACAGCAGGCCGCCGCGCGAAGGAGCCAAGTGGATCGGAACGGTCGGGCAGGACAACGTCCACCCGGCCGGCTTCCCCGAAGCGCTCAGCGCGCTCTACCGCACGAACACGAACGCCTGGACGAAGCTACCCGCCAATCCCCGCGGCCGGTGAGACATGAACCCCAAAACGCGCAACTCCCTGTTCATCATCTTCAGCCTGATCGCGCTTGGTTTCGCAGGCTACCGGATGTTCGCCAAGACCAACGGAAAGCTGGTCATCCCCAAGTCCATTGAGGGCCACGGCGTGTGCCTGGCGTGCCAGGCGGACGTGATGTTCCAGCAGGCGCTCGGCAACCCCGGTCCCGCCAAGTGCAGCGCCTGCGGCGAGGAGGCGGTCTACGCCTGGAAGTTCTGCTCCGAGTGCGACTACCGCTTCGTGCCTTCGCTGGAGCAGCGTCCGGAAGGCTACTGGGCCCCGACGCCCTTCCCCGTGTGCCCGCACTGCGGCTGCAAGTCGGTCTCGCAGTACAACCCCGAGCTGCTCGATCAGGTGCCGCGCGGCGACGCAAACCTCCCGAAATGGCCACCGGAGTAGGGACGGGTCGAAAGGCCAAAAGGCCGAAAGTTCAGAAGGTGGGCAGGTCGGAAGCCCGGGGCTCCACCCCGCCTCTCCGTCTCTCCGTCTCTTCTTCTCCCCGTCTCTTCTTCCTCAATTATCGAACTGCGTATTGAAGTACCCCGCGGTCTGCTCGGCGATCACGCTTGGGCTCGCGTTTCCCGCTTCCGACCGCACCGGCACGTCGCCAAAGCCGTCGCCATCGGTGTCGATCGACAGCCGGGCCACCTCGCCCGGATAGATCAATGCCGCGTTCGCCGGCGGCGGCCAGCTCCCTGACGGATCCAGGTACACGTACGTCAACCGCGGCAGCAGGTTGCTGCGGTCGAACGTCACCTGCGTCCGCACGCTCGCCTCCGGATCGTTGCGGTCCATCACCGAGGCGTACGCGGTGAACGTGTTGCTCCGCGTCGTCAGCACCTGCGTATCGAGCAGCGCCAGCAGGCTCACCGCCTTGACGTAGTCGCCTTCGTTGGCGACGGTGTCCGCCGCGTTGACCGGCGGCACCGCGAACTGCGTGTCGCGGCTCGAGTCAAAGCCCTTGGCATTCAGCAGCTCACCCACCGCGACGAATCCGAAATCGCGCGGCCGAACCGATCCGTCGTCGCTCGCTCCCGTCCAGCCGCCGCGCAGGTCGTCATACAAAGCCCTGCGGTACTGCCGCCGGCCGGTGTTGGCGATGTTCAGCGGGTTGCCGCCGGCGTCAAACACCGTGCCGTAGCCGTCGCGCAGGTTCGCATCGGCATAGCGCTGCATACGCTCAAGCCCGGCGGGGTTCGCCGTGACAATCGGCACCATCTGCACGCCGTCGCGATACGCCGCCGCCGACACGCCAAGCCACGGACCGAGGCGCCAGAGCCCCGGCGGATCGTCGTCCGCCGTCGGGTTGCTCGCGTTGCGCCGCATGAACGGCATGCTGTTGCCGTACAGGTAGTTGGCCATGTTGCCGGTGGCGCGATAGTCTGGATCGCTGCCGATGAAGCGGTAGAGAGGCCGCTCCTGGCGACCGTCGTCTTCGTCGACGCCGCCGTTCGGCATGCCGTCGCCGGGCGCCCCCGTGCCGGGGAACCGCTTGCCCGAGCCGCGTCCGATCAGCACGCCGACGCGCGGATCCCAGAACGCCGGCGACGGGCTCGCGGCGATGTCCTGGTCCAGGTCCTGCCCGCTCGGGTAATACGTTCGAAGCGGCAACTGCTGGCCGGGGTCGTCCAGCTCGGTCAACGGCCAGGTCGGCGAAATCGCGGGGAACTCGCTGCCCATACCCAACACGGACGGCCCGATCAGCGGCAGGTTGGCCAGCGTCAGCCACGGCGCCGCGTTGAGGTTGATCCGGCCGGGCACCTTCAGCGGATCCACGCCAGGCTGGTTCGGATTCAGCGTCGTGAAGTAGTCGAACACGAGCAGGCCCCACGGGACGCCCTGCGGCGCCGCCGGGTCGCTCTCCAGGCTCGCGAGGTAGTGATCCGTCTTGGACTGATCGTCAACCGGATGCGAGTTGTCCAGCACCGGCATGTGGCCGAAGTCGGCGGGGTAATTCCCATTATCGGGGTGCGCGTCGACCGTATCGCCGAACTGCCGGACCCACTGGCTGTTCAGCGTCATCGCGACCGGACGGCGAGCCCCCGACACGCTCACGAAGTGCGAGAAGCGCGGCACGAAGAGCAGGAACCCCGGCGTGGGGAACGAGCGCGGACGCAAATCCCAGCCCGCCTGATTGAGGTCGTTGGAGGTCGCCCCCGGAAGGAACAGCGCCAGGTCCGCCAGATTTCCTTCCAGGAAGCCGTCGCCGTCGAGGTCGCCCGCCGGCGACACCCCGGCGTTCATCGTGATCAGCGGCGTGACCGGAGCGAACGTCTCGCTGGTCACGTCGGGATCGACCAGGCCCGAGCCGCCCACCCAGCGCTGGTCACCCATCGCGTTCTTGTTGGGCTGACCCAGCGGCTCGATGCCCCCGCTCCCCGGCGGAATGCGCTCGTCCCGCCCGGTCGCGATGCTCCAGCGGGCCGGCTCGATTTGTCCGTCGCCGTCGTAATCCGCTTCGGCGAAGTAGGTCGTCGGGCTCGTGTCGCGGTGCACCGCCGCCCACGAACCGTGGCTCGGGTTGTTCAGGCGAAGCTCGTCCACTTCAAACCAGCCCGTGCCCAGCGCCGCGTTCGGCCGGGTTCGCTGCCAGAGGCGCACGACGATTTCCGTCGCACTGTCGGGAATGCTGATGTTCAACGTCTGCACGTCCGGGCGGTCGAAGAAGTCGTTATCGCCGTCCTCGAACGGAAACGCGTAGAACTGGCGGCCGTTCATCGGCGGCGCCGGCAGCGTCGCGAACTGCTGGCTTAGCGTCACCACCGGCAGCGTCATCAGGGCGCTGCCGGCGTCCTCGATCGTCAGCGCGAACTGATCGAAATTCAGCGCGAACGCGTCGTCCGGGCGAGCGTCCCCGTTGAAATCGAAGTCCGGCGCGCCGTCGCCGTCGACGTCGTAGAGCGGGTCCTGCGGATTGAACAGCTCGACCGCCAGGGCGAGCTGGGCATTGCTCGGGTCGTTCGGGTCGTCCGGCGCGCGGTAGGCGATCACTTCGGTCAAAAACGGCTGCGGCGCGGCGCCGACGTACGTGCCCTCGCCCGTGTCGTACGTCACCAGCTCGACCCAGCCGCGGTGGGTCGGGTCGGTGTAGCGCGGCGTGGCGAACTGCATGGTGTTGACCGCCAGCATCCAGGCCTGCTGGTCGACCTTGACCGCCGAGCTGCCGTCAGGGTTCGCGGGCGGAGCGCCCGTCACGTCGCCCCACTTGCTGGTGTTGCCGTCGTGGCTTCTCAGCATGTCGCGATAGAGCCGGTGCATGCGCCGGATCAGCACGTCGCCGTTGGCTTTGTTGTACAGGTACTGGTACTGCCCGGCTCCGGCCTGAACGATCTTGAACGCCTTGCTCAGCTCGCCCAGGTAGAACTTCATCTCGCCGCGATACGTGCCCTTCGAGGCATTCGTCGTCGTCGGCTCCGCGCTGGTTTGCTTGAGCGCCAGATCGTCCGAGTTGCTCGTCGTCGTGATGCTTCCGCGGCGGCTGTAGAGCTTGTTGGCCGCGGACTTGGACAGGTCGGCGAAGTTATAGTCGCGCGGCCGCAGCGCCAGCGCGTGCATCGCCGCCGTGCCCTCATTGCCGCTGTTCGAATCCGCCAGGTTGACCAACTGGGCCGTATTGTTCTTGACCGAGCTCCCGTTGGACGTCGGCGTCGCGAACAGCGGCAGGAACGTCGCCGGAAAACGCGGGTCGTTCGCGCCGCCGACTTCGCCCTGAAGCACCGCCAGCACCGGCGGAACGCGGCTCGGAACTACTCCTGTGCCCGGCAGGTAGGCATTGTCGATGTTCTGAGCCTGCGGCGACGGCAGCAGCCCGCCGCGCCGACGCAGGTGCAATTCCATCGCCCAGCGCGACGCGGCGATCTCGTCAAACAGCTCGTCGAGCACGTCCGGCTGGCTGGGCAGATAGCGGCTGAGCGCATACTGCGACGTGTCATTCGGATTACGCAGCCGGTCGAACATCTTCAACGTGAACAAGCGGTTGATCGGCGAATACGAGCCGCCGCCGCCCTCGAGCGGCGCGGAATCGAGCGCGGTCATCCCGCCGTGCGGTACGATGCGGAGCGCCACCCAGTAGGACGCCTGATCGAGCAGGCGCTCGAAAGTCTCGCGGTTCTGTTGCGGGACGCCGGCGGCCGGACTCTGCGGGAACGTACTGATCGAAAACGTCGAGCCCACACCCGGCACGCTCACCGGCGAGCCGGCGAACGCGTTGGCCTGCTCGATCAGCGCGCTCATCGCAATCAGCGAGGAATCGGGAATTCCGTCCGCGTCGGCATCCAGCCAGGGCTGACGACTGTACTGCCGGACGTCGTTGGCCGCGACGATCGCCTCCGAACTGCCGCCGTCGCCCAGCAGCTCCGGAATCAGGCCGAGCAGCGAAACCCCGCGCAGCGCGGCCGAGGGAGTCGTCCCGCTGTCCAGCGTCGTCAACGTCGGCCAGGCGACGCGGCCCAAATCCCCGAACGGATCAACCTCCGGCGGCGGGAACGCCCCTTCGTCCCAGACCGGCTCCAGCGAGGCCAGCCAGTTGGACCCGCCGTAGCCCGCAATGTCGCTGAACTGCGCCGTCGGCCCGCCCAGCACGTACCCGTTGGCGTCGCGAAGCTGATCCAGCGCGAAGCTCAACGCCATTTCGCGCGTGCTGGCCAGCATCTGCTCGCTGACGGTGTTGCGGCGAAGCTCGTTGAAGATCAGGCGGTTGGAGCGGGCCAGGCCGAGAAAGCCGGTCACGATCACGAACAGCAGCGCCAGCAGCGAGACCACCATGATCATGATGGTGGCGCGGCGTCGGGTGGGGCCGGAGGGCCGACGGCCGCCGGCGTTCAGGACGTGCGGCGTGCGGCGGGTCTCGGTCTTTCGCGTGCGCTGCGGCATAAATCTCTCTCGATCATCCGTGCGGCGTGCCGGCCGCCTGCCTGCGTCCCTGCGTCCCTTCAGTAGGATTATCGCGGTCCGGTCAAAGCTCCCACGCGTCCCCGCAAGGGCGAAACGTCTTGTAATGCAACGGCTTAGAACCTGTCGGAGCGTCCGAGTGCCGCCGTCGTCCGCCCGCTAATTGAACCGGTGGATCATGCTGCGCACCAGCGGCTCGTCCAGCTTGCCGTCCTGGTCAAACACCCGCACCGTGATCCGGATCGCGTACGGCCACAGGCGCACGCGGCGGTTGTCGGGCGTGTCCGGCGCTACGAACGGCGCCACCGGCGGAATCAAGCGGCCGAACGTGTCGAGCCGGGTTCCCGCGACGGCAGTCCCGTCGGCGTTCAATTGCTGCTCGACCAACGTCCGGTTCTCGGCCGAATCGGGAACGAACGCGTACGTCTGCCCCGCCGGCACCTCCACCCAGCGCGGCACGTCGTTGCGCTGCTGCGAAAGCGGGTGGTCGGGCGCGTTGCGCGGGTCCTCGGGCATTAGGAACTCGACCTGGAACCAGGCGCAGCCCGGCAGAATCTGCAACGCTCGATTGCTCTGAAGCTCGGGAGGGCAATCGCGCAGCACGGTCGAAACGTGGTGACGAGCCGTCCGGCCGCCCGGGTAGAGCACGTTGTTCACCAGGTCGGCGTTCCGGCCGCCGGAGAGCGTCCACGCACCCAGCGTCCCCGGCCCCGAGACGACGTCGTCGATGTCGTAAGGCGAGCGTTCGGCCAACCCGGTCGGCTGTCCGGAGTTGGTCGGATCGTACGGCGCGAAGTAGGAGAGGTAGGTCAGAAAGTCGAAGTTGCCGTTGTAGGCCGCGTTGTTCAGATTGACGATCGAGTCGCCCGCGAGCGCCGTGTCCTCGCTGAAGCCGCGCAGAATGCGGGTGAAGTCGTCGCTCGTGGCGTTGCCGCTGCCGTCACCCGTGAACGCGGGCGGCGAAACCAGTCCAGGACCGCCGACAGCACCGCCCGGATACGGCTCCGGCAGACCCACGCGGCGCGTCAGCATCCACTCGCTGGCCGCGACCGGGCTGATGTCGTCATTCTGGTTACCGGCCGTGACCTCAATGTGCTGCGGATTCGACCAGAAATACGCCCCGGTCCCGTTCGGCGTCACGGTGGCGAACGAACCATGTCCGTAGACGATCTGAGCCGGGGCGACCTTCGCACCGAGCTGGAGACTGTACTGGAACGCGGCGTCCGGATCGCCGACCAGCGATTGCGCCTTGGGCGGAGCGTTCGACGCCAGCATGCGCTCCGTGAAGAACATCAGAATGTCGGCCCGCGGATCGCTGTAGATCGGCGAGCCGTTCGGCATCGTGTCGCCGGTGACATTGGGCACGAAGCGCGGGTCGTAGTTGTTCGGCAGGCTGGCCGGATCGCCCACCAGCACGCGCCAGGCCGGCGTTCCGTTGCTGCTGCCGAGGGCGGCGGCGAGCTCATCCGCGTTGCGGGCCGCTTTCTGCGTTCGCCCGTAGATCACCAGCACGCTGCGCGACGGATCGACCCCCTTCAGGTCCTCTTCCATCTCAAGAAAGAAGCCGCGCAGAGCGGCCTCGATATCCGCGACGGCGGTGGCCTGGGCCGCGGTCTTGCTCGTCAGCGCGAACACCCCGGTCACGATCGAAATCGCGATCACCAGCACCGCCAGCGACACGAGCGTTTCGATCAGGGTGAAGGCGGGGGGAAGCAGAGACCCAGAGACGGTGAGACGGAGAGACGAAGGGCGCGAACCTGCGCCCGCCGCGGCGCATTCAACGGGTGCCGGTTTCGACGGCCCGACCCGCCTTGCGCTTCGCCACACGCTCGAATTGTCGCCATCCCGGCTATACATGCTCTTGTCGCTCTCTCGCGCCACCCACCGGGCATGAGAACGGCTTGCCTCGCGGTGTGTGCCCCTCCTACTCACTTCGTCTCTCCGTCTCTCCGTCTCTTCTTCTCTCCGTCTCTTCCTCTCCCCCTCACTTCGACTCCGGCAGACGAACAACCTTCCGCAGCACCGTCAGGATCGGCGACTGGTTCTCGAACACCGGCTGGCTGTTCACGCGGTCGGCGTTCATGCCGCGCGACGCAAACGCCGGCGGAATCACCCAGACCGGCCAGGCCATCGTGTCCTGCGGGTTGTTCGACGCGACCCACGGGTAGAAGCCGTTGTTCTTGACGATCACCGTCCGCGGGTCGGGCCGCTGCACAACCTCGTAGATCGGAAGCGACTCCGGCGCGTGCGGGACAAAGCCGCTCGCGCGATCGGCACAGTTGGTCCGCGCGTCGTTGAGCGCCGGGATGAAGATGCTCCCGACCGGCAGCATCGAGCCGAGCGTCTGGCTGACCTTGAACGTCAGCGTCGGTCGATCGATGAAATCCAGTTCCGGCGTGCGCTGCGGATTAACCGTGCAGTCCGGATCGAAGTTGTTCGCGCCCCCCTGATTGAGCAGCGGCAGCGGCAGCGGGCCCGCCGAATCATCGAACATCACCAGCCACGGAACCGGGCAAAGCACATCCGCGCCGAAATCGTCGGCCAAAGTTGAATTCGGCAGAGTCGCGCGTGGCGTGATGAACCGCCCGAAGCCCGCGCCGTTGCTCAGGTCCTGCACCGCGAAGCGATGCTGCTCGGACGGCCGCGCCGTCACCACGATGATGATCTCGTAGAGCAGCGGATCGCCTGGGACAAGCACGTCGTCGCCGCTGGGCGGCAGCCCGCTCATAACCCCATCGGGGCCGGGCTCGGCGCGGTCGTACGAGATGCGCCGGTAGAACGCCGTCCACGAGACGCGCCGCGCGGCGACACGCTTGGCCTCGATCTGCTCGAAGTCGGAATCGCCCAACTGCGGCGGACTGTTGTCCGTGCCGTAGCGCGGCTCGTAACGGCGATAGGGCTCCTGCCCCTGAACACCGTTGAGGAAGTCCGCGACTTTAAAGCGCGTCGTGGCATCCATCGGCGGAAAGACCCGCGCCGCCGCGGGCAGGAGCGGACCATCCTCCAGCCCGATCGGTGGGTTGTACCCGAACGGCACGTCGACTTCGCGGATCGGGTTGCTCATGTCGAATTTGAACCCGACGGCGATCAGGTACTCGGTGATGATCGATTCCGCCGGATCGACGGTCTCCTCCCACGGCGGGTTGTTGTTCGTCCGCTGGAAGTTGTTCAACACGAGCGGGCGCACCTTGACCAGTGGCTCGTACGCGTCGTTCGCCTGGTTGATGACGACGTCGGGAGGCGTGCCCACCGCGGCGCCGATCTGGCCGTTGCGCGGGCGGAAGATGCGATCCGAGCGAGCGTCGGCGGGAGAGACGCCCGCGACGTCCACGTTCACCAGCGAAGTCGACGTTGCCAGCGCCAGCTCGACCTGCTCCATCGCGTTCGTCGCCGCCGCATCCCCCAGCGTGAGATTGAGCGTCTGCTCGGTGTAGCGGACGCCGACGGGAATCGCCGCGGCGATGAACAGCAGCCCGATGCCAAGCACGATCAGCGCGATCAGCAGTTCGGCGATGCTGAAGGCGGGACGGAGAGACGGAGAGACGGAGAGACGAAGAGACGGAGAGACAGAGAGGCGGAGAGACGGAGTGGAATCCCGGACTTCCGACCTGCCGACCTTCCGGCTTTCCAACCGATCGTCGGCCGTTCGTGCCGCGGCCACCGCCGCACCGTCTTTCCAAGGAGCGCGGCGACGAGGAATCTCGCCGCGCGCGTCAGATCTCGATCGCAGCGCGTCGCATCCTGGGCCAGCGGGCGTAACGGAGCGCGCCGCGCCCCGCCCCGCTCGAACCGTCTCAGCCTGTCCGCATGCGCCACGCACGTCTGCTCAACCTCCGGTCTTGGGAACCGGCACGAGCGCTCCGCCCGTGCGGTTGATTCCGTACACGTCACCAAACCGCGACAGGGCCGCCCGGCGCGCATCCGCATCGCTATTGCCGGCCACCGTCAGGAACGGCCCGCGCTGGTACAGCACCAGCCCGGTGAAGTTCAATCGCATGAATCTCGTGCCGTACTCACCCGTCGCGGCGTCGTACGTACTCGCGTCGCCCATGGTCTCGTATTTCTGAACCGGATCGTACGCACGCACCGTCCAGGAGCGCCGCGGCGTACTCGCGACCGGCCCGGTCTGCGGATCGAACACCACCAGGAAGTCGTCGGCGTTGTAGAAGTTCGTCGCGCCCTTGGTCGCGTCGAGAGTGAACTGATCCGGCTGCCCGTACAGAATCTCATCGGCGCGAGGCTTGTCCGACAGATCGAACACCTCCGACGGCGCCACCCAGACGTCGTCGGGCAGAATGACCGGCTCAGCATCGGTGCGCTCGAAGCGCTCGCCGTAGACCACCGTACCGACGTTGGCTGGGTTCATGCTGCTGGTCGACGCGTAGCGGTAGGTCACCAGCGCCTGGCGCCCTGACCGATTGACCGTGCTCACGCTGTTCAGGTCCTGGGCCTCCCACTTCGCCGGCGAGAAGCGCACCGCCGTCATCGAGCGGTCGGCGACCGCCTTGACGTACGCCCGCGAGAGCACGCCTTGAACCTGCTGGCGCGCCTGGCTGAACCGGGCCTCGCGCGTAACGCTGTTGAACGCCGGAATGCCGATCGCCAGCACAATCGCGATGATGAAGATCACCGCGAGGAGCTCGACCAGGGTGAAGGCGGGGCGGCGAGGTCGAGCCGCAGAGACGCGGAGACGCCGAGACCCGGTGCAGGTAACGCCCGCGTTGCGAACGACGCGATGCAACGTGCGCACACGCGCGCTCTCCGCTCGGTTCACTGACCTCGTTGCTTCACGCCGATACAACAAGCCGTTGCTCCTGAATGAGCCGTGTCACCGACGAATTATAGATCGCACCAGAAGTCCGCCGCTGCGGGCGAACGGCCGCGAGTTTTGCGCGGCGTCAGGGATCCAGATCTGGGTAATAGGAATAGTCCGTCTCTTGGTTCGCGACGGCCCGCGCCCAGCCGCCCTGCGAACCCTGCGGAATCCCCGCGGTGAACACCAATTGCCCGTTGACCCGAGCGGGAGCCCACGGCTTCGGCAGCTCGCTGGTCAGCAGCCAGCGCGACTTGTCGTTATAGACCGCCGCAGCCTGCAAATCGCCCGTCGCGGAAACCGCCTTCCATGTGTCGTAGGTCTCGCGCTTCATGCCGCGCGAACGCAGCACCGGCCGGCGATCGACGACCGTCCACCCGGCCTGCCCGGTGCTCGGCTGCACGGCCCAGGCCAGCTTAACATAGAAGAAATAGTCGAGCGGAACGCCCCAGCCGTCGTGGATTCCGAGAACGTCGACCACGCCGATATCCGCAAGGGCCTGGCCCCCGCCGACGGAAAACCCGGCCCCGGTCGGATTCACGTATTCGTGGACCGACGGGTTGAGCGGTCGCAGGGCATCGCTGCCGATCTGCCGAAGCGAGGTCGGCGCGAAGACCGTCAGATACGCGGACAAGGCGCGATTGTCGTCGTCGGCATCCGGCCCGCGGATGTTGACGTAGTCGGCAATGTTGCCGCCGCTCGAACCGCCGCCCAGGTCGAAATAGAGCCGTTCGCTCAGGCCGTTCGGCAGATCGGCCCCCAGGGACGCGATCATCGAGTAGCTCGGCTCGAGCGCGCCGGCGACGGTGTCCGAATCCGCCGGATCGGACACGTTGGCGAGCTGATAAGGCGGATACGCACCGAACGTCGCCCGGTCGCGGCTGTCGTAGACCGAGCGCAGCGGGTCCTCGGTCGCAAACTGATCGATCGCCAGCAGCGTGTTCTGCATGATCCGCTGCGTCAGCGCCGAGCGCTGCTGGTAGATCGCGGTATTCGCGACCGCCGAGATCATGGCGATCAGCAGGCCGATGACGAGCATCGCGACGAGCAGCTCGATGAGCGTGAAGCCGCGCGGAAGCGGCGAAGCGACGAAGAGACGAAGCGCCGCAGTGCGCGGCGTGCGCGCCTTGCACGGCCGCGGCCGTGGCTGTGCCCTGCGTGCCTGCGCATCCGCGGTCGCCCGTGCCTGCGTCACTTCAATTCACCGCCGTTGTTCGGGAAGTTGGTGATGTCGTCGCCGCTGCCATAGAGCCCGTCCGGGCCGGGACTGATGAGCAGAAAGGTGTCGCGGTTGTGCGGGGTTGGCTTGGCCGTGACGTCCTTGTTCTGGATGTACTTTCCGAAGTTGGTCGTCTCGGCGCCTCCGCCTAGTGTCATCACCCAGGTCAGCAGGTGAGGCGTTGAGCCCGAGTCGGAGCGAAGCTGGAGGACGGGCTGGTTGGTGCCCGGTCCGCCGCCCAGGTTCTCGGTCAGCAGCGCGCCGTTGTCGAGGAAGTGGTAGACGCCGCGGTTGAGGCCGGCGGCCGTTCCGTCGGTCGGCGAGCGATCGGCGATCTTCAGGCCGGCGGGGTCGGCCTTGTAATACAGAATCGGATAGCCGAAGGCGTCGAGGAACATCGGATACGTGCGGCTCGGGGCGGATCCACCGCCGCGGCCCACCGCCTGCTCCTCGGTCTCCAGGATGAACTCGCCGGGGTTGCTGCCCTTCTGACGCGTCATGACGCGGATTTTGGAAAGGTCGACATACGGCGCGACGCGCGACTGAATCGGCTCCTGTGTGTTCGTGTTGATCGCGTAGGCGCCGCTGCCCGCGGGGGTATTGCCGCCGTCGGCCACCGCGTCGGTGTCGTCGCCCCAGTACGTGCTGCTGCTTCGCGTGGTGTGGAACCCCGGCGTTCCCAGCAGGTCGGCCCCGGCCAGCGCCCAGACCAGCAGCCCGGCGCCGGAAACCTCGATCAGCGTGCCGTCCGAGGTCGCGTACGGGTTGTCCACCTTGTACATGAGCTTCTGGCTGTTGTTCAGCTTGTCCGACGCGGACGGTGGGTACGCGCCGCCGACCTGGCCGTCCGCCCGAAACGTTTCCAGTCCGGTGGAAATCGCGGAGATCGCCGCCTCGCTGGCCGCCACGCGGGCGTGCGTCCGCACCGCGTTGACCGACGGAACCAGAATCGCGATCAGCAGCGCCACGATGGCGACCACCGTCAGCAGCTCGACCATCGTGAAGCCACGACGTCCGGCGTTATTCGAATGCTGGGCGGGCATGCCGCTCTCCTTGCGCTCTTCGGCGCCTAGTCGTCGGTCGTCGAGAAGTTGCGGATGTCATCCGACGTGCCCCACAGGCCGTCCTTACCCGGAGAGATCAGGATGAAGCGGTCGGCGTTGTACGGCCAGAGCTTGCCGTCGCCGCTGGGCCGCTTGTTCGTCTCGAAGATGTTGCGATCCAGAATCGTCGCCGCGAACGTGTCCGACTGCGGCCAGGTCGCGACGTCCGGGTCGTAGCCGAAGTTGCCCATCGGGTGCAGGATCGTGCCGCTCGGCAGTCCGCGCTCGGTCAGATCGACGCCGTCGCAGGAGACCGGGAAGCGGCCGTTCGCGCCGTCCGAGCCCGTCCAGATGGCGTTGTCGGCCTGGTCGTAGCGGCCGACGACGAATTCGGTGCCGCCCGCCGTCCCGCTCGTGATCGGCGCCTTCACCGCGGCATTGGCGGCGTAGTAGACGATCGGGTAGCCGAACGAATCGATGAAGAACGGAACGCGGCCGTTGTTCCAGTCTTCGGAGTCGCCTTCGAACAGCTTCGGTGCCTGCGCGGGATCGAGCCCCCGCTCGCTGAACATCCGCTCCGGCGTGGTGACCACCTTGGCGTCCGGCGTGACGAAGTTGGGCT
>CAYXIO010000057.1:0-25403 GCA_964465125.1 uncultured Planctomycetales bacterium | reverse complement strand
GGCGGCGCCGCCGGCGCTGGGAGGTCGACTGGCGGACAATCCGCCCGTTCACCCCGCCGCGGCAGCGCCCGCCGCCTGGGTCGACGGCGTTCCCACGCCGCCGCCGGCGGCCATCGCTCCGTCCCGTCCGTCGGCGGCGCCGGTGGCGGTACGTCCCCCGGCGATGACGCCGGCCGTCAATGGCTCCGAAGTCGATGCGGTGATGGGCGGCTACCAGCAGGTCATGGCGCGGTTCCTTGAAACGCAGCGCTCGGTCATGCTCGCGTACCTCCAGGGTGGCGCGGCGCAGTCAGGCGGCCCGTTCGTGGAGGTCCAGGCGCAGCCCATGATGCCGGTGGTGGTCCCCGCGCCGCAGCAAGTGGCGTACGCACCTCCGGCCCCGCAAGCGACCACGGCTCCGGTTTCGCCGCCGTCGGCACCTGCTCCGGTCGCGAAGGCGCCGGCGCCCGCGCCCGCTTCGGCCGCAGCTCCCAAGCCGGTGGCCACGGCTCCTGCGCCGGTTCCCGCTCCAGCTCCCGCGGTCGTCGCGTCCGCGCCGGCACCGGCGGCCGGCGGCGCGCTCAAAGCCGACTCGTTGACCAAGAGCCTTGTCGCGGTGGTCAGCGATCGCACCGGCTACCCGCCTGAGATGCTCGATCCCGAGCTGGACCTCGAGGCGGACCTGGGCATCGACTCGATCAAGCGGATCGAGATCATCGGGACGCTTCAGAAAAACGGGACGCTGCCTGAGGCCAAGCAAGGCGACGGCCAGATCGAGGAGCTCTCGAAGCTCAAGACGCTCAAGGCAATTGTCGCCTGGATAGTCGAACGGAGCGGCTCCTCGGGAAAATCGGGAGCGGCCGGCAATAAAGCTGAGGCAACCCCAGCAGCCGAGCCGCAATCCGCCTTCGAACGGGTTGCGCGACTGACCTTGCAGGTCGTCGATTCTCCTCGCAGCGGCTCCGGCGCGACGCTGCCGACCGGTGCGGTACTGATCGTGGATGACGGGACCGGCGTCGCGGCCCGTCTGGCGGAAACACTCAGGCAGAACGGCACGACCCATGCCGTGATCGGGCGCGCGACGCTCGACCTGGCGGACGCCGCCGCGGTCCGCACCGCACTTGAAAATGTGCGCAAGCGCATCGGCCGTCCTGGGGCGCTGGTCTATCTGGCGCCGCTGGCGGACGAGCCTGAGCTGCGTGAAACGGAACCGACCCGCTGGCGCCCGGCGCTCAACCGCGAGCTGCATGGGCTCTTCCATCTTTGCCAGGCGCTCGAAGCCGAATTGCGCGAAGCCGGCGGTCGCGTCCTCGTCGCGACGCGCATGGGTGGCAGCTTCGGAACCGCCCCGGCCGACGCCGAACGCCTGAATCCCGTACACGGCGGCGTCTGCGGGTTCGTCAAGGCGCTGGCGCGCGAGTGGGAAGACGTGCGCTGCCGCGTGGTCGATTTCGGATTCAGCGCTGCATCCGAACTCATCGCGACAACGCTGTGGAGCGAGCTTTGCTCCGACGATCCGCTCGTTGAGGTGGGACATCTTGGCGGGCGGCGCGTGTGCGTGCTGCCGGAGACCAGTTCGGTCGTGGATCGCGCGGAGTCGTTCCAGCTCGAACCGGGTTCGGTCGTGCTGATGACCGGCGGCGCCCGCGGCATCACCGCCGACATCGCGATTGAGCTCGCCCGGCGATTCAAGCCCGTGCTGCTGCTGGCGGGTCGCTCGCCGCTTCCGGCGGAGAGCGAAGATCGGGAGACGGCGGCGCTGGTTCTTCCGCGGGACGTGAAGGCGGTGCTGATGAAGCAGGTCAGCGCCAGCGGTCAGAAAGCCACTCCCGCCGTCGTCGAGCAGGTCTACCGCCGGCTGATGGCCGACCGCGAGATGCGCCAGAATATCGCGGCGATGCGTGAGGCCGGCGCTACGGTGCATTATTTCAGCGTGGACGTGGCCGACCCGGCGCGTTTCGGCGCCGTGCTGGACGATCTGTACGCGCGCTTCGGGCGCATCGACGGCGTGCTGCACGGCGCCGGCGTCACCGAGGACAAGTTCCTGCGCGACAAGACGCTTGAATCGTTCGAGCGAGTCGTGAGCCCGAAGCTCGACGGCGTCTTCGCGCTCGTGAGCCGGCTGCGGCCGGACACGCTGAAATTCCTGTACTTGTTCTCTTCGGTTTCGGCGCGCTATGGCAATCGCGGGCAGGCGGACTACTCCGCCGCCAATGAGGTGCTCAACAAGCTCGCGGGCTGGCTGAACGTCCGCTGGGCGGCGCGGGTCTGCGCGCTGAATTGGGGTCCGTGGGAGTCGGCGGGGCACAGCGGAATGGTCTCGCCCGAGCTGGCGGCCCAGTTCGCCGCCGCCGGCGTGCAGATGGTCTCGCGCCGCGGCGGATGCGTGGCGATGGCCGAAGAGATTCTCCGCGGGCGCAAGGACGAAGCCGAGGTCGTCTTCGGGGGTCCGCTCAAGCACGCCCGCGCCGGGGGGTCGTCCTCGGCTGAACCCGCCGCCGGCGGCGCCAAGCCGTCCTGTCCGTTGCTGATTGGCGGGGCGCAACTCACACGCAACAGCGACGGCTCGATCGAGCTGCACCGCGACCTGGAGGTCAGCGAGGATCTTTATCTCGACGACCACAAGCTCGACGGCAAGCCGGTGATGCCGATGGCGATGGTGGCCGAGCTTGTGGCCGAGGTCGCGACGGCCGGCTGGCTCGAGTACAACCTGACCAGCCTGGTCGAGCTGCGGGTGCTCAACGGCGTTGTGCTGGAGCACGGCAAGGGCGTGCTTCGCGTCGTCGCGACGCCTCGACCGCGCAGCGGCGAGGGGATGTTTGTCGACCTGCGCGTCGAGCTGCTGGGCGGATCGCGCCCGCGCATGCACTACACCGCGACCGCCGAGCTGCGCCGCGGGCCGACGCCGATTCCGCCGCTGAACCGCTTGAGGATCGAGTCTGCGCGGGCCTATCCGCTGACGATCGACGAGTCGTACGAGCGTTGGCTGTTTCACGGACCGCTGTTCGCGTGCATCGAAGAGGTGCTGGAGTTCGGCGCCAACGGGATGATCGCGCGGCTTTCGCCGTCGTCGCCGCAGCGCTGCCTGGCGCGTGCCCCGCAGGGCTCCTGGCTGGTGGATCCGGTGGTGGTTGACGGCAGCTTGCAGATGCTGATTCTCTGGCTGCGCGGCTATCACGACATGACGCCGCTGCCGGCGCGTTTCGGCCGCTACTGGCGGCTGGCGCCGCAGATGAAGGGCGACATTCGCTGCGAGATGCGGGTGATCACCGCGGCGCCTCCCGAGGTGCACATCGACGTGCTGTTCCTGGATGCGAGCGGAGCGGTGGTGGGATACCTGGAAGACATGCAGTTTGCTTGCAGCAAGGCCCTCAACCGGCTGGCGGGCTCCCGCGTCGCCCCGGCCGGAGGCGCGGGATGATCGAGACGCGCGACAGCCGGGGGAAATGGCAGCCGGTCCGGCTGCGTGGCGACATCGCCATCGTGGGGATGGCGTGCACGTACCCCGGCGCGCGCAACCTGCCGGCGTTCTGGCAGAACATTCTGGACAAGGTCAACGCGATTCGCGAGGTTCCGCGGCTGCGCTGGGACCCGGCGCTCTACTACGACCCCGATCCCAAGAGCGGCAAGGTCTACTGCAAATTCGGCGGCTACCTGGGTGAGACCTTTTCGTTCAACCCGATGAAGCACGGCACGATGCCGCGCGCCATCGAGGGGGCCGAGCCGGATCAATTCCTGGTGCTGCGGGCGGTGTACGAGGCGATGTCCGACGCGGGCTATCTCGACAAGAAGCTCGACGGCAAGCGCTGCGAGATCATCCTGGGGCGCGGCAACTACCTGGGCGCCGGCCTGAGCAACCTGGTGCAGCGCGGCATGATCACCGAGCAGACGCTGCAGATCATCCGCGCGCTGCGGCCGGACATGAGCGCCGTCGAGCTCCGGCACGTGATCGAGGAGCTGCACACGCACCTGGCCGGCTTCGGTCCGGACACGGCGCCGGGCATCATTCCCAACGTCACCACCGGGCGCGTCACGAACCGGCTCGACTTCATGGGGCCGAACTACACGGTGGACGCGGCCTGCGCCTCATCGCTGATCTCCTGCGAGCTGGCGATTCATCACCTGCTGCTCGGCTCGTGCGATTTCGCGCTGGTCGGCGGCATTCACATTTTCACGAACGTCCCGTTCCTCCAGGTTTTCTGTGCGCTGGGAGCGTTGTCGCCGAGCGGGAGCTGCCGGCCGTTTGCGGCCAATGCCGACGGCGTGCTCTCGGGCGAGGGTGTCGGAATCCTGGTGATCAAGCGGCTGGAGGACGCCGAGCGCGACCGCGACCGCATCTACGCGGTGATCAAGGGGGTCGGCACGGCCAGCGACGGCCGCGCGCTGGGCGTCACCGCGCCGCGGCTGGAGGGCGAGGTTCTCGCCGTCCAGCGCGCCTACGAGATGGCCAGCGTCGACACGAAGACGATCGGCCTGCTGGAAGGGCACGGCACCGGCACGGTCGCCGGCGACGACACCGAGCTCCATACGCTGCGGACGGTTTTCGGCCCGCGCGACCGCGAGTATCCGCAAGTCGCGCTCGGCTCGGTGAAGAGCATGATCGGGCACGCGATGCCCGCCGCCGGGGCCGCCTCGTTGATCAAGACCGTGCTGGCGCTCTATCACCGCGTGCTGCCGCCGACGCTGAATTGCGAAGAGCCACACGAGATGCTGCGGGCCCCGGACAGCCGGTTCTACGCCAACACCGAGGCGCGCCCGTGGGTGCACGGGGACACGAAGACGCCGCGCCGCGCGGGGGTCGACGCCTTCGGCTTCGGCGGGATCAACGCGCATCTTATTCTCGAGGAATACACGCGCGACGACCCGCGCCGGCGGCCGAGCTTCTACCGTGAGTGGCCGCAGGAGCTCTGCGTGCTCGAGGGCGCGACCCGCGGCGAACTCGCCGACGCGTGCGAGCGCGTGCGCGACTACTGCCGGGCGGTCCGCGGCGTTGCGCTGCGCGACGTGGCGTACACGCTGGCGACCGAGCTGACCGGCAAGCCGCACCGTTTGGGGGTCATCGCGACCTCGACGGACGATCTGGCCGAGCGCCTCGATCGCACCGCGCCGCGGATTCGCGACGAGCAGGTCGCGATGATCAAGGACGCGCGCGGCATCTTCTACGTCAGTGAGCCGCTGACGCGCGGCGGCAAGGTCGCGTTCCTGTTTCCGGGCGAGGGCTCGCAGTACCTGAACATGATGGGCGACCTGTGCATGCACTTCCCGGAAGTGCAGGACGCGTTCGACGCCGCCGACCGCGCCGCGCAAAGCCCGGATCGCTACCCGCCGTCGATCGACATTTTTCCGCCGCCGGCGCATTCGGAGGAAGAGTTGAAGGCCGCCGAGGCGCGACTGATGACCATCGAGCGCGCGACGGAGAGCGTGTTGACCGCCGACGGGGCGATGTGGACGCTGCTGACGCAGCTCGGCGTGTCGGCGGACATGATCGCCGGGCACAGCGCGGGGGAATGGGCCGGCATGGTCGCGGCGGGCATCCTCGACCTGGAGGAGTACCTCGCCAGCCTCAACCGGCTCGACGCGATGTACCGTGAAGTGGCGGCGGACCGGTCGATTCCGCGCGCCGCGATGCTCGCCGTCGGCGCCGATCGCGCCCGCGTGACCAAGCTGATCCACGACATCGACTGCACCGTGCACGTCGCGAACGACAACTGCCCGCATCAGGTCGTCGTGGTCGTTGAGACCGATGCGGCCGACGGTGTGATGAAGCACCTGCTGGGCAACGGCATCTTCGTTGAGAAGCTGCGATACGACCGCGGCTATCACACGCCGGTGTTCACCTACATCTGCGAGCCGCTGCGGAGCTACTTCTCATCGTTGAAGATGCGCTCAGCGCGCACGCCGCTGTATTCGTGCACGACGGCCGACCTGTTCCCCGGCGAGCCAGGCGCGATGCTCGATCTGGCAGCGGACACGTTCGCCCGTCCGATCGTCTTTCGCGAGATGATCGAGCGCATGTATGCCGACGGCGCGCGGGTTTTCATCGAGGTGGGGCCGCGCGGAAACCTGAGCGGCTTCGTGGACGACATTCTGCGCGGCAAGCCACACCTGACCGTGCCGACCAACCTGCCGCGCAAGACCGGGATGGCGGCCCTGCTTCAGTCGCTGGGGCTGCTTTCGGCGCATCACGTGGCGATCCGGCTGGAGTACCTCTTCGCGCGGCGCGACCCGCGCAGGCTGAGCTGGGACGCGCGCGCGGACAGCCCGGTGCCGGAGGAGAAAGTTCCCGGCACGATCCAAGTGCCGCTGCACTATCCGATCATGAAGCTGCTCAACCCGCAGAAGCCGCTGCCCGGGGCGGGGGAGTGGGTCGCGCACGTACCACCGGTCACGTCGTTGCATGATGCGACGTATCTGCCGGAGGCGGACGAGGTCGAGCCGCCGGCCGGCGAGGGCGCTGCTTCGCAGGCGATGGCGGAGGCGGCTCCCGAAGCCGCCGCCTGGCCGACGGTCCCTCCCGCCGCTCAGCCGCCTTCCATTGAGTTTGACGCGATGTCACCGGTCGCGCCGTCGGTGCCGCCGCCGTCTTCGTGGCAGGCTCAAGCCCCGGGTGCGGCCGCGCCCGCGAGCGCCCGTCCCGCCCGTGCCGCGCCCGGCGCGCAGCAGATGATTCAGCAGCACTTCGAGCTGATGAACGCGTTTCTCCAGGCCCAGCAGGATGTGCTCGGCGCGTTCCTCGGGTCGGCGGACGTGGTGGACCCGCCCGCATTCGAGCTACCGGCGAGCGCGTCCGCGTACTCGGATCCGAGCGTCGAGCTGCAAGGCGCGGCCGATCCGCCGGCCGCCGCTCCGGCAGTGTGGAAACCTGCCGCCGCCGATGAGCCGAGCGCACCGGCATCGCCCGCGCCCAACGTGACGGCCGCGCCGGCGCTCGCGCCGGAGATGTTCGTACCTCCCGTGGCGGCGGTGCCGGCGTCGTCGGCTTCGTCCGTTGCCGTTGCGTCTCCCGTGGCCAGTGCCGCCAGCATCCGCGACGTGCTGATCCAGATCGTCGCGGAAAAGACCGGCTATCCGCAGGAGATGCTCGACGTCGACCTCGACCTGGAGGCCGAGCTGGGCATCGACTCGATCAAGCGCGTGGAGATTCTCGGCACGCTCGCGAAGGCGGGCGAGAGCAGCGGCCGGGCCGTGTCCGTCGACGTCGAGCAGGTCTCCAAGCTCAAAACGCTTCGCCAGATCGTCGAGATGCTCGACGGCGCGGCGCGCGGCGTCGCGGTGGCGCCCGCGGCCGCGAAGCCGGCCGCGCTGCCGGACCTGCCCACCGTACAGCGCCTGGCGGCGGAGCTGCCCTTGGGCGGCGAGGTGGTGAAGTACACGGCGGGCGAGGAGATCGTCGTCCATCGCCGGATTCACTTCGGCGAAGACCTCTACCTGAACGACCACCGCTTCGGCATCGTGCTCTCCGCGGACGACCCGAGCGTCGGCGGCCTGCCGGTTGTTCCGTTGACGGTCTCGATCGAGATCATGGCCGAGGTGGCGACGCTGCTTCGTCCGGGTCTGCTGGTGGTCGGCGTTCGCGAGGTGGTGGCGTCGAAGTGGATCGACATCGAGAAGCATGGCGCATCGGTGACGCTGGAAGTGCTTGCGAAGGCCAGGCCCGGCGAGAACACCGTGCAGGTGGAAGTTCGCGATCGCGCCGCCTACCGGGCCGATAAGCCGATGATGCGCCCCTCGCCGGTGTGTCAGGGCACCCTCGTGCTGGATTCGGTCTACCCGCCTTCGCCCCGGCCGGAGCCGCTGACGCTAGTGGAGGAAAAGGCGCCGCTGTGCACGGCGGAGGAGATGTACGGCGAGCATCGCATGTTCCACGGCCTGATGTTCCAGGGCGTGAAGTCGATCGACCGCGTCGGGCGCGACGGGCTGCACGCGCACCTGGAGACGCTGCGGCGCGACAAGGTGCTGGCGTCATTCCCGGACCCGCAGTTCCACATTGACCCGTTCTTTTTCGACGCGGTCGGACAGATGGTGGGCTATTGGCCGGTCGAGTACTACACGCAGGGTTTTGTGCTGTTCCCGATTCGCGTGCGAGAGCTGATTCTGTACCGCCCGACGCCGCCGGCCGGGCAGCGCTTCGCGCAGCAATTGCGCCTTCGCGATGTACAGGAACGGACGCTGCGCGCCGATCACGACATTGTCGCCGCGGACGGCGCGCTGTGGATGCGCGTTATCGGCTGGGAGGATTGGCGCTTTTACTGGGAGCCCGCGTTCTATGATTTCTGGCGGCACCCGGATCGCCACGTCATCGGGCACGCCGTCGAGCTGCCGCGCAAGGCCGGGTACGAGGACGCCACCTGCTACCGGATGCAGCCGTTCGGGGAGATCGAATCGAACATCTGGGAGAATCTTTACGCCCACCTGATCCTGAGCCGAAGCGAGTTGAGCGAGTATCATGCGTTGCCGCGAAACGAACGCCGCACGCAGTGGCTGTTCGGGCGCTCGGCGGCGAAAGACGCGGTCCGCGTCTGGATCGCGCGGGGGGGGGGGCCGAAACTATATCCGGCCGACGTCGTGATCGGGGTCGATGATCTCGGCCGGCCGTTTGCGAGCGGCGCGTGGACGAAGCGCGTTGGCGAAGTGCCGCGGGTCTCGATCTCGCACAAGGGGCTGATCGCGGTTGCCGCCGCCAGCCGCCGCGAGATCGGGATCGATCTTGAGCGGGTCGAGTCGCGCGAGGCTTCGTTCGAGTCGGTGGCGTTCGACGATGCGGAGCGCGCACTGCTGCGTGCCTACGAAGGACCCGAACGGGACGAGTGGGTCACGCGGCTGTGGTGCGCGAAGGAAGCGGCGGCGAAGGCCATCGGCGTGGGGCTTCGCGACGGACCGGGCGCGGTGGTCGCGCGCGGCTTCGACGCGGACAGCGGCACGGTGACCGTGTTGTTCGGCGGGTCGCCGACGGAGACGGTTGAGATCCCGGTGTACAGTCGCCGCACCGGCGAGTTTGTGATGGCGGTGGCGGCGTTGGAAGGAAACGGCCATGGCGGTCATTGATCGAGACGTAATCAAGACGGAACTGATTCGCATTCTGACGGAGCTGCGGGAGGACTGGGAATTCTCGGGCGAAGTCACCGAGCGGACCGGGATCTTCGGCGACCTGGAGTTCGAGTCGATCGACGCGGTGGCGCTAGGCTCCGCGATCGAGGATCACTATAACCAGCAGCTTCCGTTCGCGGAGTTTCTGACGAAGGCAGGTGAGCGCCAGGCCAAGGATATCTATGTCGGCGACCTGGTGAATTTCCTGCACGAGAACGTGGCCAAGAAATAGCCGGGTGGCGACCGCGGGGTCGCCCCGAGCGCGCGTCGAGCGGCCGGAGGACTCCGGCCCGGGGAGATTGTTTCGACGCACAAGGTGGCTGGCGAATGAGCAAGTGCGCAGTTGTTTTCGGTTTGGACGGGGCGACGTTCACCGTGCTGGATCACATGATGCGGCACGGCGCGATGCCGACGTTTCAGCGCGTCTTCGGCGGCGGGGCGCGCGGCATTCTCGAGTCCTCGATTCCTCCGCTGACGCCCCCGGCCTGGACTTCGCTGGTCACAGGCCGGACGCCCGCTTATCACGGAATCTTCAACTTCCTTCAGTATGAAACCAAGGACAGCGCGTTCGTCCGCATGGTCACCTCGCGGGCCATTCGCACGGAAACGCTCTGGGGCATGGTCAACCGGCACGGCTTACGGGCGTGCGCGCTGAATTTCGTCGTTCACAACCCCGCGCCGAAGATCGACGGGTGCTGCATTCCCGGCTGGGTGCCGTGGCGCTGGGTCAAGACCCAGAGCCATCCCAAGGGGATCATCGACACGCTGCGCAAGAGCATCCCCGGCTTCGACGTCAAAGAGATGGCGATGAACTTCTCCGAGGAGGAGAAGGCCATCTCCGGCACGTTCAACGAAGACTACGAGCAGTGGATCGACCTGCACATCCGCCGCGAGAAGCAGTGGTTCAGCGCCTGGAAGCACTGCCTGGAGCACGAGCCGGCGGGGCTGTACGCCGTCGTCTTCGACGGCGTGGACAAGCTCCAGCACCTGTGCTGGCCGTTTCTCGATCCGGCCTATGCACCGAAGCAGCGCGACGAGAAGTACGAGCGCGTGCGTGACCGCTGCTGGGATTACTTCCGCCTGGTGGACGACTTCCTGCGCCAGACGCTCGAGCTCGTCGGCCCCGAGGCGCACGTGTTCATCGCGTCGGACCACGGCTTCACCGGGTCGCACGAGATTCTCTACATCAACAACTGGCTCGAGCAGCAGGGCTATCTTACCTGGGCCGAGGGCACGCCGGTCGAGGAGGACGAATCGCACGAACTGGGCGCGGTGCGTCCGATCCAGCGCCGCGGCTTCGATTTCTCCAGGACGCGCGCCTACGCGTCTTTCGCGAGCTGCAACGGCGTGTTCATTCCCGTCCATGGCGAGCGCGGCCACGACGGCGTGTCGCCCGAGGACTACCAGCGCGTGCGGGCTCAGCTCATCGACGACCTGCTGCACAAGTGCTGTCACCCGGAGACCGGCGAGCGGCTGGTGACGCGCGTCTGGACGCGCGAAGAAGCCTTTCCGGGTGCTGAGGGCGACGCCAACGCGCCTGATCTGACGCTCGAGCTGCGCGACAAGGGCAACGTCTCCGTGCTGCGCGCCAGCAGTTGGTACAAGCCGCGGCAGCAGATCATGGGCTGCCACCATCCGGACGGCGTCTTCGGCGCCTGGGGGCCCGGAATCCGCCCCGGGATTCAGGCCGAGCGGCTGCGGCTGATCGACGTCGCGCCCACGGTGCTGTACGCCTTGGGGCTGCCGATTCCTTCGAATCTCGAAGGGCGCGTTGCGAGCGGCGTGTTCACCAGGGAATTCTGTGACGCGAATCCGATCCGCAGCGGCGAGCCGACGCGGCCGGTGGCTTCCTTCGAATTGCCAGCGGGCGACCCGCAGGGCGACGCCGCAGGCGAGGAGGATCCGCAGGTGATGATGCGGCTGAAGGCGCTTGGGTACATCGAATAGCGCGGGGCGGACGACATGGGCAAGGCGCAGATCAACGGCATCGAGATGCACTACCAGCAGAAGGGCGAAGGCCCCGACGTGGTGCTGGTGCATGGGGTCACGTCCACGATGGCCGTCTGGTACAACCAGGTCATGCCCGCGTTGCGCGAGCGCTTTCGCGTCACGCTTTACGACCTGCGCGGCCACGGCTACACCCAGATGACGGCCACCGGCTACAACACGGACACCATGTCCGACGACCTGCTCGGGCTGATGGATCATCTCAAGCTCGATCGCGCGTGCGTCGTCGGGCACAGTTACGGCGGCGCGATCGGGCTGCACGCGGCCGTCAAGCAGCAGAGCCGGATCGAAGGGCTGGTGGTGTCGGATACGGGCGTGGCCTGCCTGCGGCATCTGCGCAACATCCAGGACTGGGCCGGCTGGTCGCTCTTCAAGGAGCAGCTCGAAGCGCGCGGCATCACGTACGACCAGTTCACCGACGACGCCGAGCGGATTTTCCGGCGCAGCCTTGAGATTCCGAAGCAATTCGGGCTGCGCAAGGGCGAGCCGCGCTCGAACAAGCGGCTTCAGAAGCTGCTCGACGAGACGACGATGGCCAAGGAGTTTCGGGAGGTCGGAAGTCTGACGGAAGAAGCGATCACAACCGTCAGGATTCCGGTGCTGGCGCTTTATGGGGACCAGTCTCCGTATAAAGGATTGGTGAGTCGTTTGAGGGAGCTGCTTCCGGCATGCCACTGGGACGTGCTGACGGGCACGGGACACTTTCTTTTGCTTCAGAATCCTGATATCTTCGTGGAGCGGATTCTCGCGTTTCTGGGCGATCCACGGCGATACGTGGATAAGCAGCAGCGATTCTCGGGCTCGAATTGTGCGCCGAAAGAAGTCCTAGGGGAGACACAAGCATGAAGATCTTGCTGTCGACGATGCCGCGGCCAGTTCCGCTCCTGATGGACACGTTTCTGTCGATCGACGATTCATCCTACCGATTCGTCGTCGACCAGGGCGTCTTCTCGATTCGCTCGGAAAACCACGTCTACTCGCTGCACTTCCTCGCGCAGAACATCGCGATGCCCTCGACCGTGCTGGAATGGCCGTCGTGGGAAGAGCTGGAGGCGGAGCTGAAGCGCGAGCCGTATGACTTCTTCGGTCTGCACTGCAAGGTCGTCGACCTCGGCCGCGTCTCGCAGGTGATCGACTTCGTCCACCGCGTCTCGCCGGGCACCAAGGTCATCCTCGGCGGTTACGGCACGCTCGGCGTCGAGGAGCTTCGCGAAGAGGGCATCGAGGCCGCCGACAAGGCGGACTACATCTGCCGCGGCGAGGGGGTGGATTTTCTCAACGCTCTGGCGGGCGTGAATCACCGCCTGCCGCGCGTTTGCCGGATGCCGCTGGAACGCATGTGGCTGCCCTGGCTGCCGGGGTCGGAGACGAAGATCGGCTACATGCTCAGCGCGCTGGGCTGCCCGATTCGCTGCGAGTTCTGTGCGACGACGGCGTTTGTTCCCGGCGGCCGCGTACACGAGGTGATGACGGCCCGTGAGCTGTACGACGCCGGCCGCTGGTATTTCGATACCTACCGCGACTTCCATCAGGTCTACCTGATGGACGAGAATTTCCTGGCCTACAAGAAGAAGGTCAACGAGCTGGGCGAGTACATCCGCAACGATGACGCCTACGGGCTCGAGCGGATGAACTACCAGGTCTTCGGCACGATCCGGGCGATGTCGATGTGGGATCCGGAGGAGCTGCTGCTGAACGGCATCAGCGGCGTCTGGAGCGGCATCGAATCGTTCTTCGCCTACGACCGCAAGAAGCGCGGCAACGTCCAGGAGCTGGTGGACGGCCTGCACAACCACGGGATTACCACCATTCTGTCGTGGATCCTGGGCGACGACGTGCAGACCAAAGAGAACATCGACCAGGACATCGACATGTTCCTGGCACTGCGTCCGCCGGCGGCCCAGCTCTCGGTCCTGATCGCCATGCCGGGCACGCCGCTGCGGCAGCGCGTCAAGGACAGCGGGCGGCTGAATCCCTTCCGCGCGGGCGAAATGCACCTGCTCGGCAACAGCATGCGGTCGCTGCACTTCACGCACGAGGAGCGCATCCGCATCGTGATGGACACGTATCGCAAGGCGTATCAGCGCAACGGCCCGACCGTGATGCGGAATCTTGAGATCGAGCTGAACGGCTATAGCGTCTGCCGGAAATCGAGCCACCCGCAGCTCAACACGCGGAAGTTGAAGTACTTCAAGACGCGCGTGCTGAACGGTGCGCCGCTGCTCAAGACCGCCAAGGCCCTCGCGCCGAACGATCACGTACGGCACATGATGGACGAGCTGGAGCGCAAGTACGTCGAGTCGGTAGGTCCGCTGTCGAAGTCGCAGCAGATCGTCGGCGACAAGTACCTGAAGCTCGCCGAGGAATACGTCGGTTCGCTCAAGTCGCAGCCCTGGCCGCCGCCGGTCGTGCAGCCTGAGCTGGCGCGGCACGAGTATCCCGGTGTCGATCCCAGCGTGGTTAAGGCGGCCCAGTTAGTGCCGCTCTCGGTGGGGGCGCCGTAGCCCGGTCGTGGGGGCGTGCATCGCCTGGCCGCCAACCCGTGCGTTCAATCCGTGTCCGTGCCCGGGACGTTTTGCGCTTCGCTGCGCGGGAACGTCCCGCAGCGTTTTCCGGCGCCAATACTGAATAAGCGGCCGCTGGGCACCGTCAAGGAGGATTTCGCATGCCTGCTCGTGTTTCCGCCGGTCACCGCTTGAATCGCGCCTTTTTCGTCGCGCTGGGCCTGCTGGGCGGCTGGGTTGCGGCCGCCTGCGCGGGGCCGCCCCCGGCACAGCCCACGTCCGGTTCGGGCGGCAGCGCCTACAAGCACGCGGACGTCAAGGCGGAGCGCTCCGGCGAGGGCGATGACGAGTACTGGATTTTCCGCCCGGCCGCACCCGAGCCCAAGGAAGCACCGGTGGTGGTTTTTCTGCACGGCTGGGGCGGGGTGCGTCCGTCCGGCTATGGCGGCTGGATTCGTCATCTGGTCCGCAACGGCAGCGTCGTGATCTTCCCGCGCTTTCAGGCCAGCCTGCGCACGCCGGTCGCAAGCATGCCGGGCAACGCTCTGCGCGCGATCAAGGCGGCGTGGTCACAGTTGGAGAAGGGTGAGGGGCCGCGCCCGCTCGGCAACAAGTTCGTGATGATCGGCCATTCCATCGGCGGTTTCACGGGCGCGAACGTGGCGGCGTCGGCCAGAGCCGCAGGCCTGCCGCTTCCGGCCGCGCTGCTGTTCGCCGCCCCCGGCAACGGCCAGAAGAACATCAAGAACGAGAAGATGCTGATGCCCCTGAAAGGGCTCGACCAGATCTCCGCGGATACGCTGATGGTGATGGTGTTGGGCGACAAGGACCGAATGGCGAGCGATCACGAATCGCTTGTGATTCTCCAGGGTGCGACCGCGGTGCCTGAAGGCAACAAGCTCTTCCTGGAGATGCACTCGGATACCCACACCGATCCGAAGCTGCACGCCGACCACTTTTCGCCCATGTCCCGCGATCGCGAGTTCACGGCTCGTGCGGACTCGGACCCGGCGGCGGACGAGGCCGAAGCGGCGATGGCGGACCAGGCGGCCGAAAGCGCCGACGCCTCCGACGACACTGAGCAGGAAACCGAGCGCAGCGGTCAGGGTCTGGCCGGGCGCGGCGAAGGCCGGACCGGCCGGCGGGCCGGCGGTCGGATTCGCGAACGCATTCAGGAGCGCCGCGAGGTCGGCGGGGATCGCGAGGAGGGGGCTGCGTTCCGGGCCGATACGCTCGACTACTACGGGTATTGGCGACTGAGCGACGACCTCATCGCGATCGTGTTCCACGGGGCTGACCGCAACCTCGTGTTCGGCCCCAACGCGACTGCGATGGGCAAGTGCGAGGACGGGACCGCAATCCGGCCCATGACCTCGAAACCGATTCCGTAGGCGGTGCCGGATGGGAACGGATATACACGCCGGCTTTTGAACACGCCCCACTTTCCGCCCGGCCTAGAATTGCCTAGTGACTGGGCGGTCGTTTTGGAGTAGCGGAATGACGTGTGTACAACGGACTGTCGCATTCTCACTGTTATCGGCACTGGCGCTTGGACCGCTGACGGGCTGTCCGGCACTGATCACGGCAACGCCCACGCAGCCAGCGCAGAAGTCGAGCGGCCCGGGCTCGACCGCCCACACGAACGGTGATTTCACGGCGAAGGAGTTTCTCAGCGGCGCGCAGCGGTATTTCCTTTATCAACCGTCGGATCCGGTTCCCACCGACCCCGCCCCGATCGTCGTTTTTCTTCACGGGTACGGCGGCGTGAATCCGCGGGCCTACGGCGACTGGATCGAGCACCTGGTGCTCAACGGCGCCATCGTGATCTATCCGGTCTACCAGGAGACGCTTCAGGACGGCGAGGATTACACGGACAACGCGATCGCCGCGATCGAGGATGCGTTCTCGCGTCTGGGGACCGGCGGCAATGTCAGCGGCGACCTGGATCGGTTGGTCTTCGTCGGGCATTCGCTCGGCACGACGATCTCGTTCAACATCGCGGCGGTTGCGGCGGAGCGTGGGCTGCCGATTCCGCGCGCTCTCATGCTGACCAATCCGGGCGATGCCGACACGGTTATCGGCGGCCTGCCGAGCATTCAGCAGGGCGACTACGGCAACATTTCGGCCGACACGCTGCTGGTGATCGTGGTCGGCGCGGATGACACGTTGGCGGGCAGCGAGTATGGGCTGAGCCTCTACGCCGCGGTCCCGCAGATTCCGGAAGCCAATCGCACGGTGATCGAGCTGCAATCGGACAGCTACGGCGATCCGAACCTGGTCTCGGGGCATTTTGCGCCGCTTTCGCTCAATAGCGCGTTCGACTCGGGCGATGCGTTGCTCAACGGCGGGACGATTGTGGAACCGAGCACCGAAACGCTTGACGTGCTAGACTACAACGGCTACTGGAAGTGGCTCGATGCGCTCATGCATCTGGCCTTCGAGGGCACGGACCGCAAGTTCGTTTTCGGGGATACGTCGGACCAGACGTCGCTGGGCGCCTGGAGCGATGGAACCCAGATCAACCGGGCCGTTGTGCTGAGACCGTAGCCGGGCAGACCTCGCGTTGGGGGGATCCATGCGAAGCCGCAGCCTGTGGAGTTTTCCGGGACGTTGCGCGCTGTGGACGGTGTTCGCCGTCGCCGCCGCGGCGTTGTCCGGGGCCGCAAGCGCGCAGACGGCGCTCAACAGCAAGAGCTTTCGCCAGATCGGCACGCAGGGCTTCGGCGACAAGCACAACTCGTACCCCTGGACGGTCCGCGAGTTCAAAGGCAAGATCTACGTGGGCACGAACCGGGACGCGCTGTGCCTGGTCCAGGACCAGCTTGGCAAGGATGCGGCGGAGAACGTCCCGGAGTTTCCGCTTGAGTGCCCTGACCCGATCTACGCCGGCGATTTTCGCGGCCGGATCTACTGCTACGACCCGCGCACCAACGAAGTGTCGCTCGTGTTCATTTCGCCCGAGCAAGCGACGCTCCTGTCCGACGGATCCATGGTCGACGTTCCGCGCGACGCGGGCTACCGCACGGCGGTTGCGTTTCGGGAAGAGGACGGGACCGAGGCCTTCTACATGTTCACGTTCACGTCGCGGCAGCTCTACGAGCCGCCCGCGCGCGTGCTGCGGACTACGGACGGACTGAACTGGAAGGAGATCGCGACGCCGTTCTCCGACGACCCGGGATTCACCGCCTTCCGCTCGGCGATCACGTTCAAGAACCGCATCTACGTCGCAGTGATCGGGTCGACGGCGGCGGATTCGGTCATGCTCGAGGCCGCCCGCCCCGAGCGCGGCGAATTCCGCGTCGTGCACGAGCCGTTCTTCAGTGATCCGACCAACGAAGCTCCCTATCGCCTGGTCGAGTGGAACAACTACCTCTACGTGGGAACCGCGAACTCCGTCGAGGGCTACCAACTGCTGCGGACCGATGCGAGCGGCGAGCCGCCGTATTACTACGCCACGCTGCTTGAGAAGGGCGCCTACCGCGGCAACTTCAATGAGAACATTCTGAGCCTGCGCGGGTACAAGGGATATCTCTACGTGGGCAGCGGCATTCTCTTCGGCGGGTACGACGTGATCCGCGACGTAGGCCCGGCGCCGGCCGAGGTGGTCCGCATCGACGAGCAGGGCGCGTGGGACATCGTCTGCGGCACGGCCCGCGACACGCCGGACGGCTACAAGGCGCCTCTGACCGGGCTGGGGCCCGGCTTCGGCAACCCGTTCACCGGCTACATCTGGAACATCCACGTCTACAACGACGTGCTCTACCTCGGAACGTTCGACAGCTCGTACGCGATGCAGTACATCGACGGCGTGCCGGCCTCGCAGCTTATGATCCTGTTGGAAGAGCGGTTGGCTCAATACGAGCCCGGCGAGGGACCGTACGCCGAGCTCGACCCGAATACCCCGCTCGACGAAATGCTCGACTACATCTCCGCGACCGAGGGTGGCTTTGACTACCGCTCGACTACGGACGGCGTGAATTGGACGCTGATCTCGCGGAGCGGATTCAGCGATCTGTACAACTACGGCGTGCGCAGCCAGGAGCCGACCTCTTCCGGTCTGTACCTCGGCGCGGCGAACGCATTGTTCGGCATGCAGGTGTACCTCGGGCAGGCGAAGGGCACCGACAGCGACGGCGACGGACTGGCCGATGCAGTCGACAACTGCCCGTTCGACTGGAACCTCTCGCAGTCGGACCTCGACGGCGACGGCATCGGCGACGCGTGTGATTCGGACAACGACGCTGACTGCATTCCGGATGACGTCGACCCGGTTCCCGGCCGAGCGGATATCAGCGACATCGACACGGACGGGGACGGCGTGCCGGATCAGTGCGATCCCGACGACGACAACGACGACTATCCCGACGCGCAGGACAATTGCGACTTGATAGCCAACCCCGATCAACTCGACAGCGACGGCGACGGGATCGGGGACGTCTGCGACAGCGACCCGGCCACGCCGAGTGCAGTCGCCGGCGACGAGACGGGCGGGACAGATTCCGGGGACGGTGACGGATCGGATGCGGGCGGGGGCCAATCGCCCTCGGGGCTGTTCGCCTGCGGATTCGGCAGCCTGACGCTGCTGCCCGTGACGCTCGCGGCGCTGCTGAGCATGCGGCGTCGGACCTGCCGTTTCGCGCGATAACTGCGCGTTTGACTGAACCCCCCAGCAAACCGACATTGACGGTGTCGGAGATCGCTCTCCGCGCGACGATGATAGGTAGTGCGGCGGGCGCCGCGCCCGCACGGACGCGCGGTCGATAGCCCCCCGCACGGGTGGCAGGGTGCGGACGATTTATGAGACAATCCGCGACCGGCCGAGTGAAAACGGTGGCGGCGAGGCGACGGACCAGGGCGGGACGCGACAACGTGGCGAACGCGGTATGCTGGGGCGGACCAGTTTCGATGATGCAAGCGTCCGCGCTTCGGACGCGGTTTCGGGGGAGGGTTCGCGACGTGGCACGAACTTCCGGATGGCTTGTTCTCGCGGGTGCTGCGCTGCTGTCGGCGTTCGTTCGACCCGCCGACGCCCAGCAGACGCTGATTGATCGCGAGTTCCGCCAGATCGGCACGCAGGGGATGGGCGACAAGCACAACTCCTACGCGTGGATTTGCGAGCAATTCGACGATCAGATGATCTTCGGCAGCAACCGTGACTTCCTGTGCCTGGTGCAGGACCTGATCGGCACCGGCAAGGCCGAGCAGACGCCGGAGCTGCCGCTGGTCTGCCCCGATCCCCTGATCGACAACGACTGGCGCGGCCGCATGTTTGTGTACGACCCCGCCACGAATACGGTGCGGCTGGCGTACCTCTCGCCGACGCTGATGCAGCTTCAGTCCGACGGAACGATCGTCGAGGTGGCGCGCGACGCGGGCTATCGAACGGCGGCGAGCTTCCGCGAGGCCGACGGGACGCTGGCGCTGTATATCGGCGGGTTCAATTCGCGGCAGCTTCCCCAGCCGCCGGCCCGCATGCTGCGCACCACGGACCTGATCCACTTCGAGGAGGTGAAGACGCCCTACTCGGATGACCCGGGCTTCACCGCGTTCCGTTCCGCGTACGTCTACAAGGACCGGTTCTACATCTGCGTGATCGGGGCGGCGGCGGCGGACTCCGTGCTGATCGCGGCGACGCACCCGGAGCGCGGCGAGTTCGAGGTCGTGCACGAGCCGTTCTTCGGCGATCCGACCAACGACGCGCCCTACCGCCTGATGGAATTCAAGGGCTATCTGTACGTCGGCATGGCCAACGCCCTGACCGGCTATCAGCTTCTGCGCACGCAGGCTGACGGGACGCCCCCGTTCCAGTACAGCACGATCCTCAAATACGGCGCCTATCGCGGCCAGCTCAACGAAAACGTCGTCAGCCTCCAGGCCTTCAATGACTGGCTGTACGTCGGCAGCGGCATTCTGTTCGGCGGCTATGACGTGATCCGCGAAGTCGGGCCGGCGCCCGCGGAAATGGTGCGCGTCGACGCATCGGGCAAGTGGGACCTGATCTGCGGAACGCCGCGCGACACGCCCGACGGACCCAAGGAGCCGCTGACCGGCGAAGGCCCGGGCTTCGGCAACCCATTCACCGGCTACATGTGGATCATGGACGTCTTCGAGAACCTGCTCTATCTCGGGACGTTCGACAGCTCGTACATCATGCAGTACGTCGACGGCGTGCCGGCCTCCGAGCTGACCGACCTGGCGCAGTCGAAGCTCGACGCGCTCGACCCGACGCTCTTCCCGCTTCCGCCGATCGACCCGAACGGCACGCTGGACGAGCTCTTCGACACCTTTTCGGCGCTGGAGGGCGGGTTCGACTTCTACTCCACGCCCGACGGAGAGAACTGGTACAAGGTTTCGCGGACGGGGTTCAGCGACCTGTTCAACTACGGGGTGCGGCGGCTGGAAGCCACGCCGCTGGGTCTGTATCTCGGCGCGAGCAATCCGTTCTTCGGTTTCCAGATCTATCTGGGGCAGCACGCGGGCACCGACACGGACGGCGACACGATCGTCGACAAGCTCGACAACTGCCCGCTGGATTGGAACCTCTCGCAGTCGGACATCGACGGCGACGGCATCGGCGACGCGTGCGACGACGACAACGACGGCGACTGCATTCCGGACGACGTCGATGCGGTGCCGGGCCGGGCGGATTTCGTGCAGATCGATACGGACCAGGACGGGATCGTCGATCAGTGCGACCCGGACGACGACAACGACGGCTACCCGGACACGCAGGACAACTGTGGGCTCGTTCCGAACGCCGATCAGCTCGATAGCGACGGCGACGGCGTCGGGGACGCCTGCGACCCCGAGCCGACGGTGGCGGGAGCCGAGACGGATAACACGGACGGTGGCGGCACCGGTGGGAACGGCGGAAACTCGAACGGCTCGGGCGGCGGCAATCCCTCGCCGTTCTTCCCGTGCGGGTTCGGCGCGTCGTCGATGCTGCCGCTGCTGGCCGTCGGTTTGATGAGCTGGCGACAGAGGCGGCACCGTCGCGGAGCGCGCCCGCGCACCATCCGGTCGTCGTAGCGTCGACCCTCCGCCCGGCGTTCGTTCGCGTTCGTCGTTGCGCACAGAGTGGCAGCCCTGCGACACTCAGCCGAGTCCGCTCTTCACTCGCTATTCGCCGTTCGTCGTTGCCCACTGAGGGGCGGCGCCACAGCGTCATCGAGCGCGCGCTACGCGCGGATGCTCAGGCCCACCATGGTGAGATCGTCGGCCTGCTCGGCGAGACCGACGAAGCGGCGTACGTCCCAGCGGATGTTGCGCAGGAGCTGAGCAATCGGCCGCTGCGCGTGCGCGCGGGCGGAATGCACCAGCCGCTCGCGCCCGAACGGCCGTCCGTGAAAATCGAGCGCCTCGATCAGCCCGTCGGTGTAGAGCAGCAGAAGGTCGCCGGGCTCGAGTTCCACGCTGCCTTCCAGGTATTGCTCCGCGTCGTTGAGCCCCAGGATCAGCCCGCCTTCGCTGATGGCGACGGGCGTGTCCTTTCGCAGCAGCAGCGGGGGCTCGTGTCCGGCCAGGCAGTACGACATCCTCCTGGCGTCGCCGTCGATCGCGACCAGGACAAGCGTGACGAACTCGCTGGTGGCCGTTTCCCCGTAGACGCGCGTGTTGAGCCGCGTGAGCAGCTCGCCGAGATCGGAGCAAGTCTGCGCCAAGGCGCGCAGCGCACCGCGCACCGAGGCCATCAGCAGGGCGGCGGGCATGCCGTGTCCGGCGACGTCGCCGACCAGCGCCGCCAGTCTTCCGTCGGGCAGGAAGAACAGGTCGCAGAAATCGCCGCCGACGTGAAAGCTCGGCTCGTAGATCATGCCGCTGTCGACGCGCGGATGCTTCGGCGGTTCGGGCGGGAGCATGCGCGACTGCACCTCACCCGCCATCGCGAGCTGCCGCTCGACGTCGGCGGTCCGCAGGCGCTCCTCGACCAGCCGGGCGTTGACGATTGCGGCGGCGGCCTGGGAGCCGACCGCCCGCAGCAGGTTGCGCTGCGCCACGCGGAAGCGCCGCTTGCGCCGGTCGTAAATGCGCAGCACGCCGACCGGCTGCCCGTGGTAGTGCATGCCGACCGTCAGACCGCTGACGATGCCGAGTCGCCGGGCCTCCTCGGGGAAGCGAATGCGCGGGTCGGTCTGCGTGTCTTCGGTGTAGACGACGTGCCCGTCGAGCGCCTCGTTGTCGATCGGGTTCTCCGATCGCAGCACGCGGCCCTTGCTGACGTATTCGGGGCTGAGGTTGAACACCGCCGCTACGGTCAGCTCATCGGCCTGCGGGTTGTAGAGCCGCAGGCTGGCGAAGTGGCACTTCATGACGCGTGCGGTCTCGGACACGATCTGGTCGAGCACTTTCTGGAGGTTGCGCTCGCCGCTGATGAGCTGGCCGATGTCTCCGACGAGGGCGACTTCCTGGGCCGCGGTGTTGATCTGCAGCTCGTGGCGGCACCAGCCGGCCAGCATGCGCGAGCCCCAGCGCGTCGCCTGAATCTCCCACGACTCGCCGCGCGGCGGGAGCGCGGGGCGCGGGGTCGATTCCGATTCGGGCGGCACGCGTTGCGCCGGCGCGGTCCCCAACGAGCCGGGCTCGACC
Source organism: uncultured Planctomycetales bacterium (assembly GCA_964465125.1). Taxonomy (GTDB): domain Bacteria; phylum Planctomycetota; class Phycisphaerae; order UBA1845; family Fen-1342; genus CAYOHG01. The sequence continues at coordinate 3,240 of CAYXIO010000057.1, read as the reverse complement.
GGCCCGGCGGCCAGGTATCCCGCCAGTTGCTCGTCGACGTGCACCGGGGCGACCACGAAGGGGCGCTCGGCGTCGCCGAGAAACGCCACGCGCGCCGGCGGCTCGGCGGCCCGCAGCGCGACGAATTCGGCGCCGGGGGGAATGAGCGCGGGCGGGTCGCTCGGCGGACGAGGCTCGTCATCGGGGCGGGCCAGCGCCAGGCGCGTGCCGGCGGCGTCGTAGACGCAGACCGCCAGGCCGGTGCTTCGCGCGAATCCGCCGGCGAAGTCCTCAATTACCGCGATGTCGAGCAATTCACGCAGCATTCGCCCACCGCGCCGACCTGGGAAGCGTCAGGCGGCGCTTCGAGAGTCGGCCGAACCGCCAAGGCGGGCTTTATACGGCAAGCGATTCAGAACTGCACGCGAACGAACGGCTTGAGCGCGAAAGCACCCAGGATCGAGACGACGAGGAAGGTAATGAGCCAGTGAACGTTAAGCCCGAACAGCGGCGTGGAGCGCGATCCGTATTGAACCGTAATCTGCTGGACCGCCGACGTCGCGTCGAAGGCGGGCTCGCCGGGGTAGAGCAGCCGATCCCAGAAGCTGGCGCCGGCCCGCGTGGGGCTGACGAAGCGCAGCCGGCGGCCGTCGCCGTCGACGACGAGCTGCTTGGCGACGGTTCCGAGGCCGGGGACTTCCCAGGTGAGCGTGTAGGGCTGTGCGGCGGCCGCCTCAGCGCGAACGCGCCAGGTGATGCGCTGTCGGGCGGCGTCGCGGACGCGCGTTTCGACCGCGAGGCCCTGCGGCGCGTGCAGCTCGACGCCTTCGAGCTTCGGCCAGTCATCCGGGCGGACGCGCATCTCGACGAGCGTGAATTCGCCGGGCTTCAGCGGCCGAAACTCGTACCACATCGCCACCTGCGCGATCAGCAGCGCGAACGGAATCAGCAGGACGGCCATCGTGGGCAGCGAGAACGCCAGGCGCTGTCCGGCGGCGTAAAGCAGGCCGCAGATCGCCCGAAAGGTTACGCCCAACTCGTCCTTGAAGAGCTTCATGGAGAGCAGGTGCGCGCGAGTGCGGTCGGAGACGCGCCGCAGCCAGGCCTGCGGCGAGGTGTAGCGGAAGCACAGGGCCGCGAGCATCCCCAGGATGAGCGACCAGAGCACGAGCGGCAGCCAGGCCGGCAGACCGGCCAGCGGGGCGAACATCGCCTGCCCGAGAACGACGAGAACGGCGTTGAGCGTGTTCATGAATCGGGTTCCGGCGTGCGTGCGGGTTACTGGATATAACCCAGACCGCGGAGGCGCTCTTCGACGGCCTTGTCGTCCTCGGCGCCTTCGAACTTGGCGACCTCGCGCTCGATGATGGTCGCGATGAACTCGTCCACCGACGAGTAGCCGGCCACTTTCGCGACGTCGCGGGCGCGCTCGTAGAGCGCCTTGTCGATCTTGAGTTTCGGGCCGAACATCGGTTCTCCTTTGCGGTCAGTGCTCCATTCGGGCGAACTCGCCGGCTTCCTGGAAGATTGCGCGACCGGTCATTTCGGCCGGGGCCTTCACGCCGTAGAGCGAAAGCATCGACGGCGCCAGGTCGGACAGTTTCGGATCGGCGACGGTGACCTTGAGATTGGTCAGCAGGGAGCCGGGCACGAGGTAGTGCGCGATGCAGTGGTCGCCGCGCCAGAACTTCTTGTTGTCGTCAAACTGGCTCTTGCCGGCGAAGCCGAGCGCCGTCGCCCAACTGCCGCGATAGTCGCGGGCGTAGCCGACCAGCAGGTCCGGCGCCAGCTTGGGATCGGCGCCGGGGAATTCCCTGCGGACGTCGTACACCCGCGCGATCGCCTGCGTGCCGTCCTCGTCGCGCACCTGGAGCAGCTTGGCGGAGATCTCGTCGAGCAGCGCCTGGCGCTCGTTCTCGGTCACGATGCCGTAGCGCTCGCGCCCGACCTGGTTCAGGTAGATCGCGTTGATGCCGAAGGCGTAGGCACGCGTCTTCGCCCAGTTGAGATTTCCGAACATCACGCCCAGGTTGCGGCCGGCGGAGGAGTCGTCGCGCCAGGCCTGGAAGCCGGCGTCGCGCAGCCAGGTGTTGGCGTGAAACTCGCGCTTGAAGCTGGCGAAGCCGTGATCCGAGAGCACGATGATCGCGTCGTCGCTGCGGAGCGTGGCGAGCGCCTCGCCCAGCCGCGCGTCCACGTATTCGTACGTCTTGGGCATGACGTCGGCGAACTTCGTGCCCTTTTCCATGTCCTGCCAGAAGATGTGCGCGAGCTGGTCGGTGTGCCCGAAGTAGTAGAACAGCAGGCCGTCGTTGAACTCGTTCAGCGCGGCACGGTACTGCGGCAGGCGGTCGTCGAGCATGTTCTGGACGAGCACGAGATACTCGTCTTCGTTGACGCCGCCGACTTCGAGCGCCTTGGCCATCTCGGGGATGCCCTGGGTGTGGTAAGGGCCGAAGCGCTTGGCAAGCTCGGTCGCGAACTCAGGCGGGTTGCTGACGGGGTTCACCGGGTTGAGCGGGTCGATTTGCATCGGCGACATGTAGACGTGCGTCGTCGGCGTGATCGAGCGCACGTAGAATTGCGCGATCGTGCTGATCGAGGTGGGCGCGCCGGCGGCGCTCCACATGATCGAGCCGGGCAGCCCGGTTTCAAAGATCAGCGTGACCCAGTCGCTCCACTCGCCGGCCTTGAGCAGCACGGTTTGCCCGTTGTCGATGATGATCTGGAGCGAGTTGGTCTCGGGGTCGCGGACGAATTCGAGCGGAATGGACAGCGGCGGGTGCTTCATCGTCTCGCCGCTGGGGTCCGTCGGGTCGGCCTCGGGCTTGCGCAGCATGTTCTCCGGGCCGATCAGCGTTGCGAAGGCGTGGTCGCTATCGAATACCAGTCGGGCGAACTTGCCGCCTTCTCCCTCCACGCGCTTGGCGTTGAGCTTCCCGCTCTCGCTGAAGATCCAGTACTCGCCATATCCGCCCATCAGGTCGGGCGTGCCCATGCCGCAAATACATTTGAACGTGCCGCGGCCCTTGACCACGGGCGGCGGGTAGATCGCAGGAAGCCGGTAGATCGTGGTGGAGACCCCGGCTGCGACAAGTCCGTCCCAGAAATTCGGTCCCTGGCGAAACGACTTCACTTCCGCCGTCGTTGCCAGCGGAATCTGCCACTGGCCGGCCGCAAGTTGCGGCGGCAGGTAGGCCGAAAGACCCGCGGGCTCGACCTCGACCACGTCGCCGGTGGACTGGAACGGGCGGATGTCCA
>CAYXIO010000056.1:0-25679 GCA_964465125.1 uncultured Planctomycetales bacterium | reverse complement strand
TTCCATGATGGAAGTATGCCACGAGTTTATTCAAAAAGCGCGCGGAAATCGGGGAGGTTCAGGGGGCCCCGTAAACGTAGCCCCCCGCAGACTTGCGGTGAAGTACCGATGGTCGGCAGCGCGGCCTGGGACGCGAAAACGCGCGGTGTTACGCCGCGCAACGCTTTTGGAGCCGCTCATCGCGACGCACCGGTCTTCACGCATCGGCGGCTCGCATCCGCCGGTAGTCGGTCCACGTGTCGATGTCACGGGTCGCCCCGCGATCCGGAGTTTCCACGCGCAGGATGCGATCGGGGAATAGTTGCGGAAGCATGCGCAGACCGCCCTGCTGCTCGATCGCGGTGCCCAGAAGCGCGCCGGGAAAGATAATCGGGTGGCCGCGCCTGCCCGCATGCACGGCAATTACGATTCGATCCGGCTCACGGGCGAACGCAACGAGGCAGAGTCTGCAAGTTTCGGCCGTAACCGCGGGCATGTCGGCCGGGATCACCATGATGCCGTCCGCGTCAGTCGATTTTGCCTGAGCCGGCGACGCGAGGTCACGCCGCTCAGCGGCGGTCTCGGCGAGTTCAGGCAGCGTCGCGGCGGCGACGCGGATGGAGTCGATCATCTCACTGTTCGGGTCGTCGTTGACGGCGATACGGATGCGATCGTCCGAGGGGAGCCCAAGCCGTTCGAGCAGCGCTGCACGCGTCACGACGATCAGCCCGTCCACGCCGGCGTCGAGCATGCTGCGCGCCACGGCGCAGACCATGGTCGAATGGCCTACCGACGCGATCTGCTTGGCCATCCCCATCCGCCGGCCCATCCCCGCCGCCGGAATGATCCCCCAGACGCGCGGCTCGTCACGCGGGCCGCTCATGGCTGGGTCCCCGGAGACCGCGGCGCACTCGCGGCATCCGCGCGCATGGCCCGACGGACGGAGATCAGCTCGGCAACAATGGCGACGGCGATCTCCTCCGCCGTTACGGCGCCGATGTCGAGTCCGATGGGTGCGTGGACGCGCTGGAGCGGTTCGTCTGCAACACCGGCCCAGCGGAGTTCGTCATAAATCACCTTGATCTTGCGCCGGCTCCCGATCATCCCGATGTACCCGGCCTTCGATCCGACAACGGCCGCGAGCGCCGCCTGATCGTGACGATGCCCACGCGTGACGATCACCACGCTGGTGCCGGGATCGATCGGCCACCCGCGCAGCGTCTCGGCGATCGGTCCCGCGACCGGTTTCATCGGCGGCGGGAAACGCGTGGCGTTGGCGAACTTCGCCCGGTCGTCGATGACTGTGACGTCGAAACCGACCCGCAGCGCCAGATCGGCCAGCACCTTGCCGATGTGCCCAGCTCCGGCGACCACGAGCCTGGCGGCGGGTTCAAGCCGCACGCGGTGCTCCGCCGTACCGCCTTGCGTCTCGACGAGCACAGACAGGTCGGTCGGCTCAGATCCGCGAAGGCGGGTATGCGCGGCCCGTATTTCGGAAGCTCGAGCATCGGACGCGATCACGGCGATGGCCACATCCATCTGGCCGCCACAGATCATCCCGTCGTTCGCACCGGTATCGTCGTCGAGATGAAAGGTGGTCAGCCCGCCGTGGCCGGACGAGAGGGCCTCGAAGGCCGCGCGGCGGACGTCGGCCTCCATGCATCCGCCGCCGAGCGTGCCGATCATGGCCGCGGCTTCATTCACCGCGACGATGGTTCCCGTGGGTTGCGGGGTCGAGCCGCGCGTCGCGACGACGGCGCACAGCGCCACGCGACGTCCGGCCTCGTGCTCGTCGAGAATCGCCTTCAGAACGTCTTCGGCTCGCATGCGTTCAGCCTAACCGCCGGAGCGACCGTCAGCGCGCGGCGGGAGCCAATTCGGCCCCGTTCTTCTGGCGGAGAGCGTTGAGGATCTTCTCCGGCGTGATCGGCAGATCCTTGATCCAGACGCCGGTGGCGTTCGCGATGGCGTGCGCGACGGCGCCGAGCACGGGGAGCGTGCTGCCCTCGCCGATTTCCTTTGCGCCGAACGGACCGCGCGGCTCATACGAATCGACCAGGCCGCTGAAGATCTCCGGCGCATCCTTGATGGACATGATGAGGTAGCCGTGCAGGTTCGGGTTGAGAAGCCGGCCCTGCTCGTCAAACAGGACGTCCTCCAGCACGGTCTCGCTGGCGCCCATGACCACCGCGCCCTCGACCTGGCCATGAACCGACATCGGATTGATGGGCGTGCCGCAGTCGTGATAGTCGGTGAAGTTGTCGATCTTGACCTTTCCGGTTTCCAGGTCGACGGAGACTTCACAAATCGCGGTTCCGAACGAGTACGCCGGGCTCGTGCCCACGGTCGCGCCCTTGTAGTCGCCGCCGAGCCCGTCCGGCGGCTTGTAGCATCCGGTTCCGACGAGCGGCCCGTTGGCGTTGAAATACTTGCGGGCGACCTCCTCCCAGGCGACGAAGCGCGACGGATCGTTGCGGACGAACATGCGGGCGTCGGCGGTCTCCACCTCCGTCTCGCCGCAGCCGAGCAGGCCGGCCGCATAGGGCTTCATCTTCTCGACCACGGCGGCGCCGGCGCGCGACACGGCATGCCCCGCCATCAGCGTCACGCGCGATGAGTAAGCCCCCAGGTCGAGCGGCGAGATGTCGCTGTCTTCGCTGCGGATGCGCAGCCGGCTGACCGGGATGCCCAGCGATTGGGCGCACATCTGCGACAGGATCGTGTTGCTGCCCTGTCCGATCTCCGCCGCCCCGATCATCAGCACGGCGGCGCAGCCGTCCTCGCTGATTTTCACGACCGCATTGGCGTGCGGGAAGATCGACTTCTTCACGAAGGGCTCGCGCGGCTTTTCGTGGGAGAGCTGGACCTGGCCCCGGTAAATGCAGTAGCCCGCACCTGAGACGAAGCCGCCGCTGGCGATACCGATCCCCTTTCCCTTGGGCAGCTTGCCGTACTTGCTGGTCCAGCGGGCCTTCTCGGCGGCCGACTCCAGCGTCGCGCGAAACTCGCAACTGCCGACGTCCATCTCGTTGATGGTTCTTGTGTTCGGATCGATCGCGTTTCGGCGGCGAATTTCGACCGGGTCGATGCCCAGATCGTCCGCGATCATGTTGAGCAGGCATTCGAAGGCAAAGCGCGGTTGCGGCACGCCGTGCCCGCGCATTGCCCCGCAGGCCGGCTTGTTGGTCATGACGCGATAGCCGTCGTACTTGTAGGCCGGAATGCGGTAGAGCGTGGGGATCACGCTGCCGGCGTAATAGGCCGTGGCCACGCCGAACGAGCTGTAGGCCCCGCCATCCAGGTAGATCTCGCTCTTGAATGCGGTGATGCGGCCCTCGTCGTCGACGCCCAGCTTGAAGTTCATGTGCTGCTTGTGGCGGCCGCGCCCGTGGTGGAACATCTCCTCGCGCGAGTAGACCATTTTCACGGGCCGCCCAAGCTTGCGGCTGAGCAGCGCTGCGCAGATGTCCAGCGGCGTGGTCTCGGCCTTGCCGCCGAAGCCGCCGCCCACCGCCGGTCGGATGACGCGGATCTTGCCCAGCGGCATGTTCAGGACGTGCGCCATCATGTACTGGACGTAGTGCGGCACCTGCGTCGACGTGTAGAGCACGAGGGTGCCGTCCGGGTCCCACGTGGCAATCGCGGCGTGCGGTTCGAGCGGCGACTGGTAGATGTGGTTTCCGGTGAACGTCTCCTCGCGCACGTGGTGAGCCCGGGCAAACCCGGCTTCGACGTCGCCGAACTCGTGATCGACGTGCGTGTTGATGTTGCGCGGATAACAGTCGTGAATCAGCGGCGCGCCCTCGGCCGTCGCTTGGAACGGATCCAGCAGGACCGGCAGCTCCTCGTATTCCACCTCGATCAGCCTGAGGGCCCGCTCGGCGGTCTTCTCGTCGATCGCGGCGACCGCCGCCACCTCGTCACCGACGTGCCGCACCTTGTCATTGGCGAAGATGTACTCGTCGTAGCGCGCGGGCGAGACGCCGTACTGCGTGTCGGTCACGTCCTTGCTGGTCAGGACCGCGAGCACGCCGGCGAGGGCCGCGGCCTTCGAAGTGTCGATTCGCTTGACTCGGCCGTGGGCGATGGACGAGCCGAGGATCTTGCCGTAGACCATATTGGGCAGCGAGATGTCGTCGGTGTACTGGATTCGTCCGGTAACTTTGTCGACCGCGTCCACGCGCGGCATGGAGACGCCGACCGACCCGCCGAGCCGCGCGTTGGTCCTGCCGGCCTGGCCATTGCCGCCTTCATCGGCCGCGGGGTCGGCGTGTTTCGCGCACAGGCCGGGGTATCGGTAGTTTTCGCAACGGCTCATCGCCCGCAGGATGCCCGTGTAGCCGGTGCAGCGACACAGATTGCCCGAGAGGGCTTCCTTGACTTCGTCCCTCGTGGGATGGGGGTTTTCCGCGAGCAATTCGGTCGCCGACAGGATCATGCCGGGCGTGCAGTACCCGCACTGAATGCCGCCCTCGTGCACGAACGCCTTCTGAACCGGCGTCAGCTCGCCATTCGTGGCCAGGCCTTCGATGGTCGTAATCGACTTGCCGGCCATCTGCACTGCCAGCAGAAGACAGGCATTCATGGCCCGCCCATCCACGAGCACCGTGCACGCGCCGCAATCACCGACGCCGCAACCCTTCTTCGTGCCGGTCAGTCGCAGCTTGTCGCGCAGCACCTCGACCAACGTGTCGCTTGGTTCGACCGCGACCGGGTACTGCTGTCCGTTAACCCGCAGCATAATCGGCAGGATCATCGTTCGGCCTCCCTGGCGCGTGCGAGGGCCTTTTGCAGCGCTCTCTGTGCCATGACCTTCACTATTTCTCGCCGGTACTCAGCGCTGCCGCGAATGTCGGAGATCGGCTCGGCCGCCTCCGCGGCGACGCGGGCGGCCTCCGCGAACACGTCTTCACCGGGCGTCCCGCCGAGCAGAACGTCCCGGGCCCGCTCGGCCAGCTTGGGCGTCGGTGCAACGGCGCCGAGTGCGATGCGCGCGTCGTCCATGCGTCCTGCGGCGTTCAGGTGCAGGCTCGCCGCGACGCCCGCTACGGCGATCGCGTTCCCATCCCGCAACGAGAACCGGGCATACGCCGCACCCGACCCGGCGGATGGGTTCGGCACCAGAACCGCCGTGAGAATCTCGCCGCTCTTCAGGACGGACTTTCTGGCGGTTACGAAGAAGTCGCTGACGGCCACGGTTCGCTCACCCCGCGGTGACCAAACGAGGACGGAAGCACGCATCACGCTCAAGAGGGGGGGCAGGTCGGCGCACGGCACGGCGCTGGCGATGTTGCCGCCGACGGTGGCCATGTTGCGAATCTGCGGCGCCGCCATTTGGGAGGTGGCGTCACGCAAGCACGCGAACCGCGCGCTCAGAAGCGGATGGCGGTCCAGCTCGGCGAGGGTGGTCAGCGCGCCGATCCGCAGCCCGTCGCCCGCATGAGTAATACCGCGCAGGGCGTGGACGCGACTGACCGAGACGAGGTGCCTGGCGGATCGCCGACCCGCCTTGAGATCGACCAGCAGGTCGGTGCCGCCTGCCAGCAGCGCGGCGTCGGCCCCGAAGCGGCTGAGCAGCTCAGCGGCCTCGTCGAGCGTCGCGGCATCGTGGAAACTCACGTCCGGAACATGCATGCGGCGTGCTCCCTCTCACGCGACAGAGTCAGGCCGGCATCCGGGAGCAGTCCGCCCCGGTGCCGCGAAAGGTCTCGACCTACGGCGCCGACCTGGGGGCCCCATCGACCGGCAACTGGCCGCCTAACACACCGGCCAGGAACACTTGTGTGATCTGCTTGGCCAGGCCGGCCGGTGAGCGGTCGGGGCCCGGCGAATACCAGCGATAAAGCCAATTCAAGATTCCGAAGAGCGACATGGTGGCGACGTGCTTGTCAACGCCGCCGTTGCTCGGTCGAGACGCCATGATGCGTTCGACGATCGCCCGCGTCAGCTCGTAATAGTCGTGCCTGATCTTGCGAAGATCTTCATACTCGGTGCCGGAAAGCGCGTCCAATTCGTGCGAACAGACCTTCAGGGCGGCCATGTTGGCGGCGAAGTACCCGACGTGCGACCTGACCATCACGTGCAACTGCTCGATCGGATCGCTCAGGCCGTGCAAGCGTTCTCGCAGCGCCTGAAGCAAGGCGTTGAACGTGCGGAACTGGATGAGGAAGAGCATCTTCTTCTTGCCATCGAAATAGTGATACATGCCGGCCAGGCTCACGCCGGCGGCCTTGGCCACCGCCCGCATCGAAGCCTGTCCGTAGCCCACCTCCGCGATCACCTGGGTGGCGGCCTGAAGGATCTTGTTGAGCCGCTCGTCGTAGGAATCGCGTGCGTCAGAAACCACGCTGGCGGGCGCCGGCCGGATATCGAACGCCTGTTCGCCTTCTTCGCTCTTCACGGCAAGAACTGCCTCTTGGTATTCGAACGTCTGTTCCAATCAGTATGAGGCCGCGGCGCGGCCATGTCAAGCCCGGCCGCCCGAAAACCGCCTTGACAGCCAACCTATGCGGTGGTAGCCTGAACCGCGACTCCACGGAGTCCGGCCCCGGTGACGGAGCCCGGGGTATCAGGTCGGGTATTGATTAGAACGATCGTTCGATCGAAACAAATGGTCAGCGTCGCCCTGCCTCTTCGATCTCGCCACGCGTCTGCGGCGCTATGGGGTGCGTCATGAGCATGTTTCCCGCGCTCGAAGCAGCCGCCTTTGCCAGTGACGAAGTCGGCTACGACAAGCGAGACTGGGTCGCTCGAATCACCATCAAGCGGCCGCACAACTTCAACGCCTACAGCACCTCCGCCCTTCAGCAGCTCGCCGCCGCCTTCCAGGACGCCTCCTGGGATGACCGGGTGGCGGTCGTTGTCTTCACGGCGGAGGGCCACCAGGCCTTCTGCACCGGCGGCGACGTCAAGGAGTATCAGTCCGCCTACACGCAGCGGCCGCGCGACTACTGGAAGTACATGTGCTGCTTCAAGGCCTACATCGAGTCGATCACCAACTGCGCGAAACCGGTCATCGCCCGTCTCAACGGCATGGCCGTCGGCGGCGGCAACGAAAGCCAACTCGCCTGCGATCTCTCCGTGATGGGTGAGCACGCGTTCATCGCCCAGGTCGGGACGAGCGTCGGTTCGGTGGCGTGCGGCGGCTCGACCCAGTGGCTGCCGGTCACCGTCGGCGACCGGCGGGCGCGCGGCATTCTTTTCCTCAACCAGCGCTACCCGGCCTTCACCGCGCTGTCGCTGGGCCTGGTCAACGCCGTCGTGCCGACCGTCAAGGGACCCGACGGAAAGTTCATCACGCTGTTCAATGGCGAGCGCGAATGCCTGGCGGACTGGAATAGCGATCCCTGGGACCAGCCGTTCGAACGCCGCGCCGGCGCGGACCAGATTCGCAAGGCGCTCAAAGGGGCGGACGGATACTCCATCGACCTGTCGCGGCTCGATGCGGCCGTGAACGGGCTCTGCGACCAGATCGTTCACAAATTCGGCGAGTGCACGCGGTACACCAAGGCCCAGGTCAATTACTGGAAGGACCTTGCGTGGTACGCCACCACCCCGCACGCCCGCGACTGGCTCGCGGTGCACTACACCAGCCTCGAACCCCACGAAGGCATGACGGCCTTCGTCGAGAAGCGCAAAGCCGACTACGTGGGCATGCGCCGGCGGGCGGCCGATCCCGACGGATCGAGTGAGTTCCTCTGGGGGCCGTACGCCCAGAAATGCCCGGCGTGCGGCGCGAGCGGCATTCCGCGGCAGTTCGACTTCTGCGGCAAATGCGGAGCGGGGCTGAACGCAAAGAAGTAAGCGGACGAACGGCTGAGGTCATCCGATTCGGCGAGACGTCATGGCGGAGAGGTCCAAGCGAGCCCTGGTCACCGGCGGCAGCAGCGGAATCGGCCGCTGCATCGTCGAAACGCTCGCGCGAGACCGCTGCGACGTCGCATTCATCCACCAGGACGCACCCGACGCGGCCGCGGAAGTCATGGGACGCGTCGAAGCCCTGGGGCGCCGAGCCTGGTCTCAGTCCGTGGACGTTCGCGACGCGGCGGCGGTGCACTCGGCGTTTCAGTCGATCGCCTCGGCCTGGGGCGGCCTGGACATCCTGGTCAACAATGCCGGCATCTTCCGCGATCAGGTCATCTGGAAGATGAGCGACGAGCAGTGGCGCGACGTCATCGAAGTCGACCTGACGGGCGTGTTCAACTGCTGCCGCGCGGCGGCACCGATCATGCGCGCGGCCCAATGGGGCGCGATCGTCAACCTCTCGAGCATCAACGGCATGCGCGGCAAGTTCGGGCAGGTGAACTACTCGGCCGCCAAAGCAGGCGTCATCGGTCTGACCAAGGCGCTGGCGCGCGAGCTGGCCCGCTTCAACGTCACCGTCAATGCCGTGGCGCCCGGTCTGATCGATACGCCACTGCTGAGAGACATGCCGGCCGAGGCCCGCAGCGCCGCGGCAGCCGAAATCCTGCTGTCGCGCGTCGGCCAGGCGGAAGACGTCGCCGAGCTCGTTGCGTTTCTGTGCAGTGAGCGGGCGCGGTTCATCACCGGCGAGGTGATCCGTGTCGACGGCGGCCAGTACATATGAGCAAACCGCGCGTCGGTAGTTTCGGCGCCGCGGTCGTCGAGGCGGTACGCAGTCGAATGAGGTAAGCCGATGAGCACCTGCGAGTTCTTCAGCGTCGACCTGACCGACGGCATCGCCACGGTCACTCTGCGTCACCCGCCGCTGAACGTGCTCAACAACCCGATGATGAATGAGTTCAACGTCTTGCTGGAGCCGATCGCGGCCGATGCTAACGTGGCAGCCATCCTCCTTCGCGCGGAGGGCAAGGTCTTCAGCGCCGGCGTCGACGTCGCCGATCACACGGCGGAAAAAGTCGCCGACATGATCCGGAACTTCCACGGCATCTTCCGCAAGCTCGCCTCGACCGACGCGCTCACGATTGCCGCAGTGCAGGGCAGCGCCCTCGGCGGCGGATGCGAGCTGGCCTGTTTCTGCGACATCGTGCTGGCGAGCGACCGTGCCAAGTTCGGCCAGCCGGAAGTCCAGGTGGGCGTGTTCCCGCCCGTAGCGGCCTGCGCGCTGCCGCTGCAGATCGGCCTCAAGAAGGCGATCGAGTTGAACGCGCTGGGCGCCACCGTCAAGGCGGACGAGGCCTTGCGAATCGGCCTGGTCAACGCCGTCTACCCGGCCGACGGCTTCGAAGCCCAGGTCGATGCCTATGTCGACGCCGTTCGCCGGCTTTCGCGCCCGGTGGTTCGGCTGTCCAAGCGCGCCACGGCGGCTTCAAGCCGGGCGCGTTTGCTCACGGATCTGGATCGAGCCGAGGAGCTCTACCTGAACGAGCTGATGCGCCTGCACGACGCCCATGAGGGCATCGCGGCGTTTCTGGAGAAGCGCGCGCCGCGCTGGACACACGCATGAAGCCAGGCCGGGGCCGTTGACCGGTCTGTGGTCGGCGCCCGACGACAAAGCGAGACCCGAAGAGAGGACGGCATACACATGAAGGCCGCGGTGTTTCACGGAAGCGACGGCGGACTGAAGATCGAGGACATCGCCAAACCGTCGCCGGGACGAGGGCAGGTGCTGGTCAAGGTCGCGGCGTGCGGCGTGTGCCATACCGACCTGCACTATATCGAGCACGGTGTCCCCACGTTCAAGAAGCCGCCGATCGTGCTGGGACACGAGGCGTCCGGGAGGGTCGAAGCGCTGGGCGCTGACGTCAGCGAAGTGTCCGCCGGCGACCGCGTTCTCATCCCGGCCGTGCTGACCTGCGGCCGGTGTACGGCGTGTCGCCAGGGTCACGAGAACATCTGCGCTCACATGACGATGCTGGGCAATCACTTTGACGGGGCGTACGCGGAGTACGTGGTCGTCCCGGCGAAAGATCTGCTCCATCTGCCCGAGTCGATCCCGCTCGAAGAAGCTTCGGTCATCGCCGACGCACTGTCCACGCCCTATCACGCCGTCAAGAACCGCGCCCGCGTCCAGCCGGGCGACACGGTGGTGATTTTCGGCTGCGGCGGCGTGGGAATCAACGCCGTGCAATTGGCCGCGGCCGCCGGGGGGCAGGTGATCGCGGTGGACATCAGCGACCGCAAGCTGGACTGGGCGCGCGAATTCGGGGCCGCCAGGACGATCAACGCGGCGAAGGTCGAGCGCATCGACAAGGAGGTCAAGAAGCTCACCGGCGGCGGCGCCGACATCGCTATGGAAGTCATCGGAAACCCAAGGACGATCGAGCAGGCGTTCGAATGCCTGCGGGCCGGCGGACGGCTCTGCGTCGTGGGCTATACGCACGAAGCCATCTCGCTGGTCGCCGGCAAGATCATGTTCAAGGAGGTGGAGATCGTCGGCTCCCTGGGCTGCCGGCCGGTGGACTACCTCCCGCTCATTCGCATGGTCGAAAGCGGGCGGGTCAATCTGAAGAAGCTCGTGACCCATCGCTTCGCCCTCCACGAGCTGCGCAAGGCGTTTGAGATCATGAAAGAGGGCCTGTCGCTCCGATCGATCGTGATTCCATAGGAGTGCGGCGTGCCTGTCGGCGTCAAACGAGTCGAGATCGCCTGTCAGAAGCAACTTCGATCGCTGCTGCGCAGCTGCTTTCTGAACCTGGACGCGGCCGCGTCAGATCCCGCGCGCAAGGTCGCGTGGTGCACCTCGGTGGGACCGTGCGAAATCCTGACCGCCATGAACTTCGAGGTGTATTTTCCCGAGAATCACGGCGCCCTGCTCGGCGCGCGGAAGGTCAGTCACGAGTACATCCCGCGGGCGGTCGGAGCGGGATACTGCGCCGAATCCTGCTCCTACATGACCAGTGACATCGGCTCGGCCCTGTCGGATTACAGCCCGCTCACGGAGGCGTTCGGCATTGCGGGCCCGCCCAAGCCGGACTTGCTGGTATTCAGCACGAATCAATGCCGAGAGGTGCAGGATTGGTTCGGCTTCTTCGGCACGCGGCACGAAGCGCCCGTACTTGGCGTAACGCCGCCGCGGCACCTGGGCGAAGTGACGCGCGACCACATCGGCTACGTTCGTCATGCGCTGCTGCGGCTGATCGAGGAGATCGAGTCGCGCTTCGGCGCCAAGCTCGATCACGACCGGCTCTGCGAGGTCGTGACGCTGTCGAGCCGGGCCAGCACCCTGTGGCGCCAGGTGCTCGATACCGCCCGGTCGCATCCGGCCACGATGACGTTTTTCGACGGCCTCATCCAGATGGCCCCTGTAATCCTGCTGCGCGGTTCGCAAGCGGCGATCGACTATTACGAGGCGCTGCTGGCGGAGATGAAGCAGCGCGCCGCCGACGGCGTCGGGGCGGTGACGGACGAGCGGTTCCGGATCTACTGGGACGGCATGCCGGTCTGGCCGAAAGTCCGCGAGATGTCGGAGAAGTTCTTCGACCTTCGCGCGGCCATTCCGGCCAGCACCTACTGCAATTCGTGGGCCTTCGAGCCGTTCGACCGGGGCGATCCATTGGAGTGGATGGCCCGCACCAGCACCGAAATCTTCATCAACCGCAACGAGACGATCAAGCAGCGCTTCCTGGTCGACACGTTCGCCCGCTTCGACATCGACGGCGTGATCTTCCACAACGCACGCACCTGCCCCAACAACACGAATTCGCGCTTCGGCATGGCCCAGCGGCTCCGCGAGCGGCACGACATGCCGGTGCTGGTCATCGATGGAGACCTGAGCGACGTACGGTTCTTCTCGACCGCTCAGACCATGACGAACATCGAGGCGTTCATCGAACAGCTCGAGGAGCGGCGACGATGAATGCACCGATCTATGTCGGGATCGACGTGGGCTCGTCGGCGACCAAATGCGTCGTCGTCGACGGCCGCTCGTCCATTCTGGGCAGCCACGTGGTCGCGTCCGGATTCGATTACGCCGAATCCGTCCAAACCGCCCTCGACCAGGCCCTCCGCAGCGCGGGCGCGTCGCGGGGCAACATCGCCGCCTGCGTGTCCACCGGGTACGGCCGTCAGCGGGTCGACCTCGCCGGCCGGTGCGTGACGGAGATCACCTGCCACGCCCGCGGCGCCCGCGAATGGTGCCCGGAGGTACGCACGATCATCGACATCGGCGGCCAGGACACCAAGGTCATCCGCCTGAACCACAAGGGGCAGGTGACCGAGTACCGCATGAACGCCAAGTGTGCGGCGGGCACCGGCACGTTCCTGGAGTCGATCGCCGCCAAGCTCGGCGTGCCGCTGACGGAAATCGACGCGGCGGCCATGTCGTCCAACAGCTCCACGGTGGTCAACAGCTACTGCACGGTGTTCGCCGGGACCGAGGTGATCGAGCGGATCAAGGAGGGACAGCCCAAGGAGGACATCTCGATGGGCCTGTTCCGGTCGATCGCCTCGCGCGTGCGTGAGATGATGCCCGCGTACGACGACGTCATCGGTGCGACCGGCGGTGTCGTTTCGCACTGCCGGGCGATGGTGCGCGCCTTGCAGGAAGCACTTGGCGCTGAAATCCACCTCCCGCCCATGCCGCAGCATGCGGGCGCGTTCGGCGCGGCCCTGCTCGCGCTGGATGGGAGTCTCGAGCCAACCAGGGAGGCGGGTCATGCTGCAAGAGGGTGAGCTGGGAATCCACCCGCCCGGCGCCCTGGGAGTCGGGTTCTGGGTCCACGCGAACGCCGAGTGCCTGA
Organism: uncultured Planctomycetales bacterium; assembly: GCA_964465125.1. GTDB lineage: Bacteria > Planctomycetota > Phycisphaerae > UBA1845 > Fen-1342 > CAYOHG01. The sequence continues at coordinate 13,038 of CAYXIO010000056.1, read as the reverse complement.
TCGGCCGAGGCGGCGACGGGATCACGCAGCCGCTCAAGGAGGCCGGCTCGCTCAAGGTGCTTCACGAAGGCCGGGTCCGGCTGCGGTCGCTCAAGAACCGGATATTCTCCAATCTGCTGGAGGCCGACGCGCTCGGCCGAATGCCCGAGCTGCTGCTGGTGTGCTGCAACCCGAACCAGCTCGGGCTGTTCACGGCCGAGCTGGTGCGCTATCTCGAGAACCTCTCGAGCCGCGGCCGGCTTGAGCGACTGAGCGACGTGCGGCAGCAAGTGCCGATACTCCTGGTGCTGCCCAACGGAATCCTGTCCGAGCAGACGCTCCAGACGTACGAGGAGCAGCTTCGCGAGGCGGTGCTGCTGGGCCGCCTGCCCCGCTTTGGCGAGGAGATCATCTCCGGTCTGCTCGACCGCGTGGTCCGAGGGGTTTCGCTTCAGGCCGGCGGGCGGCGCGGCGAGGGCGCCGACACCATCTACGTCCTGGAACGCAAGGGCAGCCTGGTGTTCGCCGGCGGCGGCGCGTTCGAGCAGCGGCGCATCGCGGTCGTGCTCAGCGGCCATGAGTATCCCTTCACGCACGCGCTGGGCGTGCCGGGCACGCGGATCGAGTTCGACAAGGCCATGATCTCGATCGTGCTCAACGTCGGCGGGTTGATTCACTGCGTCAAGCCCGACGGCAGCCTGATCGACCTGCGCATGGGCGACCTCTGCAAGGACCCGAGCAAGGCCGAATTCGTGCACGACGTGACGCGAGCCGTCTTCGACGTGGGCGCCTCCTGCGGCGCCTACCCTGCCAACGCGGCATACGACGAAATCTGGGCGAAGCACCGTGCGACCATCCTCGCCCACGCGGGTCACGTCACAAGTTCGCTGAAGTCCTTCCATGACGCGCTCGATCACGGACTCACGAGCGTGCAGTTGTTTTCGAACGAGGAGTGGATTCTCAGCCCGCTCTGCCGCTACGCCGCAATGGCCGGTCTGAAGGACGACGAAGCGCTCTTCAAGTCACTGCGACGTCAGGTGCAAGAGGCCCTCGCGCGGGCGATTCGCTACCGAGCCGAACATGGCAAGCGCAAGAAACCAGGGTCACATCCAATGAAACTATCCGCGCAACGCAACATCTCGATCGAAATGTACGAACCCGACGACGACCAGATGCTCCTGGTCGGCACCTTGCTGGACCAGGCGCACCTGGTCAAGCTCGAGCTCAGCATCTACCTGCCCGACGAGCAGATCATCGGCTCTCGGCTGCACATGATCCGTGTGCCGTTCCCCGTCTGCCACGAGGTCGAGTCCGTCGCGGAACGCCTGGTCGGTCTGCGGATCGAGCGCGGCGTGCTGAATGAGCTCTCCCAGAGGGTCGGCGGCCGCGCGGGCTGCTCGCACATCAAGGAGCTGGCGACCAGCATCGTCTATTTCGTCGCCTCCCAGCTCGTCAACCGCCGAGCCGGCATCGACCCGATGAGCACCACCTACACCCTCAAGCCGCCGGAGGAGCGCTTCTCGCTGACCAAGGGCCTGCTGCGCGACTCCTGCCTGGCGTACTGTCAGACCACGGCCCAGGGGCTCGATGAGCAGATCGGCATTCGGCGGATGGGCGAGGAGCACACCTGCCCGATTCCGCTCGGCGATTACGAGCCCTCCCTGGGCGTCGTCCTGCGCGAGCGCGCCAACCGCTGGTCCGACCGCACCTTCCTGCGATATCGCACCGGCGAGGTCACGCACGATGTCTCCTGGCGCCATTTCGCCGACACGGTCTTCCAGATCGCCCGAAACCTGATCGCCAGCGGCATTCAGCCGGGCGATCGCATCGCGATGCTCTCGGAGAACCGGATCGAGATGTTCAACGTCGAGCTCGCGGCCATCTCGATCGGCGCGGTCACCATCCCGATCTTCCACGGTTATCCGCCGGCCTCGGTGGATTATGTGCTGGGCCACTCACAGCCGCGGTTCGTCGTCGTTTCGGACACGAGCCAGCTCGAGAAGATCGAGCGCCGCCGCCATCCGCGCGTCGAGCGCTTCTACTGCATGGAGGCCGATTCAAAGAGCCGCGCCTGGGGAGCACTGGACCTTGCGGAGCTCCTGCAGCCCGACAGCGTGCCGGAAGAGACGCTGCGCCGGCGCGTCGATTCGGTGCAGCCCGATGACATGTGCGTCATCATGTATACGTCGGGCACGACGGGACCGCCGAAGGGCGTCAAGCTGAGCCACCGCAACATCATCTCGCAGCAGAAGGCCGTCGAGCTGATCTGGGACATCGGCACGTCAGACGTGATGATGAGCTACCTCCCGTGGCACCACAGCTTCGGCGGGCTGTTCGAGCGATTCATGGCGCTCTATCACGGCTGCACCCAGTGCCTGGACGACTCGCGCGGCCGCGATATCGACCAACTCATCGCCAACTGGTCGATCTTCCACCCGACGGTGTTTTTCAGCGTGCCCCGAGTGCACGACCAGCTCATCCATCAATGCCTCGAACGGCCGGCGGTGGCCGAGATGGTCTTCGGCAACCGCCTGCGGTTCGTTTTCACGGCCGGGGCGCCGCTGCCCGCGCACGTCGAGGCCGAATACCGGCAGCGGAGGATCCCGATCGTCGAGGGCTGGGGACTGACCGAGACGTCCCCCTGCGTCACGCTGACGGACAAAGACGGGCCCTGGCGCAGCGGATACGTCGGCTTCCCGATCCCCGGCGTCACCATTCGACTGGACAGCGACGGCGAGATTCTCGTGAAGGGTCCCAACGTGATGTCCGGCTACCTGGACGACGAGGAGGCCACGTCGCGGGTGATCGATGGAGACGGCTGGCTCCACAGCGGCGATCTCGGCGAGTTCACCTCCAACGGACTGCGGCTGGTGGGCCGGCGCGACGGAGCGTTCAAGCTGAGCACCGGCGAAAAGGTCCACCCGCAGCGCATTGAGAACGTGTTGGTCAACGAGTCGCCGTACGTCAGCACCGCCGTGGCCGTCGGCCGCGGGCAGGACTACGTGGGCGCGCTGCTGTATCCCGACTGCTCGCGGCTGCGCGAGTGGGCGAAGACGCATGGCGTCGAGGCGGAAGCCCTGCTGGAGCACCCCTCGGTGCGCGAGCTGTACGCGGCCGAGCTGCGCCGCGTCAATGCGCTGCTCGAAGTCAAGTACCAGCGTATCCGCCGCGCCGCCCTGCTCGGCAGCGAGCCCACGCTCGACAATGGCGAGCTGACGCCTTCGGGCAAGGTCGTGCGCTCCGTGGTCATGAAGAACCACAAGGCACGCATCGAACAGCTCTTCGCCGCCGAAACCCCCGAGGGCGTGATTGCCATCGAGCAACCGCAGTTGCAGAGGACCTAGAGCATGGGCAAAGTCAACGGCAAGCCGCGCGTGGTGATCTGCGGCGCGGCCCGCACGCCGGTAGGCATGAAGTGCGGCACGCTGAGCAGCTTTTCGGCTGAGGACCTCGGCGTCCTGGCGGCCGCGGAGGCGATCGCACGCGCCGGCATCGACCGATCGAAGATCGACGCCGTCGTCGGAGCGAACGTCTATCAGTTCACCGCGCCCGGCACGCAGGATATCTACTTCCCGCGCAACGTCTCGCTCCGCTGCAAGCTGCCGGTCGACGTACCGGCCCTAATGGTGCAGCGCATCTGCGGCTCGGGGTTGCAGACGGCTGTCAGCGGGTTGCAGCAGATTCTGCTGCCGGACGAAGTGGACCCCACCCGCGTGGTGTTGTGCGTCGCCGGCGAAACGATGTCGCGCGCGCCGCGCATCCTTCGTTCGCCGCGCACGCCGGCCAACTTCTGGGAGTTCGTCGAGGGCGGAAAGGTCGAGGACACCATGCTCGCCTCGCTGAATCATGATCTGGCCGAAACCAGCATGATGCGGACGGCCGATGAATACGGCTCCCGCCTGGGTGTGAAGCGCCAAGAGTGCGACGAATTCGCCGAATTGTCGCACCGCCGCGCCCGCGAAGCCTACTTGCAGAGCCATCTGAACGGCGGCGACGCCCTGGGCGGGATGTTCGCGATTGACGCCCGGGACCCCGCCGGGCGGCCCGTCCACCTTGCCCGCGACGAGTGTGTTCGCAAGACGTCGTTGGGTGTGCTGGAAAGGCTGCCCGGACTGACCCCCCACCAGCTCGTGTCCCCGGGCAATGCCAGCGAGATCAGCGACGGCGCCGCGGCGCTGCTGATCGCCGACCGCCGGCGCGCGGAGTCGCTCGGGCTGCCCGCGCGATACGAGCTGGCGGGCTACGGCGTGTCGGGCGTCGAGCCGCGCGTGATGGGCAGAGGCCCGGTGCCGTCGATCGCACAAGCGCTGGCGCGCGCCGGTATCGAGCAAGGCGACGTGGATCTGTGGGAGATCAACGAGGCTTTCGCAGCGCAGTACCTGGGCGTGGAAAAAGAGCTGAAGCTCGACCGCGACCGGGTGAACGTCAACGGCGGCGCCATCGCCGTCGGCCATCCGCTGGCCGCCACCGGCGCACGGCTCATCACCGACCTGATGTACGAAATGGCACGCCGCGACGTGCGATACGGCTGCGCCTCCGCCTGCATCGGCGGCGGACAAGGCGTCGCGGTCGTGATCTGTGACACCGAAAAGAAGTAGCCAAGGCCATCATCATGAGAAGAGCGTTCGCTTTCGGCGACAAGTCCATCGAGCCGGCCGTCCGCCGCATCAACGAGATCCGCCGGATTGCGGTCGTTGGCGCCGGCACGATGGGCCAGGGGATCATCGAGGATCTGCTCAAAAAAACGGACTGCCACGTGGTCGTGCTGGACGTCTCCTGCGAGGCGCTGGAGCGCTGCCGCGCCGGCTTTGCCGCGACCTGGCGCCGACAGGTCTCCAAGAACCAGCTTCGCCAGCAGGACGCGGACACCCTCGCCTCGCGCGTGAGCTATTCGCAGAGCTACGCTGACCTCGCCGACGCCGACATCATCTGGGAGGCCGCCACCGAGCGCATCGACGTGAAAAAGACGATCTTCAGCGCGATCGAAAAGCACGTCGATGCCGAGCGACTCGCGGCGGTGTTCTCCAACACGTCCTCGCACACGACCGAGGAGCTCGCCCGGCTCTTCAGCCGAGCCGCGCTTCGTGAGAAGTTCCTGACGGTGCACGGCTATTACCCCTTCGCTGCCAATCGCCTGATCGACGTGATGAAGGGCAAGTACGCCTCCAGCGCGACTTTTTCGCTGGGCGTGATCTTCGCCGACCAGATTCTCGAAAAAACCGTCATCGCCCTGCCGATCGACCATCACGGCTACGTCACCGACCCGCTCTTCCAGGCGATGGCGGCGATCGTCTCGTGGGACGTTCAATCCGCGCGCGACATCGTTCAGTTGGGCGGCGTATGGGACCTCTTCACCGCCAATCCCTTTCAGGTGCTGGATCAGACGGGCCACATGCCTTACACCGAGTCGTCGCGGCACTTCGGCGAGGCGCTGCCGGAGACCGACCGGCTGCGCAATCTCTACCTACGCAACGGCAAGCACTATCCCGATTGGATCGCCAGGCTGGAAAAGGAAGGCGCCAACGGGCTCGCAGGCAAGTCGCGCAAGGGCTTCTTCCAGTGGAGCGACGACGAGCGTCCCAGGCCGCACAAGGTGCTCGATCCTTCCTGCGGCGACTACGTCGAGATCATGGAGATCTCGCGCCGGGATTTCTGGTCGTACTACGAGGCCGCCGAGCGCGATCGCCGCTGCGGGAGAATCAAGAGTGCCGAGTCGCTCGTGCACGTCGCTTGCGCGGACGACGCCGGCGGTCGGGCCTTCCGCAAGTACGTGCTGCCGCTGTGTCTCTACGCGCTCGACCTGATCGAGGACCGGGTCGCGACACCGGGACAGATCAATGCGGCCACGCGGGCGGGCCTTCGGTTCAAAGTCGGCATCATCGAGGCGGTCGACGCACTGATCCGGGTGCTGACGCTGGACGGGCTGCTCGAGCTGATCCGCCGGGCGCAGGACGAGAACGCCGACGATCCCTTGATGGTCGAGCTGCTCGACCTGGAAGGCGCCTGCGGGCCGCGCAAGGGAAAACCCTGCCTGCTCTTCGAGCTGAAGCGGCGAAACCTCACGCGCCTGCTGGGCTACGGCAAGTACTACCAGACGCCGGTGGCCGAGCTGGACCTCGCTACCGGGGAATACGCCGGCCGCTATCTCGACCTGAAGTTCCACGAACCCTCCTCGCGCGACCGTGTGGCGACCATTTGCTTCAACAACCCGCTCCGGGGCAACGTCTTCAATCGCGCCGTGATCGACCAGTTGGCGCATGCGTTTGCCCGCGTGCTGGAGTTGCACCGGGACAGCCGATGCGGCGCCGTGCTGTTCACCGCGGCCGGCGGCGGCATGCGCATGCTCGGAGCCGATGCGCGCGAATTCAACCGCGGCTGGTTCGACCGCGCCGCCGGCTATGTCCCGCTCTCTGAGGAAGAGGCGGCCGCATCAAGCCGCAATGGCGTCGCCTGCTTCCGCATGATTCAGCAGAGTCCGGTCGCCTCGATCGGCGTGTTCGGCGAGAAATGGGGCGGCGGCGCGGAGTTCACCTACTTCCTCGACCTGCGCTACGACGTGCGGGCCTTCGGCTTCGTCTACGACGCGCTCGAACGCGCCTCCTGCTGGCAGCAGAAATCCGTCTACAACCAGCCCGAGCTGGACTACGCCATTCTGCCCGGTTTCGGAGCCGCCGGCGAGCTCAAGCGGCTCGGCCTGGGGGATTCCGCCATCTTCGAGATCTTCGACCAGGGCATGACGCCCGACCGCGCCTACCAGGTCGGCCTGAGCAACGGCGTTTTCGATGACGAGCTGACGGCGCTTCGCCGCGGCTACGAGCAGGCGCGCCAGATGGCCAAGGACGCCCCCTACTCTCGGGCGCTGTTCAAGCAGGAGTTGGCGCGCGGGACCGACGATGAAGCCCTGGCCAGGGACACCGGCGAGACCTTCAACCCCAGGAAGAACCCGTTCATCCGGACCGGACTGCTCGCGCTGCTCGATCGAGGCGCGGCCCGACCGAAGATGGACTACTCGTGCAAGGACGTAACGCTGCCCGGATGGACCTATCCGGCCGAGAACGGACTGGAGCCCTGAGCGAACACGCGCGGGACTTCCCTCCGCGCGAGGATCGCGACCCGGGACGACCGGACCGAGTGGGAGAGATCGATGATGTCGCAGGTGTTTAGCGCGTGGCGCAACCAGCCGCTGGACGAAGTGTTGCACCTCTGCCGCGAGTTGGTTGAGGATCCGTCGTTCCCCACCGTGCAGCGCTGGCGTGAGGCCGGCGGCAAGGTGGCCGGCCATTTCCAGGTCTATTTCCCCGAGGAAATCGCCGACGCCGCCGGCATGCTCCCCTTCAAAGTTCACGGGGCGCCGATCGAGCCCGCCCGCGGCGACTCGCACTTCGGCTCCTATCTGTGCTCGATCCTCAAGACGTCCCTGGACGCGGCGCTGACGGGCAGGCTGCCGCTCGACCTGTTCGTGTCGCATCCCATCTGCGACGCCGCCCGCAACCTGGCCGCCATCTGGGGCCGCAACTTCGACTACCCCTGCCAGATCCTGTACCTGCCGCAGAACCCCAACTCGCGCCACAGCGTCACCTACCTGCGCGACGAGTACGCCAGACTGCGGGGCGTGGTCGAGGGAGTCGCCGGCCGGCGGATCGAAAACGACGAGCTGCGCCGTTCGATCGCCACTTTCAACGAGAACCGCCGACTGATCCGCGACCTGTACACCCTCAAGCGCGAGACGCCCTGGCTGGTCGCGGCCGAGGACGCCTATTGCCTCGTGTCCATCGGCGGGATGATGCCGCGCAGCGAACACAACGAGTTGCTGCGTCACGTCCTTCCGCAGCTCCGGCAGCGCACGCACAAGCGCGAGGACCGGATTCGCGTGGTTTTCGAAGGCGCATTCTGTGAGCAGCCGCCGCTGGATCTGGTGCGCATGCTCGGACGATCCTGCTACCTTGTCGATGACGATTTCCTCATCGGCCTGCGCTGGATCGTCAAGGACGTTCCGAGCGCGGGCGACCCGCTGCATGACCTGGCCGCAGCGTACATCGAGCAATCGTCCTACAGCCCGGTGCAGCACGACCTGCGCAAGCCCAAGGAAGCCATGCTTCTGGCCCGCGTGCAGGCCGCCAGGGCCGACGCCGTCATCGTCGCGGCGGCCAAGATGTGCGAGCCCGGACTTGAGGAGCAGGTCGCCTACATGCACCATCTCGACGAAAAAGGCATTCCCTACTTCGTCACCGAGTTTGAAGAGAACATGACCTCGTTCGAGCACCTTGAAATGCAGGTCGAGACGTTCCTCGAAACCCTCCTCTTCGCGTAGAAAGAGTGGACCACCTACGATGAACCGAAAACAAGACGAGACGCACGATCTGGTGGGACGCGGCAATCGCGACGGAGCAGAGCTCTTTCGTGAGTGGTTCGCGGAACTGTCGAAGACGGCCGAAACCGGAGGGCCGTGCGCCTACGTGTTCGTGATGGGCAGCCTCAACGAGATGCTCAAAGTCTTCGATCTGCCGGTCGTGTTCCCGGAGATCAACTCGCTCCAGACGGCGGTGCGGCGCGTCGCCCACGAGTATCTGAGCGAAGCCGAAGACTACGGCTATTCACCCGACATCTGCGGATACGTCAAGGCCGACGTGGCGCTTCAACTGCGCGGCGGCGACCACCCGATGGGCAGCGTACCCAAGCCCGCCCTGGCCGTGCTGACCAACGCCTGCAACACCTATATTAAATGGGCGGAAATCTGGCAGCGGATGTACGACATCCCCGTGGTGACCATCGACGTCCCCGGCACGCGGCAGGCCGGCGGCCAGACCTGGCGCGGCCATGCGGATTTTGAGAACGACCGCCGCTACGTCGAAGCGCAGTTGCGCGAGCTGATCTCAACCTGCGAGCAGGTCACGGGCAGGAAATTCGACATCGACAAGCTGCGCGAGATTCTGCGGCACGCCAACGTCGCCAGCGCCGGCTGGAAGCAAGTGCTGGAGCTGAACAAGAGCCGCCCCTCGCTGTTCAACGCCCTCACCGACGGCACGATCTACCTCGGCGTGGCCAACGGCTTCCGCGGCACCCAGGCCGGGGCCGACTACTTCTCCGATCTGGTCGAGGAGATGCAGTTCAAGGCCGCCCACAAGATCGGCACGCTGACCGAAGAGCGCTATCGACTCGTCTTCGTCGGCGTGCCCTGTTACCCGATCTTCCGGCGGTTCAATGAGATGTTCTCCGAATGGGGCGGCACGTTCATTCACTCGACCTACCTGTGGTTCGCCTCCGGGGGCGCCAACCTCGGCTTTCAGTACGATGTCGAGCGCCCGCTGGAAAGCCTGGCCGAAGGGGTGCTCGTGTCCGTGCGCGATGCGATGGACAGCATGTTCCATCAGGATCGGGCGCTGGACGAGATGATCGAGGGCTACCAGGTCGACGGCATCGTCTACCACCCCATCAAGAGCTGCCGGACCGTCTCCACCGGGCTGGCCGACGCCCGCCGAGCGCTCGCGACGAGGCACGACGTCGCCAGCCTGTTTCTCGAATCCGACATGATGGACCGCCGCGTCGTCACCGAGGCGCCCATGAAGAACCGCATCGACGCATTCTTCGAGGGCCTGGCGTCGCGTCGCCGGCAAGTGCTGATCCACCAGTAGAGAGGGCCGATCGATGGCATACGCAGCGGGAGTGGATGTCGGATCAACGCAGACCAAGGCGGTGATCATCAACGAGCAGCGGCAGATCGTCGGGCTGGCCCTGATCGACACCGGCGCCAACGTCGTCAAGGCGGCCCAGGAGGCCTACGATCTGGCGATCAAGCAGAGCGGCTTGCGCGAGGAGGAGGTCGAATACGTCATCGGCACCGGCTATGGGCGCTACAAGGTCACCTTCGGCAACGACCAGATCACGGAAATAAGCTGTCACGGCCGCGGCGCCGTGCACATGTTCCCCAACACGCGCACGGTCGTGGACATGGGCGGCCAGGATACCAAGGCCATCCGCGTCAGCGCCGCGGGCGAGATCGTCGACTTCTGCATGAATGACAAGTGTGCCGCGGGAACCGGCCGGTTTCTGGGCGCCGCCTCCGTCGCGCTGAATATCCCGCTTTGCGACCTGGGTCCGACCGCCCTGAAATACACCAGGCCGGTGCGGATCAGCACGACCTGCACCGTCTTCGCCGAGTCGGAGGTGCTCTCCTGGCTCGGCAAGGGCAAGAAGATCGAGGACATCCTCTGGGGCGTGCACCAGTCGATCGCCTCGCGCTCGGCGGGGCTGCTTCGCCGCGTGGGTGTGGAGCCGGAGGTGACCTTCACCGGCGGCGTCACCAAGAACATCGCCATGGTGCGCTCGCTCGAGGAGAAGCTCGAAACGAAGCTCAACGTCAGCGAGCATTCGCACTTCATGGGCTCGCTGGGCGCGGCCTTGTTCGCGCTCGACCATATTCTCTCCAGCAGAAACCCGCGCGACTCGGTGGAGGTGTCCCATTAGAATCACAGCCGGAATCGACATCGGATCGACCTACACCAAGGCGATCATCATCAATGACGAGTGCGAGATCCTCGGCCGGGACATTCGCCCGACGGGTTTCAAGCTGCGCGAGATCTCGACCACGGCCTTCGAGCGTTGCCTGCTCGACGCCAAGCTCAGAAAGTCCGACGTCGAATACGTCGTCGCCACGGGCATCGGCCGCCACCAGGTGCCCTTCAAGGACCTGCACGTCACCGACCTGACGGCCGGCGCGCGCGGCGCAACCTATCTCTTCCCCGCCACCCGCACGATCCTCGACGTCGGCGGCCAGACCATGAAATCCAGCCGCCTCGACGAGCGCGCCACCGTCCGCTCGTTTCGGCTGAATGACAAATGTGCCGCCGGAACGGGCGCCTTCCTGGAGAAGACCGCCCGTTACATGGGCTTCTCGACCGAGGAGATTGGCCCGCTCGTCGCCACCTCGAAGGAACCCGTGCCGATCTCCGGTGTCTGCGCCGTCTTCGCCGAATCGGAAGTCATCAACCATCTCTCGCGCGGCACCGCTCCGTCCGACATCATGCGCGGCGCCGTCGAATCGCTGGTTGAACGATCCGTGCAACTCATGAAACGCGTCAAGGCCGAGCCCGAGTTCACGCTCATCGGCGGAATCCTGCGCTTCGAAACGATGGCGCGGGCCGTGCGCGAGCACCTCAAGAGCGAGGTCAACGTGCCTTCGCCCGACATGGTCCAGCTCGTCAACGCGCTCGGAGCGGCCATCCTCGGCCAGCGCCGCCTCGAAAAGCTCGACGAGGAGGCCGCGGGTCGACCGGCCGACGTCCCGAGCGCGACATGACCGCCGACCACGAGCCAAAGCGCTGCCAACTGCCTCAGCTCGGGCGCTGGGCCGCCCGGGGCGACGGCTCGTCAGACCCGGCCTTTCCCGAGCTGGCCGCCGCGCGATCCGATCCGGAGCTGACCGCCCAGGGTTGGGTTCGCCGGCTCATGGCCGGACCGGATCGCCTCCAGGAGTGCGTCGAGATCTATGAGTCGATGGGCTTCGAGGTCAAGGTCCAGCCGCTCACCGTAGACGACTTCGCCTCAGAATGCCGGCAGTGCGCCGCAGCCTGCGACGGCTGCGTCATGGTCTACACGCGGCGTGGCCGGAGCGCGCGCCCCGAGTGAAGCGCGAACGGCCCGCATCCGCATTCACATCGTGCGATGCGGCAGACTTCCCCGGCTCCTGCGGCGGCGCACTCGGGACCTTAAGGCAAGCGCGGCGCCGCAGAACAATGAACGTGCCGGGCCCGCGGCGCGTGCCCCGGAGGACATCGGGCGCGCGCGAGGCAGGCGCGATCAGGACGCGCCCGCGGGCACGACGCGGATCGACTGACCGGTGAAGACGCGGCCCGGCGACAGCACGCGGGCCAGGAATCCTGCGCGTCCCGTCACGGCGTGCTGAATCTCGCTGTGGATCTCGTCGAGCACGAAACATGGCTTGCGCGGCTCCGATAACTCGAGCAAGGGTCCGCCGTCGAACTGAAGCCGCGTTCCCGCGGACAGCCGCTGCACGTGCAGGTGCCTGACGGTGAGGTTCTCGCCGAGGGTGCCCGGTGCGACGGGGTACCCCTCGCGCCGCAGCTCTTCGAGAAGCTCGATGTCCTGAATGAGGACGGCCCGGTGCGGCCGAATGTGCTTGGGATGGGCGTGGCCGTCGCCTTCCAAGCCGGTCTCGCTGACGTTAGCGGATACGACGGTAGCCTTTGGAACGCCGCCCGGCGACACGCAAACGGCCTCGACGATCGGATCGCCAGCCACGAATCACCTCCCGTTTCCCCCACGGCGGAGTGCCGCCACAGCCTCCGGCCCGCTACGTCGACGCGCGAGAATACGCTGGCGGACGGGCAAGTGCGAGGGCCGAAGCGCCGATCTGAAATATTGACGACAAATCGGTCGTCATGTCTTGAAGTACGCCGGTCGGGATGGTACGGTCCGCGAAAACAGGAGCGGCGGCGATGGACGCGCAACGCGCTCGTGGTAAGACGGAACCCGCACGCGACGGCGGTGCGGCACCCCGCAACCCGCGTCAAGACACCTTCGGCAGGGGCCCCGCCGTCAGTTGGGCTGGGTACGCGGTCGGCCCGGCGTTCTTCGCATTCGCGGCCTGGTTTCTGTGGGGAGCTGCACCCACCGTCCCGGCGACGCCAGGCGGCGCGGGCTTTCCGGCCGACCGGCTCAACACGGGCCCCCGCAGGGCGATCATCGGCGACCCGCCCAGGATCGTCGTCAACAACTTCGCGCGCGTCTGCACCGACTGTCACGCGATCTTCGATGTCAACGCCAAGCCCGAGGGCGACCGCCTCCAGCACAAGCATGTCGTACTCGAGCACGGAATCAACGATCAGTGCCGGAACTGCCACGACTACGGCAACATGAACCGGCTCGTCCTGTACAACGGCGAGCCCGTGGCGTACGCCGACGTGCCGCACCTGTGCCAGAAGTGCCACGGGCCGGTGTACATGGACTGGGAGCGCGGCATTCACGGGCGCGTCAACGACTTCTGGAGCGCGGCGCAGGGCGCGCCCCGAAAACTCAAGTGCATCGAGTGCCATGACCCGC
>CAYXIO010000055.1:0-27640 GCA_964465125.1 uncultured Planctomycetales bacterium | reverse complement strand
GATGTGCCGGCCCCCGACGTCATGACGAACGCTCAGCACATGCTCTGGATGCTCGATGAGTTCGAAGCGATCCACGGTGGCAAGTACCCCGGCTTCATCACGGGCAAGCCGGTTGGCATGGGGGGCTCGAAAGGTCGTACCGAGGCGACGGGCTACGGCGTGGTCTTTACGTTGCGAGAAGCCCTGAAGGAGCTTGGGATCAGGGCCCAGGACACCCTCGCGAGCGTGCAGGGCTTCGGCAATGTTGCCCAGCACGCCATCGAGTTGTACCAGCAGATCGGCGGCAAGGTTGTGGCGGTGGCGTGTTGGGATGAGGGGGACAAGCAGGCTTACACGTATCGCAAGAAGGACGGCGTTGATCTCGCGGTCCTGCGCAAGATCGCCGACCGGTTTGGCACGCTGGACAAGAAGAAGGCCGCCGAGCTTGGTTACGAGCGGCTGCCCGGCGAGGCCTGGATCGAACAGGAGGTGGATATCCTGATCCCCGCCGCGCTGGAGCACTCGATCGCCGATGAAAACGTCAACAAGATCTCGAAACGGGTGAAGGTGCTGGCCGAGGGGGCCAACGGGCCGACGACCCCAGAAGCCGATCACGTGCTACAAGAGCGTGGCATCTTCGTGATCCCTGATTTCCTGGCGAATGCCGGCGGCGTTACGTGCAGCTACCTGGAGCAGGTCCAGAGCAACATGAACTACTTCTGGGAGAAGGACGAGGTGCTCGGCAAGCTCGATGTGATGATGACGGCCGCGTTCATCGCGGTGAGCGACATGGCCAAGAAGCGCAAGCTGTACATGCGCGACGCAGCGTATGTCATTGCGATCGCACGCGTGGCTCAGGCCTGCAAGGACCGAGGCTGGGTGTAGAGCCCTGGGCCGTCTTCATAACGCCAAGTTCCAGAGGCAATGGGGCGTGGCGTGGCGTCGCCGCGGGCGTTTCGCCGCCCGGAGGGCGCGCGAGGGTTGCCAGGGGCATCGAGCCCCTGAATGGCGACAACTCACTTGAATACCTCATGTTCGTCGAACTCGATCCCGTGCCGCCGAAGTAACTCCAAATACTCCGTCTTGAATTCCAATCGCTGGTGATGCTCCGTCTGCCGCGCGATGTATGTCTCGACTTCGGGCACGGCCGACTTGCTCACGGTGAAGCCGCCATAGCCTTCCTGCCACGAGAAGTGTCCACGCTGCGGCCACGTTTCGTTGATCCATTTTGACGAGCGACCCTTGATCTGCTGGAGCATCTCCGAGTGGGAGAGGTCTGCCCGGTAGCGAATGAGCAGGTGGACATGATCGGGCATGCCGTTGATCGCCAGCAGCGTGCAGCGCAGCTCGCGCAGGATGCCGCCCATGAAAGGACATAGGCGCTCTTCCAGGTCCGGCGTGATCAACATCGCGCGGTGCGTGGTGCTGAAAACGGTGTGATAGAAGTTCTGCGTGTAGGCGCTGGGCATCGCAGCCTCGGTCCGCCCTCCGGGCGGAAGAAGGGAGAGGGCATCCCTTACCGGTGACTGAAGTCACTGGCAACCATCGTGCGCCCTCCGGGCGGAAGAATAGAGAGGGCATCCCTTACCAGTGACTGAAGTTACTGGCAACCATCGTGCGCCCTCCGGGCGGAAGAAGAGAGCGGGCATCGCTTACGCACTGCCCAGCGACGTCGCTGGCGTCCGGAATGCCGTCCAGCCCGCGCTACTCGATCCGCCATTCGAGCACGCCGCCTGAGAAGTCGGGTCGAAGCTGGGCTTCGATCCGCAGCGCCGTCGTCTCGACCGGTTCAAACGTCACCGCGTTGTAGCGGTCGCGCTCGACGCCAAAGCTCGCACCCGGAGTCAGCCGCACGGGACGCCACGGCTCGCCGCCGGAAGCGCCGATCGGCTTGTAGAGCAACCGCCAGGCCGCGGGTGTGCGGCAGCGGCCGCGCTCGGCATCGTCGAACCAGTACACCTCAGCGTGCGACACGATTTGCGGCCGCTCGAAATCGAGCTGCACCCATTCGCTGCTGCCTCGCCGCGGCCACCAGGTGAACCGTGGCACGTTGAAGTCGCCGGAGCCGCCCGGCTCGAGTCCGTCGGTCAGGGCGCTGAGCGTGTCCTCGCGCCAGCAGGCCGAGGCCGACGCTGGCAGGGGCCTCTTCGGCTTCCGCGGGGCGTTCCAGTCGTGCGCCTCGGGTCCCTCGCTGACGGTCGGGAACTGGCTGATCCGCAGCCGCGCCGCGCCCATCGGGATCAGCCGCACCGGCTGCGCGGGTTGCGCGCTCCGCGCGGGCGAATCCTGGAGCAGCCCGACCAGCCCGAGATAGTCCTCGTTCCAATTCTCGATCGGACGCGCCGCCGCCTGAATCTCGACCGGCGTGGATGCCGGCGTGAACGGCTGATCGTCCGGCGGCCACTCGTTCAGCCGCACCTGGAACTTGTGCGCGAGGTCCGCGAGATCGCGCAGGTCGAAGCCGAAGTTCCACGGCCGCTGCGGCTGAAGCTCGAACGCCGGCCAGGCATCGTCTGGCCGCACGTTGGTGCTCTGCTCACCGAGATCGAGGGCGAACTCAAGCGGCCCCCAGGCGAGCGAGACGCTGTTGTGGTTCGCGGGCCAATCGACCCGCCGCAGGCTGCGCTCGAAGACAAGCCGCAAGTGGTCCTGGCTTCCCCACTCGCGCGTGATGCGAATGAATTGCCCGGCGCAATTCCCGTCATGCGTCTGCTCCGGCTCCTCGTTGACGCTGGTCCGCGCGCTGCGCGCCCACGCCGGAATCCGCAGGTAGAGCGGGAACGTCGCGCGCCCATCGGCGCGAATCGTGATCTCGACCTCGTCGCGGAACGGATAGTGCGTATCGACCCGCGCGGCGATGTTTGTACCCGATTCGCCGACGCGCGCCCGCACCTCGCAGGGCGCGTACATCACGGCCGCCAGCCCGTTGTCCGCCGACGCCATCCAGAGGTGCTCGCAGAAATAGGGCCAGCCGTGCGCGACGTTGTGCTGACAGCAACGGTGGTCGCGCGGGTCGTAGAGCTGCATCGCGCCGGCGTTCTCGTATCCCGGCGCCTTGCTGCGCGCGTCGGAGGAGATCATGTTCGGCGCGGTCAGGTAGCGCAGGGCTCTGAAATCCGCCGTCATCGCCGCCGGCAGCGCGTTGAACGCCACCTGCTCGCAGCGATCCGCCCAGACGGTGTCCGACGTGATCGCGAAGAGCTGCTCGAACGAGTACATGAACTCGACCATCGTGCAGCTCTCGGCGGCCTGGCGCGGGTCGTCGAGCCCCCTGCGGCAGTTTTCGTCGGCGCCGAACATGCCGCCGGGCACCTGGCCGAAGCGCTGGATCACCTCGTCGTAGTCGCGGTAGGGGGCGTGCAGCAGCCGCTCGTCGCCGGTCTGCTGCCAGTACACCGCCGGTCCGCGGAAGCTCTGCGCGATGTTCACGCCGTGCCAGTTCGCGACGCCGTCGGTCCAGTTCGCGGTGCGGCGGTGAATCCTGGTCGCCAGCTCCAGCAGCCAGGGTTCGCCCGTGCGGTTGTAGAGCCAATACACGCTGGCGAGGTTGTCGGCGGCGCGCTGCTGCTGCCAGAACGGCAGCAGAAAGTCGCTCTCCGGATACGCGAGCTCCCAGCGGAAGTAGCGCTGCATGAGCGCGAGCACGCGGCGGTCGCCGGCGGGATCGTCGAAGCCCGAGGCGGGCGACTGCGTCCACTCGAAGTACGACTGGAGCGCGTTGAGCATGACCATGTTGGGCCACAGGTCGGGCTTGCGTCCGGCATCGGTCTGGATGACTTCGAGATTCGCGCGCGGGCCGAAATAGCCGTCCGCGCGCTGGCCGGCGATTGCCGCCTCGATCCAGACGCGCGCTTCGGCGATCCGCTTCTCATCGCCCAGCAGGTAGGCCATGTCGCCGAAGCCCTTGAGCCAGTAGGGCAGCTCTTCCCAGTTGCTGTGGCCCAGGCCGTCCGCCGCCAGCCAGGCGTTGCCTTCCTTCTTGAGAAACGGGCTGATTTCGGTCAGGTGCCCGATGAACCCGTCCGCTTGCAGGCGAAGCTGGCGCTGGAGCCAGCCGCGCGGCGTGACGGCGCCGACCGGCAGACGGGTGAACGGAATGTTGCGCAGCGGGGCACGATTGCTGACGTAGTGCGCGTTGCGCGCGGCCGGCGGTGGGCGATCGATCACGACGACCTCACTGACTTGGGCGAGAGTGGAAGCGGCCAGGGCGAGCGCAAGCCCCGCGCTCAGCGCCCGGCCGGCTCGGAAGCGTGCGACGGAAGCAAGCATGTGCGGTCCCCACCCTGCGGCCGGTGGGCGCGCTCGCCGCCCCACGCACGCCGACCGTGGATCGCGAATGATAGCTGACGGCGGGGATCACGGCGCAGGCGATGAAGTGGCCGAGGAGCCAAGGGGTCGAGAGGGCAAGGGCGCAAGAAGTCCGCGGCGCTGTCCGGCTCGAACCCGCAGCGCCCGGCCCGCTCTTCTCTTTGGCACCGGTTTTTCAACCGGTGAGCCTCGGCGAGGCAGGGCGGTCGGTGCCCACTTGACGTGGTTCAGGCGCCTGCCTGCGGCTGATGGACGCGGCCCGCGCTGCATCCAGCGCTGCGACCTCGCGGCAACCCTGTTGGCCGAGCCAGGGCCGCGCTTTTGTCGCTCAGCAGCTCGTCCCGAACACGATCAGCAGCGCCGACAGGTCCAGCAGGTCGACGTCGCCGTCGCCGTCGAGGTCGCCGTCGTAATACGTCGCACCTTCGAGCATGCCGAAGTTCACCAGCAGCATCGACAGATCGCCCAGGTCGATGACCTGGTCGCCGTTGAGATCGCCGATGCAAGGGGCCTGCTGGCTTGAACGCTTCAGCTCGAAGTCTTCGAAGCCCTGCGCGAGTTCGATGTTCGCGGTCGCGGTGTACCAGAAGTCGCCATGGACGTAGATTTCGCGGTCCGGATTGCCGTTGCGGTCGGCGGTGGAACCGCCGACGCTGATGTCCCAGTTGATCGGCAGCGGATCGTCGCCGATGTCGAACGTGTGCGTGCCGACAATCGTCGTGTCGACGTAGGCCGTATCGCCCATGACGAAGTAGTCGACGCCCTCGACCAGGCTCTGGCTTTCGCAGACGCTGTTCTCGCCGGGCTGCTTGTCGATCAAGACGTCGGCGTCGCCAAAGTACGGATACATGTAGTCCACGTTGTTGCCGAAGATGCGGGCGTGGAGGCCGACATTGCCGCTGGCGTCGAGCGATTCCGGGTTCATCGTGACGGAGCCCTCGACGTGCATCGTCACGATCGCGTCCGCGCTCGTGCGGCTGCCGGCGGTTTCCACCCAGAACGTGTCGACGAGCACGCTGTAAGCATCGACGCTACCGCGCTGCACGTAGTTGTGGGTGAACATCGTTACCTTGAGCAGCCCGGTCTGAAGGCTGCCGTAAGCGTGGCCTTCGTGGTCGGTGCCGGCGGGGCTGGGAAGGACGAAGTTGGTCTCGGCCTCGAACTCGCCGGAGTTGTAGATGAAGTCGTTGCCTGAATCGATGAACCATGAGACGCTGGTGGTGACGTGGTGGTCGGCGAACGCCGGCAGACTTGCGAGGCCGACGATCAGTGCGGCGGCGAAGCGGTACACGATAAACCCTCCTGCTGCCGCGCCGGTTCGTCCGGGGCAGAGGAAAGCCGACTCGGTACCGGCGCGGTCGATTCTTGCCGGAAGCGGTTCGCCGGAATCGCTCTCGGCGATTTCAGCCTAGCGATTTGAGGTGCGCGGGTCAATCCGGGACGGGATGAGACCCCGCGGGTGCTCAGGGCCCGTCGCGCGGGTCGAGGCGGCGGATGGTGACGCGGCTGCGCATCGAGAACGCGACTGTCAGGAGCGACAGGCCGGCCATGACGAACGCCGCGCCGACGACGTAGGCCAGCAGCCGCGGCTCGAGGATGATCAGAATGCCGGCCAGGATCAGCAGCAGCCCACCCAGTCCCGGCGCAGCCCAGATCATGCCCATCACAACCCCCCAGCTCATGCCTGCGCCCGCTCCGGCTCCGGGGCGCCTATGAATATCGCGCCGCTTCCTCCTTGAGGCGCGGCCCGTGACGCAGGATCATATCGCCGCGTCGTCGTCGCCGCGAATGCGGCCGCTGGAGACCCGATGAGCGAAGTGCTGCTGAGCATCCGCAACCTGCGCGTGCAGTTCGGGCGATTCGTAGCGGTCGATGACGTCTCCTTCGAGCTGCGTGGCGGCGAGCTGCTGGGCATGATCGGCCCGAACGGGGCCGGCAAGACCACCACGCTGCGGGCTGCCGCCGGATTGCAGCCGGTCAGCACCGGCGAGATTCGCGTGCTGGGTCACGACGTGTTCCGCCGCCCCACCACGGTCGGGAATCACATCGGTTTCACGCCGGACACGCCGCAGGTCTACGACACGCTCTCGGTCGAGCAGTTTCTCCATTTCATCGCGCGATGCTACGGGCTGACGTCGACTCTGGCCGACGAGCGGATCAGCTATTGGCTGGAGCAGCTCTGGCTGAGCGAGAAGCGCACCGCGCGGGTGGCCTCGTTGTCGCGCGGCATGCGCCAGCGGCTGGCGGTGGCACGTACGCTGCTGGTCGATCCGCACCTGGTGCTGCTCGACGAGCCCGCCGCCGGGCTCGACCCCGCGGGCCGCGTGCAGTTTCGCCAGTTGCTGGCCAGCCTGCGCGATCAGGGCAAAGCGATCATCGTCTCGTCGCACATCCTGGCCGACCTGGCGGAATACTGCACGCATATCGCGATCATGGGCCACGGCAAACTGGTGCGCTACGGTTCGGTCGCCGCGGTCACGGGCGCTGCCGACGACACGCAGGTTCATTACCGCGTTGTGCTGGCCGGGCGCGTCGGCGACCTGGCGGCCCGGCTGGCGCGCGTGTCCGATGTCGCGGTGGTCCGGGCCGAGGGAGATACGATTACGCTCGAGCACTCGCGCGAGCGTTCCGCGGCCGCGGAACTGCTGGCCCGCTTGATCGCCGAAGGGCTTCCCGTCGCCGAGTTTCGCCCGTTGCAGGCGGATCTGGAGCAGGCCTACCTGCGCACCGGCATCCGACAGGTGGACTGACCTTGCTATCCAACCCGCTGCTCTGGCTGCACCTTCGTATCGCCGGGAACCCGCGCAGCAACCTCTGGATCGCGCTGCTGTTCGCGGCGGCCGTGCTGGGTTTCTCGACGCTGACCTACAGCCTACCCGACGGCCCGCCGCGCGCCACGCTCGACGCCGTCTGGCTCGGGATTGTGACCGCCGCCCAGGCCGTGTTCCTGCTGGTGCTGGCGCCGGCCGCCGTGCGACGCTCGGTGCAGCGCGACGTGCAGACCGGGATGATCGAGTCGCACCGCATCTCGCCGATGAGCAACCTGCGCATCGTGCTCGGCTACCTGAGCGGTGCGCCAATCCAGGCGTTCATCCTCTACGGCACGGCGCTGGCGCTGGGCGTCTACTTCGCCAGCCGCTACGGCGCATCCATCGGCACGACGACGCGCATGCCGAGCCTCGTCGCGCCGGGATCGCTTCCCACGCTCCAGGCGGTTTTCGGCGGCTGGGGCTTCCTCCAGCTTCAGTTGCTGGATTCGTGCTTCATGCTCTGCTCGGTGGTGCTGCTGACGGCGATCGCAACCGGCGGGAAGGCCAACCCGATCGGCGTGCTGGTGATCGCGGGAGTCTTTGGCGGCTGGGTCGCGGTGATCTTCGTGCCGGGGCTGGCGCTGCTGACCGGCGTCATGAGCGGCGGGGCGCTGCTTCAATCGCTGATGAGTGGAACCGTCAAGGGCGACATGCGGGTGCTCTCGACGTCGATGATCTTTCAGGCGGTCTTCGGCGTGCTGTTCACCGCCGCCGCGTGCGGTCGCCTGCGCCGGCCGGAGCACGCGGTCTTCGCGTTGCCGCTGAGCCTGGCCTTGCTGGCGGTGACGGCGGCGTGCCTGGTTGCGGGCATCGCGCTGCTACCCGGTCAGACCTGGATGCGCCAGCAGTTTTCCGAGCAAGGATCAGCGAAGCTGGTGGCGTCCGCGGGCACGTTCATGCTGGTGGCCACGCTGGCCGTTCTGGCCGCCGCCATCGAGCGCTACCGGACGGACCGCGCGCTGGCCTTCGGTGCGCCGCTGACAGACTCGCACGGTACGCTCGCGGCGCTGATGCCGCCGATTCTCTCCGTCGGCGCGTTTCTCACGCTGGTGCAGATGTACAAGTGGATGGACCCGTCCATGCTTGCGGGCGGATCGCAGAGGCCCTGGACCCAGGCGGTGAATTGGGTCGCTGCCTTCGCCGCCTTCAGCTTCAGCTTCTGGGCCGACTACAACCTGTTCTACTCGTTGCGGGCCCGCAACACGAAGCTGGTCGTGGTGACGCTGCTGTGGCTGGGGCTGATCAAGGTGCTTCCGATCGCCGCAGACGGCGCGATCTACGCAAGCATTCAGAATGCCTACGAGGAGCCCTGGCAGCATTACGGCTATCTCGCGGCGCTCTCGCCGGTCGGCACGCTGGCTTCGTTCGCGAACCCGCGCGCGATGTGGATCGGGCTGGCATTCCAGGCCGTCCTTGCCGCCGTGGTCACCCTGGGCGCCCGCCGCGCGCGGCTGGCGCTTGGATACGCGCCCGGCACCGCCAACGGACCCGAGGTTCTGGCGCAAAGCGCGAACTCTTGAGGCACCGCAGGCCGAGCGGTGCTTCACGGCTACAATGTTGCAACGCCCGGGCGAGCAGGCCGGGCGCAGGGGGCGAACCCGCATGGTGCTCAAGCTCGATCGCTACGTGGATCCCGCGCTGGAGCCGATTCGCGCCAAGGTGTGCGAAGGGCGACGGCTTTCGTGCGAGGATGGCGTCGCGCTGTACGGCACGCGCGACGTGTTCACGGTCGGCGAGCTGGCCAACCAGGTTCGCGAGCGCCTGCACGGACGCCGGGCCTACTTCAACATCAACCGCCACATCAACTACAGCAACTACTGCGTGCTGCGCTGCAAGTTCTGCTCGTTCTATCGCGCGTATCCGAAAGCGGGCGATGCGACCGACGGCGGCTACGAAATGTCGCTCGAACAGATCGTCGACGTGGCACGGGAAGCCGCTCGGCGCGGAGCGACCGAGGTGCACATCGTCGGCGGCCTGCATCCGAAGCTGCCCTTCGCGTACTACACCGGCATGTGCCGCGCCATCAGGAATGCCTGCCCCGGCCTGCACATCAAGGCCTTCACCGCAATCGAGATCGTGCACTTCGCACGCATCAGCAAGCCGCGGCTGAGCATCGCGGAGGTGCTGGTCGCGCTGCGCGAAGCCGGGCTCGACAGCCTGCCGGGCGGCGGGGCGGAGATCTTCGACGACCGCGTGCATGACGAGGCGTTCAAGGCCAAGGTCGGCGAGAAGCACTGGTTCGACGTACACCGCGCGGCCCACGACCTGGGCATCCCCAGCAACGCCACCATGCTCTACGGCCACATCGAGTCGGCCGAGGAGCGCGTGCGCCATCTGATCAAGCTGCGCGCGCACCAGGACGAGTCGCTCCGCGGTGTCGCCAGCCACTCGGGGCAGGCGCGGGCCGCGTTTCAGTGCTGCATCCCGCTCTCGTTCATTCCCGACGGCAGCGAATTCGCCCACCTGCCCGGGCCGACAGGGCTGGACGACTTGCGCACGCTCGCCGTCGCGCGGCTCATGCTCGACAACTTCGCGCACATCAAGGCCTTCTGGATCATGCAGACGCCGAAGCTCGCGCAGGTGTCGCTGAACTGGGGCGTGGACGACTTCGATGGGACGGTTGCGTGGTACGACATCACGCATCGCGAAGGCCGCGGCACGAATCACCAGGAGCTGAGCGTCGAGCAGATCGGCCGGCTGATCCGCGAAGCCGGCTGCGAGCCGGTCGAGCGCGACACGCTCTATCGCCCGGTGAGGCGAACGGTCGAACCCCAACCCGCGAACGCCCCGGCCAGTTGAGTCGCATCCCTGCCGTGCTCCGCGGCCGCGCTCCGGATTCCTGTTCGCAAGGCGCCGAAAGCGCGCTGCGCGCCTAGTAGGACCCAATCTCGGGGCGTCATCGGCCTAGGGAAAATGCTGGATTGATGTTCCCGCCGGTGCCCCAGTACCGTGCTGTCGGTGCGAGTCCTACTGCGGCGCTTCGTCCGCTAATCGGAGGCTGTTCAATGACCCATGCTCGAGCGTCCCATCGACGGAAACACTCTGCGCCGGCGCCCTGGTCCAGCCGCGCGCTGGGCGCCGCCTGCCTGGCGGTGCTCTTCGCGACGTCTCCGCTGCCGGCGGACTCCATCGTCAGCACCCCCTACGTGGTGTTCGCCTACAACGACCTCGGCATGCACTGCATGAACAGCGATTTCTCCGAGCTGATCATTCTGCCGCCCTTCAACACCGTCCACGCCCAGGTGGTCAACCGGTCCGGCGAGGAGCCCGACATCGTCAGCACCGGCGTGACGGTCAAGTATTTCATCCCGGGCAACACGCAGTCCGCCGGCAAGACCAATTTCTGGCGCTACTGGCCGCCGGAGTTCGGCCCCGCGCAGCCCGCCAACATCGGCCTGACCGGCAACGGCCTGGCGGGTGTGATGGCGCCCACCGGCCACAACGATTTCGCCGTCACCGGCATCCCGATCGTGCCGACGGACGATACCGGCCGCGAGAATTCCTATCCGCTCGCCACCGTCACGGTGGAGCGCTTCGGCCTGATGCGCGCCCGCACGCAGACCGTCGTGCCGGTTTCGACGGAGATGAGCTGCAACATGTGCCACAACGACCCGGGCAAGTCGGTGGCGACGGACATTCTCGAAGATCACGACCGATTGCACGGCACGCATCTCGTCGACGCCAAGCCCGTGCTGTGCGCGAGCTGTCACGCCGATGCTGCGTTGGGCCTGCCCGGTGATCCCAACCGCCACAACCTCTCGCGTGCCATGCACGGCGCGCACGCCCCGCGCGTCGGCGATCTGGACCCCGCGACGCAGTGCTACGCCTGCCACCCGGGCTACCGCACCAACTGCCAGCGCGACGTGCACTCGGCCCATGACGTGCACTGCATCACCTGCCACGGCGATATGAACGCCGTCGCCAGCCCGCTGCGGCAGCCCTGGGTGACGGAGCCGCGCTGCGGAACTTGCCACAGCCGGCCGGGGTTCGAGTTCGAGCAGCCCAATACGCTCTACCGCGACTCGGTCGGGCACAAGAACATCCACTGTTACGCGTGTCATGGCAGCCCGCACGCCATCGCGCCAACCGTTACGGAGACGGACAACGTGCAGGCGAACCTGATCCAGGGGCACGCCGGCGTGATCGACACGTGCACGGTCTGCCACAGCCAGGGGCCGCCGGGCCAGTTCTTCCACAGCGTCGATGACTAGTACGACACAACCCCCGGACCTGTTGGACGAATTCGTTCTCCGACCCGGTGAGAAAGCTGAGGACTACTTCATGAAAGCCACGTACCTCATCCGCACCGGCCTGCTGATTGCGGGCTGCGGTTTTAACGCGGCGGCCTTCGCCGACGACTACTCGATTCAGGACCTTGGAAATCTCGGCGGCGCAACCAGCCACGCCTTCGGCCTCAATGCGCTCGGCGAGGTGGCCGCCATCTCGGATCAGGCTGACGCCGCGATCCGTGCGTACTTCTGGAACGGCGCCGCGACGCCGATCGCGCCGGCCGCGGGCGACCTGCACACGCAGGGCTTCGCCATCAACGACGCAGGACAGGTCGCGGTCTCGTCGTTCACGCTCGGCAGCATCGTCTCGCACGGGCTGCTGTGGCAGAACGGCTCAAGCATCAGCCTGGGGGACTTCGCACCGCACGGACTGAACGCGGGCGGGACGGTGGTCGGGCACGTCACGACCTATGACAGCGCCGCCGGTTGGTTCGACCGCCCGGCCCGCTGGCAGGCCGGCGCGCTGACCACGCTGCCGACGCTGGGCGGCGAGTACGGGTACGCCGCCGCCGTCAACGAAGCCGGACACATCGTCGGCTGGACGTACACCCATGGCAACGCTTCGGTGCGCGCCACGCTGTGGCAGAACAGCGCCGCGGTCGATCTCGGAACGCTGGGCGGCACCGGCTCAATGGCCTATGACATCAGCGAGACCGGCTTTGCCGCCGGTGTCGCCGACACGGTCGCGGGCGAGCCGCACGCCTGCCGGTTCACGATTGATGCCGCCGGCAACGTGCTGGCCCGAACGGACCTGGGTGTGCTCGGCGGAGGCGCCAGCTACGGGTACAGCGCGAACAACGCGGGCGACGTGGTCGGAAGCTCGCACGGCCACGCGTTTCTCTGGACCAGCGGCGCCATCGCGGACCTGAACGACCTGCTGCCGGCAAACTCCGGCTGGGTGCTCGAAAACGCCTGGGCGATCAACGACTCTGGGCAGATCGTTGGCAGCGGCGTGCACGACGGGCAAGTCCGCGCGTTCCTGCTTTCGCCGGACGCCGGCTCGCCGGCCGACCTTAACGGCGATGGACATGTCGACCTGGACGATCTCTCGATCCTGCTGCTCGCGTTCGGAACCTGCGCCGGCGACCCGCTCTATAACCCGGTCGCGGACATCGTACCCAACGGCTGCGTTGACCTCGACGACCTCTCGGCGCTGCTGGTCGACTTCGGAACGTAGCTCGCGCGGAAGCCCGTCGGCGGCGACTGGTGTGTGACCCGCGGACGCAGGGCGTCGGTCCCGCGCTGACGGAGGTGGTGGCGTTTGCTTGCGCGAGTGTCCGCTCGGACACATGTTCGTGTGCGAACATCATCCCGCGCATCGGTGCGCGGGGACGTCTCCTCGCGGCTCAAGTGTGAGATCGGTCCGCGCGTAAGTGGGAACGGATTCGGTCGGCAGCCTTCATGCGTGTCGGACAGGAATCTCGTACCGCTCGTCCCGAGGTTTCTGCACGGACCCCGGCGGCGCATTCTCATTGCCTCCGGCGAGGCGGCCCGATAGCGTGACGAATCGGCGGGTGCCCTACGCCCGTTCCGACGAAAACACGTCCTTGGAGGTGAGATCGAGATGCGCGCGCCCTTGTCTGCCGCTGATAACCTGGAGCGGGTGGGAAGCCGGCCAAACGGGGGAATCTCAGCGCGCGGGGCCGGTCGCGCCACGCGGAGACTGCGGGTTCTTCGCGCACCCATCGGTGCCGTGACGCCGGCGATGATCGCGGTCCTGCTGACCGTACACTCGCCCACCTCGCAGGCCCAGTGTCTGTCGGCCAAGCTCTTGTCTGGTGATCCGGCGGCGATGGACTATTTCGGCGTTTCGGTTGCGCTCGATGCCGACTACCTGGCGGTCGGGGCGCACCAGGACGACGAGGGCGCCCTGAACGCTGGCGCCGTGTACGTCTTTCAGCGCGTCGGCGGCCAGTGGCTGGAACGGGCCAAGCTGCGCGCACTGGATCCCTCGTCCAATGACGCGCTCGGGCTGGCCCTGGCGCTGGACGGCGATACGGCCGTGGCGGGCGCGTTTCTCGACAACAGTCCGACGACTCACGCCGGCTCGGTGTACGTTTTTCAACGCAGCGGCGACACATGGACCCAACAGGCCAAGCTCACGGCGCCGGTGCAGAATGTGTGGCAGGAATTCGGCGCCTCGGTCGCGATTTCCGGCGACGGCATCGCGGTTGGAGCTCCGCTCGGCGGCGATCCGAACATGCCTTCCGGCCAGGCGTTTGTCTACCGCCGCGCCGGGCTGGTGTGGTCGTTTGAGACCGAGCTGACCCGGGCGGCGGGGGACGCCGATCCGAACGAGGCCTTTGGCTCCGCCGCCGCGATCGATGGCGAGGTGGCCTGTGTCGGAGCCGACCGCGACAGCGACGCGCAGCACAACCGCGGAGCGGCCTACATTTTCCGGCGGACCGGCGGCGCGTGGGTCCGCGAGGCGAAGTTGACCGCCTCGGACGGCGGGGTGGAGCACCGCTTCGGAAACGCGGTGGACATTCAGGGTGATGTGGCGCTGATCGGCGCGTATTCATACGACGCGCCGGGGCCGGTGTTCAACGCCGGCGCCGCATACGTCTTCCGGCGGATCGCGGGCTCGTGGATACAGGAAGCCCGGCTGACGGCGCCGACGTTGGTTACGGATGCCAGTTTTGGCATCTCGGTGGCGCTGGACGGCGAGCGGGCGCTGATCGGCTCCTGGTGGGACGACGCGGCCGTCGACACGGCCGGTGCAGCCTATGTCTTCCGTTACAGCTCGGGTGTGTGGATGCTGGAGCAGACGCTGCTGGCGACGGACCCAGCCCCGATGGACAACTTTGGCGTAGGGGTCGCGCTTTCCGGCGCGAACGCGGCCGTCGGGGCGTGGCAGGATGACGAGGCGGCCAGCGATGCCGGCGCGGCCTTCGCGTTCGACCTGGATGCCGACTGCAACGGAAACGGCATCTGCGATGGGGCGGAGCTGACGGGCGATCTGAATGCTGACTCCCGCGTGGACCTGGCCGACCTGTCCGAGCTGCTCGTCGCGTTCGGCACCTGTGCCGGCGACCCGGGATACAACTCCGCCGCCGACCTGGATGCCGGCGGTTGCATCGATCTGGACGACCTCTCGGCGCTGCTGGCGAGCTTTGAGATGAGTGTGTGCGGCTGACGGCTCCGCGACGGGCGGCGCGGCTCTCTGCCCGGCGAGACTCGCGGTGCGCTAATCGCTCAGCAGCTCGCGCAGTTGGGCGACGTGCTCGGACTCGATAGCGATCTGCGATCGTACGAACTCTTCGAGCGAGACATCGCCTTCCACGCGCCGCAGCAGATCCTGGTAGCACTCCAGCGACGCTTCCTCAAACGTCAGGGCCTGTTCGAGCGCTTCCTTGCCGGAGATCGGCTCCGCCGGGCAGACCACCTGGATGTCCAGCCGCGGGACGTGTCCCAGCGCCCGAATCTTCCGGGCGATGATCTCGGCGTGCTGAATGGTCTCGTGAAACGCGTCCTTGAGGACCTTTTCGACGAGAATGCGGTCCAATCCGCGGACGGCGTTCACCAGGTGCAGGTAGCGCGTCGCCGCCTCAACTTCCTCGGCGAA
The DNA here is from genome assembly GCA_964465125.1 of uncultured Planctomycetales bacterium. Lineage (GTDB taxonomy): Bacteria > Planctomycetota > Phycisphaerae > UBA1845 > Fen-1342 > CAYOHG01. The sequence continues at coordinate 12,689 of CAYXIO010000055.1, read as the reverse complement.
GATGCGGTTCAGCTCGCTCGCGATCTCTTGATTGGTCATGCGGCTCAACGGGATTTCTCCGTGCGCTTCGGGCTGCCGACGTTCGACGCCAGGCATTCGTGCTCACAGCTCGGGCACGATTCTGGTTGCTGCTGACAGCCGACGTCGTCGCGCCCCAACCGCGCGAAGAGCGCCGCGGACCCTTCGCCGGAGTCGAAACAGCGCAGAAAGGCGACGATCCGCTGCGCCGTCTCGTTGCTGATCAGGTGCTCCAGCTTGCACGCGTCGATCTCGCTTTGCTCCGGCGCGACGCCGAGCACCTCCGAGAAGAGGCGCTGCATCAGGGCCCGCTTGGTCTTGATCGACGAAACCAGCGCCTGGCCGTCCGGCGAGAGCCGCAGGTGCTTGTTCTCGTCTTGCAGGATCAGCCCCGCGTCCTTGAGCGGGCGAAGGGAAATCGAGACGCTGCCGCGAGTTATGCCAAGTTCGCGGGCCACGTCGCTGACCCGCGCGTAGCCGAACTTCGCCATCAGGTCCGCGATCGCCATCAGGTGGTGCGCGGCGCTGTGCGAGATGACGTTGTGCTCGTATTCCTTCCAGGTTTCCATGACGCTGCCGGCACCTCGCTCGTCCGCGCCCCAACCGTCGGGGCGGTTTGCTATTATACGCGAACGCGGCGGCGTTTCGGCGCCCAAACGATCGGCCCGACGACCGCCGGCAGGCTCTGTCCACGCCGACCGACGTGCGCGGCCGGTCCGGGTGGGTTTTTGGTTGCGCCATCCGCAACCCAGGTGAGGACCGTACGCATGTCCGACATGTTGAGGGCGTTTCTGCACGACGTGATCAACCGGAATCCCGGTGAGAAGGAATTCCTCCAGGCCGTGACCGAGGTTGCGGAATCCATCGTTCCCGTACTCGAAAAACACCCGCAATATCGGAAGCAGCGGGTTCTGGAGCGGATTGTCGAGCCGGAGCGCGTCGTCAGCTTTCGCGTGCCCTGGGTGGATGACCGCGGCGAGATCCACGTCAGCCGCGGCTTTCGGGTGCAGTTCAGCAGCACGCTGGGTCCGTATAAGGGTGGCCTGCGCTTTCACGCCTCGGTCAATCAGTCGATCATAAAGTTCCTGGCTTTCGAGCAGACGTTCAAGAACGCGCTGACCACCTTGCCCATGGGCGGCGGGAAAGGCGGCAGCGACTTCAGCGTGCGCGGACGGAGCGACGCCGAGATCATGAGATTCTGTCAGGCGTTCATGAACGAGCTCTTCCGCCACGTCGGGCCGGATACGGACGTGCCCGCCGGCGACGTGGGGGTCGGCGGCCGCGAAATCGGCTACCTGTTCGGGCAGTACAAGCGGCTGGTCAACCGCTTCGAGGGCTGGGTGACCGGCAAGGGCATCAACTGGGGCGGGAGCTTGATCCGTAAGGAGGCGGCCGGCTACGGAACGGTCTACTTCGCGCAGGAGATGCTCGCCGCCAGGAAGCAGAGTTTCGCCGGAAAGACCGTGGCGATCTCGGGATACGGCAACCTGGGCTATCACGCGCTCGAAAAGCTGAACGAGCTGGGCGCGAAGGTCGTCACCATCGCCGACGAGCACCACCACGTGTATGACCCGGACGGGATCAGCGGCGAGCGCGCCCGCTATGTCCACGATCTTTGGCACGTTCATCGGGAGCAGGTCAACGCGTACGCCGAGAAGTACAAGCTCGAGCTGCGTCCCGGCCGGCCTTGGAACGTCAAATGCGACGTTGCCATTCCGACCGCCGCCCAGAACGAGATCGATCACAACGATGCCAAGGCCCTGGTCGCCAACGGCTGCAAGCTGGTGGCGGAGGGCTCCAACATGCCGTGCACGCCGGAAGCGATCGAAGTCTTTGAAGCGAATGGAGTTCCGGTCGGCCCCGGCAAGGCGGCGAACGCGGGGGGCGTGGCCGTTTCCGGCCTGGAGATGTCGCAGAACTCCATGCGGCTGTTCTGGAGCCGTGAGGAGGTCGACCGGCGACTGAAAGAGATCATGAGCCGCATTCACCGCGTCTGCCTGGAGACGGCGGAGTCGTACGGCCGGCCCGGAGATTACATCTCCGGCGCGAATATTGCAGGGTTCCTGAAGGTGGCGGATGCCATTCTGGACCAAGGCGTTGTATGACACACCGTTCCGCTATCGCAGTCGGCCGCGGCCGACTGCAAGCCGATTCGCCGAGTTGGTTGCGGCCGCAGTCGGCGGCGGGAGTTTGCGCATACCTTGAGGAGAATCGCGCATGTCCAAGTTCGTGACTGAGTTCATGGATGGCCTGAAGACCCGGAACGCGGGGGAGAAGGAGTTCCATCAGGCCGTGCAGGAGGTCGTCGAGTCCATCGGGCTGGTCTTCGACCGCCATCCCGAGTACCGCAAGGCGAAGATCATGGAACGCCTTTCGGAGCCGGAGCGCGTGCTGATGTTCCGCGTGCCCTGGATGGACGACAAGGGCGAAGTCCACGTCAACAAGGGCTACCGCGTCGAGTTCAACAGCGCCATCGGGCCTTACAAGGGCGGCCTGCGCTTCCACCCCTCCGTGAACCTCAGCATCCTCAAGTTCCTCGGCTTCGAGCAGATCCTCAAGAACTCGCTCACGACGCTGCCCATGGGCGGCGGCAAGGGCGGCAGCGACTTCGACCCGCACGGAAGGTCCGATGCTGAGGTCATGCGCTTCTGCCAGAGCTTCATGAGCGAGCTCTATCGACACATCGGCGCCGACACGGACGTGCCCGCCGGCGACATCGGCGTCGGCGGCCGCGAGATCGGCTTCCTCTTCGGCCAGTACAAGAAGCTGGTCAACCGCTTCGACGGCGTGCTCACCGGCAAGGGCCTCAACTGGGGCGGCAGCCTGATCCGGCCCGAGGCGACCGGCTACGGCACCGTCTACTTCGCCGAGGAAATGCTCAAGACCCGCGGCCAGTCGATGAAGGGCAAGCGGGTGGTCATTTCCGGCTCGGGCAACGTCGCCCAGTACGCCGTCGAGAAGTGCCTGCACCTCGGCGCCAAGCCGATCACGCTGTCGGACTCGAACGGCTTCATCGTCGACGAGGCCGGCATCGACGCCAAGAAGCTCCAGTTCGTGATGGACCTCAAGAACATGCAGCGCGGTCGCATCAGCGAGTACGCCAACAAGTACTCGGGCACGCACTACCAGAAGGTCGACAGCAACGCGCCCAGCAACCCGCTCTGGGCGGTCAAGTGCGACATGGCGCTGCCCTGCGCCACGCAGAACGAAGTCAACGAGATCGACGCCAACAACCTGGTCAAGAACGGCTGCCAGGTCGTCGCCGAAGGCGCCAACATGCCGACCACTCCGGGCGGCGTGAAGGTCTTCATCGAAGGCAAGCTGCTGTACGGGCCGGGCAAGGCCGCCAACGCCGGCGGCGTCGCCACCAGCGGGCTGGAGATGTCGCAGAACTCGATGCGGCTGTCCTGGTCGCGCGAGGAGGTCGACCAGCGCCTGCACGGCATCATGGTCAATATCCACAAGGTCTGCGTCGACACCGCGAAGGCCTACAACTGCGAAGGCAACTACGTGGTCGGCGCGAACATCGGCGGCTTCCTGAAGGTCGCCACCGCGATGATGGACCAGGGACTGGTCTAACCGTCCGCTTACCGTCGCACCGACGGACGCGGACGTAGTCATAAGCGGGCGGCGCGGATCCAACGCGATCGGCGCCGCCCGCGCCGTTTGGGGGCCGCCGGCGGCTCGTTCGCCGTGCAGATCGCCCGAAAAACCTCGAGCAGCGCTGACAAACGCAGTTTCTGAGGGCATACTGAGGGCTGATGTGAATGTGAATGTTGGTGGGCTGCGCCGGTGGCGTCAGCATTGAGACACGGCCGAGGGTTGCCGCCTGCCGCCTCGGCGGGCTTCTGGAGGTGCCCCTATGACCCGCGCCAACCTCCGGTCCTGCTTCTTGCTGTTCGCGTTCTCCACCTTTCTCGAACCCGCCGCGCTTCGGGCTGACGTGCTGCCACCTGAGCCAACCTACGATTGCTACGGCACCAACGTCGACCAGCAGACGTTTGACGCACTTCAGTTTCTCAAGGCGCTCTCGGGCGAGGTGACCGATGCGCTCTTTCCGACGGACGCAGACTGTGGCGGGATGTTTACGCTCGATCACGAGCCCACGCTGTTCGAGTGTGAGAGCCCAAGCGGCGAAGTCGCGTTGCTGCCCGTCCTTGAGACCATCCATGGCAACTACTACTTTGGACCGTACGCGGCCGGGTACGATTGCGATGTGCTGGGCTACTGGGAGTCGGACTTCACTCAGGAGCCCTGGTTGAGCCTGCTCACGCCCGAGCAACTGAGCGAAATCATGGCGGTAAACCTCCGCCTCGGTCTGCTCTGGGCGCGTTTGCACACCGACCAGGGAGAGGTGTACGTGGCGTGGGACCTGCTATCGATGGACACGCCGGCTCCGGACCTCCCGCATCTGGTCATGCTCCTCGGCGGCGAGCCGGCTGAACCGGACGTCGCCTTCCAGATGCGCGCGTGGGCGTAGATTCAGCAGCGCTGGTTGTGTGGCGGTGGCCTGCGAGACGATGGCCAAAGCGGCGGCGTGCTCGGCCCGCCGATCGATCCGCTTCCACGCGTCCCGTGCGACGACAGCGAAAACCCGTACATTCAGGAGTGCTTGAGGGATGCCGCGTGGCGCTATCAAGACTGCCTAGCATCGGCAGCCCAAGGATTTGATGCCTGCCGCGGAACAGCGGCCGTCACGTTCGCGGCCGAAATGGCCGCTTGCACGTTTCTCGGCGCAGTGGGCGGGATCATCCTCGGCTGGTTGAGCTTCCCGCCCTGCGTTGGATTGGCCGCGTTGCACTACTACAATTCAATCGGGAACTGCTCGACGACCTATCGGTTGTCAAGGCAGTTGTGCCAAACCCAGTATCGGCTCGATGCAAATGACTGCTGCATACTGCGTTGAGTTCCGTCTTGGCGGCGGCATTAGGTGGTCTGACCACACGTGCCATCGTGCTCAGCGTAGACGCTTGGGTCGGTGAGAACGACGGCATCGCAGGAGCTCTCGACGACAGCAGTACAGAGTGAGTGGTTGATGATCGGTCGAGCCCGATGAAGCGCAACGACGTACTTCTGTCTGGAATCGCCCTAGTTGTCGGAATCGGCGTCTAGTGGTGGGGCCGGACCATCCCAGGCGGAAACCCGCTGGCGGACGAGGTCCGAACTGCGGCGGGGTCGGCTTGGGTGGTGGCATTCGCGGGCTTGAATTACGCACTCTTCGTCTCAGGCTACCTGCCACGCATCGGCGCAGTATCCCGCAAAGTCGCGCAGGAATTCCTGGTTGGCTGCATCATATTGGCCGTGCTCGTGCCGCTCCACGCGGCCATTGGCGCCTTGCCGCCGGGCACTTTTCTCCCTCTCTGTGCCGGTGGCTTGGGACTGGTCTGTGTCTGGACGGCTGGCCACGGTGTGATTGGCGCCGGCCGGGCGGCCGCGCGGAGGCCGCCCAAGGGAGCGATCTTCTGCGCTCGCTGCGGCTGTATCCTCTGGCCCGATCAGGCCCGCTGCCCGGAATGCGGCGCGGAGTGGCCGCAGCCTCCGTCGCGCTCGAACTCGGCGAATGGGACCTAACCACGGCGTCTCTCGCGCTTGCGTGGGTCTGCTCCCGCTTCCGAACACGCGTCTGCGAATCGTCGGCCCCCACGCCTGCTCGCGGCCCGCGCCGCACCTCTGCGGCTATGATCTTCGGAGTCACTGTCTGGCCCAGCCCCGGAGTGAACATGACGACGCAGCCGAATGCTCCCGAAGATCACGGCGTTGCCGATGAGTCGTCCGGGCACGAGTGGCGCCTGGGCCGCTTTCCGAATCTCATGCCGCGCCGCGTCGAACAGATTCTGCTCGTCTCGACGGCGTACGACGCCTTCACGCTTGAAGAAGACGGGCTGCTCACGGAGCTGATCTATTCCGAATACGTCGACCTGAGCCTGACGCACGCGCCGCGCGTGACGCGCGTCGCCACCGGCGAGGCCGCGCTCGAGGCCCTGCACGAGCAGCGCTTCGATCTGGTCATCACCATGCTGCGCATCGGCGACATGGATGTGCGGCGCTTTGCCGCCGAGGCGCGCCGGCTGCGCCCGGGCCTGCCCGTGGTGCTGCTGATCGTCAACGAGCTGGAGCTGGCCCGGCTGGGGGATCGCCACGACCTGGAGAACATCGAGAGCGTCTACGTCTGGCACGGCGACGCCAAGCTGTTCCTGGTGATCATCAAGGCCATCGAGGACATGTGGAACGCCGATCACGACACGCAGGTCGGCGGAGTCGGCGTGATCATCCTGGTAGAGGATTCCGTGCGCTACCGCTCCTCGATGCTGCCGATGCTCTACAGCGAGCTGGTCGAGCAGACCCGCGCGGTGATGCTCGACGGCATCAACCGCATGCAGCGTCAGCTTCGCCTGCGGGCGCGCCCGAAGATTCTCGTGGCGGAGACCTACGACGAAGCGATCGATTTGTATCAGCGCTACCGCGACTGCATCTTCGGCGTGATCACCGACGTGCGCTACCACAAGGGCGAGCACCAGGAGCCGCTGGCCGGCCTGCTATTGATCGAGGAGATACGCCGCGACAACCCCGACGTGCCCGTGCTGCTGCAATCTTCGGAGGCGCAGAACCGCGCGCTGGCGGCGAAGGCCGGCGTCGCGTTTCTGCACAAGCGCTCGAACACGCTGCTTCAGGACATGCAGCAGTTCATGCTGAGCAACTTCGGCTTCGGCGATTTCATCTTCCGCCGGGCGGACGGCGTCGAAGTCGGGCGGGCCTCGAACCTGCACGAGATGGTGCACAAACTCGGCAGCGTGCCGGTGGAGAGCGTACACCTGCACGCGCTGCGCAATCACTTCTCCAACTGGCTGCGGGCCCGCACTGAGTTCGCGCTGGCGCGCCGGCTGCGTCCGCGGCGCGTCTCCGAATTCGAGGATATGGAAGCGCTGCGCCGCTACCTGATCGCGTCCTTCCAGGATGCGATCCGCCTCAGCCGCCTCGGCGCCATCGAGGATTTCAACCGCGATCGCTTCGACCTGAGCTGCTCCTTCGCGCGGCTCGGCGGCGGCTCGCTCGGCGGAAAGGCCCGCGGCCTGGCCTTCTTCGACGCCATGCTCGTCCGCCACGAGCTGCACCGCGCCTTCGAGAACGTGCGCGTCCTCGTCCCGCGCTCCGTCGTCATCGGCACCGACGTCTTCGACGAGTTCCTCGAGGAGAACCGGCTGCGCTCCACCGCGCTCTATCACGGCGACGACGAATGGGTGAAGAGCGAGTTTCTCTCCAGGCCGCTGCCCGAGCGCATCGTGGAGGACCTGCGCGCGTATCTGCACAGCGTGCAGTATCCCATCGCCGTCCGCTCGTCGAGCCTGCTGGAGGACTCGCAGTACTACCCCTTCGCGGGCGTCTACGAGACGCTGATGATTCCGAACAACCAGCCCGACTTCGAGCGCCGGCTCGCGCAGCTCTGCGACGCCGTCCGGCTGGTATATGCGTCGACGTATTCAACGGCGGCCCGCAAGTACCTGGAGTCGACGCCTCATCGCATCGAAGAGCAGAAGATGGGGGTGATCCTCCAGCAGATCGTGGGGGCGCAGCACGATCACTACTTCTATCCGGATTTCGCCGGCGTGCTGCGTTCGTACAACTTCTACCCCTTCGGCCACATGAAGCCCGAGGACGGCGTCGCCATCGTCGGCCTGGGCCTCGGGCAACTGGTCGTGCAAGGCGGCGAAGCGCTGCGCTTCTCCCCCGCGTACCCGCACGTCCTGCCGCAGCTCGCGCTGGGCCGTCGCTTCGTCGATCAGTCGCAGCGCGGCTTCTACGCCATCGATCTGCTCCGCGGCGAGGGCGGGCCCGCCGCCCCCGGTGAGCCGATCGTCGTGCGCCTGCCGCTGGCCGACGCCGAAGCGCACGGCACGCTGGCGGCGATCGGGTCCACCTGGGCGCCGGAGGACGACGCGTTCTACGACGGCATCTACCGTCCGGGCGTGCGCGTGGTGACGTTTGCGCACGTGCTCAAGAGCGGGGTTTTCCCGCTGGCTGAAATCCTGCACCGCGTGATGGCCCTCGGCCGCGACGGGCTGGGCGGGCCGGTCGAGATCGAGTTCGCCGCCAATCTTTCGAGCACCCCGCGCGAGCTGGCGATCCTGCAATTGCGGCCGTACGGCATCAGCGGCGAGCAGGAAGCGGTACAGATTGAAGGGGTGTCGCGCGAAGCGATGGTCTGCTTCAGCGCGCAGTCGCTAGGCAACGGGCGCTTGGTCGGCATGCGCGACATCATCTACGTGAAGCCGGACGCGTTCGACGCCGCCCGCACGGAGCAGATCGCCCAGGAGATCGCGTCCGTCAGCGACCAGCTTCGTGCTGACCGGCGCACCTGCGTCCTGATCGGCCCCGGCCGCTGGGGATCGTCGAATCACTGGCTCGGCATTCCGGTCGCGTGGGGGCAGATTTCCACCGCACGCGTCATCGTCGAGACCACGCTCGATAATTTCCTGGTCGACCCGTCCCAGGGCAGCCACTTCTTCCACAATCTCACCTCCAGCGGCGCGGCGTACCTGACCATCAACCCGCGTCTGGACGGCGGTTTCATCGACTGGGCCTGGTTGGCGAACCTCCCCAGCGTCAGCGAAACTTCGTTCATCCGGCATGTGCGGCTGGACCACGAACTGGAGGCGCGCGTCGACGGGCGCAGCTCGCGGGCGGCTGTCCTGAAGCGGATCACTCCGCTGGTCGCTTGAGCGCGCTACGGAGCCGCCGGCGCCGAGGTCGGCGAGCGTCGGGCGGCGGTGCGGTATTGCTCGAGCATCCGCTGATGCGGCTCCAGTGCCGGCGGGGGGGCATCTCGCATGGCCGCGAGCGCCTTCTCCTGCCAGGCGACGGCCAGCGACGGCTCGCCGCGCTTGAAGTGCACCTGGGCGCGCGTCGCGAGCATGGCGTCGTCGTCGGCGCTCAGCTCGCAGGCGCGCGACGCGGCGCGCAATGCAAAATCCAGGTCGCGCGTTTCGATGCCGTCTTCGTTAATGACCGCCAGGGCCAGCTCGTTGAGCAGCGCGCTGTTCCCGGCGCGCGCCCGCAGGAGGTCGCCGCCCAGTGCGTAGCCCTTCTGCGGGTCATTGAAGTCTCGAATGTACGTCACGAAGTTCAGCAGCTCGTGGAATTCGTCTCGCGCGATGCGAGGATCGTACGAATGGTCGGGCGGGGCCACGCTCGCGAGCAGGAAAACGCTCACCTTGACGTGGTCGGCAATCCGGTCGATCAGCGCGCGATCGGGCGCGGACAGCCCGAGTGCGTCGAGCGTCAGGTCGAACTCGGCCCGCACCGTCAGCAGGTCGCCCGGGGTCCGGTTCATGGTTCGAAACGTGAACGGGTGGATTCGCAGCGTCGCGGGGACCTTCAGGTCGAGCGACTTGCCCGCCAGCGCGAGCGCGCCGCGCAGCGTGACCGACCAGCTTCGCGCCTCGCCTTCAGCGCCTTGGAGGCGAACGTCCTCGACGCCGCGGAGCACGAACGTGGCTTCCGGGTGCTCGGCGACGCTCAGCAGCGCCGCGCTGCGCATGATCTCATTGCTGGTGCGCGCGCCGCAGTCCAACGACGCGAGCGGAATACGAATGGCTCCGGCCACGATCGGCGGCTGGTCGGGCGCTGCGTCGTACGGCCGCAGGAAGTACCCGACCGCCCGCCGGCAGGAGGCCACCGTGCGCTGCAGGGGTGCGTCGGAGGTTACGACAATCTGCGCGTCGTCGCCCGGGACGATGTGAAACACCTCGCCCGCATCCAACTGAGCGTCAGGCACGACCAGCGTCTGCCCGCTGGCGGCGCGGGGCGGCGCGTCCTGCGCGACCGCCGCGGCAAGCGGACCCGCCGCAAGAACCGCGAGGAGAATCGGTCGAATCGTCGGGCACACGTGCGGGACTCCCTTCAGTGCTGGAAACCGCGGCGCCGGCGCCGGGCTCCCTTCAGCCGTTGGCAGCAGCGCCGAGGTCCAGTGCCCGGATGGTGTGATGGTCGCGCAGGTAAAGCGTCGAGCCGACCAGGGTCGGAACCGTCCACGATTTTTCTTCGAGCACTTTCGCCTGAGCGAGGATCGTCAGCTTCTCCGGCGTAGCCGTGGCCAGCGTCAGCGTGCCGGTCTCGTCGAGAATGATCAGCTTCCCGTCGGCGTAGAGCAGGTTCGCCTTGGCGAAGCCGCGCTCGCGCCAGGCGACGCGGCCGTCGCGCAGGTCGCTGGCCATCAGCAGCGCGGGTCCGAAGTCGCCGCTGGTGCCGTAGACGAAATCGCCGATGACGATTGCGTTGCCGTGCTGGATCTTCATGCGGTTGTTGTGCCAGACTTCGTCAGCGACGAAGCCGGCGTCCTGCTTGCGGATGCGCAGCACCCAGCTTCCTGCGCCGTAGGCCGCCGTGCTGAACAGGCGGTCGGGGGCGACGAAGATGGGCGTGCTCATGATGGTGGCGGACTGCTCGTCGACCTTGAACTTCCAGCGCGTCGCGCCGGTTTCAGGATCGAGTCCGACGCGGTCGCCGGCCAGCCCGAAGATCAGGTGCTCGACGCCGTCGATCGTGGCGAGGATCGGCGAAGGATAGCCCTGCCGGAGCGGCTCGCTTTTCCATCGCACCGCGCCGTCCTGCTGCGCGAGGGCGAGCACGCCCGCGTCCTTCGCGCCGATCGAGAAGATGACGCTGTCTTTGCAGGCGATCGGGCTGGCGCCGAAGCCGCGCGGCGGCACTACCGCCCCGAACTCCTCAACCAGGTCCTTCTTCCAGAGCAGCTTGCCGGTCTGCTTGTCCAGGCAGTGCAGCAGCAGGGTCGTGCTGAGCGTGAACAGGCGGTTTCCGGCCAGCAGCGGCGTCGAGTGCGGCCCCGGACCAAACTCCAGCATCATGTTCGGCTTCATCGGGCAGTCGTAGGCGAATTCCCACTTCGTCTGCCCGTCGACGCGGCTCAGCGACACGACCACGTCCTGCTCGCCCCGGCGATAGAGCGTGTAAAGCGCGTCTTCGTCGGCCAGAATGGAGGAGTGTCCGCTGCCCAGCTCGCGCGACCAGACCACCTTCGGGCCGGAATCCGCCCATCGGCCGGCGAGGTCGTGCGCGTCCACGCAGAAGTTGCGGTTCGGTCCGCCCCATTGCGTCCACTGAGCGAATAGCGGCGGCGCGGCGCCCAGAATGACAAGCAGCGCCAGCAGCCTCGGAGTTCCGCCGCGAGCGAAGAAGGACATGGGTCTGGTCTCGTGTTCAGGTATTCGGTGTCGCCCGGGTCTGCCGACGGCGCCACGCTCTTGCGGTTGAGCAGACGATCCCGGCCGCTCGATGAGACACGGCTCCCGTTCAAACCCGGTCAAATTCAGCCGGCCGAATTGCACACGAAGCGGACCGCGATTGCAATGTCGCCCGGCGGCGCTGCGCGCGGGCGTCGCCCGCAAGCTGGAGGCTACGCATGGCGGCGCAGGTGTACATCACGGACTTCTGGACCGGACCGGCGGACGTCGAAAGCGCGGCGCTGGGGGACCTGGCGACGGCGACTGCCTTGGGCGCGCATGATGAACGCGAGCTGCTGCCGCGCTGCGCCGATGCCGATGCGCTGCTGGTCTGGCACGACATCCGCCTGACGCGGCCGACGATCGAGGCGCTGCGACGCTGCAAGGCGATCGTGCGGATCGGCGTCGGCTTCGACAACGTCGACCTCGCCGCCGCCCGCGAGCGCGGTATCCCGGTCTGCAACGTCCCGGACTACGGCATCGAAGACGTGGCCGATCACGCCATCGCGATGATGCTCGCGCTGGTTCGCAACCTGTCGCAGTTTCAGGCCGACCTGCGCGGCACGCCATCGCGTTGGGACGCGCGCCGCAACGATCGCATGCCCCGGCTGCGCGGCATGACCTTCGGCGTGCTGGGGTTGGGGCGCATCGGCACGGCCGCCGCGCTGCGCGCCAAGGCGTTCGGGATGGAGGTGCTGGCCTGCGACCCCTACATTCCCGACGGGCGCGGCAAGTCGCTGGGTGTGGCGATGGTGGACACCTGGCAGGAACTGTTTCAGCGCTCGGACGCCGTGTCGCTTCATACGCCGCTGAATGACAGCACGCGAGGGTTGGTCGATGCGGCGGCGCTGGCGCGGTGTCGCCGCGGCGCGATCCTGATCAACACGGCGCGCGGGCCGATCTGCGACACGCGGGCCGTGCTGGCGGCGCTGGAGAGCGGTCAGCTTGCCGGCGCCGGGCTGGACGTGCTGCCGGTCGAGCCGCCGGGCTGCGACGATGCGCTTCTGGCGGCGTTTCGCGATCCGGGGCACGTCGCGTATCACCGCTGCGTGCTCACGCCGCACGCGGCGTTCTACACCGAGGAAGGATTCGTCGAGATGCGTCGCAAGGCGGCGCTGGAGGTCGGCCGGGCGCTGCGCGGCGAGCCGCTGCGGAATCGGGTGAATTGACGGCGGGGGGCGGGGCGCGAGGGGCTGAGGGACGGGGAGGCGGGGAGGCGGAGATCGGCAGAGACGGAGAGACAGAGAGACAGAGAGACGGGGAGACGAAGTGCGCGGCGCGGGGTTCGTCGCGCCTCGTGCCTCGTGCCTCCCGCGCAGCGCCGGTACGCGCAGCGCCTCGAGCCTCGCGCCCCGCGCGCAGCGCGCCCTGCGCCCCGCGCCTCGTGCCTCCCGCGCAGCGCCGGTACGCGCAGCGCCAGTCTGCGCAGCCACC
>CAYXIO010000054.1:0-28040 GCA_964465125.1 uncultured Planctomycetales bacterium | reverse complement strand
CGGCGCCGTTCACGCCGGGCCGTCGGCATCGCGCGAAGGAGCTGAAACAGGAGTACATCGGGATCACCCTGCCGGGGCTGCCGAAGGGGCACGCCGATTTCCCGGTCGAGCAGGTGCTGCTGGGCGTGCTGGCGGGCGGCATGAGCGGGCGGCTGTTCAGCGAGGTGCGCGAGAAGCTCGGGCTGGTTTACTGGGTGGCCGGCTGGCATGAGCAGCCGCGCGGCATGGGCGTGATCCACCTCGGTGCGAGCACGACGCCGGAACGCTGCGAGCAGACCTACCGCACGCTGCTGCGCGAGCTGGAGCGCGTGGGCGCCGATCTGCGTGAGGACGAGACGATCCGGGCGCGGGACCAGTTGATCGCGCATGCCGAGACGGAAGATGACCTGACTCTCGCGCGGGCGGGCGGCCTCTCGGATGACCTGTTCCAGTTCTCGCGGCCGATCGGACCGCAGCCGAAAATCGAGGCCGTTCGACGAGTCACGCCCGATCAGGTACGCGCGTATGCGCGGCGGCTGCGGCGCGACCAGCTCTGCGTTGCAACGGTCGGCCCGAAGGAGCTGGCCGGCTGATGCCCGCGCGGGCGGCCCGCCGTCCGGCGATGCACTTCCTTGGCGTGATCTTCACGCAATGCTATACTGCCTGTTCTCGCCCGATCCTGAGGGCGAACCCATTCTGAATCGATGGAGGCTGAAACGATGGCGACGGCTCCTGCCGCTGACATTCGGAATATCGCGCTGGTCGGTCACTCCGCCTCAGGCAAGACGACGCTGGGTGAGGCGCTGCTCTTCAAGGCCGGCGTCACGACCCGCCTCGGCAACGTCGAGGACGGCAGCAGCGTGCTGGACTTCGACGACGAATCACGCGAGCGCAAGCACAGCGTCGACGCCTCGGGTTTCTTCCTGACCCACCAGGGCAAGCTGATCAACGGGTTCGACACCCCCGGAATGCCCGACTACTGCGGACAGTCGCTCGGCGCCATGGCCGCGGCCGACACCGCCATCGTGGTCGTCTCGGCCGCGTCCGGCGTCGGCGTGAACACGCGGCGGATGTTCAACGCCGCCGGCGACTATGGCCTGGCGCGCATGATCGTCGTGACGCGGATCGACTCCGAGACCGCCAATCTCGAAGAGCTCTACTCGAACCTGCGCGAGTCGTTCGGCACGGCCTGCCACGCGATCAACCTCCCGGCCGACGGCGGCCGGAAGGTCGTCAACGTCTTCGAGCGCACCGAAGGACCGTCCGACCTGCTGGACGTGGCGCACGCCCACACCGAGCTGATCGACGCGATCGTCGAAAGCGACGAGACGCTGATGACGGAATACATGGAATCCGGCACCGTCGCGGCCGAGAAGCTGTTGCCGGCCATCGGGGTCGCCGTCGCCAGCGGGCATCTCATTCCGATGCTCTTCGTCAACTCGAAGGCCGGCGTGGGGATTCCCGAGCTGCTCGACGCGCTGATCACTTTCGCTCCGTCGCCGGAGCAGTCGCGCCGCCGGATGCTGGTGACCGGTGAAGGCGAGGCAGCCAAGGGAAGTGCGGTCGAGCCGAGCGCGAACGGCGAGTTTCTGGCCCAGGTCGTGCGCGTGATGGCCGACCCCAAGAGCAACATCCGCTATGCGATCGCCCGGGTTCTCTCGGGGTCGATCGGCGGCGACGGGCAGGTGTACGTTCCGGGCGACCGTAAGGGGCATCGGGTCGGGCACATCTTCAAAATCCGGGGGGCGCACCACGAGGAGATTCCGCAGGCGGCGGCGGGGGACGTGGTGGCCTTTCCCAAGCTCGAAGTGGCCGTCGGCGCCACACTCGCCGGCCATGCGCTCGACGGGACCGTCCGCATGCCCAGATTCCCGACCCCCATGTTCGCTCTGGCGCTGGAGCCCAAGGCGCGCGGCGACGTCGAGAAGATCTCGGGCGTCCTGCACCGCTTCGCCGATGAGGACCGCTGCTTCGAGTATCACCGCGATCCGGAGACGCACGAGCTGGTGATCCAGGGCATGGGCGACCAGCACCTGACGGTCGTCCGCAGCAAGATGAAGCGCTACTTCAAGCTCGAGGTGGACACCAAGGCGCCGAAGATCCCCTACCGCGAGACGATCACCGGCAGCGCGAAGTACGTCGAGTACACTCACAAGAAGCAGACCGGCGGCGCGGGGCAGTTCGCCAAGGTCGCGATTGACCTGGAAGCCAACGAGCGCGGCAAGGGCTACGAATTCGTCGACAAGATCTTCGGCGGCGCCATCGATCTGGCCTTCCGTCCCAGCGTCGACAAAGGCATCCGCGAGCAGATCAAGCGCGGCGTCATCGCCGGCTACCCGGTCGTGGACGTCAAGGTCTACCTGGTGGACGGCAAGACGCACCCGGTCGACAGCAAGGATATCGCGTTTCAGCTCGCGGGCCGGCAGGCGTTCAAGAAGGCGTTCGCCGCGTCGCGCCCCATCCTGCTGGAGCCGGTCGTCAACCTCGAAGTGACGGTTCCCGCCGACAACATGGGCGAGATCACGCGCGACATCGCGGGCAAGCGCGGCTCGGTCGCGGGGCAGGACGTGCTGCCCGGCAACCAGTGCGTGATCCGCGCCACCGTGCCGCTCGCCGAGGTCAGCAACTACAGCTCGCAGCTCAAGAGCGTCACGGCGGGGCAGGGCAGCTACTCGATGGAGTTCAGCCACTACGACGTGGTGCCGCCCAACGTGCAGGCTCAAATCGTCGCGGCGCACAAGCCCAAGGACGAGGAAGAGGAATAGCGTCCCGCGCGACGGGAGCGCTGCGGACGGGCTGCGGCCACGGACAGGCGCCCAGGCCGCGGCGGGGACTGTTCGGTTCCGAACGAGCGGCTGGCGCGGCTCAGAATCCGGCGAGATGAAGCAGGCCGAAGAACAACGCGAGCGCGAGAATGACCGCGGATGCCAGCCGGGCCGCGGCTGGGTTGACCCGCGCGGCATGCTGATAGGCGGTGCCGTTTGCTAGCGGCAAGCTGCTGTCTC
Organism: uncultured Planctomycetales bacterium; assembly: GCA_964465125.1. Taxonomy (GTDB): domain Bacteria; phylum Planctomycetota; class Phycisphaerae; order UBA1845; family Fen-1342; genus CAYOHG01. Next base: position 25,056 of record CAYXIO010000054.1, on the reverse strand, counting down.
CGAATTGCACCTGCGCGATCAGCAGATGGGTGTGAAAGTCGGAATAGCCGAGCTGGCGTCCTTCAGCGAGCAACTCCTGACGACGGGAGTGGCGCAGAAGACCGCCTTCGAGCGCCGCGGCGATTCGGCGGCGAAAGGCCTCGAGCCGCGGCTCGCTGCCGCCCCGCGCCGCGAGGTAGCGCTGCTGGGCCGAGGGGTCGCGCAGGATGCGATAGGCCGTGTGCAGCTCCTCGAGCGCCGCGCGCGAATCGTCCGCGGGGGGATCGAGCTGATTCAGTTCGCGCAGCGCCACGCCGCGCAGCCTCTGGAAGCGCGCGTGAATCGTCGCCGGCTCGTAGCGGCCGGGTGCGAGTCCCAGGATGGCGAAATAATCTCTGGCCACGGACGCTCGCTTCGGGCCGGTTCTCGCGCCTGCGCGACGCACCTCACTTTAGGGCGCCGACTAGAAAAAACCAAGCCTCGGCAGGATTCCAACTGCTTGTGTGCGCAAGGGTTGCGCTTCGTCCGGTATTCGTCGGCCGCACGTGGGCGCCACGCCGATGCGACTTCGCGCCACTGCCTCGGTACGAAGCGCGGATTCGTGTACGATCTTCCGTTCCGCGCGTCGCGCGGAGGGCCGATATCGTCGAGGTCGCATGATTCGCGCGCTGGTGAATCTGCCTGAATACGAGGTCTCCGGACGGATCGGTCACGGGGCCGGCGCGGTGATCTATTCCGGCCGGCACCGGACGACTCGTCAGGCGTTCGCCATCAAGCACGTGGTTCGCCACGGGCCGCGCGATGACCGCTTCGTGGAGCAGGCTGAGAACGAGTACCAGGTGGCGCGGCAACTGGATCACCCGGCGCTGCGGAAGTGTCGCGAGATCATCCGCGTGCGGCGCTGGCTCAAGCTGCGCGAGCTCTTCCTGGTGATGGAGCTGGTGGACGGGCTGCGGCTGCACGATCGCTACGAGCACGAGCGGCCCAGGCAGCTCTCCGAGGCGGTCGAGCTCTTCATCGCGGTGGCCGAGGCGCTCCAGGCGATGCATCGGCGCGGCTTTGTTCACGCCGACATCAAGCCGAAGAACATCATGCTGCCCGCGCCCGGGCAGGTGAAGCTGATCGACTTCGGACAGAGCTGTCCGATGGGCCATCAGAAGGCGCGGATTCAGGGAACGCCGGACTTCATCGCCCCGGAGCAGGTCCTGCTGCGTCCGCTGGACCAGCGGACGGACGTGTTCAACCTGGGTGCGACGATGTACTGGACCGTGACCGGCCGCGCGTTCAGCACGATCCTGCCGAACGCGCCGGCGGGCTCGCCGCGTCTGTCGCTCGACGCCAAGCGCGGCAACGAGCCGCCGCATGAGCTCAACGGCGAGGTGCCGCTGCCGCTGTCGAGGCTGATCATGGAATGCTGCGAGAACGAAAAGGACGTGCGGCCGTGGGACATGGCTGCGGTTCTCTCGCGGCTGGAGACGGTTCGCCACGTGCTTTCTCGGCGCGCGGGCGCCTAGGCGGGTTTTGACGGCGGCGTCGGGATATCTGACACTGTGCCGGGAGTCGAGCCGAATGGGGTCGCTTTCGTGAGTCAATCGTGGGATGCGCGCGCCGCATGCGCTACGCTGAGCGAGGCGGCCGGACTGATCCGCGAGGATCCGAACCGGCGCGGGTCGGTGCTGGAATTCGGTTCCGCCGGCCAGCTCGTCGTGACGGGCGACATGCACGGCAACCTGCGCAACTTCGACAAGTTGCAGCGCTTCTGCGCCCTGGAGCGCAGCGCCGGGCGCAGCGTCCTGCTGCACGAGCTGATTCACCAGGATGTCAACGGCGGCGACGGCCGCGACCTGTCGATCGACCTGCTGCTGCGCGCCGCGGCGTGGAAGGTGGCGTTTCCGGACAACGTGTATTTTCTTCAGAGCAATCACGAGCTGGCCCAGCTCATGGGGCAGGAGATCACCAAGGGCGGGCGCTCGGTGCTGCTCGATTTTGAGCAAGGCGTGGCGTCGCGATTCGGTTCCAGCGCGGACCGCGTGCTGGAGGCAACGCAGGAGTACCTGCGGGCGCTGCCGCTGGCCGCCCGAACGGCGAGCGGCGTCTTCATCGCGCACAGCCTGCCCGACCCGATGCGGATGGAGGCCTTTGACCTGAGCGTGTTCGACCGCGCGCTCGAACCGCGCGACCTGGTCCCCGGCGGGGCGGCCTATGCGCTGGTCTGGGGACGCTTTCACCGACCCGAGGACGTCGAGATGTTCGCTCAGCGGCTCGGCGTGCGCTACTTCATCGTCGGACACACGCCGCAGGAGACCGGCTACAACGTGATCGGCCGGCTGATCATCCTGGCGAGCGACCACAATCACGGCTCCTTCCTGCCGATCGACCTGTCGCGCGACTACGCCTCGGTTGACGCGATGGAGCAATCCATCCGCAAGTTTGTCTCCGTCGCGTAGGTGGCCGCGGGCTCAGCCGCACCGCCGGCTTGGCACTATCGGACCGCGGCTCACCTCCAAGGCAAGCGGATTTGCCTCGTGACCGGCGCAATCGCATGGTATCCACTGGAGAACTGCGAGCGCACGATGCACGCGGAGCAGCCGGAGCCATGCACAGCTACCAAGCAGCCCGTCTCAAACTCGACGACGCCGAGCTGACGCGCGTCCTCGATGAGCTGGATGCCCGCGCGCGCGCCGCCGGCGACCTCCGTACCCCGGAGCGATACGGCTACCGCGTGCGGGACGTTCGCGTGGACGTATTCTCGTCGCGAGACGTGTGCACGACCTACGTCGTTCCCACGCGCAACATCGGCTCGGACAGCCTGTGTTTCCTCTCGCCCAACCTGATCCATCCGCACTGCATGCTGGAATTGCATTTGACGACCGCTCGCGGCGGACGCCAGACGATCCGCGGGCAGGTGCTGCGGTGCGTTTACGTGGAAGGCGCCAGTGGCGTCCACGAGGTGGACGCGCGTTTTGCACGACCGATCGACCCGGTGTCGTTCGCGCCGTCGGCGATCCGCACGCGCGTGCTGCTGGCCGACGACAGCGCCATGGCGCGCCGGTTGATGGGACACCTGCTGGACGGCCTGAATGCCGAGGTGAGTTCCGTCTCGAGCGCCATCGAGGCGATCGAGCAGGCCGAGCAGGGCAACTTCGACCTGGTGCTGATGGACATCGAGATGCCCGAGCTCGACGGTCTCAGCGCCGTGCGGATGCTCCGCAGCAAGGGGTATCTGCGCAGCATCGTGGCCATCAGCTCGCTGGAGGAACCCAACCTGGATCCGCGCTGCAAGGCGGCGGGCTGCGACGGGTTCCTGCCGAAAGCGGAGGTGCGCACGCGGTTGCCGGAGCTGCTGGCGCGCAACAAGCCCGAGCCGCTGGTCAGCTCGCTGCTTCACGACTCGGAAATGCACCCGCTGATCGACGAATTCGTGGCCGACGTGGCCGACCGGGTGCGCGCCCTGGAGGCGGCCCTGTCCGACGGCGATCTCGAGCGGCTGGCCGTCGAGGTGCGCAAGGTCAAGGGCGAAGCGCATGGTTTTGGTTTCGAGCCGCTGAGCGAAGCGGCCGGCGAGCTCGAATCGCTGCTGCAGCGCCAGGCCGGCAAACCCGAGATTCACGCCAAGCTGGTTGGGCTGGTGCGGCTGTGCCTGGCGGCTCGGCCCGCGACGATTCGCGAGCGCCGCTATCGCGACGACGCCCAGGCGATTGTGGATGAGCTCCTGGCGGGCACGGACGAGCCGGACGCCTGAGTCGGTGGCCAGCGAGCCGCACCGAGCGGGCGGTTCGCGCCGGCACGGTGCTGCGCGCGGTCCAGAAGCAATCTCGCAACCCCGCTCCATCTCCTTGAGGCGTCTGGGGGCAGGCCCTACAGCTCGACGCGCTCCCCGAGCTCTGCGACGCGAAATCCCCGGCGCTCGATCTCCTTTCGCTCATCGCTTTCGGGCTGCAAAGCCGGGTTGGTGTGATTCAGGTGGATGAAGCGCACCTTGCCGCGCTGCTCGGCGGGCAGCGGCGCGAGTCGCTGGATCGTCTCGACGATCAGCGGATGCGGAACCTCGGCCATGCTGCGGCCGCCCAGTTCTCCCTCGGCGTAAAACGTGCCGTCCAGATACGCGACGTCGACGTCGCGCAGCGCATCCTCCAGTCGTCTATCCCAGCGCTCCCACTTGTCGACGTCGGGGATGAAGAGCAGCCGGCGATGCGGACCGATGATCTGAAACCCGACCGTCTCCGAGTATTCATCGCGATGAGGCACGCGGATCGGCGTGACCGTCAGGCGATCGTTCAGCGCGACCGCGACGCTTTCGTCGAGCGCTCTCAGCTCGATGTTCCCGAGCGCGACAAGCTGATCCCACGGCCCATTGCGCGCCAGGAACGCGCGCATCCGCGGCATGGCATAGACGGGAACGCCGCGCGCTCCCATGACTTCGCGGCCGAGGTGCATCAGGCCGGTGTAGTGCCCGACGTGCGCGTGTGTCACCAGGATGCCGTCGAGCGGCAGCGCGCCGGCAGGCCGGGACGCAGCGGTCGGGATTGCTGCCGGCAGACGTTGAAGCGCGCGAAGCTGAGTCGGCAGGTCGGGCGTGGCTTCGATGAGCCAGCGCGCGTTGCTGGGCGGATCGACGAGGCCCAGGCAGACGACCGGGAGCCGCCAGTTCGCATCCGTCCGGGCGGCTTGGCAGCAGGGCTTCTGACAGCCGGCGTGGGGCAGTCCGCCATCCTGTGTGAGTCCCAGTACGATGACGAAGGGCGCTGGGCCCGGACGTTGGGAATCGCCGGCGTCGGTCGATGATCCGGCGATGGCTGCGCCGGACAGCAGCAGCAGCGCGCAGGCAATCACGGTGCGGACTCGTCGGGTGTCGGGGTCGCCGCGGGCGCGTCTGAGACGTCGGATTGCGTTTTTCGGAAGCGCAGCAGCGGACGGCCCGCGCCGGTGAGCTCGAGCAAGCCGCCTTCGGCGCGGTAGGCGTCGACCTGGCGAAGCAGGTCGAGAAACTCCTGCTCGCGCTTCATCGCTTCCGGCGTGCCGGCCATGCGCGTGGCGCCGATCTCGCCGAATTGCAACGAGCCGTCGGCTCGGGAACGAGCCGCCAGGCTGTACGGAGCGAAGTAGCGGTTTACGCCGGCGTGGCCGCTGGCCTTGCCATCGGCGGACAGCGACAGCGTGAGGAGCACGTCGGGGTCGACGGGTCCGCCGCCCAGCGCGACGAGCGCCCAGTGAGAGTCCACGACCCGCGTCGGCGGCGGCTGCGATGCAGCGCGCCGCTCGCCGCCCGAGGACTGACAGCCGGCGATCAGCGCGCCGAACCAGAGCAGGGCCAGCATCATCGGTTTCAAATCGGTTCTCCTCAGCCGCGTGCGGACGCATGATACCGCCGCGGCTGAGGATTCCCCAGTCAGGCTTGCCGCCACGTGGCGAGGCCACGTTCTGGCGCCCGCCCGCGCTGGGCCGTCAAGGGCAGGCGCTGCCGAAGACGACCAGCAGCATAGAGAGGTCGGTGAGGTCGATCATGCCGTCTTCGTTCAGGTCGCCCGGGCACGGCGTGACGTCCCCGACGTCGACCGACACGAGGTACTCGCTCGTGTGCGGGATCGAAGTGCAGTTAACGGAAACCTGGTCGGTGGCCACCAGCCGCAGCGTGTAGCAGCAGGGCGGCAGCGCCGTGGTGTCCCAGTTCGCGAGCACGCCGTTGATGTTGGTCACACCCGTAGCGTTCGGAACCTGCACCCAGCCGTGAGTGGAGGTTCCGGAGTAGTAGAGGGTCCAGCGCTGGAGGTGCGCGTCGTTGACCATGCCCGTAATCGCGACGACGCCGTTCACGGCCGAGCAGCCCGCAGGAGAAGTGATGGCGACCGTGGGAGGCGTGTTGTCGACCACGACCGGGACGATGGCGCTGGCGGCCGAGTTTCCGCAGTCATCGGTTCCGGTCACGCGCACTTCGTAGTTCCCGTCGGGCGTCGCGACGCCCGTGTTCCAGGAGCCGAGCGGGTCGTTGACGACCCAGGGCGGATAGAGGGTGTCGACCGGGGCGAACGCGCCGCCGACCGGCCGCTTCTCGATCGTGAAATCACCGCCGCAGTGATCCCAGACCGTTCCGTCGAAGCAGACGGTTCCGCCGAGAATCGCGCCGGGCGTCGGCGTGCGCAGTTGAAAGCTGGCGAACGCTTTGTCCATGTAGACGTCCATGAAGGTCTCGGTCATCGTGTCGCAAGCGTTGGTGACGCGCAGGCGCAGCGTGTAGCGGCCGTCGGGTCCGGAGGTGTTCCAGGGTCCCAGCTCGCCGTTGATGATTTCCGTGGAGCTTTGCCGGACGAGCACCCAGGTTGCGCCGGGCACTTCGAGCTGGCGTCGGTGAAGCTGCCAGCCGCTGATGCTGCCGTCGGGGTCGTAGGCCGAGCCCGTGATGCTGGTCGGGTTGCAGAGGCAGCCGGCGGGCGCGTCGATCGTCGCGACCGGCGCGGTGGTGTCGATGTCGAAGGACAGGTCGTCGACCAGCTCGTAGCGCTCGGCGCAGATGCCTCCGGCGCCCGCTTCGATCTCAATGCGGCGGAACGTCGCGTTGTTGGGCCGGGTCACCTGCACGAAGACGAGCACGCGCTCGCTCGGCAGCGTGCCGTTGACGTAGGGGTTGAAGGTCCCGCGCAGGATGTAGGATCCGCCCGAGTACTCGTAGTAGCGCACCGCGACGGTGTCCGTTGCCGAGCAGCCCGTGCGCACGCCCAGAACGAACGTGACCCGCGTCTGGTCCTGGGCGAAATCGAAGCGCAGGAACTCCGGGCTGAACTCGTTGAGTCCGTCGCCGTAGGCGCTGAGGCATTGGGGCTCGGAGCTGGTGGAGCCGTTGGGGTTGTAGATGATCGGATTGACGCCGCTGGTGCCGTCGGTGTCACGTCCGCTGATCGTGACGCCGGGGTACTGAGTGGTGACGACCGTCCCTACCGAAAGATCGTCGAAGTCGATGGTCGTGCATTGGGCCGACGCGGGTACGACGGGGATGCAGATTCCCAGCAGGGTTGCGCCGAATAGACAAGCCGCGCTTCTCATCGCGAAACTCCCTCTTGAGGTGCGGGTCGGTTGCTGGACGCGTTTGCAAACAGGAGCAGCGCCCGCTCTGAAAGCAGGTACAGGGCCGGCCAGCCGCCTCTGGACAGCGGACTGGAAAATCCTTGGAACGGCAGCCGCGCCGGCGGTAAATTGCGGGGTCCAGTCGCTTGGGGACGGTTTCGTCAGGCCGTGCCGGTGGGCTCCTGGTGCGTGTTGAAGCCGGCCCGTCGAGCGCGGCCCGCGCCGACGATTCCGGGGCGAACCGGCATTTCGCGGGTAGTCAGATGGACAGCCCGACAACCCGACTCTCGCTGCTCTCACGCGTCCGCGACGTTGCGGATGCGGAAGCGTGGGGCGAGTTCGAGCAGCGCTACTCCAACCTGGTCCTTCGCTACGGCCTCGCCCGCGGGCTGCAATTCGCGGACGCCGAGGACGTGCGCCAGCTCGTGTTCCTGCGCCTGGCGCAGTACCTGCGCCGCTTTGATTACGCGCCGCAGCGCGGGCGTTTTCGCAGCTACCTGGGCGCCATCGTTCGAAATGTGATTTCCAGCCTGGCCGGTTGTCCAGCTCGACGGCCCCAGGCGGTAGATGATGCCGAGGGATGGCTCCAGGGCCTGCCCGACCCGCGGGCCGAGGAGCCGGACGAGTGCTGGGAGCAGGAGTGGGTGCATCACCACTGCCGCCTGGCGCTGGACGGGGTGCGCCGCGAGCTGGACCCGCGCAGCGTGGACGTGTTCGAGGAGCTGCTGGCCGGGGCGGATGCGGCGGCCGTCGCGTCGCGCCGCGGATTGACGCTCGGCGCGGTCGTGAAGATTCGTCAGCGTGTGCGAGCTCGGATGCAGGAGTTGATTCGCAAGCAGCTTCGGGATGAGGAGAGCACGTGAATCGGCCGACCACCGAGCGTGCACCGGGCCCGGACGATCCCAGCGGCGAGGCGCGGTTCGGGTTCGACCTGCCGGATGAAGCGTGGCTCGAACGCCTGCGGACAGCGGCGGCGCCGTGCCGCGGGCAGCGGCTCGGCCAGTACGAGCTTCTGGGGGAGATCCGGCGCGGGGCCCAGGGCGTGGTGCTGCGGGCGCGCCAGCCGGGAACCGGGCGGATCGTCGCCCTGAAGCGGCTGCTGCATGGCAGTCTGAGCACGCCGGAGCAGCGCATCCGTTTCGAGCGGGAATGCGAGGCGGCGTGCGCGCTCAATCACCCGAACATCGTCGCCGTCTACGGTTTTGAATACGTCGACGATCAGCCCGTCGTTGCGATGGAGTGGGTGCAGGGGCTGCCGATCGATCGTTGGGCGCGGTGCGGCAAGGACGGGCCTCATCAGCCGCCGGCCGTCGTCCTGGACGTGTTTCTGAAGGTCTGTGAGGCGTTGCAGCACGCGCACCAGCGCGGCGTGATCCACCGCGACCTGAAGCCGGGCAACATCCTGATCACACAGGCGTCCGGCGACGGCTTGACGCACGAGCCCAAGGTGCTGGACTTCGGGCTCGCCAAGCGAATCGAGCATTCGGCGACATCGTCGGCGCCGTTGACCGCGTCGCGCGATTTCATGGGCACGCCGGCGTACGCCTCGCCGGAGCAGATTCGCGGCGAACACCAGCGCGTCGATACCCGCAGCGACGTCTACTCGCTCGGGGTGGTTCTGTACGAATTGCTGACGGGCCGGTTGCCCTTCGATCCAAACCAGGGCGTGGCGGCGTTGTTCGACTCGATTCGGACAGCCGAGCCGCCGCCTCCGTCGCGAATCTGCCCGGACGTCGACGCGGACCTGGACGCGATCGTCCGCAAGGCGATGTCGAAGGAGCCGTCGCAGCGCTACGCCTCGGTCGACGCGTTGGCCGCGGACATCCGCCGCTTTCGCCGATACGAGCCCGTGGAGGCGCGCCGCGCGCAGCGCGGGTACGCGGTGCGGATGTTCGTGCGGCGCCACCGGACGGCCCTGGCGACGGTGGCCGCGTTCGTGCTCACGCTTGCCGCATCGGCGATCAGCGTGGGCGTGATGTATGTGCGGCAGGCGGCGGTCCTTCAGCAGGTTGAGCGGGCCCGCAACGACGAGACGGCGGCGCGACTCGACGCGCAGCGGATTCAAGGCGTGCTCGGCCGGTTGCTGATGCACGTGGCGGAGGTCGGCGCGGGCGCCGACGCAAGCGTGCGTCGCGACATGCTTGGGGAGGCGCGCCAGATGGTGGATTCCGAGCTGCGAGACGCCCCCGCGGCGCAGGCGGAGGCGCTCAGCGCGATCGGCCAGACCTATCAGCAGCTTGCGCTGTATGACGAGGCCGAGGCGTGTCTCAAGCGAGCGCTGCAACTGACGATCGAGCTCGCCGACGAGCGCTCCCTCGCGACGGCGGCGGCGCTGGACAGGCTGGGCGAGGCCCAGCAGGCGCGTTCGCACTACGCGGATGCCGAGAACAACTTTCGAAAGGCCCTCCTGCTGCGGCAGAGCATGCTCGCGGGCGACGACCCCGCGATCGCCGAGAGCCTGCACAATCTGGGCAACGCGCTGTCGAATCGCGAGCGGTTCACGGAGGCTCTGCACGCGTACGGCGCGGCGCTGGAGCTGCGGCGGCGCGTGCTCGGCGAGTGCCGGCGCGAAACGATCCGCTCGATTCAGGGTGTGGGGGTGGCATACGCCAACCTGGGCGATTTGGAGACCGCGGAGGCTTACCTGCGCGAGGCGCTGGACCTCGCGCGCGAGGCGCTTGGGCCGGAAGATGCGGATACGATCGCGACGGACGTCGCGCTGGGAAAGGTCCTGTTCGCGCGCGGAGATCTTGACGGCGCGGAGGAGCTCCTGCGGCGCGGACTGGCGGCCTACCGCGTCCAGTTCGGGGATCGCCACGACGCGGTTGCGTGGGCGGCCCACCGGCTGGGCACGGTTCTGCACGCGCGCGGCGAGTGGGACGAGGCCGAGCCGCTGCTGCGCGAGGCGCGCGAGACGTATCGTCTCGTGCTGGGCGAAGACGATCCGTTCGTCGGTTTTGTGTGCGAGAGCCTGGCTGAGCTGCTTGACGACGCAGGTCGGGGAGCCGAGGCGGCTGCGATGCACGCCGAGGCGGAGCGAATCCGCGACTTGTCCCGGCTGCCGCGCGAGCCCGAGTGATCTCCGGCGGATATTCCGCTTGCCGTACGCCGCCGCGGGATGCTACTTGGCCGGCTTGTAGGGGACGTACTCGCCGTTCACGTGCGAGACGCGCAGGCGCGGGACGGTCTGCCCGCCGCGGGTCGTCACGTTGACGACTCCCACGGTGTCCATGGGCGCGAGCCCGGCCTGATCCTCGCCCAGGGCGTTCGTGGTCACGCTGAAGAGCAAGCGCGGCCCGTCGGCCTTCCAGGTTCCTGCCATCCGCGTTTCGTCCGTGGGTTTGCCGGCGGCGCTGCCCAATCCCATCCACCAGGTGCCTGTTTCGTCCAGATGGAGGACGCGATGGGACGTCAACGTGGTCGCGGGCCCGCGGGATCGCGGCGGGAATCCCGGGTCGTTCGGGTCGCGCACCTCCACCCAGTCTCCGGTCACGCTGCCGATGTCCACGGGGGGACGCGAGTCGCGCGATGTCTGCTCGCAGGAGGCCAGCAGCAGCGAAAACGTCACGAGCAGGACGGCGCCGATCGAGGACGAGGTCATCTTACGCACGAGTCACTTTCTCCGAGCGCGGGCGGGCCGATTCCGGCCTCCGCCGTGCGATGCTAGCCGGGCCGGTGCGACTCGTACAGCGGCCCGGGAGCGTTGCGGAAACCGGCGGCGCGGCCTAATCTACGGGTCTATACTCGTGCGGACGAGCCGGAGCCGAACGTGCCTGCCTTCAGCGATTTTTCCATCGTTGCCATCCTGCTGCTCACGGCGATCGCGCTGGCCGTGGCGATCCTGATCCTCACGCACCTGGTCGGGCCGCGCCGCCGCGGGGCGATCAAGGATAGCGTGTACGAGTCGGGCGTCGATCCGGTGCATGACGCGCGGCAGCGGTTCAACGTGCGCTTCTATCTGGTCGCGGTGCTGTTCCTGGTTTTCGACGTCGAGATCATCTTCCTGTACCCGTGGGCCGTGCTCAACGGCCGGCTCGGGGACGCGGCGGATTCCGGCGCGCCGCATCACGCCTGGGCGAGCGCGCTCGTGCAGGCCGGCTACGGGCCAGGGTTCCTGGCCGTCGCGATCGGCATCTTCTTCGCGATCCTGGCGATCGGGTTCATCTACGAGTGGCGCAGGGGGGTCTTTCGATGGGATTGAGCGGTCCCAGCGGCGGCGGGTTCACTTACACCCGCCTCGACTACACGCTGGACATGATCAAGAAGCACGGCATCAACTGGTGCCGACGTCACAGCCTCTGGCCGCTTCCCTTCGCGACCGCGTGCTGCGGAATCGAGTTCATGGCGACGGCGTCCAGCCGCTATGACGTGGCCCGCTTCGGCTCCGAGCGCGTGTCGTTCTCGCCGCGCCAGGCGGACATGCTCGTGGTGGCCGGCCGCGTGGTGGTCAAGACGCTTCCCGTGCTGCAACGCGTCTACATGCAGATGTGCGAGCCCAAGTGGGTGATCTCGATGGGCGCTTGCGCGTCGTCGGGCGGCGTGTTCGACACCTACTCGGTGGTGCAGGGCATCGACCAGTTCGTGCCGGTCGACGTCTACCTGCCGGGCTGCCCGCCGCGGCCGGAAACCGTCCTCGAAGGACTGATGGCGATCCAGGAAATCGTGAAGAACGACGGCGTCAAGCTCAGCCACGAGCGCGGCCGTGGCCTGCAACTGGCGGTCAGGCCGCCGCAGGTCGTGCGGCTGGGTTCGACCCTGCTGAATTCCCCGAACTGAGCCGCTGACAAGCTGAAGTCCCAGCCCGACGACCGCGGGGCAACGCTCTCCCGGGCGCCGGAGACAACGGAAGAAAGACGATGGCCACGCAGGATGTCGTAGTCGCACTACAGGAGCGATTCTCCGATCTGAAGCTGGAGGCGCGCCCGCTGTGCGTGCAACCCGACGGCCGCCCTTCGGACCAGTGGTGGGTGCGCGTGCCGGCCGAGCGGCTGCTCGACGTCGCCGCGTTTCTGCGCGATGACCCGCGCTGCCGGATGGAGCAGCTCAGCGACGTGACCTGCGTGGACTATCTCCATTTCCCCGACGCGGAAGACCGGTTCGGCGTGACGTATTCGCTGCTGAGTCTGTCGCTGAATCACCGGCTGTTTCTGAAGGTGTTCGTGAATGATCCCGACCCGAAGGTCCCGTCGCTGACGGGGCTCTGGAAGGGCGCCGACTGGACCGAGCGCGAGGTGTACGACCTGTTCGGCATCACGTTCACGGGCCATCCGGACCTGCGGCGGATTCTGTGCCCCGACTGGTTCGAGCATCATCCGCTGCGCAAGGACTATCCCTTGACGGGCAAAGGCGAGCGCGAGCGGTTCGACGTAGTGACGAAGGAAAGCGCGTAGGAACGATCGCCCGGAGCGCGGGCGGGGCTGGCGCGTGCGGAGCTTCCCAAGATGACGACCATGACCAGAATCGAACCGACGCGGTTGACGCCCCCGGACCCGGGCAGCGACCGCTGGACGCTGAACTTCGGACCCCAGCACCCGGCGACGCACACGACGCTTCAGCTTGTGCTGGAGCTCGAGGGCGAGACCATCGTCGGCGTCACGCCGCACATCGGCTACCTGCACAGCGGCTTCGAGAAGCTCGGCGAGCACCTGAACTACAACCAGTACGTGGTCGTGACCGACCGCATGAACTACGTCTCGCCGATCGTCAACAACGTGGCCTGGCACCACGCGGTCGAGAAGCTCTTCGGAATCGAGCTGACGCCGCGCTGCAAGGCGATCCGCACGATCGTGTGCGAGCTCGGCCGGATCCAGGACCACCTGCTCTGCGTAGGAGCCTCCGCGCTGGATCTTGGCGCGCTGACGGGCTTTCTTTACGGATTCAACGAGCGCGAGGTGATCTACGACCTGCTCGAGGAGCTGTGCGGCGCTCGGTTCACGGTGAGCTATACGCGCGTCGGCGGCGTGATGCAGGACCTGCCCCAGGGCTGGACCGACAAGCTGCTGAAGTTCCTCCGCGAGATGCTGCCGACCGCGATCCAGGACCTCGAGACGCTGCTGGTGCGCAACCGCATCTTCATCGAGCGCTGCAAGGGCGTCGGCGTGATCAGCCACGACGACGCGATCAACTGGTCGCTCACCGGGCCGAGCGCGCGGGCCAGCGGCGTGAAGCGCGACCTGCGCAAAGACGAACCCTGCCTCTGCTACGCCGACGACTGGGACGGCCAGGGCGCGCCGGCGGTGCAGTTCAAGGTGCCGATCGCGTACGGCGGGGACGTTTTCGCCCGCTTCCTGGTGCGGCTCGAGGAAATCAAGCAGTCGATCCAGATCATCGAGCAGGTCGTCCGCATGCTGCCGGACGGCCCGGTCAACGTCATGATGGACTCGCGCGCCACCCTGCCGGACAAGCGCGAGATCTTCTTCTCGATCGAGGGGCTGATCGCGCACTTCGAGAAGATCATGACGAATCGAGGCTGGCGGCCGCCGCTGGGCGAGGCCTACGGCGCGATCGAGAGCCCGACCGGCGAGCTGGGCTTCTACCTCGTCAGCGACGGGACGAACCGGGCCTACCGCGCCCGCTGCCGCGCCCCGAGCTTCATCAACTACCAGTGCTTCCCGAAGCTGATCATCGGACATCAGATCAGCGACGTGGTGGCCGTGCTCGGCAGCCTTGAGATCATCGCGGCGGAGCTGGACCGCTAAGGCACTTTCAACCTTGACCTTGCAGGGAGCGCGGACTTCCAGCCCGCTTCAGTGCTTCAGCCGCGGCAGGCCGCGCCGCTCGCGCAGCTCACTGACCCACGCCCACGCCTTGGGATGCTCCGCGAGCAGGCGCGTGAGGTTGCTGCCGGTCAGTTGCAATGCGCGGGCCGCGGCGGAGATGCGGCCTTCGTACCTGACCACGGCATCGAGCAGCCGCGCCAGCACGTGATGGAACGCGGGGTTGCTCTCGCTGATGCGCAGCTTGCCGCTCTGCAACTGCACGCCGGTGGGCCACTGCGGCGGACCGTCGGGAAGCGGCAGTCGAGCGGCGAGCGCGATCGCGGTCCGCAGCCGATGCAGCGCCACCGCCCGGTTGGCGTGCTGCGAGCGGTCCTCCTCGGCGATGACCGTCAGCCCGCTGGGTTTGTGGCGCAGGCGCACGGCGGAGCTGACCTTGTTGCGATGCTGCCCGCCCGGTCCGCTGGCGCGGTACGTGTCGACTTCGCACTCCGCCAGCAAGAGCGCGTCATCGAAATCGAGGCGCTGGCGCAGCGCCTCGGGCGCGAGGTGTTCGCGATCGCCGGTGTGTCCCGCGGGTTGCTTCATGCGGTTCGTCAGCGGAATCCGCGCCGGCTGCCGGCCGGGCCGCGCGCCAAGCGCTAGAAATCAGGCAGCTTCACCTCGTCGGCGACCATTCGATAGAGGCTCAGCACCAGGCCGTCCTTGGTCGCGTTTTCACCGATGTCGATGAGGCCGAAAACCGTCACCGGGACGTCGGGAACGTAGCGCGCTCGCACGCCGTCCTTCATCTTCACGTCGATCCACTCGTTCGGACCGACCGGCATGCCGAAGCAGCACATGAGCTGATTGCGGACCAGCAGGAACGCGTCGACCTGCCCATTGCGCACGGCCACGGGCATCATGAACCCGGAGACGGCGACACGCTTGCCGTGAATGGACTTCACGCTCGCCGGGATTTCCTTGCTGGCGTGCAGGTTCGGGTCGGCTTCCTCCAGCGGATACGGCCAATACTCGTAGCTGGCCAGGAAATCGAACGAGACTTTCAGCGCGTCGCCGATCATCTCTGTCGGAATGGGCGGAGTAGGCGCGAGCGAGATGGGAACACTCGCGTCCGCGCCGGCGGGAGGCTGATTCTCCGTGTCGCTCTCAGCGGCGCGGTTGGCGCCGGTCGTCGGCGCGAAGCTTCCCGGCGCCGAGGAGGCGGTCTGCGACGCCGCCGAGGTCGAATTCGCCGACGGCGCGGCGCGACCGATCCGTGCGGCGGGCGCTTCATCGAATCGCCGGCCCTGGACCGCCTCGGGGGGCGCCTCCCCGGCGGGTCCGTTCCCCGAGCATCCGCTCAGGGGCAGCACGGCCGACGCCGCCGACGCGGCTATCAGCAGGAGCAGCCGTCGCACGCGTTCGCTTCGCTTCATGCTCTTCCTCTTGGAGCGATTCCTCGCCACGCTGCGGACTCGACCACGCATGCGCCGAATCTCGGCGGTCATGCGCCGCTACTCGATCTCGAAGGCTACGTTCTCGAACGAGCGGCCCAGCACCTCGATCTTACTCACGACGCCGGAGAAACGCGCCTGCTTCTCCAGCCCGGCCGCGGCGCCCTCGAACTGGCTGGTGTTCCAAGCGGTCTCGCCGGTCAGAGCGTTCTGCACGGCGCGGAGCTCGATTGCCGTCGGCCTGGTCGCGGCGCCGGGGACCGCGTCAGCCCCGGGCCTCGGGCGGATTTCGATGCGCTCCTGCGCGATGCGCAGGGCGTGTCCGGCATGCCCATCGAGCACGTACGCGGTGAGTTTTCCCGTGGCGCGGTCAAGCACCAGCTCCAGGTTGGCAAAGTGCTCGCCCAGCTCGATCAGGTGCCCGCCGTGGGGCGCGACGTGCACGTGCTCGCGTTCGCGATCCGGCGGCGGGCCGGCCGTGCCGCCGGCCGGCGATCGATCACACGCCGCGCAGAGCATGGCAGGCAGCAGCGCGGCGCCGGTCAGCACCGTGCGGAGCGTGGGGCACGCGCGTAGCGACGGTGGGGTCCACTTGTGGCTTGCGCTGGCGAACATCCGGACGCTCCCCTTTTGAGTTGGTGCTCCGACGGCGGCCCTACGAGTGCGGCACGAGATTGCTCGCGACGTCGGTGCGGTAGGCCTTGATCGCCGGGATCACGCCGACGAGCGCGCCGGCCGCCGTCATGCCCAGCGGCGTCAGCGCCAGCGCGGGATGCCAGGTCAGTACGTCCAGCACGACGCCCGTCTGAGCTCGAACGATCCGGGCCACAACCGCCAGCACGATGAAGTAGATCGCAAAGCCCAGCACCGCGCCGACCGCGGCGATGACGCTCGATTCAAGCACGATCGCGGCAAAGACCGTTCTGCGGCGCGCTCCGATCGCCCGCAGGATCGCAAACTCCCGCCGGCGTTCATTGATGGTGTTGTAGATGCTGGCGAGGATCGCGCCGGCGGAGACCGCGACGACCAGGTACGCCACCAGCTCGAGCACGCGATTCACCCAGCCGAGCTTGTCGAAGAGGTCGGCCATCACGTTCGCGATCGGCCAGGCCAACGTCGCGACGGTTCCCTGGCGGTTGATGGTCTGCTGCAACGACTGGCCCAGCGCCGGATGCTCAAACGTCAGCATGACTGCGCTGATTTCCTTGGATTCGTCGGGAATCGCCTTGCCCGGCTCGGCCTCCACCACCGTGCCCGAGCTCATGAACGCGTGCCCGCTCATACGGAACATGCCCTCGATCGGAATCCAGATCGCGCGGTCCGCCGGGGAATTGGTCGGCTTCATGACTCCGACGACGACGTATTCGGTGTCGGCGTGCTTCTCGGCGGGGTCGAAATCAAGCCCGTGGTAGGGGTTGAACGTCGAGCCCACGCGCAGGCCGGTCTTCTGGGCCGCAAAGCTGCCGACGACCGCCTCCATGCGTTGCGGATCGAACGCCCGCCCGCCGGAGCGAAGCTCGAACTTCCGGCCCTCCTGGTAGGCGAAGTCGCTGAAGATCTTCTCGCTGGTGCCGACGAGGCGAAACCCGCGGTAATTGTCGCCCAGCGCGTAGGGGATCGCCAGCTTGACGCCCGGCATCTTCGATACGTCCTCGTAGAGCTTCCACGGGATGTTGCCCGGCGACGTCTCCAGGTGAAACACGGTGTTCAGCACAAGCTGAAGCTGGCTGCCGCGCGCGCCCAGCACGGCGTGGAACCCGATCGGCCCGCCGGTGAACGCCTCGCGCGACTGCTGCTGAATCGTGAAAACGCTCAGCACCAGCCCGCAGGCCAGCGCGACGGCGAGGATGGTCACGCTGCTCGACAGCGCGTGCTGCCGCAGGCTGCGTCGAACGAGGATCAGCAGGGTGCCGCCGCCGTGGGTGGTGCTCATGCGCTCACCGTTGTGGCGGGCGACAAGGCGCGATTGAGCTCGGCGAAGGGCTCGACGCGCTCGAAATGCTCAAGCACGCGCGGGTCGTGCGAGACCACCAGCAGGGCCGCGTCATTCTCGCGGCAAAGCGTTCGGATGAGGTTGATCGCGTCGGCGGCGTGGCGCGGGTCGAGGTTGCCGGTCGGCTCGTCAGCCAGCACCAGCCGCGGGTGATTGGCCAAGGCGCGCGCCACGGCGACACGCTGCTGCTGTCCCACCGAAAGCTGTCGCGGCCGGTAGTGCAGGCGCTGGGCGAGCCCGACGCGTTCGAGCAGTTCGCGCGCGAAGCGGTGATCGAGCCCGCCGCCGAAGCGCATCGCCAACTCGACGTTCTCCAGCGCCGTGTAGCCTTGCAGCAGGTTGAAGGTCTGGAAGATGTAGCCGATGTTGCCGGCGCGGATTCGGTCGCGCCTGGACTCGTTGGCGGCGCAGATGTCCTCGCCGTCGATGCGCACGTGACCGTGATCCGCCTGGAGGATGCCCGCGATCAGGTGCAGGAAAGTCGTCTTGCCCGAGCCGCTCGAACCGGCCAGGGCCACCTGCTCTCCCGGCGCGAGCGTCAGCCTCGGCACGTCCACGATCGCCTGGCGCTCGCCATCGGGCGAGACGAAGCATTTCTGAAGGTCGACGACTTCGAGCGCGAACATCCGAGTTCCGAATCAGGGCGCGTCCGTGGAGCAGCCGCTGCGATCCACGGGCGAGCCCAGCGGGCTGCCGGCCGGCGGCGGCCAGGCAGCTTGCGGCACACCCACGCCTTCCAGCGGGCGTGCCAGGTAGCGCGTGATTGTAGCCGCAAGGCCGCGGCGATGGTCGCGCTCGGTGGCGTCGGATCCGGATGAAGAGCTTAACCGCCCGCGGAGCGATTCCAGCATTCCGTCGGCGCGCTCGCGGACGTACGCCGGCGCGGATTCGTTGGCCGCCAAACCGATCAGCCGCGCCACCCAGGCGTTCTGCACGACGCGCATGAGTTCCTCATCGCCGGCCGATCCCGACCTTGCGTTGCCGGTGGTTCGTCGCCCGCTTGCCGTCCACGGAAAGACCGCTCGCTGGGCCTGGCTGAGCGCCTCCTCGAACGACAGCAGGCTTGCATCGCGGAGATTCTGATCCACCAGCCGGGCGCAGCGCGCCGGCTCGAGCAGGGCTTGAATCACGAGGTCCGCGGCGGTTGCGGCGGCAGACAGGGGGTCAAAGGCGGGCGAAGTCCCGTGGCGGAACGACTCGTCGACGCGCGGGTATCCGAACGGCCGCGGCGGAAGCACGCTGAGCACGTTTTCGGGGAGCGTCAGCGTTTCGGGTTCGAGGCAGGTCAGCAGAAGCTCCAGCGCGCGGCGCTGGCGGGCGTTTTCCACCGGGGCGGGGCCGGGCAGGCCCTCGCCACGCACGCTGAAGCGATAGTCCACGCCGCCGACGCTTTTGGCCGCGGCCTCGACCTGGTAGCGGTGATAGAAGTAGACGGTGCTGAGCACTTCCTCAAGCGTCGCCAGCGGCGCGCCGTCCCGCACGTTTCGCTCGCCGAAGTTCGTAAGCGCGATCCGGCGGACTCGCAGCACGTGCGCGAGCTGCTCGACGGGGTCCGGGCCGTCGTCCCAGAGATTGGCCAAGGGGTGTGCTCCGCCAAGCGGGCGCGCGTCGTCGTCCGTGAGGAACAGCAGCCCGCCGGCGGTGGCGTCGCGCAGCAGGGCGTCCAGCGCGGCGTCGGTGTCGACTTGCGGGGCGAACTGCGAATACGCGTAGCGGACGGCGAAGTCGTCCCAGGCGCCGACGCCCACGCCGTACGCCTGCGAGAAATCCAACTTGCCGTCCGGGTCGATGAGGACGCGCGGCGCGGGGTAGTCCATGACCGAGGCGCGGTCGGCATAGGTGCTGGCGGCGTAGTTGTGCGCGAAGCCGAGCGTGTGGCCGACTTCATGGGCCGCAAGCTGGCGAATGCGCGCCAGCGCGATCTGCACGGGATCGTTCGCTCCGCCGGAGCCGCTGCTGTCCGCTCCGAGCAGGCCCTCGGCGATCACGCGGTCGTAGCGGATGCGCAGTGAGTCGAGCGTGACGTGCCCCTTGATGATCTCGCCCGTTCGCGGGTCGACGATCGCGTTGCCGTAGGCCCAGCCGCGCGTGGCGCGATGCACCCACTCGACGACGTTGTAGCGCGTGTCGAGCGGGTTGGCATCTGCCGGGAGCAGCTCGACGCGAAAGGCATCGACGAAGCCGGCGGCTTCGAACGCCGCCGCCCACCAGCGCGTTCCTTCGATCAGGGCGCTGCGGACCGGCTCGGGCGCGCCGCGGTCGACGTAGTAGACGATCGGTTCCTTGACGTTGCTCCGCTCGGCCGACGGGTCGACCTTCTCCAGGCGATGCCGAATGATCCAGCGCGTCAGCAGCGGCTGGTCGAGCGGGGCGGAGTAGTCGCGGAAGGAGAATTCGAACGACGAGGCCCGCGGGTCGAAGCGCCGCGGTGTGTATCCGTCGGGCGGTAGCCGCACCAGCGACTGGTGTTGCATCAGGGTCACGGCCGAGGGCTGCGGCGCGGTGGCGGCGACCTCGCCGCCGGGGTCGGAGGCGCCGAACGTCAGCAGCGCGCTGAGCTCGAGATTGTCGGGAAACGCGAGGCAGTCGGCCGCGAGCAGCACGCTGCGCTGACTGTCGAGCGCGAACGAACCCTGGCCCGCGCCGCGCAGACGGCCGGCGACGTCGTGAGCATCGCGCAGCGCGAACGGCGTCAGGTCAATCAGGCTGCGCCCGTCAGGATCGAGGGCGGCGAGCGCGCTCGCCCAGATGACGGACGTTGCGAACGACTCGCGCGCGGCGCGGCGCTCATCGGGGTCGTCTGACGTCGCTCGGAAGGCGAGGTTCTCGATTTCGAAGAGCACCCGGTCGGCGACGCGGCGAATCGCGAGCAACTGTGCGCCGCCTACCTGCCCACGATCCAGCCCGACGGGATTGGATCCCAGCCCGGTCTGAATGCCCTCGACATAGAGCACACGCGCGACGACACCCTCCGCGTCGGGCGCCGGCAACTCGAGGTACACTTGCCCCGCGGACCCGTCGAGCCACAGCCGGAACAGCCCGTCGCGGCGCTCTAGCGTGCCGGTCTTCTCGGCGACGCTCGGCGGGGTGTCAGCAACAGCCGCGGTGGCCAGAGCAACGCCTGCGAGCAGGATCAGATTGACGCGATTTCGCAGTGTGGGTGCCATAAGCGTGAATCTCGCCCGGATCAGGTGTTCGGCCCGCCGCTGACGGCCGGTCGCAAAAGCGGAATCGTAATAATGTACGCCGCGGACTGGAAGCGGCGTGGCGGCCGCATCGCCGCTATCGTCTCGCAGCGTCGCTCGTCTGTGGGCGGCGAAGAACCGGGACGGATGTCGGCCTCTGCGGCTCGACGCCGCTTCAGCAGCAACCGCCCATGTACCGCGGCACGTACGAAGCACATTCGATTCTGACGCCGACCGGCGGCTTCCTCGGCGGGTGGGCGCGCGGCTACACGCACTCGCTGAATCCCGCCATCGGCTGCCCGTTCGGACGCGGATTCTGCGGGCAGTTCTGCTACGCCCGTCTGGGTATGGCGCATGCTTTTCATGGCGAGGGCCGCTTGTGGGGCGAGTATGTGCTGATCAAGCAGCAGGCCGCCGAGCTGCTGGAACGTGAGCTGCGTCGTGCGGCGCGGCGACATCCGCGGCATCGGCATCACGTCGCGCGTCTGTGCATCTTCGCGTCCTCATCCACCGACCCCTGCGCGCCGCCCATGATTCCCGTGTTTCGCGGCTGTCTGCGCGTGCTTGCGGAGTATCCGTTCGGGCGAATCGTGATCCAGACGCGCTCGCCGAAGGTGCTGCGGCTGCGAAACGAGATCGAGGCGCTGGCGGAGCGGGCGATCGTGAGCTTTACGCTTGAAACGGACTCGGACGAAGTCTGGTCGCTCGGGCCGTGCGGCTCGCCGAGCGTCGCGAGCCGCCGGCGGACGATCGAGCAGCTCGCGCAGTGGCCGACCCGCCTGCACGTCGCCGTCAGCCCATGTCTGCCGCTGAGGGACGCGCCGGCCTTTGCCGACTGGATCGCCGAGCACGCCGACGACGCGACCGTCGACACATTCACCAGCGGCGACGGCTCCTGCGGAGCGCGCACCGGTCGTCTGCCGTTGCCGCAGTTGCTCGAGCGCGGCGGCTGGGACTGGCGCGACCAGGCAGGGGGGCGTGAGCTGCTGGAGCTGCTGCGCGAGCGGATGGGGCCGCGCGTCGGGTTCTCCGGCGACGGGTTCAGCCGCCTGGCGGAGTTGCAGGCGAGGTGATCGTCGCGCGCAATCGGGCGCGCCGGCAGCACGGGTTTTCAACCCGCGCGCCTCGTTCCTGGGATTCCTCGACCGAACCTAGGGCTGTGAGCGAGCCGCGGTATGCCGGCTCTCGAGCGCCCGCGCCAGCTCCGCGCGCATTTCGCGCAGGAACCGGTCGCGGTCGAAGCGCCGCGCATGTCGGTGCAGCGCCGGCGGTTCAAACGAGAGTGACTCCGCCCGCTGCATCGCGCCGGCGAGCGCCGCGGATGTTTGCTCATCGAAGAGCACGCCGGTTTCGCCGCGGATGACCGTCTCCGCGGCCCCGCCGGCGCGATAGGCTACGACCGGGCAGCCGTGCGCCATGGCTTCGACCGGCACGATGCCGAAATCCTCTTCGCCCGGGAACAGCAAGGCCCGCGCCCGCAAGAAGTGTTCGCGGATCACGTCGTCGGGCTGCCAGCCGAGGAAGACAATGCGGTCAGTCGCGCGGCCGCGCAGGCGGCGCACGTCCGGCCCCTCGCCGATCACGACCAGCTTGCGCCCGAGCTGCTCGCAGGCCGACACCGCCAGATCGAGGCGCTTGTAGGCCACATGATGCCCGACGCATAGGTAGAAATCGTCCTTCCCGCGGCGGGGAGGCGTGTCCGGGACGTCTACCGGCGGATGCACGACCGCGGCTTCACATCCATAAGCGCGCTGGATTCGTTCCGCCACGGTGCGCGAGTTGGCGATGAATCGGTCCACGCGCGCGGCGGCCGCACGATCCGCGGCTCGCACGCGCGCCGCGATCAGGCGCCAGAGCGGGCGCAGCATCGCCGGCAGAGTCTCGCGGTAGACGGCTTCGAGGTCCCAGACGTAGCGCATCGGCGAGTGGCAATAGCACACTACGCGCGTGCCCGCGGCGGGGGTCATCGCCTTGGCAATGGCGGCGTCGGAGCAGACCAGCAGATCGACCGGGGGAATGCGGACCCCGCGGGCGGCCGACGGCATCAACGGCAGCAGGGCGGGGTAGAAACGTCGTGCCAGTGGAACGTGCTGAAGCCACGACGTGTGAACCGAGCGCCCGTCCGCGGGGCTCCAGCCGCGCGGATCGTGCACCAACGTGTAGATGTCCGCGCCCGGCAGCAACGACGTGATCGCTTCCAGGACCTTCTCGCCGCCGCGCCGCCGCACCAGCCAGTGGTGCGACAGCGCCGCCGTGCAGCGCAGAGGGGCGACCGACGACGACGTGGCGGGCTGGCTCACAGCGGGCTCCGGGTGCCGCAGTATCGTCGGGCAAGCGAGCGGCGTACACTTCGGACATGACCCAATCGAGCGAAGTTCTGTTGCTGGCGTTCGGGAGCGCGGCGGAAGTGCTGGGCTGGCGCGAGCGGCGATTCGAGCTCAGCGGGGGGCTGCGCGTGAAGGACCTCGTGGCGGTGCTTGAACAGGAGTGCCCGCGGCTGGCCGCCGCCCGCGGGCGGGTTCGTTTCGCGTTGAACTCGGCCTACGCCGACGGCGACACGACGCTCAAGCCCGGCGACGAGCTGGCGATCATTCCGCCGGTGTCGGGCGGCGCCGCGGACCCGGTCGCCAGCGTCGCAACGCGGCTGACCCGCGATGCGATCGACCTCGACCGGCTGATCGCGGAGGTTTCGGACGAGAGCTGCGGAGCGATCGCGACATTCCTGGGCGTGGTCCGTGCCGAGGTCAACGCGCAGGGACAGACCCTGCTGCACTTGGACTACACGGCTCACGAGAGCATGGCGCTGGCGGAAATGCACCGCATCGGAAGCGCGGTCCGCCAGCAGAGCGGTGCAACCCGCGTTCGCGTCGAGCATCGTCTGGGTCGTGTGCGGATAAAGGATGCGTCCGTCGCGATTGTCGTGTCGGCTGCCCATCGCGCGAGTGCCATGGACGCCTGCCGCGAACTGATCGAGCAGCTCAAAGTGCTCGTGCCGATCTTCAAGCAGGAAATCTGGGCGGACGGCGGCGCGACGTGGGTGAACCCGATTTGAGTGGATACGGGCCGGGCGCGCTTCGTGTTTCCCAGCGTACTTGGCGTCAGCCGCACTGGGCACGTCGCGTCATCGGACTGATCGCCAGTGCGATCAGCAGCAACTGCAACAACGTCGCCGGCTCAGGCACGCTGGGCCGCGGCGGATCATCCGGCGATGGCGGTGAATCAGGCGACGGCGGCGAACCCGGCGGCGGCTCGAGCGCCGGCGGGGAGATTCGCGCCGTGGGCGACGGCCCGTAGGCGCCGGGTACGGAGGGTTCGAAATTCCGATCCGCCGGCGGCTCGCCGCGCGGGCTTCCTTCGTTCAACTCGCTGTTGAAGCCGCCGACGCCTTCGCGCAGCGACGGAGAAACCGAAACGACCCGCGTGATGGACTTCTCGCCCGAGATCGGTCCGCTCGCCCCGCGCGTGCGGGAAAACTCCGGATCAAAGCGGCGCGCTCGCCCCTCCAGCGCGACCGGCGTTTCCTTGTGTGCCTGCTCGCGAAAGCCGCAATCCGTCAGAGCGAGTCCCCCGCCCGGCATTTGCAGCCGAATCGCGCGGTTCGGAATCATGCGCGTCCACTCGCCGTCTCCGGCTGCGCGCACCCCGACCAAACACCCGCCTTCGGCCAGCGCCGCCGCCACGCCGGTGAATCGCACCGGGATCGCCGAACCCGGCAGGAAGCTCGCCGACTCGCCGCGCTCCAGCCGCAACTCCGCGGGAACCGTTCGAACCAGCCACGCGTCGCCGCGCTCGTCGAGCCCCATCAAATGGACCGCTTCGCCCGGCTCGTAGGGGTCAGTTCGCGCGCCCAGGAAGCCCTGGGAGACGCCCGCGGGTACTCCCTCGCGCGGTTCGAGCCGCAGGAACGCCAAACCGCTCTCGCCGTCGGGCCGGCCGAACTCGACCTCGGCAATTGAGCCGGTCTGGGCCACGCGGCGCGACGAACTGCCCGGGCCGGACTTCAAACCGGTGGACGCACGATCCGGCACGTATTCGAACCGGACCCGAATGTCTACGGGGTCGATGTCTTCAACCAGCGCGCCGTCCACAATCAACCAGTCCTCGGCGACCAGGATTCCCGCTCCAGAGCCGTGCGGCGTATGCAGCATGGCGATGCCGCCGGCGAGCAACTGCCATTGCAGCGGGGCGTCGGTGACCTTCTGTGCGCTTGCGGCCCGCACGTCGCAGTTCTGGGCCGGCGCTGGCGGCAGGGGTAGTGCCATCAGCACCAGTGTGAGCACGGTTTCTCGGGACCCGCGTAGTGTGAACATGAATGCTGGCTCCGCACCGAGGCAAGGGCGCGCCGCCCCCCAAACAGGCGGGTGCACACGGATTGTGCCACGCCGGCGGAGCGCCTCGTTCCATCTCAAGCATCCCAATCGCGTCACGACGTGAGGCCGCGCGTTGCGCGAAATGCCTCCGAAGGCGATGGCGGCCTGATAAGGCATGGCGGGGCGCTTCGGATTCGGACGGCGAGTCAGCGCGCGGGGCAGTAGTCTGATACGTCCGAGCACGGCCCGGCCGCCGATCTGAAGTACATGCCGTTGACTCGGGGAGCCGGCTCGGGTGGGTAATTGTGATAGGATTGGATGTGGGTCCTTCCGGCATTCGCATGGGTGGAGAAACGGGGATACAAGGCGACCGTAGGG
>CAYXIO010000053.1:26772-29882 GCA_964465125.1 uncultured Planctomycetales bacterium | reverse complement strand
CATCAGCAGCGCCCACTCCCGCGGCCCGCGCCCGACGCCGCGTCGACTGTCCGACGTGCACCCCTACGCTCGCCTGAGCGTCGAGAGCCGGCCCACATGGTCGCAGGTCGCCGACCAGCTTGCGGCCGGCGTCGCCATCGGCGCGATCATCGGCGTGGTTGTGATGATCGCGGCCCTATCCTATTAGTTGGACCGGGTGACAAAGGAAAGCAGCAATTGGTGACACGGCGAAAACGAATGGGCGCAGGTGATTGCCGATGCAATCCGCGCGCTGATCGAGGAGGGGACGACATGAGCACCAACGAGCGCCCGCAGATACTGATGTCGAGCCGCGCAGGGTGAGCGAGCCGCTGCGCGTGCTGGACCTGTTCTCGGGGATCGGCGGATTCTCGCTCGGACTCGAGCGCACCGGCGGATTCAAGACGATGGCGTTTGCCGAGATCGAACCGTTTTGCCGTCGCGTGCTCGCGCGACATTGGCCGGGAGTGCCTATCTATGACGACGTTAGGACAGTCACAGCAGAGCGCCTTGCTGCCGACGGAATCGCAGTCGACATCATCGTCGGAGGATTCCCCTGCCAAGACATCTCCGTCGCGGGCAAGGGCGCCGGTCTTGCTGGCGAACGAAGCGGACTATGGGTTGAGTTCGCCCGAATCATTGGCGAGGTACGACCGATCTACGTCCTCGTGGAGAACGTCTCAGCTTTGCTTGGTCGAGGGCTCGGCGAGGTTCTCGGAGACTTGGCCTCGCTCGGGTATGACGCGGAGTGGCACTGCATACCGGCTGCGGCCGTTGGTGCTCCTCACCGAAGGGACCGGGTCTGGATTATTGCCAACGCCGGATACCGAGAGAGGCGGGAAACCAGGAAACGGACGGCAGAGCGGCCGGAGTCTTGTGGCGATGGCGAAGCGCGGCCTGCTGCCGACGCCGAGGGCAGCGGAGTGGAAGGGGACCGGGCCGCTCGGTTCGAAGTCCCACTTGCACCGCGTCTCGCGAGGTTACTTGGACGCGACGATGCAGGAAGCTACTGGACGGACGGGCCGGTTGAACCCCCGATTTGTGGAATGGATGATGGGGTTCGAACCTGGACACACCGACTTCGATGTCTCGGCAATGCCGTCGTCCCGCAAATCGTCGAGATGATCGGGCGCGCGATCATTGACAGCGAGGCCTCAGCGTGAGCCGTTCTGCTCCGCAATTCCCGCGCCGGTCGCGTCAACTCGCGGCCGGCGGCGAACTCACGCCAGCGCAGTTTTGGACGCTCGCCCAGCTAATGCGCTCGCGCGACCCGGCGCGGGCAGCTGCACGCCTGGTGCTCGTCGACGGTCTGGCGCCGTCTGTTGCCGCGCGCGAGGCCGGTTGCTCGCGCGCGTCAGTCTCAAACGCGGTTGGCCGGTTCCGACGAGCCCATGCGCTCGTCGCGGGCGCGTATCGTTGGAGTTGAGCAGCATGGCCATCGCTGATCCGTTGCAGACCAACAACGCCTCGCTACGGCATAACTGCTCGAGCGACCAGTTATGCACCGTGGTGGAGCCGCGCACGGTGGCGGCTCTCTACGTGGCGACGGACGGCGTCTACGTCGGCGTACCGGGAGTGGACCCATGGGACGCAGCGCGCGACGCCCGGCAGTACGCAGGCCCTCACCCAGCGGTTGCGCACCCTCCGTGCGACCGCTGGTGCCAACTGGCGCCCGTGAACCAGGCACGCTACGGCCTCGCCGTGGGCGACGACGGCGGGTGCTTCGAGGCCGCGTTGCGCGCGGTGCGGACCTACGGCGGTGTGCTGGAGCACCCAGCGTGCTCGATTGCATGGCGCGTCTTCGGCCTGCCGACGCCACCGACCTCGGGCGGCTGGATCCAGACGACGTGCGGCGGCTGGACGTGCCACGTCGAGCAGCGCCACTACGGGCACCGCGCTCGAAAGCGGACGTGGCTCTACGCCTATGGGATGGTGCCGCCTGCGCTGCGCTGGGGGCCTGGCGAGAAGCCGCAGGCCTGGATCAGCGCGGACCGCCCGCGCGCCGAATTGGCTGCGCTCGGGATCGCGCAGCTCGGCAAGAAGGAAGCGAAGGGGACCCCGCCAGAGTTTCGTGACCTGCTTCTTTCGATAGCGCGCCAGGCGCGTATCTGTAACCGCTGCGTCGAGCCGATCGGGCACGTATGCGCGTCGACATAGATACGGCTCGCGTGTTCAAGTCTCTGCTCGGCCCGTCTCGCTACAAGGGGGCGTTCGGCGGGCGGGGCAGCGGCAAGAGCCACTTTTTCGCCGAGCGGCTGCTCGAGGATCACCTTGCGCACCCAGGGCTGCGGTCGGTCTGCGTGCGCGAGGTCCAGCGGTCGCTCAAGGAGTCGAGCAAGCGGCTGCTCGAGGACAAGATCCAGGCGCTCGGTTTGGGCCGGCTGTTCCGACCCTACGTCGAGGCCATCGCGGCGCCCGGCGATGGGATCATCACCTTCAGCGGCATGGCGGATCACACGGCCGAGTCGATCAAGTCGCTCGAGGGCTACGGCCGCGCGTGGGTAGAGGAGGCGCAGGCGCTCTCCGCCAGGTCGCTTGAGTTGCTGCGGCCGACCATCCGCACCGAAGGGTCCGAGCTCTGGTTCAGTTGGAACCCCAGGCGCAAAACGGACCCGGTCGATGCGATGTTCCGCGCCGGCGCGCCACCGACCGGCTCGCTCGTCGTCCGCGCAAACTGGCAGGACAACCCGATGTTCCCCGCGGTGCTCGAGCAAGAACGGCTTGACTGTCTGGCCCAGGATCCGGACCGCTATCCACATATCTGGGAGGGTGAGTACGCAACCGCAGTCTCGGGCGCCTACTACGCCCGGGCGCTGGCCGAGGCACGGCAGCAGAAGCGGATCGGAATCGTGCCGGCGGATCCGGTGTTGCCCCTGCGCCTGTTCACCGATATCGGCGGCACCGGCGGCCGGGCCGACGCATGGTCGTGGTGGGTTGCGCAATTCGTCGGCCGCGAGATTCGGGTACTCGACTACTACGAGGCCGTCGGCCAGCCGCTCGCGGCGCATCTGGAATGGGCTCGGGCGCGCGGCTATACCCCTGGCCGATGTGAAATCTGGTTGCCGCACGACGGGACCAGTCACGACACCGTG
>CAYXIO010000053.1:12211-26762 GCA_964465125.1 uncultured Planctomycetales bacterium | reverse complement strand
ACCTGAGTCGGCTCTGCGCGCAGCCGGCTACGCAGTCGAAATTGTCCCGAACCAGGGGCGCGGGGCGGCTGCCGCGCGCATCGCCGCGGGCCGGCGGATCTTCCCGGCGTGCTGGTTCAACGAGGCGACCGTCGGCCCGGGACTCGAGGCGCTGGGCTGGTATCACGAGCGCCGCGATCCGGCTCGCGACGTCGGCCTGGGGCCGGAGCACGACTGGTCGTCGCACGGAGCCGACGCTTTCGGCCTGCTGGCGATCGCCGCGGAGCGGCTGATGTCGTCGGCCGGCGTCTCGCGCACTGCAGGACTGCGCCGGCGCGGGAGCCCGATGGCGGTCTGACCCGCAACCACGCCCGCAACCACGCCCGCAAGGGGGTTGCGGGCTGAAGACCAGCACCACTGCTGGTTCTGTCGGTTTGCCCGCAACCACGCCCGCAACCCCCAGCGGTCTGACCCGCAACCCCAAGCGGGCCGACCCGCAGCCGACCCGCAGCCCTTGCGGGGGAGGATGGCCGATGTGGTAGCGACCACGGCCAGCTGGTTGGCTATCGGCCGCCCGTTGCAAGCGTGCAACGTGTTGCCATGCCGGCCACAATCGACACCCGCAGGGCGCACCTTGTCCGCCAACACGGCGACGTGGTCGCCATCTACACCTGGCTCAACGACGAACGGGCACTGGTGCTGGTGCCGGCCAGACGCCCTGGCGCACCCTGGTACTGCGTCATGGAGTCCGCGGCCTACACCTGGGACGACAGCGATCCGCGCGCCGTCCGGGCGGTCGCGGCCAAGGCCGCCAAGGCGTGCGAAGTGCTGGGGGTTGAGCCGTCTCCGCGCAACTGCGCCCGGCTCGCCGGCATCGTGATCGACGGAATCCCTGACCTGGTGCGGATGCCGTCGGTGCCGCCGCCGCAGTACCACGCCGGCGATTTCGGCGAGATGGTGCTGCGCGTGGACGGGCAACCAGTGACCGCCGAGCCGATCCGCGTCGAGAAAACGGGGGTCGAGTATGGCTAGCCTGGACAACGTGCGGGTGCTGCGACGGATCTTCGGCGAACCCGGTGAGCCAGGTGAGCAGACTGCGGCTGAATCGCCATCTGGCGCCCCCGGCGCGCTGACAACCGCCGGCAGCCACGAACTCGACTCCGAAGAAGCGCGCGCGGAACTGCGCCGGCTGCTCGAGTGGTGGTACTACGAGCGCGACCGCCAGGCAGAGAACCGTCTCGAGATGGCGCTGGACGCCGACTTCTACGACAACCTGCAGTGGGATCCAGAGGATGCGGCGCTCCTGCGCGAGCGCGGCCAGCAGCCGCTGGTCTACAACGAGATCGCGCCGATGGTCGACTGGCTGATCGGCACCGAGCGCCGCGCGCGGGTCGACTGGCGGGTGCTGCCGCGGGCCGAGGACGATGTCGAGCTTGCCGACATCAAGACCAAGGTGCTCAAGTACGTCGCCGACGTCAACCGAACGGGGTTCGTGCGGTCGCGAGCGTTCGCCGATGCGGTCAAGACCGGCGTCGGCTGGATCGATGACGGCGTGCGCGACGACCCGACGGCGGACATCATCTACTCGAGCTACGAGGACTGGCGGAACGTGCTGTGGGACTCGGCCGCCTACGAGCACGACCTGTCGGATGCTCGCTACGTTTTCCGCTGGCGCTGGGTCGACGAGGACGTGGCGCTGATGATGTTCCCGCAGCGCGCCGACAAGATCCGTGAGGCGGTCGAGGATGCCCCGTTCCGGGTGTCCGACGGATGGGATGAGGACACCTGGCGGACGTCGTCGGAGATTGCTGCCGAGCGGAACCACGGCGCCATCTACGGGGCTGGCGTCGGGTCGATGATCGACGCCAAGCGTCGGCGGGTGAGGCTGATCGAATGCCAGTACCGGCGACCGACGCCGGTGCACTTCGTCGGCGACGGCCCGCTGCGTGGAGCGATGTTCGACGAGCGGGATCAGGTGATGGCCGAAACGCTGTCGCGCCAGCACGCGACGATCATCGACCGGATTGTGATGCGCGTTCACGTCGCGGTGTTCATCGAGGCGGCCCTGCTCTCGCGCCAGCCGAGCGTGTTCCGGCACAACCGATTTTCGCTCACGCCCATCTGGTGCTACCGGCGCTCGCGCGATCGGCTGCCCTACGGCGTGATCCGGCGGGTGCGCGACGTGCAGCAGGATCTC
Organism: uncultured Planctomycetales bacterium; assembly: GCA_964465125.1. Taxonomy (GTDB): domain Bacteria; phylum Planctomycetota; class Phycisphaerae; order UBA1845; family Fen-1342; genus CAYOHG01. The sequence continues at coordinate 24,586 of CAYXIO010000053.1, read as the reverse complement.
AACAAGCGGGCGTCCAAAGCGCTGTTCTTGCTCAACACAAACCAGATCATCGCTGACGAGGGCGCCACCGACGACTGGAATGCGCTGCGCGACGAGGCCGACCGGCCTGACGGCGTGATCGTGAAGAAACCGGGGCGGGAACTGCTGATCCGTCGGGACTCCGAAGCGGCCAACGGCCAGATCGACATGATGTCGCTAGCGGCTCGTTCGATCCAGAAGTCCGCCGGGGTCGCCGATGAGAACCTGGGCCGGCAGACGAACGCGATCAGCGGCGAGGCGATCAAGGCCAGGCAGCTGCAGGGTTCCGTGGTCACGACCGAGCCATTCGACAACCTGCGACTGGCGACCCAGGTGCAGGGTGAGAAGCAGCTATCGCTGGTCGAGCAGTTCTATTCCGAGGCGAAGGTGATCCGACTGACTGGCGCGCGCGGCGCGATCGAGTGGGTGAAGATCAACCAGCCCGAGATCCAGCCCGACGGGCAAGTGCGGTGGGTCAACGACATCACGCAGTCGATGGCGGATTTCGTGGTGAGCGAGCAGGACTATGCCGGCACGCTGCGTCAGGTGATGTTCGAGTCGCTCAATCAACTGGCGGCGAGGCTGCCGCCCGAGATTTCCTTGCGGCTGCTCACCATCGCGATGGAATTCTCGGACCTGCCGAACAAGGACGAGATCGTCCAGCAGATCCGGCGGATCACTGGCGAGCGCGACGAGAAGGCGCCCGAAACGCCTGAGGAAGCGGCACAGTTGCAGCAGCAGGCCGCCATGCAGGCCGAGGCGATCCAGATGCAGCGCGAGCAGGCACGCGCCGCGCTGGCCGAGCAACAGGCGAAGGTGCGCGAGTTGAACGCGCGCGCCGCCAAGCTGGAATCCGAGGTCAGTGGCGCAGGAAGCGAGGAAGCGCAGGCGGTCGTCACGCGCATCCAGCAACAGGCCGCCGCCGAGATCGAGCGTGTGACCGAGGCGCTACGCAAGGCGCAGGCCGACTTGGCGAATCGCACCACGCAGATCGCGCGCGAGGCCGACACGCGACTTGAGGTCGCCCGCATCGACGCCGACGCCAAGCTGCGGGTTGCCGAGATCCAGGCAGCGAGCGATCGCGCGATTGCGCAGATGCGCGCCCGGCTCGCCGAGGCCGAGGCCAAACTGCCGCGGCAAGACGCCGACTCCGTGGCAAGCGTGCCACGCTAGCGCGGTTCAACAGGAGGTCATCAATGGCCAAGGGCAAGCGATCCACCGTCGCAATCGCGGCGGACGAGGAATGGAAGGTCGAATCCGACCTGCGCACGCTGACGGAGGCCGAAGCGATTCGCGCCGACGCCAAACGGTTCGCCAAGGTGCAGGCGCTCGCCAAGCGCAAGATGCTCGAGGCGGCGAGGGTGGCCGGCGAGGCGAAACCCGAGTGATTCACCCACCACAGGAGAAGCGCGCATGAGTACGCTCACCGACGAACAACTGGCAACCCTGACCCCCGAGGAACGCGAGGCGATCCAGGAGTCCGAATACAGCGAGGCCGAGCTCGCCGCGATGAGCAAGATCGCGGGCGAGTCCGACGGTCCGGACGACGACGACGACGAGGGCGACGACGAGGGCGATGACGACGCCGCCGATGCGTCGGCAGCGGCTCCGGTCGAGGGTAAGGCGGCGCCTGTCGAAACGTCCGTCGAGCCGGTGGCAGAGCCACCCAAGGCGCCCGAGCCGTCGGGCGACTTCACGCCGCAGTACGACGCGAAGCTGCCCCAGGACTTCGATGCGCAGGTCAAGGCGCTCGCCGACCAGCAGGCCGAGCTCAAGCGCCGATTCCAGGAGGGCGAGCTCGACTTCGAAGCCTACGAGGTCGCGCGCGACGAACTGGTCGGGCAGCGCGAGGCGCTGACTGTCGCGCGCGCGAAGGCGGAAACCTTCACCGAACTGAACGCGCAGACGCAGGCGCAACGGTGGCAGAACGCCGTCATGTCGTTCGCGGCACGAACGGCGGCAGAGGGCGCGGTCGACTACCGAAAGGACGAGGCGAAGGCGCGCGACCTGGACGTGTTCGTGCGCACGCTCGCCGCGGACCCGGCGAACGCGGACAAGGCCCACGACTGGTTCCTGACCGAAGCGCACAAGCGCGTGCTGGCCCTGCACGACATCCGGCCGCAAGCCAAGGCACCCGAGCCGGCCAAAGGGAAGCCCCCGTCGCGCACGCCGCCCGTGGCCGCCGTCGCGCCGTCGCTGGCGAACGTGCCGGGCGGCGACGGCCCAGGGGATGTGGGCAGTGAATTCGCCGACATCGACGCACTCGACGGGACCGACCTCGAGGCGGCGATTGCCCGCATGACGCCTGCGCAGCGCGAGCGGTATGCGATGGCGCGGTGATGGAGCCGCGGACGGCACTGATCGTCGATGTTCGCCCCGGTGAGCAGTTGTCGCTCGCCGGGGTGACTGTCGAGTTGCTGTCCAAGAGTGGTCAGTTGGCGCGGCTGCGGGTGACGGCGCCGCGCGACGTCCGGATCGAGAAATTGCGGGCGAGGGAAGCCGAACCCGTTACAAGCGTGGCAACCTAGCCGCGAGTTTCACAGTGGGCGCAGGACGTGCTCCGAACTGGCACAACCTTTCGGGAGCGCGTACATGGCCAGGACGATCATCGGCGTCAACGACGCCAAGGCGGTCAAACGCTGGGCCAGCCTGCTGGCCTACGACACCAGCCACAAGAGCTACTTCAACAGCCGGTTCATGGCGCGCGGCGCCGAGGCGGAAACGCCGATCCAGATCCTCACCGAACTGGAATCGGACGCCGGCGAGCAGATCAGCTACGACCTGCTGGCCGAGCTCAAGATGGCGCCGGTCGAGGGCGAGGACATCCTCGAGGGCAACGAGGAAGCCCAGCGGTTCTACACCGACACGATCTACATCGACCAGGCGCGGTGCGGCGTGAACACCGGCGGGAAGATGACCCGCAAGCGCACGCTGCACAACCTGCGCGAGCGCGCCAAGCGCCAGCAGGGTTCGTGGTGGAGCCGGCTGATGGACGAACTGCTGTTCATCTACCTGTCCGGCGCGCGCGGCATCAACGAGAACTTCCTGCTGCCGCTGGGGTACACCGGCCGCGCGAACAACTCGCTGGCATCGCCCGACACCAACCACGTCGTCTACGGTGGGAACGCGACCGCGTTCAACAACATCGACGCGAACGACAAGATGGACCTGGCGCTCGTCGATCGCGCGAAGACCAAGGCGGACTCGCAGGGCGGCGGTGCGACGGACATCCCGGTGCTGCAGCCGTGCAAGATCGACGGCAACGAGACGTTCGTGCTGGTGATGCACACGTTCCAGGAGGACGATCTGCGCATCAACACGAGCACGGGTCAGTGGCTCGACATCCAGAAGGCGGCCGCGGGCGCGGAAGGGCGCGCGAGCCCGATGTTCAAGGGCTCGCTCGGGATGTATCGCGGCGTGATCCTGCACTCGCACCGCAACGCGATCAGGTTCGACACCGCCGGCACCGGCGCGGTCGAAGCAGCCCGTGGACTGTTCCTGGGCTCGCAGGCGGCAGTGGTCGCCTTCGGCAGCCCGGGCACCAACCTGCGGTTCGACTGGCACGAGGAAACCCGTGACAACGGCGACAAGGTGGTGATCTCGACGAGCTCGATCTTCGGGGTCAAGAAGGTGCGGTTTACCACGGGGGCGGGCGCGCAGGACTTCGGCGTGTTCGCCTGCGACACGGCAGCCGCGGCGCGCTGATCGCGGAAGGACAAGGGGAACGACATCATGGCTTTCACGAACAGCAACGACTACCTCGACGGCCGCAAGCCGGTGGTCATCCCGGACAACGCGAACGTGGTCGGGATCCGCTACTCGATCGAACTCGAAACCGGCGACCTCGACCAGAACGACATCGGCGCGGTGGGCATCCTGCCCGCCGGCTGCCTGCCGCTGGCCGTATGGGTCGATGCGGATGACCTCGACACGCACGAATCGCCGACGATTGCGGCGTCGATCGGCCTGCTCAATAGTGGCGGGACCGATCTCGACGTGACCTGGGGCACGGGGATGACCGTCGGCCAGGCGGGTACGGCCGCGGCGGTCGTGTCGGCCGCGCTGTCGCAAACGACCGCGAGCACGTCCGATCGCAAGATCGGCGTGAAGTTCACCGCCGCCGCCGCCACCAAGGCGGCTGGCACGCTGGGCGTGACGATCATGTACCGGCAGGTCTGACGATTCGGAGTCTCCTCTGTGACGCTGGCGGCGCTGCGGCGTCATTCGGGGGAGCTTCGGCTCCCCTTTCTTTCTGGTGACGGCGACGAATGAAGCTTGTGACCCTGATCCACCCGAGACGCGACGGCACCGTGATCGTGCGCGAGGGCGCCGACACGTTCGTCTTCGCGCCAGACGAGCACGGCGACCTGGTGTGCGACGTGCCGATCGTGGGCGGGCTTGCCGCGCGCCTGCTGGCCGGCGGGCTGTTCGAGCCGGCGGACGCTGATGACCATGAGAGCGCCGCACGCCTGCTCGGTGTGGAAGGCGACGAAGCGAACATGGAGGGCCCGCCGGAGGATGCCGCGGCGACGGTCCCCGAGACGCCTGTGAAGCGGCGCCCGGGGCGCCCTCGGCGTGAAAGGCCGCCGCAGTGACGACGGTCGCCTGGTCCGACTGGCATCCGCTGCTGGCGCCGTGGGTGCGCGGCTGCCCGTACCCGATGATGGATCAGGAAGTGCAGGCGGCGGCCGACGAGTTCTGCCGGCGCACGCGCGTCTGGTGCGAGTGGCTCGAGCCGGCGGTTACCGCCGCGAACCTGCGCGAGTACGACCTCGAGATCCCGACCGGCGCCGACGTCGTGCGGATCGAGAAGGCGACGATCGGCGACGCAGCGGCGAGCGTGGTCGCATACCGGGACGCCGCGCGCGATCCGCAGGAGTACCCGATCGGCGTGGCCGCCGTGGCATCGCCGGAGCGCAAGACGTTCTGGCTTGGCGCGGACTATCCCGCGGCGCTCGAGTTGCGCATCCAGGTGTCGCTGACGCCGAGTCGCGACGCGACAGGCGCCCCGGAGCTCCTGTGGACGCACTACGCGAAGCCGATCGCCGCCGGCGCGCGCTCGGCGCTATTGTTGATGCCAAACACCGAATGGTTCCAGCCGGTGCTTGGCGCCGCAGCGCGCGCGGAGTTCGACTCCGCGATCGCCGCTGCCAGCGTCGAGGCGTGGCGCGGACACACCGGGGCGACGCCAAGGGCGTGCGTCAAGTGGTTCTGAAAGGAAGGAGGTCGACATGGCGATCACGGCATCCTCGGTGATTCGCAGGGTGGTGGACACGCTGCAGGACGGGACGTCGATTCGCTGGCCGGTCAACGAACTGGTGCGCTACCTGAACGACGGCCAGCGCGAGATCGCGGCGCATCGCCCGGACAGCATGGTCACGAACGCTACGGTCGCCCTGGCCGAAGGCACCAAGCAGGCGCTTCCGGCCGGGGGCACCAAGTTGATCGACGTCGTGCGCAACACCGACGGGCGCGCGATCAGGATGTGCAACCGCGAGATCCTCGACGCCCAGGCGCCCGGATGGCACACGGTGTCCGGCGTGCCGACGATCCTGCACTTCATGTACGACCCACGCGATCCGAGCGTGTTCTACGTCTACCCGCCGGCGAGCGATCCGAGTGACACGATCATCGGCGGCGCGTCGGTCGACCTGATCTACTCGAAGCTCCCGACCGACATCGTGGAGCCGGCCGACGGGGTTACCTACACGTCGGTCGCCGGAAACATCTCGGTGCCGGACATCTACGCGAACCCGCTGGTCGACTACATTCTGTACCGCGCGTACAGCAAGGATGCAGAGTACGCTGCCAACGCTCAGCGCGCGGTCGCGCACTACGCCGCGTTCGCCAACGCGCTCGGGATCGAACTCAAGGGCACGCTGGCCGTCGCGCCGACGACAGTCGACAATCCCAACGCCGGCGGCGCCAGCCAGCGCGGCACGCCGCAGTAAGGTGAGTCGTGAGCGAACGCATTCGTCTCGTCCAGGGCGACACTCGCCCGACCGTCATCGCAAACCTGCGCGACGCTGACGGCGACCCCGTGGATCTCGTCGGGAGCACTGTGCGGCTGCGCTTTCGCGCGGCCGGCGCGACGTCACTGACGGACACCATTGTTGGCACCCTCGCCGCCGGGTTCGAGCGCGACGATGGCACGGTGACGACCGCATCGCCGTATGACGTGGCCGGATTCGGCGGGCGCGTCGAGTTTGCCTGGGGTGCGGAGACTCTCGCCGAACCCGGCTACTACGAGGGTGAGATCGAGATCACGTTCGGCGATGACACGGTGCAGACCGTGTTCGACGTCGTGAAGTTCAAGGTTCGCAGTCAATTCTGACCAAGGAGTCGCGACATGGCCCTGCTTGTCCCCAACGTCGGCGAAGGCCGGATGCTCAAATGCATCGTCAACCACACCGCGCCGGAGAACCTGGTGCTGCACCTGTTCAAGAGCAACACCACGCCGGCAGAAACCGACACCTATGCCACCTACACCGAAGCGGACTTCACCGGCTACTCGTCGGCGACGCTGACGGGTGCGTCGTGGTCGATCACCGAAGGCGCGCCGAGCTACGCGGGCTACGCGCAGCAGACGTTCACCTCGAGCGCCGGGTCGCAGAACCAGGATGTCTACGGGTACGTCGTCAACCAGACGACGTCGACGATCCTGATGTGGGCCGAAGTGTTCAGTGATGGGCCGTACAACATCGCGAACAACGGCGACGCGATCAAGGTCACGCCGTACATCGAACTGGCGTAACGCCATGCTCCGACACGGCATGTGGGTCGTCGACCAGGACGGCCGAGTCGGGCTTTTCTGGTACGCCGCGGTCACGGAACGCCGCGGCCCGCGCGTCTTCGAGCGCCGGGCCGGCGTGCCGCGCCACCAGGGCAAGCCGGAGTTCCACGTCGTCGACGAGCACGGTCGCACGATTCTCGTGATGCCGGCCTACGGGCGCGAGTTGACGCAGGCCCGCGCTGACCAGATCCCTGCCACGCGCCGACCAACAAAGGCGGCACTCGATCGCTTCGGGTACGCCTGATGCAGTCCAGCAGCTACATCGTCGACGCTCATACGCAGGCCGACGGCCGGCGCTATGTCACCGAGTCGTTCGTGGACGACGCGGGTGGTGCACATTCGAAGATGTACCTGGCGCCCGCCGGATGGGCCGCGGCAGAGTACGAAGCGCACCTGGCCGCTGCTGCGGCGCGCATCGACGAGCAGCTCGCCGAGGCCGAGTTCGAGCAACTGTTGAACGAGGACGTGTAGCCGTGGCTCTGAGCCTGCGCCATCAGACGCCGCAGCAGTTCGCCGCCCGACTGCGCGAGCGGTTCCGCGACGCCGAACGGACCGAGTGCGCCCGCATTGCGCACTGGATCATGCGGCGGATCGCCGTTGGCGACGTGACCGAGAATCAGGTGCGCAATGCGTTCGGGTTGACCGTGCAGCAGTGGAACGCGCTCAAGGCGAACAAGCTCGGGCCATTGCGCGATGCGTGGGCGGCGGTCAAAGCGGCACAGGGTGAGTGATGGCGGACATTTACGTCAGGTCATCCGACGGCAGCAATAGCGACAACGGCTCGACGTGGGCACTGGCGAAAGCGACGCTTGCCGGTGCGGCGGCCATCGACTCGGCTGGCGACACGATCTGGGTTAGCGACGCGCATTCGGAATCGAGCGGGTCGATCCAGGCCATCACGCTTGCGGGCACGGCGGACTCCCCCGTCCGGGTGCTGTGCTGCGACGATACGGGGAATCCAGAGCCACCCACGGCGCTGTCGACTGGTGCGGTTGTGGCGACGACGACCAGCAACTCGATTCTTATCACGGGGGGGCACGCCTATATCTATGGAATTCATTTTCACGCAGGATCGTCGTCCAATAGCACTTTTGTCGCGGTGCAGGGCAATCCGTCTGCGTCGCAGTCGCAGACCTACGAGCAGTGCCTGTTCCGCCTCGTCACCACGTCGTCGGTGGCGACGATACGGATTGTCAGCAGTGCCCCGTCGGCGACCAACAAAACGCAATGGCTCGACTGCGACGTGCAGTTCGCACACGCGAGCCAGCGGATCATCCTGTATGCCGGTGCGTTCGAGTGGCACGGCGGCGCGCTGGTGATCGGCACGTCGCCGAACTACCTGCTGTCGCCCGGAGGCAGTGGGTATCCGGTATTCGCCGTCATCGACGGAGTGGATCTGTCGGCAGCGAACGCCGGAATGCACATCGCCAACGGGCAGGCCGCTGGGGCACTGCAACTGGTCGTCCGTCGCTGCAAACTCCCCGCATCGTGGTCCGGCAGCCTGTTGACCGGAACCGTACTCGCGGGCGTGCGCGCGGAGATGTACGACTGCGACGATGGCGGCACGAACTACCGACTGTGGATCGAGGATTTCGCCGGCTCGCTGCGCGACGACACCGGCATCTATCTGAATGGCGGGGCCTACGACGGGACAACGCGCCTCTCGCATCGGATCGTCACGAACGCAACCTGCAACAACCTGTCGGGTCGGTTCTACACGCATGAGTTTGCCGTCTGGAACGACGTGACTTCCGGCACGGTCGATGTTCAGTTCGAGATTGTCCACGACTCGGCGACTGACCTGACCGACGCTGAAATCTGGCCGGAAGTGCTTGTACGCGAGTCCGCAAGCGACACGCTCGGCACATGGGTGAGCGGCGGCGTGGCAGACATCCTCACGGCGGGCACCGACTGGCCGAACAGCAGCGAAACGTGGACCGGGACAGGCGGGTTCTCCAATCCGAACAAGCAGACGATTTCCGTGACCATCGCGCCGCGAGTAGCTGGCCCTCTGATGTGCCGGATCGTCGTCGCCAAGGCCAGCAAGACCGTCTATCTGCATCAGGCAGGCGTAGTGGTCTGACGCAATGACCCGCGCCTACCAGATTCCGGGCGGGCCGGTACTGCTCGAAACCGGGACGCAGGCGTACCAGATCCCTGGCGGGCCGGTTGTCCTGGAGACGGCCGCAGCAGCATCGACGACCTACGAGTACATGGGCGTCGGGGGCACTGCCATTGACGGCGCCGCCGCGGTTTCCAAGCTCAAGGTGTTCGGCGGTGCCGGCGGGGTAACTGGCAGCGGTGCCGCCGCCAGGTCGCGCACCAAGGCGTTCGCAGGCTCGGGCGGTTGCACCGCGGGCGGCGGCGGCGGCGCCTCGTTTGTCAAGGCGACGGTCGGCGCTGGCGGCGCGGTAGTTGGCGGCGCGGCGACGACGGCGCGTCTCGTCGTCCAGTCCTGGGTCGCAGTCGGCGGCGCGCAGACGGCCGGCGCGGCGCTCGCGGCGAAGGTCAAGCACTACACGGGCACGGATGGTGCCCTGACCGGCGGCGCGGCCACGCTCGCGCGCATCAAGGCGTTCGCTGGTGCCGGAGGCGTGACCTGTGGGGGTGCTGCGAGCGTCGCCACAGTTCACGCCTTCGTCGCGTCCGGCGGGGCGGTAACGGCCGGCACGGCGGCGGCCGAGTCGGTTCTGGTCTACGAGTTCACGAGCTCGGGCGGTGCGGTCACTGCCGGCGCCGCAGCGGTCTGCAAGATCAAGGTCTACGCCGGTTCTGGCGGCGCGGTGACAGGCGGCACGGCGCCGAGCGAGTTCGTCGACCTGACCGAATACGTCGGCGCCGGTGGGGCCACCGTCAGCGGGGCGGCGTCAGTCTCCAAGACCAAGGCGCCGGCGGCGGCCGGCGGCGTGGTCACTGCTGGCGCGGCCAGCGTCGAGTTCGTCAACCAGTCGGAGTACGTTGGCTCGGGCGGCGTCGTATGCGGCGGCGCGGCTGAGTCGGCGAAGGTACGCGCGTGGGCCCCGAGCGGTGGTGCAGTCACCGGCGGGGCCGCACCGACCGCGAAGGTCGTTGCGATCGACGGGTCTGGCGACGTGGTCGCCGGCGGCGCTGCGACGTACTCGTTCACCGCCGGGACTGTCGAGTACACCTACACGGGCGCCGGCGGCGCCTCGACGGGTGGCGCCGCCACGGTCGCGAAGGTCAAGGACTACGTCGCGTCGGGCGGTGTAGCAACGGGCGGATCCGGCGCCTACGAGCAGACAGGCCAGGCCAGCTACGTCGGCGTCGGCGGGGCTGACACCGGCGGCGCTGCGGCGGTCTGCGTCACGCAGGTCGCCGTCGGATCCGGCGGCGCTGTGACAGGGGGCGAGGCCGGCGTCGCGCGCGTTCGCGCCGCGCAGTCGAGCGGCTGGGCGGCGATCGATGGCGCCGCCAGCGTCGCAGTCGTCAAGGCGGCCCAGGGTGAAGGCGGTGCGATCGCCGGCGGGGCCGCATCAACGGACTTCGAGCACGCCGGCTACGTCGGTTCCGGCGGGGCGGCGACTGGTGGCACGGCCGCGATCGTCGTTGAGAAGACGCCCCAGGGCTCCGGCGGGGCCACTGTCGGCGGTGCGGCGCCGGCCGAGAAGACCAAGGTCTACGAAGGCTCCGGCGGCGCGACAACGGGCGGCTCGGCGCCGACCCGTATCGGGCAACCTGGTGGTCACTACCGCGGCATCCGAGCCATCGTGCGGGCGCGTGGACTCGTTACAAGCGTCTACGGTGCAGAGGCTACTGCGAGAGTGGCGGCGCGCACATTCGCGGCGTCCCTTCGTGTTCGTGACGTGAACGCCGGTGTGAAGGGTGCCGGGACTCGCGCGGCGGTCGGTGCGAATGCGGTCGTGGTGGTGATCGTCGACTCCCGAATCACAGCGAAGACATGAGCACCGACGGAATTCAGAACCACCAGTGGGCCGCGCTGAACGAAGACGTGCGCGAGATCAAGCAGACCCTGACGAAGCTGAGTGAGGCGGTCACCAAGCTCGCACTCGTCGAGGAACGGCAGACGCAGCAGTCGCAGGCGCTCGAGCGCGCGTTCGGCACCTTGGAGCGGATGGAAGGGCGCATCGCCAGTCTCGAGCGCTCGGCAGTCAGTTCGCTGCGCGCCGCCAGGTGGATGGATCGCGCCGTGATCGCGATGATCGGCGTGACGCTGCTCTACATCGCGCGATCTGTGGGGTTGATATGAGGCACTACCGGCTCTCTCCGCTACGCGGTCGCGATGGCCGCTGGTATCTGCGGATGCGTGCGCCGAACGGCCAGATTTCACGGCGGGGCGCGTGAAGTTCGTGGGAGAACCGTGGACGGAGAATGGACGATGATGGATCGACTGCGAGATTGCGCGCGCGCCGCAGGCGCACAGATCGACGACGCGCTCGAGGCGCTTGTCGCGCCGGTGCGCGGGCGCGGGCTCGGCCGGATGTGGCCCGGGCTGCTGTTGACCGCGCTGCTGGCATGGGTCGTCTGGCAGGTCGCGCCACTATTGGTCGGCGCAATGGTCAACAAGATGCTGATGGTCACGTCCGGCGCCGTGGCCGGCTACTGGATCGACCGCTGGCTGTTCCCCTACGCCCGGCCGCACGACCTGTGCGGGACCGACTTCGAGGCGGCGCAGTTGCGGCGCGCGATCATCGTCGCCGCGTCGATGCTGTCGATGGCCAACGCCTTCTGACGGAGGAAGCGTGTACCCGCACACCGACTGGCCGTTCATCATCGGACTCCGCCAACTGCTGCGAGCGCGCGCGGCGCGCGCGGCGCGCGTCCGACATGCGCGGGCCGGATTCCTGCGCGTGATTCTCGGCGCCGCCCTCGGAGCGGCGCTGTTCGCCATGCTCTTGCTGACGCCGGCGCCGTCCGTAGGGCAGGAGATCCCGCGGGCAGCGCAGGAGCACCGCCGCGACCTGGTGCGGATCTGGCGTCATGTGTGGGGGCTGCGGGCGCCGACCTCGACCGCTGCGGCCCAGGTGCATCAGGAATCCGCCTGGAACCCGCGGGCGCTGTCCCGAGCGGGCGCGCAGGGGCTCGCGCAGTTCATGCCGGCAACCGCGGCGTGGATCGGCACGACGGACCCGGCGCTGGCCGAGGTCGCGCCGTTCGATCCCAGGTGGGCACTGCTCGCGCAGGCTCGCTACATGGCGTTCCTGCACGCCCGCATGGAGGGTGCCAATCAGTGCGAGCGGATGGCGTTTGCGCTCGGTGCGTACAACGGCGGCGAACGGTGGATGCAGCGGCGCAAGGCGTCGTCGCCTGAACCACTGGTGTGCATCGGCGTGACATGCGAGATCAACCCAGGAATCGCGCCCGCCAATCAGCGGGAGAATTCCGAGTACCCGAAACGCATCCTGTTGCGTCTCGAGCCTGTCTATCGCGCGTTCGGTTATGGGCCGGGGTCATGCGCGTAGGGCGGCCACGCTGGGCGAACGGCGAGTTGCGTGATGCAATCCTCGGCGTACTCGGCGATGGCCGCCCCCGGACGGCTCGTGACCTGTCGGCCGTGATCGGCGGGTCGCAGCACAACATGAAGC
>CAYXIO010000053.1:0-12201 GCA_964465125.1 uncultured Planctomycetales bacterium | reverse complement strand
AGACGTTGCAGCGGATGGCGCGCGCGGGCGCGCTCGTGCGTGACGCGCGGCTGCTGCACCTGCGCAGCGAGCCGCGCGCGCGATTGTACGCACTGCCGGAGCACGCTGACCAGTTGCCGGTCGATGCGGTCTCGTGGTTCGACCCTGACCAGCCGCAGCCGCGCCGCAGGCGCAGCATCCCAGGTCAGTTGACCCGTCGGCCCCGCGGCGCGATCCGGGCAGCGGTGCTGGCGCTGCTCGCCGATGGCCAGCCGCGCACGGCATCGCAGGTCGCGACAGCAATCGGGATCAGCAACACGCACGCACGCACCGCGCTGCGCACCGCGGCCGAGGCGGGCGCTATCGTGCGCGACCGTCGAGAGCGTCGAATGGGGCGCGTCGAGCGGCTCTGGACGGTCCCCGCGTTCGAGGACTCGCTGCCGGAGTCCGACCGACCGTGGTTTGAGGACGTCGAGCGCCGCGCGCCGGCCGCACAGGGGGCATCGTGCCGACTCTGATCGCGCTGCTCGTCGCCGCGCTCGTCGCCGGCGGCGGCTACTGGTGGGCGCAGCGCAGCGGCGACGCGGCCGGCTACACGCGCCGCGACCTGGAGTGCAAGGCCGAGGTCGCCGCCATAGAGCGCGAGCGTGTCGCTGCGGAACGCGAGGCGCAGACGTGGCGCGAGCGCGGGCGCACGCTGGCGGATCAGCTCGCAGCGCAGGCCGAGGAACACCGCGCCGCGATTGCAGAAACAGCCAGGAGAACCAGAGATGAAATCGACCGCCGTGCGCGCGCTCACCGCGTCGCTTTGGATTCTGCTCTTGTCCGGCTGCTCAACGAGCGGGTCGTCGTCCGTGAGCGCACCGCCGGTAGTGATCCGGCCAGCGCCGCCGCCGCCGAGCCTGCTCCAGCCGATGCCGGCGCTGCCGCTGCTGGTGGTGGACCTGCCGGCGGTGGAGCGTCCGAACGGTCGGTAGCGCGCTGGATCGCCACGGCCGGCGAGCTGTACGAGCAGTGCCGATCTCGGCTACACGCGCTGCAAGGGTGGGCGCGTGGGGTCTCATCAACGACACCCGAGTAGGAGCAGCAGCATGAGCAACTACATCAGTACGATGGGCCGCACGGCGTACATCCGCGTCAACGGCAACGGGGACTACCCGATTGTTCCGTTTGCGCCCGCCAGTGCGAACATCCCCGGCTATCTCGCAGTCGTGTGCGAATTGCCGAGCGCGCCGAGCATCATCACGGCGACGATGGATACGCGTGGGCGCGTGACGCTGCGGCGCACCTACCCTCTGTATGCGTGGCAGCCGCCGCGCACAGCGCGAATCATCACGCGGGCCTACATTTGGCGCGATCAAATGTCTTCGCTCGTCATCGAGGTCCGCGATCACTCGAAAGCCGGCTGCACGCTGCGCATCAGTGGAGTGCCCGAGTTCGTCGCGACGCTGCCCGAGCCGGCCGCGCCGGGGACGACCCAGTGAGCGCGCTGCGGAAACTGGCTGCGCGCGTCGTGCGCGTGGCCGACACACAGCCGGTCGAGCCGGCGCAACAGGAGGACACGATGGCGAACGAGAAACGGTTTTCGTGCGAGATCGGCGGGTTCCGGTACGGCAACGAGGGCGGGCCTCTGGATCGCGCCGAGCAGCCGGCGTACCGCCTCAACGGACTGGACGGCGAACAACTGCTGGCCGTCGAGGGCCTGGTGCTGCGGCACATGGGCGCGCTGCTGCAGGAGCTGTACCAGATCACCGCGAGCGCTGCGGCTGCGAAGGCAAAGGGCAAGCGGTAGTGTCCTGGCGGCCTGGGCCGGCTGATGCGTGGCGCTGGGCCGATGAGGCACAGTCGATGCTGATCGACGCGCTGGTGTGGCTCGGCATCGTCGCGGTGGTCGTCGTCGGCGCGCTGGCGCTCGTGGCCGTGCTGGCGGGCGGCCGGGATTGATCGTGTGGCGCTGCACGCGGAAACGCTCGTCGAGACGCTGCGGCTGCAATCGCGGCCAGGTGCGTTCGCTTGGGGCGCTCGGTACGACGCCGTTCTGACCGTTTCATGGGCCGGCGACGTTGCGTTCCTCTCCGGGTTCCATGGCAGGATCACGCGCGCGCTCTGGCACGAGATTCACGACTATCTCGTGGCCGCCGGAGCGACGCGCGCGGAGTGCATTCGCAGGGGCAGGGAGCGGACCTATGAGCGCCGATCTCGACCGTGACCAGCGCGTGACCCTGATCGCCGACGCGCTGCGGATCGCGCGCGAGCGCGGCAGGCGCGATTACTCGATCGGGTTCGCGGGCGCCGCCGTCGCTTGGGTCGAACGCCTGCCAAATGTGGATGTGCAACTGCGCTGCGCGGCGAACCTGCTGCGGATCGCTACCGCACAGCGCGAGCCATCATCGTGATCCACTACGTTCCCATCTTCTCGGGGATGATGCCCAAGGAGAGCCCACGCCTGATCCCAAAAGAGCAGGCACAGATCGCGACGTGGGCGCGCCTGGACAACACCGAACTGCGCGCGTGGCAGGAACCAGTTATGGTGATTGGTCCCTGTGAAGGCGGTGGCGGGCCTGACCCCGAGCCTGAGTTGATCGAGCGCACCCCCGCGCAAATGAATTTCTCGGTGACACACTCGATCGACATGGAGGCTGCCGGCTACTCGGCGCTGATGCCGACATCGCTGCAGTTTCTCTACGAGGACTTCACGTCGGACGACGGGCAATTCACCCACTTAGCCGAAGGCACCGCCGCTACCTTTACTGTGACCGGCGGGCAGGCGGTGATTGACAACAATACGTCGGGCGCGCGGAGCAGCATCATCAAGTGCGGCGACGATCTGACAATGCCACAAGTTTGGGTGCAGATCGACGTGGTGTCTCACCCCGATGTCGCCACCAGTTATGACAACATCGGAGTGGGGGTCTGCAAGGACGCTGACAACTTCATTTGGGCCAGCGTCGACGATCGCAACAATCTCATTCGGATACAAGTCAAGAACGGTGGAACAATCACCTGGTTCGCGACGGTCGCATTCACCACAGCGGCGCCGTATTCGCTGGCGTTGTCCTTGGTGGGCAACTCAGCAGTCGTGTGGGTGGATACGGGTTCCGGGTTTGCTGTGAAGACGAGCGCCGACATCAGTTCGGCACTAAATTTCAAGGCGGCGACGTTGACGGGATGGACGCTAGGCTTCGGAGCGGCAACCGCTAATTCATCTGAATGGGTGTTCGACAATCTCAAGGCAGGCCGATTCGGGGCCGTTGGGCTGCGCGACATCTACCTGGTGACGAATGAAGACGGATCGCCATACGACATCGAGAACGACCACGTCTACCTGACCGCAACGTGCCCGGATCCGCGCGGCACAAGCTACATGGGCGTGTTCGAGCTCGCGCTCGACAGCACGCCCGAGTACCAGATGACGCAAACCGGGGTCATCATGGTCGATCGTGGCGGCAGCCGGCAGAACGATCACGCTGGGCAGATCGTCGTGCTGGACAACGGCGACCAGATGTTGCTGACGTCTACCTGGGGTAACGGTTTCGAAGGGGCGCTGGATATTCTTGTGCGTACCATCAGCGGCGGCAATCTGCTGTCCGGTGCTTCGGTAGTCGACAGCATGTCCACGTTGTCGCTCCCCGGTGATCTTGGGGGGTCGTATGGGGTCTACGATCCCTACATCGTGAAGGCAGGCGACGACTGGCTGCTGTCCTATGTCGTCACCGCCGACACCGATTTCATCCCGGAGAACTTCTACGTCGCCGCAGCAACATCGAGCGACCTCGTGTCGTGGGTGTCCGTGGATGAGGACACATCGCGGCCAATCTACGAGGGGCCGAAGATCGTGGTGGCTGACGATCAGCGGTGGATCCTCGCTGGCGGGCGCACCAACGCGATCATCTACGACGAGGAAATGACCTACGTCGGGGTGTTGGACTACGTCCTCGATGCGCCCAGCGGCGACACGCAACCGCACACGGCTGTCTTCCCGTACAACGACAAATTCGTGCTGCTGACCCATACCGACGATCGGTATGACTCGGGCGGTTTCACCTGGGGGCATCTTGTGATCCAGCAATCGGAACGGTACGCGGAGGGCTAGATGCCGAACCTGACAGTGAGCATCGGCGGCGCAGCGGACACAGCCGTCGTCCCGCATGTGCGGTCGGCGAGCTCGAGCGGCGGCGCGACGGCTTCTGGCGCCGCGTCCACCCTGGCGCTGCCGCACCGCCGAACGGTGACGGGGGTAGGCGGCCTCACGACCGGTGGCGCGGCGTTTCTGCGGGTGATCTTGCGCAGAGTTGGCTCCGGTGGCGCGACCCTATCCGGTGCCGCGACGGTGGCGTTCGTCGATCGCAACCGCTACGAGTTCGACCCGGCATGACCATCGTTGCCATCCGCACGTTCGACGGGATGAACCCGAAACGGGCATCGCGTCGGCAGGCCGAGCCGGGGTCGCAGTCGGCGGTATGGTCGCGGTTGGACAATCACCAGTTGCGCGCCTGGCGTGCGCCGACGCGCATCATCAAACGGTGCGGCGGTGTGCCCGGCTGCCTGTTGGGCGAAGTGTCGGCGCAACTCTATACCCGGGCGGATGGCGCAGGGTGGTCGAGCATCGGAGTGCCGGATCAGTACCACTACCAGGCGACGGTCGATCACACGCAGGAGATTTTCTGGAGCTTCGTCGCGCCGACTGTCGTTGGCGTCGACCCGTACACGTTCACGGCCGTGTACTCGCCACTGAGCGGATTCACGGATCCGTACCCGACCCTGTGGGCGCAGAACGGGACCATCCCGGCGGCCGGGACGGTCCGGTACGCGCCCGGCCTCGAGGCGCTGTTCACGCAGGTCGCCGGCACGGAGGAATGGACGCGCCAGTGGGACATCGCGCACGACAGCAATTTCTTCCATGCCGGCATCCCGATTCGTCGCTGGAACGCGGGCGACGATTCATGGCACCTGTTCGGCTCCAACGGCGTATCGGGCTCCGGCATCAGGCGGCGCGACGACGCTGGTAACTGGTCCGGCGACGGCGGCTGGGCCCCCGCATGGACGCTGAACGGATTCTCGATCCCCGGTGGTTCGCACGCATGGAAACTCGAGTCCGAGCTTGGCCGCACGGTCTACACGACCCCCGTGTACGGGGTGAGCGGGCGCAACGGGTGGGCGTGGCTCGCGTTGCAAACCGCTGCGATCAGCGCGAACGACGACGTCAAGTGGGAGTATCCCGAAGGCGGCGTTCAGGAAGTCGTCAACCATCGGTTCGCCTACGACGGGACGCGGCATCGAATGTGGTGCTCGTCGTACAACCCGCTGTCCGGCGTGTTCGAGTTGCGGTACTTCGACCTGGTCGACGCCGAAACCGACGGCGTGGTCCCGCAGACGTTCAACGTCTCGAGCGAACTGCACGAGATCATGCGGCTGTCCCATAGCAATCTCGAGTATTTCGCTATGGCGTACAACCCGGACTTCGACTGGTTGGTCATCGCCTGCTGCCCGGATCAGGGCACCAACGAGACGACGCACATCTACTGTTTCGATTGCGACCCGGCATCGCTCGCCAACCCCGTACCGGCATGGCAGTGGACTGGCACCTTCCCGGGCGGGTTCACCGGTCAAGCCGGCATGAACATCAAGCCGAGCTCGGGCCGCGGGCGCTCCGCAATGTCGCGCGAATGCTGGATCGTGTGCGAGTATTGGGGCAGTCTGTTGAAGATCACCTTCGGGGAATGACGAGGCAATCGTGCCGAACCCTCTGGCGACCATCTACCGCAAAGGCAGCGAGCCGAGCGACGTCGACTATTGGCTGATCTGGCCGACGGTCGTCGAGGTCAACCGCTCGCCTGTCATCGAGGACATGCACGACCGGATCTACTGGTCAGGCTCCGAGCTTCCGTACCCGAAGTACAAGCCGTGGAGCGAGATCCAGGACGAGTGGGCCGCCTCCGACGGCAACGGCAACACGGCGTACTGCGAAGGGGCCGCCTGGCGGTTGGGTGTCCCGGCACCGGCGGCTGCGCTCGAGGTATCTGGCGGGGCCGAGGCGCCGGTTACTACGGTCGATCGCGAGTACGTCGTCACCTGGTTTTCTCCCGCAGCCGGCGAGTCATGCGCCAGCGATGTGATCGCGGTCACCGCCAATGTCGGGTACGACGTGGTGCTGCGCAGTCTGCCGACAGATGCGCCGGATGGTGTAACCAAACTGTACGTCTATCGTCGCGTGCAGGGGTCGGGCGACGAGTATCGCTACGTCGGGAAGATCGATGCGGGCTACGACACGTTCACCGACAGCGTCGAAGACGGCGCGCTCGGCGGGGTGCTCAACAAGTCGCTGCTCGACTGCAACATCGGCACCTACGACGCGCCGACGGTTGCCGCCGTCGATCCGGTTGTGGAGGGCGGTGAACAGGTCACGCACTACTACACCTGGGCGTTCTATCAGAAGACCACGGAAGCCTACGTCACCGAGGTCACTGAGTATTTTGGCCCGTGTATCTACGGATGGATCTCGAACGTCGACCCGTCGTCACTGCCATCGCTGGCAACGTCTGATTCTCAGGAAGTAACTGTTACCCTGCCGCGCAATCCTGACGGATCCTACGACTACAACGCGGTGTACGGCGGCGGCGCGCAGGCGGTGATTCTGGCCGGCGACGGCGACCCTGCGTTCGACGCCACGAACCAGTCGGATTGGGACATCCTGATCCTGCGGTCGACCACCTGGACGCCGACCAACGGCGACGTGATGGGGTTCGAAGTTGTCGCCGTCGTGACACCGAAACTCGCGGCGGACTCGTCCGAGCATACGGTCACGATCGAGCCACGCGACGAAGGCGTCTACCATCCGCCGCTCAGTGCCTATCCGGTGCAAAGCTCGTGGGTGGGCACGGTCGGCGTGGTGCCGGCCGCGGACGCCGAAGGCGTCGAGACGAGCGTCTACCGGATCTACACGCTCACCTATGTGATCGACGGCGAAGAAACGATCCGCAGCGCGGACAGTGCCGCGGTGCAGATCGGAGAGGACGGCGATGGTGTGACGATCACCCTGCCGGCGGCGCCCGTTGGCGCGACGGCGGTGAACATCTACCGACGGACGCTGCCCGCGCCCGACGATCCGGGCTACGAGGACGCACTGGCGCAGGCGTCGCAGTACCGCCTGGTCGTCACCCTGCCACCGGGCGCGACGGACTACACCGATACCCTGCTGGATGTCGCTCTTGGTGGCCCGATCCCCCCCACGTCGCTGATCGTCGAGTACGCCGGCCCGGACGTGACCACCGCGAGCAGTACAGCGGAAGCGGTTGCACCGCCCGCGCAAATCCCCGAGACGCGCCTGTACGTCTACACCTACGTCACCGAGTACGGCGAAGAAGGTCCGCCATCGCCGCCGTCGGAGTTGATTGAGGTTTACCCTGGCGCGTCGGTGACGCTCGAGGCGATGCTCGGGAACCCGAATTCGAGCCAGTACAACATCACGAGCAAGCGGATCTATCGGTCGTCGACCGGCACGAACCTGACCACCCTGCAGTTCGTCGCCGAGATCGACGCGGCCGAGCCTGCGTACACCGACGTGTTGCCCGGTAGCGAGCTCGGCGAAGTGATTCAGTCGACGTACTACTTCCAGCCGCCCGAGACGTGCCGCGGGATGCGGCTGATGGCCAACGGCATCATGGTCATGTTCGACGACAAGACCATCTACCCGTCGGATCCGTACCTGCCGCACGCATACGATCCCAACAACCTGCTGACGACCGAGAACGAGATCGTCGGACTTGGCGTGTTCGGGCAATCCCTGGCGGTGCTGACGATCTCATACCCCTATGTGCTGACCGGCACACATCCGAATTCGCTGTCGCTCACCCGGCTTCCGGTGCCGCAAGCGTGCTGCTCGAAGCAGTCGATTGTGAGCACTGGTGATGGTGTGCTGTACGCCTCGCCCGACGGGCTGATTCTCATCAGCGACACCGGGGTCCGGAATCTCACCGAGATGATTCTGAACCGCGATCAGTGGCAGGCGTACAACCCGTACACGATGCACGCCTACGTCTACAACAACTACGTCTTCGTCTTCCACGATACGGGCTGCATCCTGTTCAACTTCTCGGGCGCTGCGGCGGTGATGGCAGAGATCGATGAGACGGCGGTCGCCGGGTTCTATGATGCGATCCAGGACGCGCTGTTCTACTCGAAGACCGACGGCATCTACAAGTGGAACGCCGGCGAGCTCGTGCCGTACACCTGGCGCTCGAAAATCTTCCAGGTCATCCGGCCGCACAATTTTGGGTGGGCGCAGGTCGAGGCCGATTCGTACCCGGTGACTTTCCGTGTCTACAACGGCATGTCGCCCGATCCCCTGTATTCGTACTCGGTCCCGAGCCGCGAGCCGTTCCGGCTGCCGGCCAACTCGGTCCACCGCGACTGGTATGTGCAACTCGAAGGCACTGCCACCGTGTTCCAGGTGCAGATCGCGGACTCGCAGGAAGAACTGCAGGCAGTGTGATGGCGGCGCGTGAGACCCGTCGGGACAATCGGATCAGGGAGAGCACATCCCCGGCGATCCCCGATCCGACGCCGGACAACATGCTCGACGCGCTCAAGAAGATCAAGGCAGCGATCGACTCGCGCGAGGGCCGGTTGGGTAACCCGACCGACGGCTTCGTCTCGTTCCGTGACCTGGTCCGACTCGGCCTGTGCCGCAACAAGCCCGGCACGCCCAGCTACGGATCGGGGCTTGTTGTTGGCGACAAGATGTTCCCCGTCGATCCGTTGCCGTACTTCGCCCTCAAGATGTACGCCGGCAGCCAGGACCAGACGCCGCCGCCGAAGCCGACCGACCTGCAGATCACGGCGCTCGGCGACATCAACGTGCTGACGTGGGCAGAGAAGGTCTACTCCAATCACGCCTACTTCCAGGTGTGGCGCAGCATCACCGACGAGCTCAGCTCGGCCACCCTTGTTGGGTCACCCGTCGGCAAGGTCTTCGCCGACATCCCTGGCGCCGGCGCACACTACTACTGGATTCGTGCCGTTTCACAGGCCGGAATCGAGTCGATGCCGAATTCGACGTCCGGCACCTACGCGGCATAGCCGCCTCCCTAAGTTCCGTGGCAAGCGTGGCACCCTGTCGGGGCCATGCTCGTCTACGACCTGGGGCTCGTGTTCCCCTTCGTGCGTAGCCGGATCCCGGGGATGCGGCAAGCCGAAGACATGGTTGCGATCGGCTGGCAGGAAGGCGGCCGTGTGATCGCCGGCGTGGTCTATGAGGGGTTCAACGGGCACAACATTTGGGGGCATGTTGCGGCGGAACCGGGGCGCAGGTGGCTGCGCCGCGAGTACCTGCGGGCGTGCTTCCTGTACCCGTTTGCGGTCTGTGGGGTGTCGCGCATCAGCGGGTACGTCGAGGCGCGCAACACCGAGGCGCGCCGCTTCGACGAGCACTTGGGGTTTCGGGAGGAAGCGCGACTGCGCGGCGCGGCCTCTGACGGTGGCGACGTGGTGATCTACGTCATGCGCAGGGAGGACTGCCGGTATGTCCAGGTTCCACACGACCGACTTCGATCTGCTGCCTGAGTGCGCGTTCCAGCGGCGCCCCGGGCTGGTGGGGGCGCCCCGCACGCTCGAGGGCAGCAAGGGCACCAACGTGCCAGCGCCGGACCCGCGGCTGGTCGAGGCGCAGATTCGTTCGATGGGCATCCAGGACGACGCGATCACGCGGATCATGTCCAACGCCGAGGCGTTGCTGCCTATCCAGCAGGAGCAGATGCAGTTCGGTCTGGACGCATCCCGGCAGGCGTTCGAACAGGCGCAGCAGGACCGGGGGTTCATCCTCGACCGCCGCGGTGCGCTTTCGGGCGTGCAGGACATCCTGGTGCGCGACGCCACGCAGTTCAAGCCCGAGGAATTGGCCGAGAAGCGCGCCGGGCAGGCGGTCGCCGACGTCCGGCAGGCGTTTTCCAACGCCCGCGGGATGACCGAGCGTGGGCTGTCGAAGTACGGTTTGAACCCGTCCGACGGCCGGTTCGCCGGGATGATGAACAATCTGTCGGTGCAGGAGGCGCTCGCACAGGCGGGCGCGGCGAACACGGCCCGCGATTCGGCTCGGCGCGAGGGCTACGCGCTGACCGACCGGGCAGTGAACGCGCTCGCCGGCTACCCAGCGATGGGGATGCAGGCCACCGGAGCTGGGGCCAACTACGGCGCGTCGGGGCTGACGCTCGCCAACACCGGACTGGCCGGCATGAACGCTGGCTACCAGCAGGCGGGCGCGCTGGCCGGGCAGATGGGCTCGAACGCCACCGGGATGTTCGGCGCGCAGGCCAATTACCAGACTAGCATGGAGCGTGCGTCCGGGGATTCGTTCGGCAACGTGTTGGGCGGCATCGGTGCCGCAGCCGGCGGCCTCGCGCGCCTGTGGCCCTTGATGGCATCGGATCGGCGACTCAAGACTGGCATCGTCCGCGTGGCGCGCGACGAGCACACCGGGCTCGACCTGTACGAGTTCGGCTACGTCGGCATGGACGGTCGCAGATTCCGCGGGGTCATGGCCGACGAGGTCGAGCGCGTGAACCCGCAGGCCGTCGCGTTCGACGACCTGGGGTTCGCGTCCGTCGATTACCGGGCGCTGGGGATCGAATTCGTGGAGGTGACCTGACATGGCGCGTCGTTCGTTTGCCGGCGGGGTCGGCCAGTTCTTCCAGGGGTTCAATCAGTCCTACGACACCATCGGCAAGGTGATGCAGGACTACGAGCTCGCCAAGATCGCAGCGGCCAAGCCAGAGGAATCGCAGGGGTACACGGCTGCCGACGGCCAGCAACTCGAGGCGATCGCCGGCGCGCGCGACCAGCAAGGCAATCCGTACTACACGCTCGGCGCGGATGCGCAGGGCAACTACACGGTGATGCCGAACTTCAACACCGATACCGGCGCGCCGAACCCGGCGGTGACGATCGCTCGGCGCGGCGTGACCGACTTCATGGGCCAGCGCGTCGACGGCTCGATGACGGATGACCAGGTCGCGCGTGCGCGGATGCAGGCGATGGCCGGCGTGATCTCCAAGTCGGATCCGGTGGCCGGGATGCGCATGATGCGCGATCTGAAACAGGACGATCGTGCCGAGAAGCTCTACGGCTTGCAGGTCCGCGATCTCGAGCGCCGCGAACGAACGGCTGAGAACGACGAGGCTGCGCGAGCGGCGATGGAGCGGATCGACCGGGAGGTTGGGCAAGCAGTCCGCGACGGCCTTGTGCAGCCGGATGGCACTACCCGTCAGCCGTCGATGGACGACTTCCTGCGTGGCTCGCAGATGCGCGCGGCGCGGCTGCTCGAAGCCGGACAGGCCGACGAGGCAGGCAAGGTGCTTCGGGAGTATCAGGCGCAGGCAGGCGCGAAGATCGCGATGGAGACGGCCGAGCGCAACGAGGCACTGGTCAAGGCTGTCGCTGCGCTGAACACGGGCGATCTGTCGAAGGTCAAGGACTTCTACAACCGCTTCGTGCCGGACGGCGCGCGAGTCACCGATGTTGTTCGTGATCCCGAGAGCGGAGTCGTCACGATCAAGCGCACGACGACAGACGGCCAATCAATACCAAACGCGACGCTCAAGGATCTCGGGCAGTTGACCGCAACCCTGGCGACCTTCAAGGATCCGATGGCGGTCTACAACTGGAGCCAGTCCGAATTCCGCAACAACCTGATGTTGAAGCAAGACGAGCGCGTGGCGCGCGCGGACTCCGAGAAGCGCAGCGAAGCTGCGGCGAGAACGGAAGCTGCGGTCGGACTCTACAAGGAGCAGAACCCCGGCGCCACGCCGGCGCAGATCGAAGCGGTGCGCCGTGGCGTGCTGGACGCGATCCCGAAGGTCGACGACAAGGCGCCCGCTCAGGTCAGACTCGCGCACGAACTGGTCAAGGCTGGCGTCGCCCCCGATCAAGGGGCCGCGCTCGAGATGGTACTGGCCGGCAAGGGCAAGTCGCCTACGGACATGCACCAGGCGTTCGTCGCCGAGCAAGTCAAGCTCAACCCGTTCAACCCTGAACGCGCAGTGACCACGGCCGACAAGACGATGCGCGCGATGGGCTACGAGAAGGTCAACGGGCAGTGGCGCCAAGGCGCAAGCGACACGGGGGGCGGTTCAGCGAAGGCGCGCCCTCCGGCGAAGAACGAAACCGTGTACGAGCCGAAGACCGACAAGGAGTTCCAGGCGTTGCCGCGTGGCGCGGTCTACCGCGACC
>CAYXIO010000052.1:0-30297 GCA_964465125.1 uncultured Planctomycetales bacterium | reverse complement strand
CGCGCGCGGCCGCGCGCCGCTTGACGCGGTGCGTGCGGCGCTGGCGCGGCCCGACGGCGAACCGGCGCGCTGGCTCGGCGCTGGGCCCGGCGCGCTGGCACGGGAAGGCATCATCGCGCACGACGGCTACGAGCTCACGCGCCGCGCCGTCGCACACGCTCGCCCGCTGAGCGCGTGGCGCCTGCGCGATCGCGCCGCGGCCGAGACCTGGCTAGCGCGGCGGATGGTCGCGGAGAGCGCGCCGTGAGCCAGCCGGGCAGCGCCGCCTACGGCCGGTTTCCGTGCGGTGCTACGCGCGCGCTGCAGGCCGCACCCAGCTCGGCGCTGCGGGCCTACCTGGCGATCGCGGAGCACGCCGACAGAGATTTCCGCGCCTGGCCGGGTACGGCCAGGCTGGCCGAGCTGGCCGGGCTGAACGAACGGACAGTACGCCGGGCAATCGAATGGCTCGAAAACGCTCGCTTGCTCCGCCGAACAACTGGCGGCGGCCGCGGGCGGGCGACCCTCATCGAGCTACGCTGCGACTTCGAGAAACCCGGGCATCCAGACGCCCGGGTATCGGCGACCCAACCCGGGCAATTCGGGCCGGAAACCCGGGCAAATGGCCGCAGAAACCCGGGCAATTCGGGCCGGAAACCCGGGCATTCAGACGCCCACCCAACAGCAGAACAGAGCGAACAGACCGAAGAGGGGGCGGCGGTGCGGAACCTGCTGGCCGAGGATCGCATCGACCCGGCAACGGCCGACGAGCTCGCCAAGCGGCCGGGGACGACGCCGCAGCTCGTGCGGGCGGCGCGCGCGCTTGTGCACGAGCGGGGCGTAAGGGTGAGAAATCCGGCCGGGCTGCTGGTGAAGCTGCTGCGGGAGCCGACGCCGGAGCTGCATGAACGGGCGGCGGCGGAGCGGCGACGGAACGCGGAGCGCGAACGCGACCGCCTGCGGGCGGCACGATCGGCAGCGGACCGGACGCTTGTCGGGCAGATTTCCGCGGAGGGCTGGGCGAAGCTGATCCCGGACGCCTGCGCGCGAATTGTTCGGGCAACCGGCTCGGAGCTGGCCGGCGCCGGCGCCGAGCGGAAATTCAAGCGGGCACGCGGTAACGCCTGCTTGCTCCCGCCGGCGGAGCTTTCCGCCCTGGCGGACGCCGAGCGTGCGCGGCGCGAAGCCGACACGCCAACGAATAACCCCGGGGGCGGAATTCTGTGCGCGCCGACTTGACAACGGCGGAAGTTGCGTAAGGATTCTTACATGAGCGAGCGAAGAAAGAACCTGAGCGAGCTGTTGCGGGCCGAGCTGAACGAGGCCGAATCGCTCGCCGCGGTGGAGCGGGCGACCGGCATCAAGCGCCAATCGCTGGCGACGTTTCTGCGGCGCGAATCGACGCTGCGGCTCGATGCGGCCGACAAGCTCGCCGCTCACTTCGGCATCGAGAGCCGGCGCGTTCGCCGGCGGAAGGGGTGAGCCGTGGCGCACGGGCGGGCGATCGTGCCGACGGAGCGAATCGACAGCGCGATTCTCGTGCTGCGCGGGCAAAAGGTGCTGTTGAGCTTCGACCTGGCGAAACTCTACGGCGTCGAAACTCGGGCACTGGTTCAAGCCGTCAAACGCAACCGCGGGCGTTTCCCGGCAGATTTCATGTTCCAACTGACCAAGGCCGAATGGGCCGACTTGAAATCACAGACTGTGACTTCAAGCTGGGGCGGGGCGCGCCGCGCGACGCCTTACGCCTTCACCGAGCAAGGCGTCGCGATGCTGTCGAGCGTGCTCAAGAGCAATCGAGCCGTGCGCGTCAACATCGAGATCATGCGGGCATTCGTCCGGCTGCGGACGGTGCTCGCCGCAAACGCGGCGCTGGCCCGGCGACTCGACGAATTGGAAGCGCGGGTCGGGCAACACGACGAGCAGTTTGTCGCTGTCATTCGGGCCATTCGGGAACTCATGGAGCCGGCGCCGGCGGCGGGCAGGGGCCGGATCGGATTCCGGCAAAGCGATGAGGGCTGAACGATGGCCAGTATCGTGACCTACTCAGAAGGCCTGCGGCGGATCGAATTCTCGGCGACACCCAACGGGCCGCGGAAGGTGATCCGGCTCGGGCGCGTCAGCGCGAAGGCCGCCGAGAGCATCAAAGCGCGCGTCGAGACGATCATCGCCGACAACGCCCTGCGCCGAGCGCACGACGCCGAAACCGCCGCATGGCTTGGCGGGCTCGATGAAGTCACGCTCGCCAAGCTGCGAGCCGTCGGGCTGGCCGAAGGCGTCGGGCTGGCGGATACGACGCTGGGCGAATTCCTGCGGCGCTACTTCGACGCCCTGGCGACCAAGCCGAGTACGCAGACGTTCTACGCGCACACACGCCGCAATCTGGAAACGCACTTCGGCCGAGAGCGCGCCTTGCGCAGCGTCGGGCCGGCCGAAGCCGACGGCTGGCGCGCCTGGCTGGTGAGCGACGAGAAGCTCGCCCCGGCAACGGTCGCACGGCGCGTGATTGCGGCGCGAACCATCTGGCGCAAGGCGCTGCGCTGGAAGCTGGTGAGCGAGAACCCGTTCGCGGGCATCCGCGGCGGGCATCAGGCGAACGACGCCCGCAAGCTGTTCATCCCGCGTGAAGCGATCGTGCGGGCGATCGGCGCGGCTCCGAACGCCGAGTGGAAGGCAATTATCGCGCTTTCGCGTTTCGGCGGGCTGCGCTGCCCGTCGGAACACCTGGCGCTGCAATGGCAGGATATCGATTGGGAGCGCGGCACGGTTCGCGTGCGTTCGCCCAAGACCGCGCATCATGAAGGGCTCGGCGAGCGGCTGATCCCGCTGTTTCCCGAGCTGCGCGGGCCGCTGCTGGCGCTGTTCGCCGAAGCTCCGGACGGAGCGGACTTCGTAATCACCCGCGCCCGCGATGCAGGCGCCAACTGGCGAACGACGTTCACGAAGATCATTCGCAAGGCCGGGCTGACGCCGTGGCCGAAGCTGTTTCATAACCTGCGGGCGAGCCGCGAAACCGAACTCATGCGGGAGTACGACCTGGCGACCGTCTGCCGCTGGATCGGAAACTCGCCGGCGGTCGCAGCGAAGCACTACGCAACGTCCGTGGACCTGGACGCCGACTTCCGCCGAGCGGCCGGACTGGACGCCGGGACGGCGCAGCATCAGGCGCAGCAAAAAGCGCAGCAGTCAGCGGCGGAAGGCGATGAACAGCAGAGGACAGCGAAAACCGTCGGGAGCGCGGAACCCCAGGAAAACAGGGGGTTTGTCGCTTGCGGTCCATCGAGCGCAAGTGCTGACAAAAGCGGGGGATGGGCGTTACAGGACTCGAACCTGTGACCTCTTCCGTGTGAAGGAAGCGCTCTAGCCAACTGAGCTAAACGCCCGTACTCCATCCGACCGAATGCCATCATGCTCGCGCGCCCAGCGCCCGACTCTCAGGCACTCTGCGGACTACGGCATTGTCGCCGGGGCGGGTCGTTCGTCAAGCCTGAGCCGTCGGAGGCAGCGGCGGTCGAGAGGCATCGTGCTGTTCCAGCTCACGCCGGCGGCGGCGCAGGCCCTCCCGAATCACGAACTCAACCTGTGCATTCACCGAGCGCAGATCGTCGTCAGCCCAGCGCCGGAGCTCCTCCCAAACGTCCGGGGCAAGCCGCAGCAGGAATGCCTTTTTGTCCGCCATGACTGCGTTCCCCAACAGCGACGCCGTCAGCCAACGGCGGCGCGCGGTCCCGTCCACCCGCCGCGCCACCGACTCACGGTCGATCCGGACGGGCTAGGAATACAGCGTGCCCGTGTTCACCACCGGGGTCGCCTCGCGCTCCCCGCACAGCACGACCAGCAGGTTGCTGACCATGGCGGCCTTGCGCTCTTCGTCGAGGCGGACGGTCTGATGCTCGTCGAGCTTGGCCAGAGCCATCTCCACCATGCCGACGGCGCCGTCCACGATGCGCTGGCGGGCCGCGACGATCGCTTCGGCCTGCTGCCGACGGAGCATGGCGCCGGCGATCTCCGGCGCGTAAGCCAGGTGGCTGATGCGGGCGTCGTCCACCACGACGCCGGCGGTCGCCAGCCGGTCGCCGAGCTCCTGCTTGAGAGCGCGCGACACTTCGTCAATGCTGCCGCGCAGCGAAAGCTCCTCCTGTTCGCCAGTGTCATACGGATACTGCGTCGCCAGGTGCCGCACGGCGGCTTCGCTCTGCACTTTGACGTATTCGTGGTAGTCCTCGACGTCGAA
This sequence comes from uncultured Planctomycetales bacterium, assembly GCA_964465125.1. Lineage (GTDB taxonomy): Bacteria > Planctomycetota > Phycisphaerae > UBA1845 > Fen-1342 > CAYOHG01. Next base: position 26,084 of record CAYXIO010000052.1, on the reverse strand, counting down.
GCAGGCCTGGGCCGTGTCGGCGATGCGCCAGACGACGACCGCGGCGATCTCGACCGGGTTGCCGCGCTTGTCGTTGACCTTCAGCCGCTCGCCGTTGAGGTTGTGCGCCCGCAGCGAGACTTTCTTCTTGAGCAGCAGCGGATTCGCCCAGCGGAAGCCGGCCTCCTTGACCGTACCCTTGTACGAACCGAACAGCAGCAGCACGGCCGACTGGTTGGGCTGTAGCGTGAAGAAACCGGCCGCGATGAAGACCCACAGCGCTGTGCCGGCGACAAACCCGGTAATGCCGTACGCGTTGGGTTCGTCGCGTCCGGCGACGCTCGAGTACATGAGCGTGCCCAGGGCGCCCAACGCGAGGACCAGAATGCCGACGACGGGCCAGCCGCTGCCCACTCGCACAGATCGTTCACGATTCATGGGTTATCTCCGATGGTTGGTGCCGGCAGCCTCACCCGCACCTATCGCAATGATATCATAGCGATCGCACACTGCAATTATAATCGGTTTCGAAATGCAGAATCGCGTGGTGGGGGTTCTGGGCCGGGAAGCGGATGCAACCATAACCATTTAATGGAGTTATGGGCGGAATCCGAGCGTGTGGCCGCGCGAGCAGACCAAAAAGCCGTCCGCCGTCCAGACGATCTGGAGAAGTCCATTAGCCGGACCAGGTTCCAGCGGTATCAAGGTGCGATCTCTGCGTTCGCCAGGCGGCAGGGGGGTCGTGCCGGCAGAATCGACGCCCAGCGTCGAAGCTTCGCGATAACTCCAGCGAGCCGCCTTCTCATCGGTGATCGCGGCTCCGAATACGCCGCGCGCCGCGTCCCCGGCCAGGTCGAAGCTGATGGGGCGATCGGGCCGCCTGCCCTCCAATCGCGCCAGCAGCTCGTGCGACGCAAGATCCACAACCGTCACACCAAGCATGTCCGTCGCCGCCGCGGCATCGCCGAAGAGCTCGACTCGCGTGATTGAGTTGGAGCGGTGAACGCCGGCGCTCGGCGCGGCAGGGGGGAAGACGCGCGCGCCCGTGACGAGGTCGTATTGGACGATGGAGAGGTCGTGCGCAGTGACAAGCTGCGGCCTTGGCCGCTCAGACACGCGCTCGGCTCGCGGTGACGGAAGCCAGAATGCACAGGTGGACGCCGTTGCGAAAACGGTCGAATCGAAGATCGTCTCGTGGCGTTGGCCGGTGGCGTTGACCGCGAGCGCGCGCCGCGGCCAGACCGCGATCAGCCAATCGTCGAGCCGTGCGGTCTTGATGGGCAGCGTCTCGCCGAGTTCGAACGCGGACGTCTGAAATCCGTCGCCCGTGGGAGCGAGCCACGCGCCTCGGCAGTGTTCGCCATCCTGCCAGAGGAGCGCGCAACGCGCCAGCAGGGGACTGGCGACGATCCGCGCATTGCGGGCCGCGTCCATGCGCCCAATCCGCGCGGGCTGGGCATCTGTCTCCTGGAACAAGGCAATCCGGCCGGTCGAGTCGATCAGCAGCACGCCCTCGCGAGTGATTGCGGCCTGCGGCACGTCGGGAAGCGTTTCCGGGTCGAGCAACGCCGGCTGTGTGGTCAGCGGGCGCTCGCCGCGGCGCCAACTCCAGTCGGTTGCGCAGTCCGCGCTCGATGCGTCGAGCTTCCACGCGTACAGCGTTGTCCGATCGATGCAAAAGAGCGTGCCATGAAACGCGCCCACCAACCGTACCCCCGGCGTTGCCGTCAGCGACGCGGCTTCGCATGGCGCTGACGACTCAAGTCGATACACGTGGACCGTTCCGTCGGCGCAGGCCGCCGCAAGCCACTGCTGTTCGAGCAGTTCCACCCATTCGACCCGTGACGAAAACGAGAGCGTCCACTTCGGACGAAGGATGCCGGGAGGTTCAGCCGCGAATGCAGCGCACACCGCGATCGCAGGGGCCATGAGCAACAACGCTGCGAAGGCGAGGCTTCGAGCGGTCACGCTGACCCTCCCGCTGACAGCCGCACTCGCATCCAGTCGGCGGCGGCGTTTCGCAGATTGTATTCCGCGTCACGAAGCGCTATGGGCAGGGGGGTGGCGGGGGGCGTGATGACGCGCGCTTCGGCCAGTCCGAGTTCGCGCGCGAGCTGGTCGCCGGCATCCGGCTCAGCGAGGTCACCTACGAACGCGACAACCGGCTTCGCATGCACGCGCGCGAGCTTCGCTACTCCGCCGACCACCTTTCCCTGCGAGGTCTGACGATCGAGACGCCCCTCGCCGGTGAGAACGACGTCACAGGCGCGAACGCGGTCGGCCAGCCCGACCGCAGCCGCGATCGCATCGAACCCGTTTTCGAGCTTCGCATGCAACGCGGCATGATGAGCGGCGGGCAGGCCTCCGGCGGCACCGGCACCGGCGAGCACCGACACATCGACGCCCGAGGCGCGGAGCAGCACATCGGCCCATCGGCACATGCCGGTCTCGAGCAACTGGAGGTCTTCGGCGTGCGCGCCTTTCTGCGGCGCGAACGCGGGGACGACGCCGTCCGGGCCGAGCAGGGGGTTCCGAACGTCGACAAGCACGCAGATCGCGCAGCGCGGCGGCGAGGCCGGCGGACGCAGCTCCCGGACCTGCGCGAGCATGCCGCCGCACACGGGCTGGGGAAGCGGCGCACCGCTCGCGTCGATCAGTTGCCAGCCCAGGGCCTGGAGGCACCCGGCGCCGCCGTCCACGGTCGCCGATCCGCCGGCGCAGAGTTGCACGGAATGCGCTCCGGCGTCGATCGCGTGGACGATCAGCTCGCCGGTGCCGAAGCTGGTCGTCTCGGTCGCGCGGCGCTCGGCCTGTGTCAGCAGGGCCAGCCCCGAGGCTTGCGCCATTTCGACGATTGCAACCTGCGCATCCGGCGCGTACCACCAGGTCGCGTTGCGCGTGCGTCCGAGCGGATCGTGCACGGAAGCCGTGCGTGGGTGAGCGCCCCAGGCGGCCGCGAGAATGGCTCCGCTGCCGTCGCCGCCGTCGGCCAGCGGGCAAAGGTCGCATTCCGCGTCGAGTTGAAGGCCGTGAATGCCGGCTCTGATGGCTCTGGCGGCGGTGGCCGCATCGATCGCGTCCTTGAACTTGTCGGGCGCGATGAGGATCTTCACTCGTCGGGCTCGCCTGCGGCCGCGGCGTCTGCGCGGACCGGGTTGTAGCGCATGAAGCCGCGCTTGGTCGGCGCCGAAGCGAATTCGAGCATGCGGCGGCCGGCGTCGGTGCGAATGAGTTCGGGCATGCGCGCGACGGCGTCGCGAAAGCCGATTCCCGAACGAAAGAGCAGCTTGTAGATCGAGCGGACTTCGGCACGCGCCTCGGGAGAGAAGCCGGCCCGGCGAAGCCCGATCACATTGGGCCCGATGACGCCGCCGCCGGTGCACATCAGGAACGGCAGCACGTCGCAGCGCGCCCGTTCCGCTCCGCTGACGATCGCGAGCTCGCCGATTCGAACGAACTGGTGAACCATCGCGTGTCCACTGATGAAACTGCCGTCTCCGATCTCGACGTAGCCGCCGAGCAGGACTCCGTTGGCCATCTTCACGTCGTCTCCGAGCACGCAGTTGTGGCCGACATGGGCAGTGGACATGATGAAGCAGCGCCTGCCGACGACGGTGGCGGACTCGGGCTTGGTGCCTCGGTGAATGGTGACATGCTCACGAACGACCGTGTCGTCGCCGACCTGCGTGTAGCTGGGCGTGTTTGACCAGGCGAGGTCCTGTGGATGGTGGCCGACCACGGCGAACGGGTGCACCTGCACGTTGGCGCCGAGCGTCGTTCCCGTGGAAACGTAGGCATGCGCGAAGAGCCGGCAGCCCGGGCCGATCGTCACTCGAGGCTCGACGATCGCGTAAGGCCCGACCTCGGCGCTCGGGTCGATTTCGCAGTGCTTGTCCACGACGGCGGTCGGATGAATCGGCATGCTGGCCTCGTTCCTGAAGTCGCGCCCATTGTACGCGCGGAGGGCTTGCGCTCGGCAGTCCGCAGGGGGTTCAAACCACCCGCCGGCCGGCGTGCAGCACCGCGCGCGGGCGCGGCCGCAGGCGGATCAGCTCGGCGACATTGGCCGGCTCGAACAGGGCCAGGTGCGCCGGCGCACCCGCCGCGACAATACCGAGGGTCTGTTCTTGTGCCTGAGCGCGCCTTCGCGCGCCCTGCGTCACGCGCGCCGCCATCCCGCAGATCATCTCGAACGCCTGGCAAAGCTGGGCGGGCTGGCTGAGATGGTCCGCGTGCGAGAGCAGAAACGCCTGTTCGAGCATGCAGCCGTTTCCGTGCGGGTAGAACGGGTCGCGGATGCAGTCCTGGCCCGCCGCACACGGGACGCCGCGCGCCAGCAGCTCGCGTACGCGCGTCAGCCCGCGCCGCTTCGGGTAGCGGTCGAAGCGCCCCTGCAAGTGCAGGTTGACGCCTGGATTCGTGACGACATTGACGCGCGCTTCCGCGAGCAGATCGATGACTCGCGCCGCGTGCATGTCGGCGTAGCTGGAGAGCGCGCAGACGTGCGACGCCGTCACGCGGCCCTGCCAGCCGCGCTCGATGGTCATCGCGGCGAGATGCTCGGTGTACAGGCTGGCCGGGTCGTCGGTCTCGTCGATGTGCACGTCGACGTCGGCATCAAACGCCTGCGCGATTTCGAAGACCCGATCGAGGTGCCGCAGTCCGTCGGCCAGGGTGCGCTCGATGTGTGGAATGCCGCCGACCAGGTCGACGCCCGCCCGCAGCGCGTCGCGCAGCAGTTCCGCCGCGCCCGGATCGCGGATCAGCCCGTCCTGCGGAAACGCGACCAGTTGGATGGCGCACTGAGCGGCGCTCGCGTCGCGCGCCGCGAGCACGCCCTCGCACAAGCGCATCCCCGCGGCGGACGCCACGTCCACGTGGCTGCGGATCATCCCCGTGCCGAAGGAAACCTCCTCGTGAATCGCGCGCAGCGCACGGCTCCGCACGTCCTCGGCGTCGAGCTTCGCCTTGGCGGCGGACCAATGGGCGATCGCCTCAAGCAGCGTCCCCGAGCGGTTTTCGGGCACGAGATCGAGGGAATAGGCCAGGTCGAGATGGAGGTGTGGATCGACCAGCGCGGGAGCCAGCAGTGCGCCGCTGGCGTCGAAGGTGCCGTATTCGATCGGCGCGCAGGCGGCGGCAGCCGGCTGCGGCTCGACCGCGGACACGTGCCCGTCGCGAAGTCGGACCGTGTGCAGGCCGTCAGCGTCGAGCAGCCGCGCGTTGATGATCGCCGTGAGAGGGGGAGCCGTCGTCATCGAACGATACCAGCATGTCCTGCGTGATGTATTTGAGCGCGCGATCCTTCGACTCGTTCATGATGCAGCGCATCTCGCGCACCGCCTCGCGCAGCCCGACGAACACGGCTCGCGACACGATGCTGTGCCCGATGTTGAATTCGCTGAAGCCGGGGATCATCGCCACCGCTGCCACGTTGCGATACGTCAGGCCGTGCCCGGCGTGCACGGTCAGGTCCTGCTCCAGCCCGAGCTCGACGCCCAGCGTCAGCGCCTGGAGCGCCTTGCGGCGCGACGCGTCGCTTCGGGCCTCGGCGTAGGCCGCGGTGCAAAGCTCCACCGCGTCGAATCCGATCTGTGCCGCCGCGATGATCTGCTCGCGATCGGGCTCGATGAACGCGCTTGTCTCGATGCCGACGGAACGCAGCCGTCGAACAACCGGGCCGACCTTCCGCCGCCATTTGACGACGTCGAGGCCGCCTTCAGTCGTCAACTCCTCGCGCCGCTCGGGAACCAGCGTGCACTGGTGCGGCTTGAGTCGCAGGGCGATCTTGACGATCTCGGCGACCGTCGACATCTCCAGGTTCAGGCGCGTCGCGACGGTCTGGCGCAGCAGCACCGCGTCGCGGTCGTTGATGTGCCGGCGGTCCTCGCGCAGATGAAACGTAATGCCGTCGGCGCCGCCCAGCTCAGCCTCGGCCGCCGCCCAGACTGGATCGGGCTCGTCCGTTCGGCGCGCCTGCCGAACCGTGGCTACGTGATCGATGTTCACACCCAGTCGCAACATGTCGCCGCGCTCCTTGTTCGCCGCGTATCCTACCGCGCCATGAACCGCATTTCCTTAACAGCATTTCCTTGTGCCACCGGTTTTCAACCGGTGACTCTCTGCGCTGTCGAGTAGCACTGGTTTTCAACCCGTGCTACCCGCACCCACCGGTTGAAAAACGGGTGCCACAGATTCATGAGTTGAAAACCGCTGCCACAGCGCGCCGGAGTTCTTCTATAATTCCGAGCCCAAACGGCTAAGGAGCCTGGCATGGACTCAATCGTCGCCCTGGCCGCATCTGCACCGTCCCTGGACGTTTCCGGCGTCGTGCTGCGCGTACTGCACACGGGCTCCGCGGCGTTGGCAGCGGGCGGGGTGGTGTTCCAGATGGCGGCGTTGCATCCGACCCTGGGCGGCCTCGCTCCGGAAACGCGACTTCCCATCCGCGAGAGCGTCGTGGCGCGCTGGCGGCTCATCGTCTTCAGCGTCATCTCGATCCTGCTCGTCACCGGGCTGATCAACTTCGTCGTCTACAAGATGCCCGAATTCCAAGGTGCCTCGAACGCCGGCCTGTACCACGGACTGTTCGGGCTGAAGTTCCTGGCGGCGTTGCTCGCGTTTCACGGTGCCACCGTGCTCGCGTTGCCGGGCAAGAAGGGCGAGGCCTACCGTGAGGGAGCCGGGTTCTGGTTGAAGTACCTGGCGGTCCTGTTCGCCATCATCTTCGTTCTGGGAGCAGTTCTGCGCGGCATCACGCCGGCGGCCGCAGCGCAAGGCTGAGAATCAAGGGCCCAAGGCTGAAGGCCGACGCCGGAACGCGGGCCGAGTTGTCCGCGTCGTGAGCGTAGGCTGATAGACGCAACATAATCTTTCTTATCAGACTTTAGCAGTCAGATTCGAGCAGGGTGGGTCTCACGTCGCCCACCACCCGCTCCAGTCAGACGCTCGGCCTCAATGCCTCCGCGAGCCCCTCCGACCGAAGCCGACGCTGCTCGCCGCTCGACAGGTCTTTGAGCGTCACCTCGCCGGATTCCGCCAGCTCGCCGCCGACAATCACCGCGAAACGCGCGTTGCGGCTGGAAGCCTGCTTGAGCTGCTTGCCGAGCGCCTGCCGACGATACGAGAAATCCACGGCCAGACCCGCGGCGCGCAGCCGGTTCGCGATTCCCAGGGCCGCCGGAAACAGCGACTCGTCGGCATCGATCACGAACGCGTCGAGCCGGTCGTCCAGCGTCGGCATCCGGCCCAGTTCGGCCAGCAGGTCGAGCACCCGGGCGTCTCCCATGCCCATGCCGACCGCGGGAACCGACGGCCCCCCGAACAGCGCGATCAGATGGTCATAGCGGCCGCCGCCGCAAAGCGCCTTGATCGACCCACGGCGCGGATGGGCCTCGAAGACCATGCCGGTGTAGTACGCCAAACCGCGCACGACGGTGAGATCGAACTGGCAGTAATCCGCGACGCCGAAGCTGGTCAGCATGCTCCACAGCGAGCGCAGCTCGGCGGCGATCGCCGCGCCGGCTTCGCCCGCGCGCTGAGCCTGCTCCAGACAGCCATCCAGCGTGCCGGTCGCGAGCAGCTCGTCGATCCGCTCCGCCGGGACGGGCGCGCCGAAGCTGGGCGTCCAGGCCTGCGCGAACGCGCCGGGCTCGTCCGGATCGCGCTTGTCGATCAGCCGGAACGCCTCTTCCATCGCCCCTGCCGGAATTCCTAGATTTTCGAGCAGCACGGCCATCAGCGGCCGATGGCTGATGCGAATGACGGCGTCGTCCGCCGTGATTCCCATGCGGCGGAACAGCTCGGCGACGGCGGCGATGATCTCGGCGTCGGCCAGCGGCGGCTCAACCCCGACGACGTCGAGATTCCACTGGAAGAATTCGCGCAGCCGGCCGCGCTGCTGGCGCTCGCCGCGGCACATGCGCGGGATGCAGAACCACTTGGCCGGCCGCGGCAGCGCGTTGGCCCGCGCCGCGACCATGCGGGCCAGGGTCGGAGTCATCTCCGGGCGGATGGCGAAGCGTGCGTCGGGCTCGTCCGGCCGGCTGACCTGGAAGCCCTGCTTGAGAATCTCGTCGCCGCTCTTGATCCGGTACAGATCAAGGAACTCGAAGATCGGCCCGTCGAACTCCTGAAAGCCGAAGCTCCGCGAGACCGCGCGCCAGTGGTCAAACAGCCAGTTCTGGACGCGCATGTCCTCCGGATAGAAATCGCGCATGCCCGGCGGTCGCTGAATCTTCATGGCGGCACATCGTAGCGGAAGGCGGCGGCCTGCGTGCACCGCGCGGTGTGCGGGGCAAGCGACAGTGCGGCCTCGCCGAGCGGTTCACCGGCCGCGCCGCCGCTCCCTCCGGCTACCCGCGCGTGTCTTGCAGCCGGGTGAAGGGAAACACCGGCAGCGGCACGCCGCGCGAATCGGTCGTGCTGGCGGCGTAGTCGTGCCCCTTGCGGCTGCGGTGCAGCTTCGGTGCTAAATGGGCCTTGAGGTGCGGCCTTCCGGGCTTGCCGTGGCCGCGCCCCCCTTTCGCACCGCGGCGCTTTCCGCGCTTGGGCACGAAGTGCAGCCGCACGTACTCATCGAGGTGCTCGGGCCGGCTGAAGTGATGCTCCCAGCCGTAGTCGCCGGAGTGATAGTCGCAGTTCTCGGTCGTGTAGTCGCGGCAGATCTTCGGGCGGGTCGCGTAGATGCCGCAGCGATGGTCGGGCTGGAGATGCCGGCAGGTCGTCTCGATGTTGATGTACCACTCGCCGTCCTCGATGAACACGCTGACGCCCTGGTGCAGCAGGTACCAGCGGATGTCGTCGAAGTCGCTGCGCTCCGTCGGCGTGTCGATCGGCAAAGCGATGTAGCGGCAGCAATAGCCGACGCAGTGTTCACAGAGAATGCCCGGCATTCGCGGTCTCCTGGGTCCCAGAGTGCCGGCAGTATAGTCAGGTTTTCATAGGCCGCAGCCGGGCGTCAGCGGGCCTGGACGTCGAATTCGTGATAGGGCCCGATCGTCTCGAAGCCGATGCTCGCGTAGCAGCGCTGCGCCGCGGCGTTGTCGCTGCGCACGTTCAGCCCGATCAGCGGCGTATCGGCGTGCAGCCGCTGCACCAGCGCGGCCGTCACGCGGCGCGCGAGGCCGCGGTTACGAAAACCGGGGTGCGTGGCCACGCCGCCGATCGCCGCGACACCGTACGCCTGCGACGACACGTGCAGCATGGCAGCGGCGGCGAGACGGCCGTCGACGTGCAGCCCGACGTGCAGGGAACGGCTCAGGTTCTCCGGCCGGAACCACTCGTCGAGGAAGCACGCGCGGTAGAGCTCGCCAAGTTCCAGCGCGTCATCCGGCCCGAGCGCGCGGACCGAGCGCGCATCGACGCTTAGCGCGGCGGAGCGTTCGCGCAGAATCATCCGCTGGTGCTCGCCGCGCGGATTGAGCCGGTAGCGGTCCAGCAGCGCACGCTCCAACCCCGGCGCGAGGTGGGCGTAGAGGAACGGCCACTTTGACACCGACAGCCCGCGCAGCAGTTCCGCGAGCACGTCCGCGGATTCGCGTGCGACGGCCATCAGCACCGGCGTCTCGAAGCGCGTGTAGAGCAGCGTCAGCGCTTCGATGCGCCCCCCTGCCTCGATCGCCGGCCAGCGCGTGTGCGGCCAGTAGCGATCGTCGAGGTCGCCCAGACAATAGAGCTGCCATTCGGGCTCGCGCCGCAGGAACGCCTCGATCCGCGCGCGATCGTTCAGCTCTGTATTTCGCGGGCTCATGCCGTCTCCGAAATCGCGATCGCAGCCGCCCTTGTTCGCGGACCCGCTCGTCGCCGGCCAGGAATCCTAACCCGGTCTGCAAACCGCGGCGGTCGTCGCGGGCATGGGCTTGTCGAAGGCCGCTTCGCTTCATACGCTGTAACGGGAGACGGATGGATTCCGCCCGGAGGTGCGTACGTGGGGCTCATGCGCATGGTTTCTCGGACTTCCTTGATCGTCGGCATTCTCGGCGTTGCGACCGCCGCCGCGCAAACGCGCCAGGATTTCGGCAGGGACAAGGTGAGCGGATTGGTGCGTGATCTCGCCACGGGGCACCTGATCTTCCTCGCCACCTCGACCGACGGACTCACCTGGCAGGAGCAGGAAACGCCGACGCTCGTGAAATGCAGCTCCGCCGACGTGATCGAGCTGGACGCTGACTGCCCGGCCGGCCCGAAGGGCGCGCTGTGCCTCTACTTCATGGACGGGACGAAGGTCCGCGGTGCCGGGGACGGCCAGCTCAGCCGGTGCATCTCGACCGACAACGGCAAGCTCTGGAGCGAGCCCGAGCCGCTCTTCTTCGACGGGATCAGCCGGAAAGTGGTGCCCAACAACCCGTCCGTGGTGAAGCTGGATGACGGCCGGCTCAGGATCTATTGCGACATTTACGTGCCGCCACGCACGCCCAAGGACGACCCCACGCGAGTCGCCATCGGCAGCTTTACGAGCCGCGACGGCGTGCGCTTCGTGCTCGACGAGGGCTATCGATACGAGGGTTCGCGCATCGGCGACCCCGCAGTTCTGAAAGTCGGGAGCGAGTGGATCATGCTGGTCGCGCACCGAGACCACACGCGCGTCGCGCGCTCGGCCGACGGTCTCGAATTCAAGCTCGACGAGTCGATCAAGCCCATCGACGGGAATACGCCCGGCGGCATCGCGCTGGACGGCGACTCGCTGCGGACCTACACCTGCCGCAGCGGCGGAGCCATCCTCAGCGGCGTGCTCCATCTTCGTACCGGCGAATTCACGCCCGACGAGGGCACGCGCGTCGTCGCCCCGGCGCTCGACCCCGCCGTCATCCGCCGCTCGGACGGCTCCTACCTGATGGCGCTGCGGCGCTGGCGGGTCAAACTGCCGTAGGAGCGATTCGGCTACGGCAATTGCAGCAGCAATTCCCGTGTTGGCGGCTCGACCGGGCTGAGCCAGGCGCGCAGCAGGAAGCGCAGCTCGTCAGGCGTGATGGCGGTCTCCTCTTCGCCCTCGCTGTCGCGCACCACGACGTGCTTCGCGCCGTCCTCCGCCCAGTCCGAGACGGCCAGCACACTGCTGGCGCGCGAATAGATACGCCGATCGGTGCCTTTCCTGTTCCACTTCGCTGAGCGGATCAGAATCGTCTGTGGAGCGACCCACCATGAGGACGCTCCGCCGTGTGCGGCGCCGCCGGGCCCGAACAGAAGCCAGAACATGAGGGCAAAGAAGAGGCTCGCGACGATCACGTCGGACGCCGCCTGGGTCCGAATGGCCTGCCAGGTCATGCGCACGGCGAATATCGCGGTAATCAGGTTTGGGAGCCAGCCGCCAGTCAGGCGCACGTAGCGGCGCATCGCCCGCGCTCCCTGGCGAAGCTCGTTCTCGCTGGAAGCCTCCCGCGAGGCGATCTCGTCGGTGTTGGAGGTGAAAAGCGCCGGATCGAGCCAGCACTCATTGAGCTCGCGCGGTTCAAACGGAACCGTCAGCGGTTCGATCTGTTCACGTGCCGGCACACGCCGCAGCCGCACCGCTTTACCGAACTGCTTTTGTTCCGCCAACCAGGCCGCGAGGTGCGAGTGTAGGTCCGTGCGGTTGGCAAAGCCCGGTTGGCCGAGTGCGGACCGGATGCTCTCGGCTGTCAGGGGCAACCCAATGTCCCGAGTGGCGGTGGTAATGCGGATTTCCGCCTTGTTTCGGCGCCGCACGGCGAACACGACGCAACTCCCGGCAACTACGCCGCCTACCCCTACCGCCGCTGTCGCGCCGCCAGCCGCATGGCCCAGCGAGATCGCAAACAGCACGGCAACCACGACAGCAACGCCCGCCGCGATTGCGAGGACGACACGCAGCACCCGTTCCTCTGTCGACGACTCGGCATGGGCCAGGTAGATGTCCAGGAACTCTGCATCAATGCGCGCCGAGCCGGTCCCTGGCTCCTCGACCGGGTGTTCGACAGCAGTCGGATCCTGAGTCACGAAAGCTGCTCCTGCATTCGGACATGAGCGGTTTACCGCCGCACCCCTACGGCAATTGCAGCAGCAACTCCCGCGGCGGCGGCTCGATCGGGCTGAGCCAGGCACGCAGGAGGAAGCGTATCTCGGCGTTCGTCACTGGCAATACGTCCGTCCGCTCGCCATCGGAAACAGCAGCGACCGCGATGCCGTTTGGCGGAGCATCCCAAACCACCATTGCACTGCTCCCTCGCCGATGGAGGAACTGTTTCCATTCGCCGCCAAACCACCGTTGCGAACGAATCAGAATCGTCCCCGGAGCGAGCCACCATTTGGCCCGCAACGGGGTCAGGGCGCCCTGGAGGATAGCCACCGCAACTCCAGCCGTAATGGCGGGCCACAGTCCGGGAGGTTTCCCTCCGTTCAGATAGCTGAGGCTCAGCAGCACAACGCCAACCGGGATCAACCCCGTGAGAAGGAATAACCCGCTCACGGCCGGACGGCCCCGGCTTCTTGCCGGCTTGAAGAAACCAGCAGCGGTCGTGTCGGAGCGCGCGCGGCTCGACGCTTCGGACGGGTCTGGTCCACAGAGCGACGGGTCCAGCCACTGCTCGGCAAGCTCGCGCGGCTCAAATGGCACCGCGAGCGGCTCGAACGACGCGAGTCGCTCCGCGTGTCGCAGACACACGACGCACTCGAGCAAGCCATGGGCCGCTAGCCAGCGTGCAAGCTCGGCGTGAAGCGTGGCGCGGTGAATGACCTGCGAATGGTCCAGCGCCGCCGCGACACCCTCGGCCGAAAGCGGAAGTTCCAGCCGACCCAGGGCGCGGCGAATACTCGTAGTGGTATCCGCGCGCCACCGCCAGATCGCGACGGCCGGCGAGGCAATCGCGGTGAAAACCGTAACGAAGACGCCCGGCGCGCCGAACATGGCGTTGGCGGCAAACGCCACGCCAAATACGATCAGCAATCCGACGACGACAGCAAGGGTGCCTATGACAATCGCCGCCATGCGTTCGGACTTCGCAAGGGCCGTCTTGGTGAGAATCACGTTGAAGAAGCCGGGAATGTCGCCGGTGACCGGAGTCGCCGATGCCGGCGATCGGGGTACGGTCTCGGAAGTAGTGCACGAGTCCGCGCGCACGGGTGCCGCCTTCGGTCTGTGACGGACACAGTGTACCGAATGGTGCGCGGGCCCGAAGCGCCGCCCGACCGCGGGCGTCGCGACAGCCGCCAATGGATCGTTGCGAGTGAAGTGGGGGCACGACGAGCGCCGCAGCGCTCCTGAATTCGCGTCAATGCGCCTCGCGCGCCAGGTTGCGGTTCCAGTTCGGTATCTCGACCACCACATCCGAGGAGCCGTTCGGCACGCACTGGCAACCCAGCCGCGACTGCGCCGTCAGGCCGTAGGCTTCGTCGAGCTGGTCCTCCTCCTCATCGCTCGGCGGATTGCACGATTCCAGCCCCTTGCGGACGATGACGTGGCACGTGCTGCACGCGCAGACGCCGCCGCAGGCGTGGTCCAGCTCGATCCCGTTGCCCATGCAGATGTCGAGAATGCTGCCGGGCAGGCCGTGATCCTCGTAGGGCACGCGGGCGGGGTCGATTTCGAGCACATGCTCCTTCTTCTGCTCGTCAATGATGGTGAGCTTGTACTTCTGGGCCGGCGGCTGGACGCCCTGCCCGGAGATGTAGGGATTCTGACCGGCCATGTTTCGCCCTCAATGTCCGTTGGCAGGCGACAAGCGCCCGTCCGCGTTTTTCGCGCGGCCGCCGCCGCACGAGCGTCCTCTCACTTCCGGCTCGACCGCAGCGCCTCGCGAATGCCGATCTCCGCCAGGCGCAGCGTGCTGCGGCCGAACTCGCTCAGCCGAGCGTGCAGCGCATCGAGGTCTTCCATGTTCGGCGCCTCGGCGCGCAGGGCCGCGATTTCGCGCACGATGCGGAGCCGCTCCGGCGTTTCGAGCTGCGAGCCGTGCAGGGCCAGCATCTGCTCCGCCTTGGCGGTGTCGAACTGCACCTGGTTCAGCAGGTCGACCCGCCGGTGCGCGTCGATGTCCTCGCGCGCGTGCGCCAGGCTCTCGGTCATCATGCGCTCGACTTCGTCCTGCGTCAGCCCGTGGTTCGGGATCACCTGAATGCCGGCCTCGCGGCCGCTGCGCGTCTCGCGGGCCGAGACGTTCAGGATTCCGTTCGCATCCAGCAGAAACTCGACCTCGACCTTGGGAATACCCGCCGGCATCGGCGGCAGGCCGCGCAGCTCGAATTCGGCGAGCTTGCGGCAATCGCGGGCCATCTCGCGCTCGCCCTGGAGCACGCTCAGCTTGATCGCCGTCTGACCCTCCACGAACGTCGTGAAATGCTCCACCGCGCGGCACGGAATGGTCGAATTCCGCAGAATGAGCTTGCCCATCGCCCCGCCCAGAGTCTCGATCCCCAGCGACAGCGGCGTGACGTCGAGCAGCAGCATGTCCAGCGGCGCCCCGGCCAGCACCGCGCCCTGAATCGCCGCGCCCAGCGCGACCACCTCGTCCGGGTTCAGCGCCGTGTAGGGCTCCTTGTCGAAAAACTCGGCGGTCCGCCGGCGGACGATCGGCATGCGCGTCGAACCGCCGACCAGGATCACGCGGTCGATCTGCTCGCGGCTGAGGTGCGCGTCGTGCATGGCTTGGGCGCATGCGGCCAGCGTTTGATCCACCAGCGGAGCACAGCGCCGCTCGAATTCCTCGCGGGAGATCTCTCTGCGGTACGTTCGTCCGGCGCTCAGGTCGAGCTCGAGCGAGGCGCGCTCCTGCTGCGTCAGGCGGATCTTCACCTGTTCCGCGAACGAGCGCAGCGCCTGCTTGATGCTCGGTGTGTCGATCTTCAGGCCGAACTGCACCCGCACCTCATCCTGCACAAGCGTGATGATCAGCCGGTCAAAGTCGTCGCCGCCGAGATGCGTGTCGCCGGCGGTGCTGAGGACCTGAAACACCCCCTGCTCGATGCGCAGGATGGAGATATCAAACGTCCCGCCGCCCAGATCATAGACCGCAACGGTTTCCGGCGCGGAGCCTGCGCGGGTCGAGCCTGCATCGACGGATGCCGATCCGCTCTCGGGCGGCCCGTCGTGACAGCCGCGCATCGGCAGATGGACCGTGCCGTGCGGGGAGTCCTGGGCCGCGGGCGGGTCCGCGCTCGGTCCTGAGGCGGGCGAGCGCGCCGCCGCATCCCTTTCGGGCGTTGAGCGCAGCCCCAGCCCATACGCCAGAGCGGCCGCGGTCGGCTCGTTGATGATCCGGACGACTTCGAGCCCCGCGGCCTCGCCTGCCAGGCGCGTCGCCTGGCGCTGTGAATCGTCGAAGTACGCCGGCACGGTGATGACCGCGCGCCGGACCGGCTGTCCCAGGGCGGATTCCGCGCGCCGTTTCAGCGCCCGCAGGATCACCGCGGAGATCTCCTCCGGCGTGTGGGGCTCGCCGTCGATCATGACCTGGAGCGTCTGGCGCGGGCCGGACCGAACCGCGTAGGCGAGGAACGGCAGCTCCTGCTCGATGTCGGCGATGCCCTTGCCGATCAAGCGCTTGATCGAATAGACGGTCGCGCGCGGGTTCTCGACCGCGTGGTTTCGCGCGGGCCAGCCGACGCGAATCTCGGGCAGCCCGTCGCCTGCGGCTGGGCTGACGCCGATGACCGACGGCAGGCGGCCGTCGCCATCGTGGTCGCGGACAACGTGCGGACCGCGCTCGTCGGTGTACGCGACCAGCGAAAAGGTCGTGCCGAGGTCGATGCCCACGATGATTTCGGATGAGCTCATGCCGGGGCGCTCAATTGCTCCAACAGTCGCTGGAAGTACTTGATCGAATTCAGTCGCTGCCGCAGCTCGCCGCGCAAGGGCGTTTCGCCAGGAAGCCGGCGCGCCAGCTCTGCGATCCTGCCGGCCAGCTCGTCATGCCGCTGCCGGACCGCCTGCTCGAGCGCCGCGAGCGCAGCGCCGTCTTCGCTCGCGCGGGCCTCGTCCAGCTCCTCACGGAGCGAAAGCGTCTCAATCAGCACAGACTGCGGGACGGTCTTGTCGACCGCCGCCGAGGCGCCGCCCGAAACCTCCAACAGGTACTCGGCGCGCTGCATCGGGTCGCGCAGGACTTCGTAGGCCTCGTTCAGCCTGGCGGAGTTACGCAGCACGATCTCGCGTTCGGCCGGGCCTCGATTGAGCAGACGGTCGGGGTGCATGTCGCGCGCCAGGTGCAGGTAGCGCGCCCGCAGGTCGTCGTGGTCGAGCTCGAACGTGGGAGACAGCCCCATCACCTCGAAGAGGTTGCAGTCGTCGCGGCGATAGAGCGTGCGGCAGTCGCCGCAGAAGAGCGGACTCTCCATCGGTCGATTGCACGACGAGCACTTGACCGGGAATCGCAGGTTCACCACTCACCTATGCATTCGGCCGGCCGCGGCGGGGTGCCAGGCCGGCCACCCGAACGTCGCGGCCCGCGCGGAGCCCGTCGCGCGAACGACCGAGCCGCCCGCACGGGCCGCGGCGCCGCGTTTTCATGAGCCCGTGGCTACGCGGTGTAGCTGCTGCCGCAGCCGCAAGTGTGCTTCGCGTTCGGGTTGTTGAACACGAAACCCGCGCCCATCAGGTTCTCCTGGTAGTCAATCAGGGTTCCGTCCAGGTTTCCAACCACGAAGCTCTTCAGATCGCAGACGACGTTGATGCCGTGCGAGCTGAACACCTCGTCGGTCTCGGCGGCGGGCGCCTGGGCCTCGTCGCGCAGGTCGAGCACGTACTGCAAACCGCTGCAACCGCCACCCTTGACCCCCACGAACAGGTACATGGAGTCGGGGTAGTTGTCCTTCTTGAGGATCGCGTGAATCTGGCTCGCGGCGGCCTCGCTGAGCTGAATCCCCTTCCCGGCTTCCACTTCTCGCGCCCGCTCGCGGACGCTCCTGGGCGTGTGCTTGGCGGTCTGAGGCACTGTGCTCATGACGTCTCCTGTGATGCTCGATTCTCGTTTGGCTCGGCCTTCGCGCCGGCCGCTACTTGTGCGGCGCCGAAGCGGTTGAAGGCGTCTCGGCGCCCTCGCTCAGCTTCTTCTTCAGGTCGGCCACGGCCGCCTTGATGGCGTCTTCGGCCAGCACGCTACAGTGGATTTTAACCGGCGGCAACGCCAGCTCGCGCACGATGTCGGTGTTGCGAATCTCGAGCGCCTGGTCGAGCTTGCGGCCCTTCAGCCACTCGGTCGCGAGCGAGCTCGAGGCGATCGCCGAGCCGCAGCCGAAGGTCTTGAACTTCGCGTCGACGATGGTCTGGTTCTCGTCGACCTGGATTTGCAGCTTCATGACGTCGCCGCACTCCGGCGCACCCACCACACCTGTGCCGACGTGCCTGGAGCTCTTGTCGAGCGAACCGACGTTTCGCGGCCGCTCGTAGTGCTCGAGGATTTTTTCGCTATAGGACACCCTTACCTCCTCGCCGTGATCTAGTGATGCGCCCATTCCACCTTGCTCAGGTCGATGCCTTCCTGAGCCATTTCGTACAGCGGGCTCATCGCTCGCAGCTTGCGGACCGTGTGAACCACGCGCTCGACCGTGTGGTCGATCTCCTGCTCGGTGTTGAAGCGCCCCAGGGAGAATCGAATGCTGCTGTGCGCCAGCTCGTCGCCGACCCCAAGCGCCTTGAGCACGTAGCTGGGCTCCAGCGAAGCGCTCGTGCAGGCCGAGCCGCTCGAAACCGCCACGTCGGCGAAGCCCATCATCAGGCTCTCGCCTTCGACGTACGCGAACGATACGTTGGCGTTGGTCGGGGTCCGCAGCGTCGGGTGCCCGTTCAACTGGATTTCCTCCAGTTGCTCCGTCAGCCCGCGCACCAGCCGGTCGCGAAGCGCCGCGATGCGGGCAGGCTCGCGGTCCATGTGCTCCCCGCACAGTTCCGCGGCCCGGCCCAGCCCCACGATCCCCGGCACGTTCAGCGTGCCGCTGCGCATCCCGCGCTCGTGCCCACCCCCGTGAAGCACCGCCTCGCATCGGACGCGCGGCTTCTTGCGGCGCACGTACAGGGCGCCCACACCTTTGGGACCGTGAATCTTGTGCCCGCTGCAACTCAGCAGATCGATCCCCATCGCGTTCACGTCGATCGGAACCTTCCCGAACGTCTGGCAGCAGTCGGTGTGAAAGAGCACGTCGCGCTCTTTGCACAGCTTGCCGATTTCGCCGATCGGTTGAAGCGTTCCGATCTCGTTGTTGCCGTGCATGATCGAGACGAGCACGGTGTCCGGCGTCATCGCGTCGCGGAGCTGGTCCAGGTCGATCAGGCCGAACTTGTCCACGGGCAGGAAGGTGACCCGGAAGCCGTGCTGCTCGAGGTAGTTGCACGGGTCGATGACGGCCTTGTGCTCGGTCACCTGCGAGATGATGTGACGGCCCTTCTCGCCGTACATCGCAGCGACGCCCTTGATGGCGATGTTGTTCGATTCGGTCGCGCCGCTGGTGAAGATCACCTCTTTGGAGTCCGCGCCGATCAGTCCGGCCACCTGCTGGCGGGCTTGATCGACGGCTTCCTCAGCCTGCCAGCCGAACTGATGGCTGCGCGAAGCCGCGTTGCCGAACTTCTCGCAGAAATACGGGATCATCGCCTCGAGCACCATTGGGTCGACGGGCGTCGTGGCGTTGTTGTCGAGGTAGACCATCGGTTTCATCGGGCCAGCACCTTCAGGCGAGTGCGCGGGGTCTGCCGCACGTTGTAGTTCGGATCGAACGCTACGTCCGCGATCGTGATGGTCCGCAGGAAATCCTGCAGGAACTCGTGCACGCGCTGAAGCGGCTGGCGCACCGGGCACGACCTTGACAGCTCGCACGATTCGATCGCGGGCGAGGAGAGCGGCGGCGCGCAGCGGACCAGACGCACCGGTCCGTCCGTCGCTTCCACGACCTGGGCCAGATTGATGTCCGCGGGCCGCAACGCGAGGCGGTAGCCACCACTGGCCCCGCGCGCCGAGCACACCAGCCCGGCCCGGTGAAGCTGTTTGAGCACGTTCATCAAAAGCGTGGATGGCACGGCGAACTCGTCGGCGATCTCGCGCGCGCTGACGACATCGCCGTCGGCGCGCGCCAGATGCGCCATGGCGATGATTGCGTACTCGGCTCTGCGCGTCAGGCTTAGCATCGTCAGGGAGAATATAGCACCAAAGGGAGCCTAATTCAACCCGGCATAATAGTCTGATAATACAACGCTTCAGGTGCTGTGGCAGGGTAGGTCCATCGCTTTGGTTTGCGGGCTTTCCGGATTCATCGCACATATACCTGTCTCTCGCCCCGCCTTAACATTGGCTTTGTAAAGGTCTGCCGGGGTCAGCCATTGGACGCCGCCGCGCGCGTCGCTGGCTCGCGCTTCCGGTGTCAGGATCAACTCATGAAGGCGAAAGCGCCGATTCTGATCGTCGAAGACGAACTCGATCTGGCCGATCTGATCAGCTACCACCTCGAGCGCGAGGGCTTCGCCTGCCGCCGCCAGCCTGACGGGAACGTCGGCCTGGCCGATGCGCAGCGGGATCCGCCAGCGCTGATCGTTCTCGACCGCATGTTGCCCGGGCTCTCGGGTGACGATGTCGCGATGCGGCTGCGTCGCGACCCGCGCACGGCCGGCGTGCCGATCATCATGCTGACCGCCAAGGGTGAGGAGAGCGACGAACTGGTGGGGTTCGCGCTCGGCGCGGATGACTACATCCGCAAGCCCATCTCCATGAAGCTGCTCGTTGCGCGGGTCCAGGCCGTGCTTCGGCGAAAGGCCGCCGCCGATCAGCAAGGCGAAGTCGTCGCCGGCGGACCCATCCGGCTCGACCGCGCGCGGCACGAAATTACAGTGGATGGCGCGCCGGTCCCGTTGACCGCAACGGAATTCCGCGTGCTCGCCGCACTCATGGGCGCCCGCGGCCGTGTCCTCGACCGAGACCAGCTCATCGACATGGTGCTCGGCACCGGCGTCGCCGTCACCAATCGCACGATGGACGTCCATGTAGCGGCGCTGCGGCGGAAGCTCGGCTCGGCGGCCGGATGGATTCATACGGTTCGCGGCGTCGGCTATGCTTTCCGTGAGCCGCACGTGGATTACTCGCAGACCTAGAGCGCCATGGCCCGCAACACCGCCTTCTGGCGATCGCTGCTGTCGACCGCGTTGGTGGTGCTGCTCGCCGCGATTCTGGTGGCCGCGTGGACCCTGGCGGCCATCCCCGACGCCGTGCCGCCGCACACCCCCTGGGTCAAGATCGGCCTGGGAGCCGCATGCGTCGCACTGGGCGCGTCGGCCGCGCTCGCCTGGCTTCAGTCGCTGCGGACGCGCCGCCTGCGCGAAGGAATCACCGCGGCCGCCCGCGTCATCTCCTGGAGCGAGCCGAGCGACGCCTTCAATGGCCGCAACGCACCCGAGCTTTCCCCGCTCGCGCAGGCGCTTTCCGACGCGCAGCGACGATTCGTCACGGAAGCGGGCCAGGCCGACCGCCAAAGCCGCGTGTTCGCCTCCCTGCTGCCGCAACTGCGCGAGGGCGTGATTGTCGCGGACGCGGCGGGCAACGTGGTCCTGATCAACCCGGCAGCGATTGCTCTGCTCCAGCTCGCCGCCTCGCCTGACCCCGCGCGATACGTCGGGATGGCGCTCGAACGCTGCATCCCGCATCTTGACGTCCAGCAGTTGCTGCTCCCGGACCGTACGATCACGGGCAGCCCCCGAATCGCAGCGCGCGAG
The DNA here is from genome assembly GCA_964465125.1 of uncultured Planctomycetales bacterium. Lineage (GTDB taxonomy): Bacteria > Planctomycetota > Phycisphaerae > UBA1845 > Fen-1342 > CAYOHG01. The sequence goes on along the minus strand of CAYXIO010000052.1, from coordinate 5,461 downwards.
ATCGAGTCCGAAATCCAGATTCACGTCGGGTACCCCGGCGGCGAGCGATCCCTCCTGGCACACGGATCGGAGATCGTCCTGCCGACGCCGCGCGGCAGCGGCGCGGCGGAGCTGCGCGGCCGAATGGTCGTGCTCACGGACGTGACCGAGCTGAACCGCGCCATTCAGGTGCGTACCGACTTCGTGGCCAACGCCTCGCATGAGCTGCGGACGCCCGTCTCGACGATTCGCGCCGCGGTTGAGACGCTCCAGGGGCTCAACCTGAGCACGGACCACGAAATGGCCCGCCGCTTTGTCGACATTGTCGATCGCCAGAGCGTCCGCCTCGAAGCCCTCGCTCAGGACTTGCTGGACCTGGGGCGGGTCGAGTCTTCCGCGCGGCAGTTTCAGCCTCAACCGGTGAATCTACGCGACATGCTGGCCGACTTGTCGGCACAGTTTGAAGGGCGCGCCGCCGGCAAGCAGGTGCAGTGGAGCGCGGCCGTCGATCCGGGGGTTCCGGCCGAGCTGTCGACCAGTCCCCAATTGCTGCGGCTGATACTCGACAACCTGGCGGACAACGCGATGAAGTTCGTCGATATCGGCGGAACCGTCTCGTTGCGGGCGCGGCGCAACGGGGCGGCCGTGGAGATTGAAGTGGCGGACAACGGCTGCGGTATCCCCGCCGAGGATCAGCAGCGCGTCTTCGAGCGGTTCTATCAGGTGGACCGGGGACGCTCGGGTCCGCAGCGCGGCAGCGGGCTGGGCCTGGCGATCGTTCGAAACGCTGTCGAAGCGCTCAGGGGAACGGTTCATCTGGAGAGCCGGCCGGGTGCGGGCACGCGGGTAAGCGTGTCGATCCCCGTGACTCGTGCCTGACCGACGGGCCGCCTTCACACTACGTTAACAAAGGCCCGCTATCCAAAGCATGGAGTAGCGCGCAAGCTATCGCGGATGCCGCGGTTGCGGCAAACCGAGACCCCGCCAGGCTTGCGGCGCGCTCCTTCGGAGCTGTCCAATGAAGACCAGCCGATCCGCCTTGGTAACCGCCGTTGCTTCGGTTCTGATGTCGGGCGTCGCCCTGGCCCAGCAGAAAGAGTCCAACGAGATCCGCATCGACGGCTCCAGCACCGTTGCCCCAATCATGTTCGCCGCCGAAGAGTTGTATCGCGCGAAAAACACCGGCGTCGCGGTCACCGTGGGTGTGTCCGGCACCGGCGGCGGATTCAAGAAGTTTCTCGAGGCCCAGCCCGACCTGCGAACCGATCTCAGCGACGCGTCGCGGCCAATCAAGGCCAGCGAGCTGAAGCTGGCGAAGGAGCGCGGGGTCGACTTCATCGAACTGCCGATCGCGCTTGACGGGATCGCGATCGTCGTCCATCCCGCAAACAAGTTCTGCGACCACCTGACGCTCACGGAGCTCAAGCGCATCTGGTCGGCCGAGAACCCGATCACGAATTGGAAAGATATTCGAGCGGGCTTTCCGGACTTGCCGCTGAAGCTTTACGGGCCGGGGACCGACAGCGGCACCTACGACTACTTCAACGAGACGGTGCTCGGCGAGAGCAAGTGCCGCGGCGACTACACCGCCAACGAGAGCGACAACATTCTGGTGCAGGGAATCGCCGGCGACCGCGGCGCGTTGGGCTACTTCGGCTTCTCCTACTACGAGGCCAACAAGAACCGGATCCAGATTGTCGCGGTCGACAATGGCGACGGAAAGCCGGTTACGCCGAGCCTCGACGCCATTCGATCGGGAGCGTATCACCCGCTCTCCCGCCCGCTGTTCGTCTATGCCAACGCCCAGGCGGCGCAGCGCGAGTCGGTCCGGAGTTTTCTCGAGTTCCTGTTCAACAACGCGCCCAAGATCGTCGAACACAAACGCGTCAACTACGTTTCGCTGGGTCCGGCACTCTATCAGGAGTCGCTGCGACGACTGCACGAAGGCGTGCTCGGCACGGTCTTCCCGGACGGCCACGCCGCCGGCAAGTCGCTTGAGCAGTGGTATCTGGAGCCGAAGGCGCCGGAACATCCCTGACGGTTTCGGTTGAACGGCTCGGGCCCGGCTTCCGATGGCCGACAGGGAAGGTCGGTGAACCGCATGCGAGCACTGCGCAAGGCCCGCGAGGGATCGATCCACGGCGTCCTGCTGCTGTGCGCGCTCGTCTCGATCCTGACGACGCTCGGCATCGTCTGGGTGCTCTTTGAGGAGTCCTTCGCGTTTTTCCGCCAGGTTTCCGTGCTCGATTTTCTGCTCGGGACCGTCTGGGAGCCGATCCACTCGCAAAAGTTCGGTGTGCTGCCGCTCGTGACCGGCACACTCCAGGTCGCGGTCGGCGGCCTGCTCGTCGCGGTGCCGGTCGGCCTGGCCACGGCCATCTTTCTGAGCGAGTACGCCTCGCCGCTGGTGCGATCGCTGTTCAAGCCGGTGCTTGAGGTGCTGGCGGGCATTCCCACCGTCGTCTACGGTTATTTCGCCCTGACGTTCGTCACGCCCTTCGTCCTGCGCCCGGTCTTCCCGGACACGGAGCAGTTCAACGCGGCGTCGGCGGGCATCGTGGTCGGAATCATGACGATCCCGACCATCGCGTCGATCTGCGACGACGCGCTTCAGTCGGTCCCCAGCTCGCTGCGCGAGGGCGCCTACGCGCTGGCGGCGACGCGGCTGGAAGTCGCCATCCGGGTTGTCGTCCCGGCGGCACTTTCAGGCGTGATTGCGGCCGTACTGCTGGCCTTGGCGCGGGCCATCGGCGAGACCATGGCGGTTACGATCGCAGCGGGCATGACGCCCAAGCTCACGCTCAACCCGCTTGAGAGCATTCAGACGATGACCGGCTACATGGTGCAGATCAGCAAAGGCGACACCCCGCCGGGCTCGCTCGAGTTCAAGACGGTGTTCGCCGTGGGTCTTGCGCTGTTTGCCATGACCCTGATCGTGAACCTGGTGGCGCAGCGCATCCTGGCGCGATACCGGGAGGCCTACGAATGAGCGCCGGCCGCGACGCCGCCGTCCTGCCTCCGCAGCCCGCGCTCCTGTTCGAGCCGCGGCTTCGGCTGCGGCGCGCCGTCGGCGTGCTCTTCGTCGGTCTGTGCATCCTGCTGTCGCTGGTCGCGCTGCTGGTCCTGGCGGTGCTGCTCGCGCAGGTCTTCTACCAGGGCGGCAGCCTGCTGAGCTATGACTTTCTGGTCAGTCTGCCATCGACGCTCGAGCCGCTTGAATCAGGCATCAAGGTGGCCCTGGTCGGCACGCTCTGGGTCATGGTGCTGACTGCGGCCATTGCCATTCCGCTCGGCGTCGGCGCCGCGATCTACCTCGAGGAGTACGCCCCGCGCAACCTCATCACGCGCTTCATCAGCCTGAATATCGAAAACCTCGCCGGGGTGCCCTCGATCGTCTACGGCATTCTCGGCGTGGTTCTCTTCGTGCGTTGGATGCGCTTCGACCGCAGCATTCTCTCGGGCGCCCTGACGCTGGCGCTGCTGATCCTGCCGGTGATCATCATCGCCGCGCGCGAGGCCATCGCGGCGGTTCCGAACTCGATTCGTCAGGCGGCGTACGCTTTGGGCGCCACGCGCTGGCAAACGACCTCCACGCACGTCCTTCCGGCCGCGTTGCCGGGCATCATGACCGGCGTGATCCTCTCGCTTTCGCGCGCGATCGGCGAAACGGCTCCGCTGATCATGCTCGGCGTGCCGATCCTCGTGACTCAGTTGCCCGGGGAGCTGGCCGTCCGCAGCGGCGCGGTTCACGGCCCGATGGACTGGCTTCGCGAGAGCATGCTCAGCGTCTTCACCGTGATTCCGTTGCAGGTCTACAACTGGATCGACCAGCCCGACGTTGAGTTCCAGTGGCTCGCCGCCGCCGGTATGATTGTCCTACTCGGCGTACTCCTGAGCATGAACGCGGTCGCGGTCGCGATTCGAGTCGCCAGTGCCAGAGGAGGGAGTCGCTGATGCTCGCCAACTCGCCGGGGCAGGCGCTGGCGTTCGAGTTCAAGCCGCGGGGTCAGTCGCCCGTGGACGCTGTCGAGCCCATTTCGCCGCCGGTGTTCACGTGCGAGGGGCTGAGCATCCACTACGGCTCGTTCGCGGCCATCAAGGACGTTTCGCTCGAAATCTCCGCCCGGCGCGTTACGGCCATCATCGGTCCCTCCGGCTGCGGCAAGAGCACGCTGCTGCGGGCGCTCAACCGAATGAACGACTTCATTCCAGGCATGCAGGTGGAGGGGCGGATTCTGTATCACGGCCGGTCCGTCTACGGTCCCGACTGCGACCCGGTCGACCTGCGCCGCCACGTCGGGATGGTTTTTCAAAAGCCCAACCCGTTCCCCAAGTCGATCTATCGCAACGTCGCCTGGGGCGCCCGCATCAACGGCTATCGCGGCCGCATGAACGAGCTGGTCGAGCGCTCGCTGCGGTCCGCCGCGCTTTGGGACGAGGTCAAGGACAAGCTGAACGACAGCGCGCTGGCGCTTTCGGGCGGCCAGCAGCAGCGCCTTTGCATCGCCCGCGCGATCGCGATCCAGCCCGATGTGCTGCTGATGGACGAGCCCTGCTCCGCCCTCGACCCGATCGCGACGGCGCGCATCGAGGACCTCATCGACCAGCTCAAGACGCAGTTCACCGTCGTGCTCGTGACGCACAACATGCAGCAGGCGGCCCGCGTCAGCGACCAGACCGCCTTCATGTACATGGGCGAACTGATCGAGATCGACGAAACCAGCCGCATCTTCACCAAGCCCACCAACCAGCGCACCCAGGACTACATCACCGGCCGCTTCGGCTGAGGCCGGTCCGGGCATAGGCAAGCGCCGGTCCCGCGATTATGCTGGCGTGTCGGATGCGTGGCGTCTTCGCGTCCTGCCGAGGGCCCCTTCACGTGACGGTTCATTTTGTCAGCCTGCTCGATCAGTTGCGCCGCCGGTCGCTGCGAATGGCGAGCCTGGTCGAGGACATCGTGCACGAAGCCTGCGATGCGATCTTCGAGAGCGACGAGCACCTCGCCCGGAGGATCATCGCGCGCGACCGCGAGGTGGACCTGGAGGAGGTCGAGGTCGAGGCGGAGACGATCCGTCTGATGGCGCTGTACCAGCCGGTCGGCTCCGACCTGCGCATGCTCTGTACGGTGCTGAAGGTCAACAGCGACCTGGAGCGCGTCTCGGACTGCGCCACCAACATCGCCGAGCGGGCCAAGCATCTCGAAGTGCAGCCGCTCGCGTCGCACAACGCGCAGCTCAAGGAGATGGGGCCGCTCGTCCGCCGGCTGCTGCGCAACGCGATCCACGCCTACAGCATGGAGGATGCCGAGACGGCGCGACAGGTCATGCGCGACGATGCGCTGATCGACGAAACCTATGCTTCCATCGTCCGCAGCATCGTCGCCGAAGCGTCGCGCGAGCGAATGGCGGCGTACGTGGACATTCTCTCGATCGCCAAGAACCTCGAGCGCATCGCCGATCACGCCACGAACATCGCCGAGGAC
>CAYXIO010000051.1:0-31931 GCA_964465125.1 uncultured Planctomycetales bacterium | reverse complement strand
CCCTACGGTCGCCTTGTATCCCCGTTTCTCCACCCATGCGAATGCCGGAAGGACCTTTATAGTAACCTTGGTTGCGGTAACAGTCCGGGGACAAGGGGCGTGTAACGAGAATGGCCAGGGTTGGTCGTCTCCGTAAGCCCTGTGCGGGAGATGGGTCGCAGGTTCTTCGGCGGCGGCTGCCGGCGGAGGTTTGGCGGTCATTCGTGGGGCCGGTGGGTGCGGGCGGTGATGCACGGACGCGATGGCGGCCGAAATATTGACCTGCCCCCATTCATGATACCACTCCGAAAGTGGTGATCTCCGGTTTCGGCTCGGGCCGTTTGTCGTTGGCGGAGGAGAAGAAGGCGGGTGGCACGGACGGTTCCGTGGGTTCCACTGCTCGTGAGCCGTGCGCCTCGAGGTCGGCACCAGCGGCGACCCGGCTGAGCCACCAGGCGGCGGCGCGTTCGATGCCGCGGCGCTTCTCGGGCGCGATGTGTCGATCGTCGGTGGCGAAGCGGCCGGGTTCGCGCCATCGACGATTTCGCCTCCATTCGGGCCGAGTTGACGCAGATCCGCCAGCACACGACGCGAACCGCAGTGACACGCACCGATTCACCGCGACGCCGGAGTCCTTGACGCTCGGCGACGAACCGCCTATATTCGCATAGGCGTATGAAGACGAAGTCCCCCGGAAATGCCGTCGACCGGATGTTCCGCGCGTTCTCCGACCGGACGCGGCTGCGGATTCTTCACCTGCTGCGCGCCGGCGAGCTGTGCGTCTGCGACCTCGTGACCGTCATCGACGCGCCGCAGCCGAAGATCTCGCGGCATCTGGCCTACCTGCGGCGGGCCGGGCTGGTGATCTCGCGCAAGGACGGGCTGTGGAGCCACTACTGCCTCGCTCCGGCGCAGGGCGCGTTTCACCAGAAGCTGCTGGAGTGCCTGGAGGGCTGTTTCCACGACGTACCCGAACTGGCGGCCGACGCGGCGCTGCTGACGAGAATCCTCTCGCGCAAGGCGGCTTGCTGCCCGTAGGATGGTTTCTTGCCGCGCCGATACATTCGCCTTGCCGTATGCAGCACGCGCCCGCCGCTCGGAACGCATTGAAAGGACCCAGATGCACAAGCCCGTCGTCCTGATTCTGTGCACCGGCAATTCGTGCCGCAGCCAGATGGCCGAGGGCTTCCTGCGCAAGTACGCGGGGGAGCAATTCGAGGTCCACAGCGCCGGCACCGAGCCCCGGGATCACGTGCATCCGATCGCGGTGCGCGTGATGGCTGAGGTCGGCGTGGACATCTCCGGGCAGCGTCCGAAGGAAGTCTCGCCGTTTCTCCGCCGCGGCGCGGTCCATCACCTGCTGATCGTCTGCGACCACGCCGACCAGGCCTGTCCGCGCGACTGGCCCGGGGCACTCACGCGCACGTACCTGCCGTTCGAAGACCCGGACCGCTCCCGCGGCTCGCCGGAGGACGTCTTGAAGAAGTTTCGAGAGGTGCGGGACCGGATCGAACACACCATGCGGAGCTGGCAGCCGGAGCCCCGCGGAAGCGTTGCACCATCACGCGCCCGGGAGGGCCGCTGACCCGCCAACCTCGGAAAGGACGCACATGCAGACTCATCCCGACTTTCGAAAACTCGTGTTCTCATGCAGCGGGGCGGCGGATGTCGCTGAAATCGCCGACCGGGCCGCGCGTCGACTCAATCGCAACGGGACGGGCAAGATGTACTGCCTCGCCGGGGTGGGCGGCCGCGTCGAGGAGATCGTCGAACGCACGCGGGCGGCAGAGACGATCGTCGTCATCGACGGCTGCGACAAGGAATGCGGCCGACGCTGCCTGCTGGGCGTCGGGATCGACAAGTTCACCCACGTCCGCGTCACGGACCTGGGCATGGAGAAGGGGAAGTCGCCCGTGACCGACGAGCGGGTCGCGGTGGTGGTGGATCTCGCCGCCGCGGCGCTTGTCTGAATTCAAGGAAAGGTCATCTCGTGAGCAACTCCATCACCGATGCAGTGCGTTCAAAATACGGCGCGGTCGCCGAGAGCACGCTGTCCGGACAACACCAGGGCGTGCGCGCCGTGGCTGAGGCGTTCGGATACAGCCCGCAAGAGCTCGCTTCGATCCCTGCCGAGGCGAACATGGGCTTGTCCTGCGGCAATCCGATCGCGCTGGCGAGCCTGCGCCCCGGCGAGGTCGTGGTCGATCTCGGCAGCGGCGGCGGGCTCGACGTCTTTCTCGCCGCCGAGAAAGTCGGCCCCACCGGCCGGGCGATCGGCATCGACATGACCCCGGCGATGATCGAGCGGGCGCGAAAGGCGGCGCAGAGCGGACCCAACGGCCGCCCGTACGAAAACGTCGAGTTCCACCTCGCCGCGATTGACCGCATGCCGCTGGCGGATGGCTCGGTCGACTGCGTCATTTCCAACTGCGTGATCAACCTCGCGCCCGACAAGTCGGCCGTCTTTCGCGAGATCGCCCGCGTTCTCAAGCCCGGCGGGCGACTGGCGGTCAGCGATATCGCACTCAAGCAGCCGCTGCCGGCGGAACTGGCGGCGGACGTGTCCGCCTACGTCGGCTGCATCGCCGGCGCGATCCCGATCGAGCAGTATCGCGAAGCGCTGCGCGCGGCCGGTTTTGCGAACGTCCACGTGGCTGACAGCGGCGCGGACCTCAACGCCTATGCCAAGGTCGAGAACCAGGCCGGCTGCTGCTCGCCCTCCATGCAAGTCGCAGCCCAGAACTCGTCTTGCTGCGGCGGAGGGCCGAGACCGGCAGCGGCGAGCTGCTGCGGATCATCGCCCGGCCCGGAGGTGCATCGCCGACTGGCCGAGCTTCTGGAGTGCTACAACGTCAACGACTATGCCGCCAGCGTGAAAGTCCTGGCGGTCAAGCCGTGAGCCCCTTGCGAGGCTGAAGTCCCTATGAGGACTCCGCCTGCCCCGCGTCTGCCCGCGGAGGCCAGCGGCCTTGGAGTTTCGCCGCCGGGTTACGGCTGACACGGATAATCCAACCGCCGATATACTCCGTCCGGAAGCGCGGGCGCGGGCAAACTCCGCAACCCGATCGGCAGCCAGTTGGGCGATGTCTCCGCCCGTCGGTGATCGGCTGTTCATCGTACCTGGAGGTAGGCGTGACTCGACTCGCCCTTGCTCTGCTGGTCTGCGCCCTGAGCGGCTGCGCGACCATGAACGACAAGCGCCCTTCGCAACCCGCCGCGGGAGAAAAAGAGATGAGACTCGGCAATTTCTCGGTCAGCCTTGCCGTCAAGGACCTGAGCGCGTCGCGCGCGTTCTATGAAAAGCTCGGTTTTCGCGCGATCGGCGGCGACCCCAACCAGAACTGGCTCATCCTTCAGAACTCGACCTCCACGATCGGGCTCTTTCAAGGCGGGCCCGACAAGAACACGCTGACGTTCAATCCCGGCTGGGACCGAACCTGCGCCCGATTGTCCGACTATGACGACGTGCGCGACATCCAGCGCGAGCTCAAAAACCGCGGGCTGACTCTGACCGCGCAGGCGGACGAATCGTCCACCGGCCCGGCGTTCTTCACGCTGCTCGACCCGGACGGCAACCCGATCCTCGTGGATCAGCACGTGCCGCGGCCCGGCAAGTAACCACACGCTCCGTTGCAGGCGCCCTGCACCCGCAATCCGATGGCAGACTTCGTGTCGCGGCGCGCGTACGTCTATTCCCACGCGCCGACAGGGGCTTGCGGCAACCCACGTCTCGCGGTGACCATTCGCTGATTGGGTCGAAGCGTGGTCAGCCGAGGTCCCGCCAGGATGGGACGGCTCGCGTTGCGGCGACGAAACGCCGGCTTCGCGGGCGCGCGCCGCGTGTACCCGCGAAGGAGCGCCGCCGCCCATGAGCATTCTCCATTCGATCGGCAACACCTCGCTGGTCCAGCTCCGAAAGGTCGTTCCGCCCGGCTGCGCGAGCATCCTGGTCAAGCTCGAATGGGAGAACCCGACCGGCAGCGTCAAGGACCGCATGGCCCAGGCCGTCATCGCCCGCGCCGAGCAGGACGGACGACTGAAGCCCGGCGACACCGTGGTCGAATACACCGGCGGCAGCACCGGCGCCTCGCTGGCCCTGGTCTGCGCCGCTCGCGGCTATCGCCTGCGCATCGTCACCTCGGACGCTTTCAGCCTTGAGAAGCTCGACCACATGGCTGCGCTGGGCGCGTCGTTGACGCTGGTGCCCAGCGAGGGCGGCCGAACGACGCGCAAACTGATTCTCGACATGATCGAGAAGGCCCGCGAGCTCAGCCGCGAGCCGAATACCTACTGGACCGATCAGCTCAGCAACCAGGACAGCATCACCGGCTACTACGCGCTGGGCGAGGAAATCTGGAATCAAACACAGGGGCACCTCGACGCGTTCGTTCACAGCGTGGGCACCGCGGCCTCCTCGCGCGGCGTCGCCACCGTCCTGAAGCGGCACAACCCGAACGTCCGCGTCGTCAACGTTGAGCCGGCGGAGTCTTCCGTCCTGCTCGGCGGCGCGCCCGGCCCGCACAAGATCGAGGGCGTCGGCATCGGCTATATTCCGCCGCTGTGGGATCCGACGCTGGTGAACGAAATCCTCGCCGTTTCCACCGAGGAGGCCACCGAGATGGCTCGCCGGATCGCGCGCGAGGAGGGCCTCTTCGCCGGAACGTCCTCCGGAGCCAACGTGGCGGCGGCGATTCAGGTGGCCCGGCGGCTGGGGCCCGAGGCGCGGGTCGTCACGCTCATGGTCGACTCCGGCCTGAAATACCTCAGCACGGACGTGTATCGGCACGGGTAGCGCCGCACTGGGGAGGCGGCGGTTGGTGGGGCTCGCGCTGGTCCGGGATGGCCCAGAATATCCAGGTCGCGGAGCCGGGAGGAGCAGCCGGTTCGGAGGAGGGAGCCTTCGCGCCCGGCCGCATTGCCATCTCGGCGACCGTCGCCGTCACGTTCGAGCTGGAGTGATCGCGGCCGTCGATTCGAACCGCGCGTCGGCGGGGCTGGCCCTGCGAGAGTTCCGGCGTCACCCGCCGGTCAGCCGGGGCAGCGTGTCCTGCTGCGGATACCGCGACCAGATCAGCAGCCGCCGCAGAAACAGTCGATCGTCCTGCACCGCGCGGCGCAGGGTAAGGCGCAGATACCGGAACGAAGCCCGGCCGCGCAGATCGAAGCCGGTCACCGACGGATGCAGGTTGTACGCCGTCGCCGGTCCGTGCGCGCGTGTGTCATACAACACGGACCAGGTCTGTCCATCCGTCGATGTTTCCCACGCGTAGTCGGCGAAGCTGAGCGTCTTGCCGCGCCAGGCATACTCCACCATCTCCAGCAGCGCGGCTTGGACCGGCTCGCCCAGATCGAGCGTCACCACCGAGGGATTCGTCGTTGCGCTCGCCGCGCTGTCGAAGCCGGGCTTCTCGTGCAGCACGCCCACAAAGTCGCGGCCATCGAGCCACTGCGGCTGCTCGATCACCTGCGCGCGACGCGCCAGGTTCTCGCAGCGCGCCCGGTCTTCCGGCGACACGTACTCCGGCGGCTGCTGCCCCTTCAGCCGCGCGTTCAGGATGCCGGCGAACGCGCGCGTGAACGCCGGGGCGTCGCGGAAGTCCAGGTGCGAGCCGTCGCGCGCCAGAAAGCGCCCCAGCGACGGGTAGTCATCCGGATGGATGCAGATGGCGGTGGTGTTCGCGGCCAGCACGTCCCAGTACTTGTAGCGCGGCCACTGCTCCTCTTCCCACTGCCGCGTACCGCCGCTGGAGGGAAAGTAGAAGAACACGACCTGCCCGCCGCGCGCCTGAATGCGCGCGACCATCGACTGAATCGCCTCGACGTCGGCGCGCCAGCGCTCGGAAGTCTTGCTGTCCGCGTCGCCCGGCGGGGGTTGCTCGGGCCGCACGTAGGCCGGCAGGTCGAACGTCGTCAGCAGCGTAAAATCGCCGCGCTTCGAGCGGTCGGCGAAGAGCCGCGTGTGCGACGGCTTCGGCCAGGTCCTGGTTTGCAGGGCCCTCAGCAACTGCCGCGGCGAGAACTCGGGCCGGCGGAACGCGAAGGACTGGTGCAGCCGAAGCTGAAGCCACTCCTCGATGATCTGCGAGACGGTGCTCTGCTCGTAGCACCTGATCGCGGCGGCGGCGGCGCCCGCCGCAGGATCGCGCTTGTAGAACGCCGTCGGCCAGACGTCGCACACCACCAGCCCGCGAAATCCCGGCGTGTTCGCCAGGTGCTCCAGGATCGGCACGCACAGGCAGCCGTCCATCGCGAGCTGCACCGGCTGGTAGCCGGTCTCGCGCCGAAACGTCGCCAGGTCCATCCCCAGTTGCATGCGCGACGCACCCAGCAGCGCGGCCTGCTGCGGATCGTTCGACCGCAGCGAGCGACGGGTCTGCGCCCAGAGGTTGTTGTCGTCCACCAGCGCGGACGTGAACCCCTGGCCGCGCCAGTACAGCTCCCACCCGCCGAGCGTCAGCAGCGACAGCACCAGCGCCAACACGCCCGAGGCCGCCCAGCGCCCCTGCGGCAAGCGCTGCTCAGAACTGGAAGTAGATGAAGGCACGCTCATCTCCGGGCGATAGCGCCAAGGCCACCACGAGCGCCGCAAGCAGCACGCCGCGCGCCCACCAGGGCAGCCGCGCGACGGCCGCTTCCAGGCTCGAATTCCGCATGATCCAGTGCGTCAACAGCGTGACCGCGGTCAGGCCGAGCGTCCAGCACACGTCGCTGTCGCTGAGGCGGTAGAGCTCGGGCCGATCCGGCGGACTCATCGGCTGCCCGGTGAACATCGCCCGAAGCTGCCCGAGCGCAAGCTCCAGGTTGATCGCGCGGAAGAACACCCAGGTGATCAACACGAGCAGGTACGTGAATAGCCCGAGCGCGACGCGCGTCAGCAGATGCAAAGCGGCCTTCGGCTCGCCGACCAGGATTCCAAGCAGCCGCTCGCCGATCAGATAGAAGCCGTGCAGCCCGCCCCAGATGACGAACTTCCACGACGCGCCGTGCCACAGTCCGCCCAGCAGCATGGTCAGCATCAGGTTGACGTAGGTGCGCAGCTTGCCCTTGCGATTGCCGCCCAGCGAGATGTACAGATAGTCGCGCAACCAGGTCGACAGCGAGATGTGCCAGCGCCGCCAGAAGTCGGAGAACCCGACCGCCGCGTACGGAAACCGGAAATTGTCGGGCAGGCGGAACCCCAGGCACATCGCCGCGCCGATGGCGCAGGTCGAGTAGCCGGCGAAATCGAAGAAAATCTGCGCTGAGAACGCCATCGTCCCGACCCAGGCGTGCCAGCCGCCGTAGTAACGCGCCGACGCGAACACCTTGTCGGCCACCGGGGCGGCGAGCAGGTTCGCGACGATCACCTTCTCGAACAGACCGATCGCCAGCAGCAGGAGCCCGCCCACCAGGTGCCGCGCGTCGGGGCGCTTCGGCTCGTCGAGCTGCGGCAGGAAGTCCGCCGCCCGCACGATCGGCCCGGCCACGAGCTGGGGGAAAAACGTCACGAACAACGCGAAGTCCAGAAAGCTGCGCGAGGGCTTTAGCGCCCCGCGGTACACGTCGATCGTGTACGACATCGTCTGAAACGTGTAGAACGAGATTCCGACCGGCAGAACGAGGTCGAGCTTCAGCGGCTGAAAGTGCACGCCGCCCGCGTGCAGCAGCGCGACGAACGAATCCAGCGCGAAGTTGGCGTACTTGAAGAAGCCCAGCAGCCCGAGGTTGGTGCACAGGCTTGCGACCAGCCAGAAGCGCCGCCGGCCGGCGCCGCGAGCCGCGGCAATCCTTCGCCCCGCGACGTAGTCCACGACCGTCGAGATCCACAGCAGCGCCACGAAGGGCGGGTTCCACGCCGCGTAAAAGACGTAGCTCGCGCTCAGCAGGATGAGCTTGCGCGCGGTCCAGCGCAGCGGCAGCGAATGAAGCGCCAGCACGATGGCGAAGAACACCAGGAAGGTGAGGGAATTGAAGAGCACCGCCTGCCCGCTCGCCGAAACCGGGACTCACGAGCTCGCCGCACTTTGCATGCTCGAGCCGAAACCGCGCCGCTGCCGGGCGGGGAGTATAGCCGCGCGCCGGCGGGCATGTGGCACCGGTTTCCAATCGGCGAATCGCGCTCGGCTCTGCGTTCTGCGGCACCGGCTTTCAACCGGTGCAGCGCGCTCGGCTCTGCCTTCTGCGGCACCGGCTTTCAACCGGTGCAGCGCGCTCGGCTCTGCGTTCTGTGGCACCGGTTTTCAACCGGTGCCACAACCGGCTTTGGGGGGAGCAGGGCCAGCCCCCGATCACGGCGCCGCCGTCAGACCGTCGCGCTGCGCGATTCGCTTCGCCAGCGCCGCGCCGGAGTGGAGCGCGCCCTCCATGTACCCGACGAATTGATAACACGCGTGCTCACCGGCGAAGTGCAGCCGGCCCATCCCCTTGCGCAGCAGCGGCCCGACCGTGGTCACCTGCCCCGCCGCCGGGAACGAATACCCGCACATGATCCACGGGGCGCCAGGCCAGTCCATGAAACGCGCCTGTACGAATTGCTCGCGAATACCCGGGAACAGCTGCTCGAGCTCCGCCAGGTAGCGCTCGTCACGCTTGTCCCTGGAAAACTCGCGGCACTGCTCGGCCGGAGGCCCGCCGGAGAAGCAGTTCAGCGCCGCGCCCTCGTCGCCTTCCTGGTTGTCGGTTCCGTCCCAGGTCTCGCTGACGGGGCCGTCAGTCAGTCCGTCGGGCGCGAGCTTCGCCTCTTTCCAGAAGCGCTTCTTCAGCGCCACCAGGTACTTCAGCGTCACGCCGAGCTGTGGCGCGAGCGCGGGGGGCAACGCCGGCGAGATTTCGATCTTGCCCCAGACCGACGGCGGCACGGCCAGGACAATGTCGTCGGCCTCAAGGGTCCGGCCGTCGGTGCAGGTCGCCACGACGCCGTTGTTGCTCACCTTGATCGCCGTCACAGGCAGCCTGAGCACGATGCGATCGCCGCCGATAGCCTCGGCGAGCTTCTTGCCAAGCTGGTCGTTGCCACCTTTGCAGCGGTAGACCTCGCTCTCGGTCCAGTACTTCTCGACGCCGCCGCCCTTGATCTGGGCGAGCATGCCGAGATAGCTCTGCCTTTCGAGCGCGACGCCGTTGTCCGCGGTTAGCAGCGCCCAGGCGCCCCGGCGGGTCATGGGAGACAGGTTTTCCTGCGCTTTGAGCCAGTCCGCGGTGGTCCGCTTGTCGAGCTCGGCGGCCTTGGGGCTGAGCCAGGGCTGGTCGGCGTCGACGGGCTCGGCGTCGCGGTTCATCGTGCTGAAGGCCGCGTCCATCTCCTCCCAGACCTTCAGGGCGTCGGCGTCGCTGAGTCTCTGGCCGTCGAGGATGACCGGAAACTCCGCGTCCTCGGCTTCGGTGACGTCGAGGAAATCGAGCTTGAACTTCTCTGCGTACGCGACCCAGGTGGGGTGGTTGGATCCAATCAGCTCGGCGCCGCCTTCGACGTTCTTGCCGGGCACCAGGTCACTGAAGCTGAGCACGCGTCCGCCCACGCGGCTGCCGGCCTCGACGACGGTGACGTCGTATCCGGCGCTGCGCAGCTCATGGGCGCAGGCCAGGCCGGAGAATCCGCCGCCGACCACGATCACGCGCTTGGCGCCGAACGCGGCCCGCGCGCGCGCGATCGCCGTGGGCCCTGAAAGCAGCAGGCTCGCCCCGAGCAGCGCCGAGGTGCGCAGCAGCTCGCGGCGGGAGAGCGGGTCAGGCGTGGGTCCGAATCGGCGCGCGAGTCGGGCGTACAGGGAGTGCGACATTTCCAGCTCTCCTCAAGGTGGCGACCGCGGAATCTGAGCGGCGATTGTCGGCCCGGCCGGGCCGTGCCGCAACGGGGGCGAATCAACCTGAGGCGAGGACAGGGTGCCGCGCGCCGGCGTCACGCATCACGCGCGCCTGGAGCGCTGCCCGAATCTCCACCCACCGCGGCGCGGGTTTTCGCGGCGCGCGCCGCGGCGCGATGCCGCAGGAATTCGATGATCCCCGGCAGAATCGACAGGAAGACGATCACGAGGATCACCTTCTCGAAATTGTGCTGGATGATCGGAATGTTGCCCAGGAAGTACCCCGCGTAGACGCACAGCGCCACCCACGCCACCCCGCCGATCACGTTGTACAGAATGAACTTCGTGTACGTCATCGCGCCCATGCCGGCCACGAACGGGGCGAACGTCCGCACGATGGGCACGAAGCGCGCGATGATGATCGTCGCGCCGCCGTACTTCTCGAAGTAGGCGTGCGTCTTGTCCATGTATTCGGGCTTGAAGACGCGCGGGTGTCGCGCCAGCAGCCAACGGCCGAAGTAGCGCCCGATCGAGTAGTTGGCGCTGTCGCCGATGATCGCCGCGACCGACAGCAGCAGGAACAGCAGGTGCGCGTTGAGCGATCGCTGGGCGGCGAACATCCCGGCCGCAAACAACAGCGAATCGCCCGGAAGGATTGGCGTAAACACCACGCCCGTCTCGAAGAAGATCACCGCGAAGAGAATCGCATAGGTCCAGCCGCCGAACTGCGCGATCAGCGCCTTGAGATGCACGTCGATGTGCACGACGAAGTCGAACAGCCACTGAAGCAGGTCCATGCCGATCTCTCGTGCGGGTCAGGCCGCGCAGCGCGGGCGGCGAAAGGGGGCACTATAGCGGGAGGCCCGGCGCAATCGCAGGGCGGACGTCAAGCGGCCTCATGCGTCCGGCGGCTCGTCGGAGCCGGGCTCGCGCCCGACCGCCTGGGGCTCGCCGGTCAAGGTGGTTCGCCGGACGACCAGGGTACGGGCGAATATATCCCCCAGTCGTTGCCGGTTGGGCGAGAGCAGCAGGAGCAGTTGGAAGACCCAGAACTGCGGCGCGAGCTCAAGCAGCCGGAAGCTGTTTCGAACGAGAATCTGCCAGGCGGCCGGCCGGCTGCCGCGCTCGTCGCAGACGCGCGAGCGCGCGACGAGCTTGCCGAGGGTGCGCGCGGTGAGCAGCTCGACGATGGTGGTGTAGGTGGTGTAGGCCAGAACGCTGCACGCCCACCAGATCAGCACCTCGCGCTGCGGTCCGTCGTGCTCGGGGCTCGGGCTGATGGCCCAGTTGGCCAGGGTGGTCAGGCCGGCGCGCCAATCGACGTTCATCCAGGCCGCGGTGATCAGCAGGACGGGGGCGAAATCGACCGCCCAGCCGGTGAGCCGCTGGAACGAAAAGGCGATGGCCTGCCCCGCCGGCAGGCCGGTGATCTGGCGCATGCTGTCGCGCCGCAGCGTAAACAGCCCGGCCAGCAGCAGCAGCAGCACGAGGAACGAGACCATCTGGGTCATCTGCTGGGTCTGTTGAACCACGCCCGGGCGCTTCAGTACTTCGGCCACGTCGACGGTCGGCTCGATCGCCGGCCCGTCGAAGCGGGCGAATTGCAGATAGGCGGCGCCCTCGTCGTCGGCCACCAGGAAGCCGAGGTGCTGGTTGAAGCCGAACGCGCTGTGCACGTGCGTCGGCCGGGCGCCGGCCGGCAGCTCTCCGAGATGGAGCGTTGCCGGCTGCCACTCGCGCAGGCCCGAGGACAGGTTGCCAAGCAATCGAAACGCCGCAATGCGCTCGGTGCCGTCGCGATCGCGCTGCGCCGCCGTCAATGTCGGCACGTTCCCGACGCTGGCGAGCCAGAAGCGCGTCAGGTTGGGCACCTCCAGGGCGCCGGCGAGCGGCTGCCAGGAACGCGCGGACGGTTCGAGCCGCATCGTCGTGAGTTGTCCGGGACGATCCGCCGGTTCATACGCCAACAGCAGAAGTGCCCCATCCGCAAGCAAGCGCGGCGGGGCGGCGCCGGAGTCGCGCCGCCGCGCGTCCGTCGGACACTCCCCCAGCAGCGTCCAGCCGTCCTTCGTCAGTTGATAGATGGAGAGCTCGCGCTCGGCCTGGTCTGCGAATTCGCCGGCGGCGCCACCCTCCTGCGGTTGGGAGGTCGCCTCCGTCCGGCGCGCCAGCGCCAGCAGCGTGTCACCGTCGTTGATCAGCGCCAACGGCACCGCCGAGCCAGGCGCGGTCCGCAGCTTGGCCACCCGCCGCTGCTGCGCGTTCGCTGAAAAGAGCTGACCGTCGCGGAAGATCAGCGCGGCCTCCGGTCCGTACACGGTCAGCAGCGAGATCGGGGCGTTGACTGGCTGCCCCAGGTTGAAGCGCCCGGCCGACTCACGCAGGAACAGCTCGGAACGATCCGACGCGACGCTGGCGAGCCACAGGCGCGTCTCGTCCGCGGCAACGAGAACTGAGACGCGCTCGCCGCGCGCCGGGGCGCTCTGCGCTTCGGCCGCGCCCGGCAAGTTCGATCCGAGCGCGGCGGCGAGCAACAGCCGGAAGAGTCCGCCCGGACAGGAATGACGCGCGGGATGAAGGGGGCGGGCCGGCGTCAAAACGACTCCTGCGGAAGATCGTGCGCCGAAACCTCGGCATCATCGAGCGGCGCGCCGAAGGAAGCGCCGGCGTCAGGATCTCCGACGGCCGGGACGTTCGGATCATCGAGCACTTCAATCTCGCCGCGCCACGCGGACGGAAACCGACAGAACGGGACCTCGCTCTCCCGGTAGGCGATCGATTGCAGGTCCACGCGCAGCTCGCTGGGCGTCTTGTCGCGCCACCAGCGGAGATCGTACTTGTGCGGCAGGAACGGCGCCCGATCCGTCATGCCGGTCAGGCCGCGATACTGCCCCAGCTCGGCCTGCATCACCACCGTCCCGCGCGCGCTGCGGTCGGTGATCTCGATCGGCATGTAAGGCGGGCAGCGATCGAGCCGCAGCTCGCGGCGCACGTAGGGCTCGCCATGCGCATCGTGCGAGATCAACAGCAGGCGCGGGTTCTTCTGGGTCAGATCCAACTGGAGATCAGGACCGGGCGGCGGATCGATCGTCAGCGGGCCCATCATGAGCGCGTCGAGCAGCCCGTCTGGCGGAACCAGCAGCGGCTTGGCGCGGCCGCGCTCCAGCGCCTCCCATGAGCCCCACCAGAGCTTGCGCCGGTCGTCGGTGTCGACGTACGTCCAGTAGCGCTCGTCATCCGATCCGATGCGGGCCAGCACCGGGCCGAGCGCGCTGCGAATCTCGAATGCCAGGCAGCGCGGCGCCTCGAAGACGATCACGCCCGGATGAAAGAGAAACTGGCGGCGCGCGCCAGAGTCGTCGCGAAATCGAAACGAAACCGTTGCCTTGGCCTGTAGCGCGCCCTGCACCTGCGACAGGTTGTCGTTGATCCGCTGGAGGGCCTCGGCCGCATCCCGAGGCGGAACGCCTGGCGCTCCGAGCTTGCAGTTCGCGCAGCCCGTGAGCAGCAGCGCGGCAAACGCCGCAAAGACAAGACCCAATGCCGCCCGGAGCCGATCAGGCATCGCGTTGCTCCGCGGGGTCGGAAGGTCCGCGGGCGGCGGGAATCGACTCGTCCTGGGTGGAGTCGAGCGCTTCGAAGCCAGCGGAGAGCAACGCATCAAGCTGCGCGCTGAGCTGCTCGAGGCGCGATTCATCGAGGTCGGGGACGGCCAGCTCAAACGACTCGTCGCTGCCGACGGTGTGAAACGACCAGACCTCGCCTTCGCGAGTCCGGTCGCTGCGGTCGAAGCGCAGCACCTTCTTGCGCCAGAGCAGCATCCCGAGCACGAAGCGAAACTGGGCCTGCTCCGAGGTCGACGGATCGGCCAGTCGGCGGAAGAAGCTCAACGCGGTTTCGCGGTCGAAGGCGGCGGATCGGCGCGCGCTCGGCTCGGCCCGGCGACTGCGCCACGCGGCCACCGGCGCCCGATCTGCCGGAGGTGTGCAGGCCTCGCAGAAGTCCGCCCGCTCGTAGCCGGAAGGTTGCTCGTACAGGCGGCTTTGCAGCACGTCTCCCGGTTCGAAAGGGCGCGCGCAATGCCCGCACCGGTCGTTTCGGCGCGGCATCGGCCAATCGCTGGACAAGACCAGACTCCCTTCCAGAGCTTCAGGCGAGCGCGATTATAGGGGCGAGTCGTCGGGCGGCGAGGGGCCGGCGCGCCGCGCATCCAGGAACGACTGGAGGATGACCTGGGCGGCGATCCGGTCGCGCTGCGCGCGCCGTTTCGCAGCCGTCAGGCGCCGACCCGCCGCCCGAAGCGCATCCAGCGCCTGATCGGCCGCGAAGCTGCTCAGCCGCTCGTCCCAGACGTGCACCGGCGCAGACCAGGCTTCCCGCAGCGCCTTGATGAACCCCTGCGTGAGGGCAGCCTGCGGCCCCGACGTTCCGTCCATGTTCAGCGGCAAGCCGACGACGGCGGCTTCCGCCTGCTGGGCGTCCATCCAGGCCGCGACGCGGCGGGCGTCGTCGCGCACCGATCCCGCTCCGGGCAGGGTTTCGGCCGGACTGGCCAGGCGTTCGCCGGAGTCGCAGAGGGCCAGCCCGATGCGACGCGTGCCGTAGTCGATTCCGACGAGTCGCGCCATCAGTTCCCAAAGTCAAAATCCGTGCGCGCGCACGGGACGTTCCACGCAAAAAATGTGCCAAACCGCCATTGCAGTTCCCTGGACGCGAATTATACTCCGTGGTTCGCAACACAAAACAGACGTGCACGGGATTCTGGCCATCCAACGCGACGCCCGACGTTTACTGTCAGCCCTGACTCAATGGCGGGTCGGCCTCTCGTCCGCGGGGGCTTTGCCCTCCGTGTCCTCGGCCTGCGCCCCGCCCGCTGCTGCGCAACCAAACTGATCGGCAACCCTCACCGGAGATCGGTGCATGATCACCCGCCTCGAAATGAAGAAGGTGTGCGACTTTAGCCGCTATGGCGACGCGCTGGAAGTTCCGGACCTGATTCAGATCCAGACCGAGTCGTATGCGCGCTTTCTTCAGGCGACCACCGACCCAGCCAAGCGCCATGCGCACGGCCTCGAGGCCCTGCTGCGCGAGGTCTTTCCGATCGAGAGCTACGACGGAAACCTCAAGCTCACCTACGTCGACTATTCGCTCGACGAGCCGCGCTACACGCCCGACGAGTGCCGCGAGCTCGGCCTGACCTTCGGAGCCCCTTTCCGCGTCCGCGTCCAGCTCCACCGCAAGGACAAGGAAGGCGTCACCGAGGAGGCCATCTACCTGGGCGAAATGCCCATCATGATCGGCGGCGGCGAGTTCATCATCAACGGCTCCGAGCGCGTGATCGTCTCCCAGTTGCACCGCTCGCCCGGCGTCGACTTCGTCAAGGAGGCCGAGAGCGACCGCGCTCTGCACGCCTGCCGCATCATCCCCGAGCGCGGCTCATGGATCGAGATCAACGTCACCCGCAAGGACCTGCTGGCCATCCGGATCGACCAGAGCAGTAAGATCGCGGCCACGACCTTCCTGCGGGCAATGGACCCCAAGTTCGGCACCAGCGAAGCGATCGTGCGGGCCTTCTACCCGACCAAGAACGTCAAGGTGAAGGACCTGAAAGCGGACATGTGGACCGCCGCTCCGGTGGTCGATCCCGCGACCGGCGAGGAGTTCGTCGGCGCCGGCCGGCAAATCGGCGAGGGGCTCAACAAGATCCGCGAGTCCGACGTCAAGCAGGTCGAGGTCATCGCCAAGATGACCGACCCGATCATCCTGAACACCATCGCCGAGGATTCGACCGCGACGCACGAGGAGGCCCTGCTCAAGATCTACGCGCGCCTGCGCCCGGGCAACCCGGTGCAGCTCGACAAGGCCAAGAAGCTCTTCGACGAGAAATTCTACGACGAGAATCGCTACCGGCTCGGCCGGGTCGGACGATTCCGTCTGAACCGCAAGTTCGAGAAGGGCATCCCCGAAACCGAGATGGTCCTGCGCCCCGAGGACTTCATCTGCGCGATCAACTACCTGCTGGCGCTGCGCGCCGGCGAGGGGCAGGTCGACGACATCGACCACTTGGGCAATCGCCGCCTGCGCACCATCGACGAGCTCGCCGCCGAGGAGCTGCGCAAGGGGTTCCTCAAGCTCCGCCGCACCGTGCAGGAGCGGATGAGTCTGAAGGAGCCGGACTCGATCGGCAAGGTGGCGGAGCTGGTCAACACCAAGAGCATTTCGAGCGCGATCGACTTCTTCTTCGGCCGCAGCGAGCTGTCGCAGGTCGTCGACCAGACCAACCCGCTCTCGCAGCTTACGCACGAGCGCCGGCTGTCGGCGCTGGGTCCCGGCGGCCTGAACCGCAAGCGGGCCGGCTTCGAGGTGCGCGACGTCCACATCTCCCACTACGGACGCGTCTGCCCGATCGAAACCCCCGAAGGCGTCAACATCGGCCTGATCGCATCGCTCGCCATCTACAGCTCAGTCGACGAGTACGGCTTCCTGATCACGCCCTATCGCAAGGTCGAGAAGGGCAAGGTCAACGGGCAGGTCGTGTACCTGCGCGCGGACGAGGAGATGCGCACGACGCTGGCCCCCCCCGACGTGCTGCGCGAGAGCCGCGCGCCCGGCGAGCTGCCCGACATCGAGACCAAAGACGACTACCTGACGCGCCGCCGGAACATCGGCAAGGACCGCAAGAGCACCAAGCTCGAGGACGGAACGCTGCTGGCCCGCGTCCAGGGCGACCTCCAGCAGGCCACCGCCGACAACATCGACTACGTCGACATCTCGCCCAAGCAGACGGTGGGCGTGTCGGCCGCGCTGATCCCCTTCCTGGAGCACGACGACGCCAACCGCGCGCTGATGGGCTCGAACATGCAGCGCCAGGCCGTGCCGCTGATCGTCACCGAGCCGCCGGTGATCTCGACCGGCCTGGAGCGGGCGGTGGCGGAGAACAGCGGCATGCTGGTCCGCTCGCGCCGGGCGGGCAAGATCACCTTTGTCGACGCCGAGCGGATCGTGATCGACGACACGGACGAGTACGTCCTGCGGAAGTTCGTCGGGCTCAACGAGCGCACCTGCCTGAACCAGCGGCCGGTCGTCCGGCCCGGCGAGCGCGTCAAGCTCGGCCAGGTCATCGCCGACGGCGCCTCGACCCACCAGGGCGAGCTGGCGCTCGGCCGCAACGTGCTCGTCGCGTTCATGCCGTTCGACGGCTACAACTTCGAGGACGCCATCCTGATCAGCGAGCGGCTGGTCAAGGCGGACACGTTCACCAGCATCCACATCGACGTGCACGACGTCGAAATCCGCGAGACCAAGCTCGGCCGCGAGGAATTCACCCGCGACATCCCCAACGTCAGCGAGCGGGCGCTGCGCAACCTCGACGAGCGCGGCATCGTGCGCGTCGGAACGCGCGTCGGCCCCGGGGACATCCTGGTCGGCAAGGTCTCGCCCAAGAGCAAGACCGAGCTGAGCCCCGAAGAGAAGCTCCTGCACGCGATCTTCGGCCGCTCCGGCGAGGACGTGAAGAACGACTCGCTCGAGCTGCCCGCCGGCCAGGAAGGCGTCGTCATCGGCGCGCGGCACTTCAGCCGCCGAACCCACCTCGGCGAGGAGCGCAAGAAGAAAATCGATGCCGAGATGAAGGCCTTCCAGGCGGAGTGCGACGAGAAGCGCATTCAGCTCTTCCGGCGGATGGTGGAGACGATCGAGGCGGCGACGGAGCAGGCCCTGATCGACCCGAACACCCGCCAGAAGGTCGGCAAGAGCGAAAACCCGGAGGTGGTGCTCGAGCAGATCGAGACCTTCCGTCTGGAATGGGTCAAGCCGGCCAGCGCCCGCGGCGACGCCGAGAAGATTCATCAGCAGTTCTGGCCGAAGATCATCGCGATCCAGAAGGAGGCCGAGCGCAAGCTGGGCCACATGAAGCGCGGCGACGAGCTGCCGTCGGGCGTGCTCGAAATGGTGCGCGTCTACGTCGCGACGAAGCGCACGCTCAGCGTCGGCGACAAGATGGCCGGCCGGCACGGAAACAAAGGCGTGATCGCCAAGATCATGCCGGAAGAGGACATGCCCTTCCTCGCGGACGGCACCTCGGTCGACATCGTGCTGAACCCGCTCGGGGTCCCGAGCCGCATGAACGTCGGACAGATTCTAGAGACCCACCTGGGCTGGGCGGCCGCGGTGCTGGGCTTCCAGGTGATCACGCCGGTCTTCGACGGAGCCACCGAGCATCAGATTCACACCTGCGTGGAGGCGGCCAACAAGCAGGTCCGCGAGCGCCAGCAGCAGATCGACGCCATGCAGACCGCCGGCGACTCGCGCGAGCTGCTGGTCGAAATGCCTTACTCCGGGAAGATCAGGCTGCACGACGGGCGCACCGGCGAGCCGTTCGATCAGCCCGTCACCTGCGGGTACATGTACCTGCTGAAGCTGCACCATCTCGTGGACGACAAGATTCACGCCCGTTCGACCGGACCCTACAGCCTGATCACGCAGCAGCCGCTGGGCGGCAAGGCCCGCACCGGCGGGCAGCGCTTCGGCGAGATGGAGGTCTGGGGCCTGGAGGCCTACGGCAGCGCCTACGTCCTCCAGGAGCTTCTGACGGTCAAGAGCGACGACGTCGAAGGCCGCACGAAGATCTACGAGAGCATGGTGAAGGGCACGAACACGCTCAACGCCGGCACACCGGTGAGCTTCGACGTGCTCTGCAACGAAATCCGCGGGCTGGGTCTGAACATCCAGCTCGAGAAGCGAAAGCTGGGATAGGCGTCGCCCCCCCCGGCGGGCGACTCCGCGTTCGAGGAGGCCGTGCATGTTTGACGTGACCTACGGCGGCGCCAGCGAGCTGACGCCGCAGGAGCTGGCCGAGTTCTACCGGCGGGTGCAACATCAGAACGGCGCGCCTCCGGAGCGCTTTCGCAGCATGATCGACGCGAGCGACGCGTTCGTCACGGCGCGCGTCGACGGCAAGCTGATCGGGCTGGCGCGGGGCGTTTCGGACGGAGTGCGCGGGTACCTGACCGAGTGCAAGCTCGATCCGCACCACCAGGGCCCCGGCGCGGTGACGCGCACCGACGGCCGCATTGAGCACGACGAGCACGGTATCGCCGCGGCGATGGCCCGGCGCGTGCTGGAGTCGATGTTCAAACAGGGCATTCAGCGCATCGACGTGCTGGCGTGGGGCACCGAGGTCGATTTCCTCGAGGAGCTGGGCTTCCGCCGGCGCGGCGGGCTGGTGGGCCTGACGCTTCAGTCCGACGAGCACGCCGCGCTGCGGTCGCCGGCGGCGGCGGCAACGTCGTAGCGCGACGAAGCACGCCAGTAGGGGCGCGGCGCCGCGCGGAAAGGCGCCTCGCCGGGATGAGCGAATCGAACGCCACGCGTTCACGCAGGAAGGAAACCCGACATGGCCGACATGGTCTACGATCGGATCAATGATTTCAGCGCGGTGCGCATCGGACTGGCCTCCCCCAACGATATCCGGGCCTGGTCGTTCGGCGAGGTCAAGAAGCCCGAGACGATCAACTACCGCACCTACCGCGCCGAGAAGGACGGTCTGTTCTGCGAGCGCATCTTCGGCCCCGAACGCGACTGGGAGTGCTTCTGCGGCAAGTTCCGCGGCGTCAAGTACAAGGGCATGATCTGCGACCGCTGCGGCGTGAAGGTGACGCACTCGCGCGTCCGCCGCAAACGCATGGGCCACATCAATCTCGCGGCCCCGGTCGTCCACATCTGGTTCTTCAAGAGCATGCCCAGCCGGCTGGGCACGCTGCTGGACATGAAGACCAGCGACCTCGAGAAGATCATCTACTTCCAGGACTACGTGGTCGTCGATCCCGGCCAGAGCAAGCTCGAGCCGCGGCAGCTCCTGACCGAGGAGGAGTATCGCCGCGCGATCGAGGAGTACGGCGACACCGGCTTCCGCGCCATGATGGGGGCCGAGTCCGTCCGCGAGCTGCTGCGGCAGATGGACCTGACCAAGCTGTCGGGCGAGCTGTTCGATGGCCTGAAGAAGACCAACAGCAAGCAGAAGATCAAGGACCTCTCCGCGCAGCTCAAGCTGGTCGAGGCGATCCGCCACAGCGGCAACCAGGCCGAGTGGATGGTGCTCGAGGTCATCCCGGTCATCCCGCCCGACCTGCGTCCGCTCGTGCTGCTGGACAGCGGCAACTTCGCCACCAGCGACCTGAACGACCTCTACCGCCGCATCATCAACCGCAACAACCGGCTGAAGAAGCTGATCGACCTGAACGCGCCGGAAGTGATCATCCGCAACGAGAAGCGGATGCTTCAGCAGGCGGTCGACGCGCTGTTCGACAACAACCGCTGCCGGCGCCCGGTGCTGGGCAGCAGCAACCGGCCGCTCAAGTCGCTGACCGACATGATCAAGGGCAAGCAGGGCCGCTTCCGCGAGAACCTGCTCGGCAAGCGCGTCGACTACTCGGCCCGCTCGGTCGTGGTGGTCGGTCCCGAATTGCGGCTGTGGCAGTGCGGGCTACCCAAGAAGATCGCCCTGGAGCTGTACCAGCCGTTCATCATCCGCAAGCTGCGCGAGCGCGGGCTGGCGGACACGATCAAGAGCGCCAAGCGCATGCTCGAGCGGCGCGAGCAGCCCATCTGGGACATCCTCGAGGAAGTCATCTACCAGCACCCGGTGCTGTTGAACCGCGCCCCCACGCTGCACCGCATGGGCATCCAGGCGTTCGAGCCGGTCCTGGTCGAGGGCAACGCGATCCGGATTCACCCGTTGGTCTGCAAGGGCTTCAACGCCGACTTCGACGGCGACCAGATGGCCGTGCACCTGCCGCTCTCGATCGAGGCGCAGGCCGAGGCGCACGTGCT
This sequence comes from uncultured Planctomycetales bacterium, assembly GCA_964465125.1. GTDB lineage: Bacteria > Planctomycetota > Phycisphaerae > UBA1845 > Fen-1342 > CAYOHG01. Next base: position 11,340 of record CAYXIO010000051.1, on the reverse strand, counting down.
GATGCTCAGCACGCACAACATCTTCAGCCCTGCCAGCGGCTCGCCGAACACGCCCGCCACGCAGGACATGGTTCTGGGCATCTACTACCTGACCTGCGATCACGCCGGCGAGCCCGGCGAGCGCGAGAAGGGCAAGGAGTGGGCTTTCGCCAGCGTGGATGAGGCCCTGATGGCCTACCAGATGAAGCGCATCGGGCTGCACACGCCCATCCGAGTGCGCATCAGCAAGGCCGACATCATCGAAACGCTGGCCGAGGCGCCCAAGCCGATCAAACCCGGCAGCCTGGTGCGCACCACGGTCGGCCGCTGCCAGTTCAATGACTTTCTCGACCCGCGCATGCCGTTCTACAACTACCCGCTCTCGCAGAAGGGCTCGGCCCGCGTCATCGCCGACTGCCATGCCCGCCTCGGCCGACGCGCGACCATCGAGCTGCTCGACCGGATCAAGGAGGCCGGGTTCAAGCACTCCGCCCTGGCCGGCCTGTCGTTCGGGCTGACCGACCTGCGCGTCCCCGAGACCAAGCCCAAGATTCTCGACGCCGCCCAGCGGCAGGTCGACAAGGTCGAAAAGAACTTCGGCAACGGCGTGATCACGCCGATGGAGCGGCACAACCAGCTCATCGACATCTGGGTGCACGCCCGCGAGCGCGTCACCAAGGACATGATGGAGACGCTCAAGAGCGACTGGCGCCACGTCGACGGACGCGACGCCAAGACCACCGACAAGGGCGCCCGGCCCTACCTGAACCCGATCTACCTGATGAGCGATTCCGGCGCGCGCGGCTCGGTCGACCAGATCCGCCAGCTCGCCGGCATGCGCGCCCTGATGGCCAAGCCGTCGGGCGAGATCATCGAGGCGCCCATCAAGGCCAACTTCCGCGAAGGCCTGACCGTGCTGGAGTACTTCAGCTCGACGCACGGCGCCCGGAAGGGCCTGGCCGACACCGCGCTGAAGACCGCCGACTCCGGCTACCTGACCCGCAAACTCGCCGACGTCGCCCAGAACGTGATCGTCAACTGCCACGACTGCGGAACCACGCAGGGCATCAACAAGAGCACGATCTACAAGGGCGAGGAAGTCGACGTCAAGCTGAGCCAGCTCGTCCTCGGCCGCACCGCCCGCGACACCATCCGCCACCCCGTCACCGAGGAGCTGATCGTCCGCGAGAACCAGGTCATCACCGCGGAAATCGCGCGGCGCATCGAGTCCAAGGCCGACGCCGGGGGCCTCGGCCTCGACAGCGTGCGCGTCCGCAGCCCGCTGACCTGCGAGGCCGAGCGCGGCATCTGCGCGCTCTGCTACGGCGCCGACCTCTCGACCGGCCGGCCGGTCGAAGAGGGCCTGGCGGTCGGCATCATCGCCGCCCAGTCCATCGGCGAGCCCGGCACGCAGCTCACCATGCGCACGTTCCACACCGGCGGCGTCGCCAGCCGCGCCGTCGTCGAAAGCGAAATCTCCAACATCCACTCCGGCAAGCTGGTCTATCACGGCCTCAACGCCGTCCCGGTCAAGGACGAGGAGTCCGGAAAAACCTGGCACCGCGTCCTGAAGCGCAACGGCGAGCTGGCCGTTCACGACGACAAGGGCCGTGAGCTCGAGCGCTACAAGATCCCCTACGGCGCATTCATCCGCGCCGCCGAGGGCGAGACCGTTCCGGGCCGGCAGGTGCTCGTGAGCTGGGACACGCACTTCACCCCGATGCTGGCCGAAGCCGAGGGCTTCGTTCGCTTCCAGGACGTGGTCGAAGGCGAAACCGTCCGGCCTGAGCAGGAAGGCCGCGCCGAAAGCAAGTGGATCGTCGTCGAGCACAAGGGCGACAAGCACCCGCGCATCATCATCGAGGACAAGGACGGCAAGATCCTCGACTTCCACCACCTGCCCGCCAAGGCGCGCATCGAGGTCGCCGAAGGCGATCCCGTCAGCCCCGGCGCCATGCTCGCCCGCCAGCCCCGAGAAATGTCCGGCACGCAGGACATCACCGGCGGCCTGCCGCGCGTCACCGAAATCTTCGAGGCCCGCAAGCCGAAGGAACCGGCGGTGATGGCGGAAATCTCCGGAAAGGTCGAGCTGCACACCGACAAGCGCCGCGGCAAGATGACGGTGACGATCCAGTCAGAATCGGGCATGGAGAAGGAGCACCACATCCCGCAGGACAAGCACCTGCTCGTGCACGCCGGCGACTACGTCGAGGCCGGCACCGCCCTGTGCGAAGGTCCGCTGATTCCGCACGACATCCTGCGCATCAACGGCGAGGACGACCTCCAGCGCTACCTGCTGAAGGAAGTGCAGAACGTCTATCGTCAGCAGAACGTGACGATCAACGACAAGCACATCGAGATCATCCTCAGCCAGATGCTTCGCAAGGTGAAGATCGACACCGAAGGCGACAGCGCTTTCCTGCCCAACGACGTGATCGATCGCTGGCGCTTCCACAAGGAGAACCAGCGGCTCACCCGCAGCGTCCGCATCTCCGAGCCCGGCGGAACGGACTTCGAGGTCAACCAGATCGTCTCGCGCGAGGAGTTCCTCTCGAAAAACGAGGAAATCGAAGCCGGCGGCGCCGATCCCGCCAAGGGCCGCAAGCCCAAGCCCGCCGGCGCCAAAACCCTGCTGCTCGGCATCACCAAGGCTAGCCTGCAAAGCGAGTCGTTCATCTCGGCCGCTTCGTTCCAGGAAACCACCAAGGTGCTTACGCAGGCGTCGCTCGCCGGACAGGAAGACACCCTGATCGGCCTGAAGGAGAACGTCATCCTCGGGCGGCTCATTCCGGCGGGAACCGGTTTCCGCGGCTATCAGGATTTGAAGCTGCAAGTGACCGGCGAGCCGATCGAGCAGGAGGAGTTCCAGCTCCCGAGGCTGGAAATCCCGCTGCCGCCGCCCCCCGTCGCGGTGACGCCGGAAGTCGAGACGCGTCAGCCGGCGGGAACGCCGGGGGCCTGACCACAACCCCTTAACGGTCACGGACCGATCACAGCGGGCGGGCGTGAACGCGCTCGCCCGCTTTCGACTTTCGCCTACGCGCGCTTCTGCTTCGGCGGGAGGATCGACGTGATCTCCAGAACGAAATGCCGCTCGGACGGCTCTCCCGTGCCGCGGTTCACGACCTGCCGCAGCCGCACACCCGACCACCGCTTCTTGCGCAGCCACATCGCGACTGATGCCGACACGATCACGAGTGCAGGCGGAATGCGGGCGATGTTCGCGCGGGCGGGCACGCGTTTCGGCGACAAGCGCAGCGGCCTGCGAAGGACGGTCGCGCCGCGCCCACATCGAGCGCAGCGGCCTTCCTCCGAATAATCGGGTTCGTCATACTCCTCACAACTGTCGCTCAACCAGACGCAGCCCGTCAGGTCGAGCAGCGACGCGGCCGCCACTTCCGAGTCGTCGCAAACAGGTTCTTTTCGCGTGAAACTCGACCATCCGTACCGCTCGACGTACCGCTGAACCGCGCCCTACTCGGCCGTATCGTCCATCAGCACCAGGTCGAGCGACGCTCTGGCCGGCCGATCAATGACCGGCTGCTTGGCGCGAATCTCCGCCTTCAACCGCTCGAGGATCGGTCGAGGTCCGCCGAGGATGATGAAGCAGCCGTAGCTCATGGACAGACCCAGCGCGAGGCCGTGCACGCAGTGCGGGCATCCTACGTGCTGCGATTGGTGTTTGCGCGTGCGAAGCCGAGCGCTGCCGTGTCGGCAGGCGCGGCCCTACTTCCGGCTGTCCCAGGTCGGGTCCTTCACCCCGCGCGCGAGATTCTGCGCCCGCGCCATGACGAACAGCGCATCCGACAAGCGATTCAGGTAGCGGACCACCTGCGGGCCGATCGGCTCGCGCTCGGCCAGCCGCAGCACGTCGCGTTCGGCTCGCCGGCAGGCCGCGCGGGCCACGTGCAGGTGGGCGGCGGCGGCGGTTCCGCCGGGCAGAATGAAGTTCTCCAGCGCCGGAAGCGACTCATTAAGCCGGTCGATCAGTTGCTCCAGCGCTTCGACGTGCCGGGGCTGAATCGTCGGCACCGGATGCCCGGCCTTCGCGCTCTCGGGAACGCACAGGTCGGATCCGACATGGAACAGCTCGTTTTGGATGGCACGAAGCGGCTCGTGGAAGCGCAGGTCGAGGTCGAGCGTCAGCGCGGCGCCGAGCAGCGAGTTCAACTCGTCCACGGCGCCGTAGGCTTCGATGCGGGCGGCCGTTTTCGAAACGCGGGTGCCGTCGCCCAGCGCCGTGGTCCCGTCGTCGCCGGTGCGGGTGTAGATGCGCGTCAGTCGCGGCACGAGATATCTCCAGGACCGGTTGCGCTGCGTCCGATAGCGCCAGCACCGCCGGCAGCGCAGATGCTAGCCGGATTGTCGGCCCATTTCCGCCCGCAGCGCCGGAACGTTTCGTAAACTCACGAAGTGAGCCAATGGAGAAGAATCAGCCGTTCCGGGAGCACCGGCGGGCCATCTGCGTCGAGTCAGGAGTCGCCTGTCATGGTCAATGAAACTTGGAAGCGCTCGTTTCTGGACAAGCTGAACAAGGCGCAGGCCGAGTGCGCGAGCCGGTTCGAGGCGGCGCTCGAATCCCACGTCGTGCCGGCGTTCGAGGAACTCACGCCGTTCCTGCGCGACAACGGGTTCAAGGTCAGCAGCCCGCTGCGCGAGCAGGGCCGCCGCTCGTTCAAGTTCGAGCTGGCGGAGAACGCCTACCTGCTGATGATCTTCCGCTTCTGCGGCGTGGGCGAGTTCGAGCTGCGCTGCGAGACGTTCGTGCCGGGCCGCGACCCGCTGCTCAAGAAGTCGGTCGGGCGACTGGCGGACCTGGACGAAACCTGGGCGAACAGCCAGATACAGGGTGGGCTGGACCGGTTCGTGGGCATGCTGGCAGGACAGACCGCCGACGTGCCCGACTTCGAAGCAGAATTGGCCGCCGTCTGACGGCCCGCCTGGCCGGTCATTCGCTGCCAGGACCGACGCACGCATGAAACCGGGCAGCCCCTGGTCGTGCGTGCGTCTCGTCTTGCGCCGCGGATCGCGGAAGGGCGCACCCGCCTAGCCGCGGCGGCTCGCCGGCCTGCCGCGCTTCCGCCACTCGCAGGCGGCGTTCTTGTTGACCAGCTCGCCCAGCAAGGTGCACTGAACCGCCGACATCGTGCGGCAGATTCCGGCCGTGTCCGCGGGCGGGAAGTCCGCGTGCGGACAGTGGAAGTCGCAGAACTGCGGGATTTCAGCGTCGTCAGGTTTGGATTTCCGGCTGCGCGACACGACCGTTCCTCCCACAAACCTCCCGGGCAGGGGCGAGCCGTCCTCGCCGCCGCACGCCGGCCTCGTGAATACCATCCTGGACATCCCGGGCGCGTTTCGCCGGGCCGGCGCCGCCTGAATCCTCGCCCAGCGGCCGTCCGGCGGGCGGATTGGCGGATGCGGCCGGGCAAGGTACCTTCTAGGGAATGTCGCAGACCGCATTCATTCTCATCCTGCCCAGCGTCGAGGCCAAGGGCCAGCGCCTGCATGAAATGCTCCGCCGCGAGCACGGCCACTCCTGCCGCGTCGTCAACTCCCTGGATGACGCGTTGAATTCGATCCGCGCCCGCGTGCCTGACGTGGTGGTCGCGGTCTCGCCGCTGGACGGCCGCGACGTGCTGGCGCCTCTGGCAGAGTTGATGGACGGCATGGCGCCCGACGCCACGCTGATCGGGCTGGGCGCGGCGGGTCCGCCACCGCGCCCCCCGGCCCGACGAGTCGAGTACCTCGGGCTGCGCAACCCGGACGATGACGCCGAACTGGTCGGGCCGATTGGAGCCGCAGCGCGGGCCGCCGTCGCGCGACACGAAGACCGCCTGCTCAAGGCGACGCTCGAACAGGCGACCATCGAGCCGTTTGAGGGGCTGGTCGGGGCCTCGCCGCAGATGCAGCGAATCGTCGAGCGGATTCGCAAGGCCGCCCGCAACAAGCTCACCGTGCTGCTGCTGGGAGAAACGGGCACCGGCAAGGAGATCATCGCGCAGGCGATTCACCGCCAGTCCGACCGCGCCCGCAAGCCGTTCCTGGCGCTGAATTGCGCTGGCCTGAGCGAAACCCTGATCGAGAGCGAGCTGTTCGGGCACATGAAGGGCGCGTTCACAGGCGCGTTCACCGACCGCAAGGGAAAGTTCCTCGCGTCCGACGGCGGCACGCTCTTCCTGGACGAGATCGGCGACATGCCGCTCGCGATGCAGCCGAAGCTGCTGCGGGCGCTCGACCAGCGCGAGATCACCCCGGTCGGCTCGAATGACGTGCTGCGGGTCGACGTGCGCGTCATCGCAGCGACGAATGCCGACCTGGGCGAAAAGGTCGGCAAAGGCCAGTTTCGCGAGGACCTGTACTACCGGCTGCGGCATTGGGTGATCCAGGTTCCGCCGCTGCGCGAGCGCCGCGAGGACATTCCGCTGCTGGCGCACCACCTGCTGCGGGCCGCCAACGACGAGCACGGACTGCACGTCGAGGGCATCAGCAGCGACGCGATGAGCCTGCTGACGAAGTATCACTGGCCCGGCAACGTGCGCGAGCTTCGCAACGTCATCGACGCGACGGCCTGCGAAGTCGAATCGCGGGCGATCGCGGCCGAGGACCTGCCGCTCGAAATCCGCGGATCGCGCGAGCTGGCGCCGAGCGGCTTCAGCGGGTTGGTCGGCCTGACAATGGACGAGATCGAGCGTCTGGCGATCGAGCGGACGTTGATCGCGACCGCCGGCAACCGCGAGCAGGCCGCCAAGATGCTCAACATCGGCACGCGCACGCTGTATCGCAAGCTGAAGGAGTACGGTCTGGACGCCAGCCCCGGCGGGGAACCGTCCGATTGACGCACCGCCGGGAGTATTTCGGCTGACCGTGTCGGGCGCGCCGCGGGCCCGAAACGCACGCGACCCCCGCCGGGCTCTCGACGGAGGTCGCGTCACTCCGACCGCACGGCAACGCGGTCGTGTTCCAGGGGAAGCTCGGTCAGGCGCGGCGCGTTCGGCCGCGCGCCAGTGCCACCAGGCCGCCCAGGCTCAGCAGCGCCAGCGAAGCGGGCTCGGGCACGTTCGGCACGCGGAAGATCAGAAACTCGTCGTGGTTGAATCCGCGGAAGGGAATGGGATATCCCGTTGTCGACGTGTCATTGCCGCTGTCATACCAGATCCACTGCGCGGCGCCGGCGATGCCCGGACGCGTGCCCCACGGCGCCGGGCTGCTGGAGTTCGCGTAGCCCGCCACGGTCGTCGGCGTCACCCACAGGTTGTTGGTCGTGGCGAACGCGATCGCCGCGTCGACCTGCGCCTGTGTGGGCATCACCATGGGCGGCCAGGTCGCGGGCCAGCTCGGATCGATCAATTGCAGGAACTTGCCGGCCGGGAAGACTTCCCAAACCGGCGACCCGGTCAGGATCGTGACGCTCTGGGTAGTGTTCTGGAACTCGGCCAGGAACCCCTGCGCGACCGAATGGTCCGAGGCGGTCGAAACGTATAGGAAGGCGTTCGCCGGCTGACCGGTCGCATTCCAGGTTTCGGTCGTGGACCAGACCGTGTCGCCGCCGGCCGCAAAGGTCGTCGCCATACTGTGGCCGAAGTAAACGTCGTACTGGTTATCCACCGTGATGTTGATGGTCCAGTTGTCGGCCAGCGCCGCGGGCGCGCTCAGCAGTGCCGCGAGTGTCAATCCGGTTCCCAGCCGTCGGATTCCCTTGGTGAACATCGCTGTCGCTCCTCGGTGCGGCCGGACGGGACCGTTGGCTTCGAACCACCGGCACGTGCCGGCATTTCACAGCGTCCGAAGTGCCCCCGCCGCCGCTCTCCTCGGTAATGCTGACGGACGAGACCACGGCCCGGCTGCTGGGAAAGAGCAAGAAAAGAATGCGCACCGATAGGGCCGGAAGAGGCAGAAATAGGAAGTGAACCGAGGCTGGCAGGGCGCCCGGAGGCCCGCGCCGAGCGTGCAAGCACGCCGCCACCCCCGACCCAGCGTTCGGGCGGGGGGTGGCGAGGTTGAGGAGGTCGATGGCGTGCTCAGCGCTTCCGTCGCAGAATCAGAAAGCCGGACGCCAGCAGCGCGATCGAGGACGGCTCCGGAATCGTCGCGCCCCAGATGCCGCTGAAGCCCTGCGGATCGGTGCCCCAGCCCGAGATCAGCGTGCCGTCGGCACTGACGCCGGTCACCGCGTGCAGCGCCCAACCGTCCATGCCGGTGGCGCCGAGGTTGATCAGGTACGCGGCGGCGTCGTGGAACTCGAATTCGCCGCTCGCATTGCGGATCCACAGCGCGGCCTGTTCGGAGCCGCCGGGGAGGGTGATCGATCCACCCACCACCTCCCCGCCGTTCGCCAGGGCGTAGGCGGCCGAGTCGTGCTCGTCGGCCAGGTCGATCAGGCCGTCGCCGTTGATGTCGCCGCCGTCGAGCAGCGTGAGGTCGCCGGTGTCGAGGGCGTAGTGGCCGCCTTTCGAGTTGGATCGCGTCGTGCTGATGGCCGCCAGCGCGATGCCACCGTCGTCGGACACGCCCGTGAAGGCCAGCGACCGGGCTTCGGGGCCGGCCGCGTTCGGATCGACCACCGTGTAGCCGCTCGAAATCCAGATCACGCCGGCGGTCTCCAGGTCGGCGGAAGGCGGCAGCATCGGCGTGTCGATCTGGACCCCCTGCTCCTTGATGGCCTTGCACCCTACGATCACGTTGCCGTTGCCCGACACGTCCCACGCCTCGGAGTAGGCCGTTTCGGCCGGCAGCGGCAGCAGCGTGCCCGGACCGCCGTCGTACCAGACGGCAGCCTGGCGCGTCAGTCCCACGCCGGGCATATCGCCGTACACCGCCCCCGAGACGACGGAGTGGCCCACGCTGGTTCCGGTGGCCCAGCTCTGGACCGTCCAGGGCGGATCGTAGTTCTCCAGAATGGCAGCGCTGGCACCCGTGCCGTCGGAATGCCACACCATCGCCTGGTGGCCGGCGCCGTTGGACCACCCTGCGCCGTACACGTCCAATCCGGTGCTCGCCAGCCCGGCGACGGTACCGCTCTGTCCGAGCGGAAGGGGACACTCGATGGACTGGTCGGTCTGCCAGAACCACAGGCCGGTGACCTGATCGCCGTTCGTAGTCGTGGCGTCGTAGCCCACGACCGCGATGGAGTTGGCAGCGGTGTTGCTGCGGCCCTCGTTGTAGTTCTTCGAGGGCATGTTCATGGGTACAAAGCCCTGTGCCAGCGCCGTTGCAGCGCCGATAAGCCCAACCGCAACGGCAATCGCGCTGGACAGAGAGATCGACTTCAGTCGGAACGATTTCATGGCATTCTCCTGTTGGGTGTTGCCGTTCTTGCAGCCCGCGCTCACGCGCAGGCCAATCGGTAGGAACACGTCGCACGGTGGAGCGGTTTGCCTGGAGCTACCGGCCCGCGCCGGCTGCTCGTGCGGTCTGTCGCCTCGCCCTCGTGCTCATCGACGGAGAGGACGCACGAAGCGGGCGCGTGGCCGTTGGTAGCCGGGGGTTTCGAACGGCGCGAGCGGCGCGCGTTCAGCCCGCGCCGAACGTGCTGCCGCATGCCGCGGTGGAGGATTTGCGCTTGGGTACGGGGTGGCCAGCGGCGGCGCGGAGGAATATCGTAGCGCCGTCGAAGGCGCGGCGGCTTTGGATGCGTCGCCAGTGAAGCTATCCATCAGGTGAATCATGAAAGCGATTGTGCCGGGGCTGTTGCTCATTGTCGTGACCGCATTCTCGCAACCCGTCGCTTGGGGACAGGGTACTGATTCGCAGCCGACCACGCGCGACGCCGCCTCGCACCAAGTCGGACCGGCGGGGGCCGATGCGACGGTGGTTTCGACCGGACAACTCACGCGTCCGGCCGGGCGAACGCTCGAATTCAACGGCCGGCCCGTGGACCTCGCGCACTCGCCCGATGGCGCCCGGCTCTTCATCAAGGACAACCGCGGGCTCGTGGTCGTCGATGCAGCGAATTGGAGCATTCTCGCCGAGAAGAAGTTCGAATCGAGCGGCGGATCGCCGGTCGGGCTGGCGGTCTCGTCCGATGGCCGTCACGTCTACGCGACTTCAGCGGCCAACGAGCTGTTCGAGTTCACCATCGGCGACGACGGCAAGCCAGGTGCGACCCGTGCGATCAAGCTGCCTGGTCCGGGCGGCAAGGAGGCGTCCTTCCCCTGCGGCGTGACGTTGACGCGCGACGGCCGGCTGGCGTTCGTGTGTCTTTCGCGGAACAACACGCTCGCGCAGGTCGACCTGGCCAGCGGAAAAGTCCTCCGCGAGATCGACACCGGCATCGCGCCGTTCAAAGTCGTGCTCAGCGACGACGAGCGCCACGCCTACGTCTCGTGCTGGGGCGGGCGCAGACCGCGCGAAGGCGAAGCCACCGCGACTTCCGCCGGAACGCCGGTCGCCGTGGACGCGCGCGGCATCGCGATCACCGGCGGGGTCACGATTCTCGACGTAGCATCCGGCACGCCGGTCGCGGAGGTTGAGACCGGACTGTCGACCTGCGACCTGCTGCTCTCCGCCGACGGATCCAGGCTCTTCGTCGCGAACGCCAACAGCGACACGGTCTCCGTAGTCGACACGAGCGTGCACGAGGTGTTGGAGCAGATCATCGTCAAGCCGGACCCGGCCATGCCTTTTGGCAGCATGCCGTGCGGATTGGCGCTCTCGCCGGATGGATTGACGCTCGCGGTCACCTGCGCGGGGAACAACGCGATCGCGCTGGTCGATTTGCCCGCGGATGCGGCGGTCGCGTCGGTGCGGGGGTGGATTCCGACGGGCTGGTTTCCGGCGGCGGTTCGCTGGCACGAATCGACCCTGTTCGTCGCCAACGTAAAGGGCGTCGGCTCGCGCGCGGAGCGTTCGGCCGACGGCGCGTTCAATACGCATCGACACCGCGGCTCGGTGCAGCGCGTCCGCATCCCGGAAAAGGACGAGCTGCGCAGCATGACCGAGCAAGTCCTGGCGGATGGACAGGCGCCGCAGATGCTGCGGGCGATCGAGCGGCGCGAGCGCGCAGAAACCACGGCGCCGGTGCCGATTCCGGCCCAGGCCGGCGACCCGTCCGTCTTCGAGCACATCGTCTACGTCATCAAGGAGAATCGCACGTACGACCAGGTGTTCGGGGCGATCGGCAAGGGAAACGGCGACCCCAAGCTGTGCACCTTCGGCCGCGAAGTAACGCCCAACCAGCACGCCCTGGCCGAGCGGTTCGTGCTGCTGGACAACTTCTACTGCAACGGCGTGCTCAGCGCCGACGGGCACTCCTGGGCCACCGAGGGCAACGTGACCCCCTACCTCGAACGGTCCTTCGGCGGCTTCTCGCGCTCGTACACGTTCGGCGACGACCCGCTCACCTATTCGTCGAGCGGTTTCGTG
>CAYXIO010000050.1:0-32318 GCA_964465125.1 uncultured Planctomycetales bacterium | reverse complement strand
CCAGGGCCCGCCCGGCCCCGCCCGGGCTTGAGCGCGGCCGCGGGCCGACCGCCCCGTTTTCCGCGAGGATAGGAAACCGACACGATGAGTCGAACCGTTCGCGTCATCGTGGTGAACACCGACGAGGACGTGGCGCCGGATTTGCGCGCCGCCCTGCTCTCCATCGACGGCGTCAAGATCGTGGCGGAACTGGACGAGCCCGCCATGCTCGCGCAGGCGCTGGTGCAGTTTCCCGCCGAAATCCTGCTCGTCCACCTGGACCCCAATCCCGCCGGCATGATGGACGTGGTCGCCCCGCTGATCGAAACGCACAAAGGGCGCTTCGTCGCGGTCGCGATGACCGAGGACCGCGACGCCGAGCTGGTCATGCGCGCCATGCGGGCCGGCATGCGCGAGTTTCTCTGGAAACCGTTCCCGCCCGAACAACTGGGCGAGGTGCTGTTGCGCGTCGGCAGCGAGGCCATGCAGGGCGATCGGCGGCTCGGGCGGCTGATCTCCGTGGTCGGCACCGGCGGCGGAACGGGTGCCACCCAGCTCTCGACCAACCTCGCCGTGGAGCTTTCGCAGGTCGACGGATGGCCCAATGCGCCGGTCCCCGGCGCCCGCCCGCGCGTCGCGGTCGTGGACATGGACCTGCGCTTCGGCCAGGTGGCCATGCAGCTCGACGCGCAACCCTCACACACCATCGCCGATCTTTGTGATTCTCCCGAGCACCTCGACCACCAGATGATCGACCGCGCTATGGTCAAACACGCGACCGGCGTGCACGTTCTGGCTCGGCCGGTGGATCTGATCCAGGCCGAGCGGATCAGTGCCGGCCAGTGCGCCAGCGTGCTCGCCGCGCTTCAGGAACATTACGACTACGTGGTGGTCGACCTGCCGACGCGATTCGATCCCAGCGCACGCTCCGTCTACGACATGTCCGACAACTACGTCCTGGTCCTGCAACTGCTGGTCCCCTCTGTGCGCACGGCGGACCGAATCCTGCACGAGCTGGCCTCGTCGGGGTACAGCATGGATCGCGTCAGGCTGGTCTGCAACCGCTTCGGCCGCGACGCCGGCTACCTCGAACTGCCCGACGTCGAGGCCACGTTGAAGCGAAAGTTCGACTTTGTGGTTCCCGACGAGTGGAAGACCAGCGGCATGGCCGTGAACATGGGCGCTCCGCTCTTTTCGCACGCGCCCAAATCCAAGCTGAGACTCGCGTATCGGAAGATAGCGTTTGGGCTGACAGGCGCGACCGGGACCACCGCGGAGACCGCGGCCGAGCCGGGCGAATCGGCCCGCAAGCCGCGCCTGTTCGGGCTGTTCGCTGGGGCGAAGGCATAGCCGGACCGCTTCCGTCGCCGGTTGGCGACGAAGCAGGGGTCTTGGGGGAGACGCGCGATGGGCTTGTTCACAAAGAAACCCGCGCCAGGGGATGCTGGCGGAGCGAAAGCCGGCACACCGGCGCCGCCGGCCGCGGCCGACCCCAAAAAGGCCCCGGTCGCGCTGGGCGCGCCCCCGTCCGCCCCCAAACCCGTCGCCGCAAATCCGCCCAAGCCTCCGCCGCACACTCCGGCGACGCCGGCCGCGCCGCGCAGCGACAAGCGCGTCGACGAGAAGGCCAAGAAATTCAACGATCTCAAGACGCACGTGCACCGCAAGCTGGTCGAGCAGCTCGACCTCGCCAAACTCGCCAATGACACGACCGGGGAGCTGCGCGAACAGGTCCGCCAGGTCGTCGTGGCGCTTTGCGAGGAAGAAGACGCGCTACTGAACAGCACCGAGAAGGCCCGCCTGACTCAGGAAATCCTGGACGAGACCTTCGGCCTTGGACCGCTGGAAGCCCTGCTCAAGGACCCGAAGATCTCCGACATCCTGATCAACGGACCGCACCAGGTCTACATCGAGCGCGGCGGACGGCTGGAGCTGAGCGAGGTCCGCTTCAAGGACAACGCCCACCTGCTGCACCTGATCGACAAGATCGTCAGCCCGCTCGGCCGGCGCTGCGACGAAGTCTCGCCGATGGTGGACGCGCGCTTGAAGGATGGAAGCCGCGTCAACGCGATCATCCCGCCGCTGGCGATCGACGGCCCGTCGCTTTCGATTCGCCGATTCGGCAGCAACCCGGTCACGTTCGACGACTACGTGAACTACAAGTCGTGCTCGGAGGAGATGGTCGAGTTCTTCGAAGCCTGCGTGAAGGCGGCGCTGAACATCCTGGTCGCCGGCGGCACAGGCTCCGGTAAGACGACCCTGCTGAACAATCTCTCCTCGTTCATCCCCGACGACGAGCGCGTCGTCACGATCGAGGACGCCGCCGAGCTGCGCCTGCGTCAGCCGCATGTCGTGCGGCTCGAAACGCGCCCGGCCAACCTGGAAGGCAAGGGCCGCATCGCCATTCGCGACCTGCTGATCAACTCCCTGCGCATGCGTCCCGACCGCATCGTGGTCGGCGAGTGCCGCGGCGGCGAAACGCTCGACATGCTTCAGGCCATGAACACCGGGCACGAAGGCTCGATGACCACCATTCACGCCAACAACACCCGCGACGCCGTCCAGCGCGTCGAGACGATGGTGATGATGTCCGGCTTCGAGCTCCCGCAGCGCGCCATCCGCCAGCAGTTCGCCTCCGCCGTCTCGCTGATCATTCAGGCCGCGCGCCTGACCGGCGGACGCCGCAAGATCATCTCCGTCACCGAGGTGCAGGGCATGGAGGGCGACGTGGTGGTCATGCAGGACATCTTCAAGTTCGAGCAGGACGGCGTCGACTCCGACGGCCGCGCGTACGGCCGCATCGTCGCGACCGGCGTACGCCCGCTCTTCATGGACCGGCTGCTTGCGCACGGCTGCAAGATTCCGCCGTCCATTTTCCAGCCCCGGGACCTGGTCTCCGACAGTGAGTAACTCCGCATTCGGCGCCGCGGGCGCCGGCAGGTGGAAATGATCATGACAGCCACGCTCCTCGCCGCCGGAACCAACGATGCGCTGCTGCTCATCCTGATGATCGTCGGCCCGCTGATGGCGGTCTACGGCGTGCTCCAGCTCGTCTCCGACCTGCGCGGCGCCGGCAAGAAAAAGATCTCGGACCGGTTGAAGACGCGCGCCAAGGCAGGCTCTTCGGTTGCGGTGACCATGGAGGACCTGCGCAAGCAGGCGCCCAAGGCCGAGGGCAAGCTGGCCCAGGCGGTCAACACCATCCAGATGGTCACTCGCTTGCAGACCATCCTGGAGCAGGCCAACGTCAACTACTCCGCGCCGCAGTTGCTCATCAATCTGACGCTGGCGGGGATCGTGATCTGCGCGGTGATCCTGGCCTTCGGGCTGCCGCTCTATGTCGCCGCTCCCAGCGGGCTGGTTGCGTATATCCTGCCGCTGTTCCTGCTCTTCTACCGGCGCAAGCGGCGCATGCAGAAGATGGTCCTGCAACTGCCGGACGTGTTCGAGTTGCTCAGCCAGGCGCTGCGCGCCGGTCACTCGCTGGCCAGCGGCATGCAGCTCGTGGCGCGCGAGCTTCCCGAGCCGGCGGGCACGGAGTTCGGCCGCGTCTTCCACGAGCATAATCTCGGCCTCAAGCTCGAGGACGCCCTGCAGAACTTCGCCAATCGCATGGACATTCTCGACGTCCGCTTCTTCGTCACCGCGGTGCTGATCCAGCGCCAGACCGGCGGCGACCTGGCGGAAGTGCTCGACAAGATCAGCAGCGTCATCCGCGACCGCATCAAGCTCTTCGGAACCGTGCAGGCGCTCACCGCCGAGGGCCGGCTGTCCGGCTACATCCTGCTGGCCCTGCCGGTGGTCGTGTTCCTCGCCATGCTGAAGATCAACTACGACTACGCCGCGGTGCTGCTGGTTCACCCGACCGGGCAGATGCTGGCCATGACGGCGGCGGTGATGATGATCGCGGGCTGGGTCATGATTAAGTGGATTGTAAACATCAAAGTCTAGCAGACGGGGCTGCCCATGGACTTGGTCACCGTTCTGATTCTCGGGCTGATTGCGGCCGGGCTAATCCTGTACAGCGTCCTGCCGCGCAGCCAGGGCGGCCGCGACGTGCTCAAGCGCCGCATGGAAGGCCGCACCGCGGTGGACACGACCGTCACCCTCAAGGAGTCCGCGCGCAAATCGGCCAAGGCCGAGTTCGTGCGCCGAGCCACCCCGATGCTCTCGCGGCTGATCATGCCGGTCTCGGACGCCGAGCAGAGCCAGCTTCGTCTGAAGCTGACGCAGGCGGGCTATCGACATCGCCAGGCCACCACGGTCTTTCTGGCGAGCAAGACGGTCATGATGCTGGTCGGGCTGCTCGTCGCCGGCGCGGTGCTCCCCACGGCGGGCTTCGGAATGGGGGCCATCCTCGGCGGCCTGGCCTTCGCCGCCGGCGCCGGGTTCATCGCGCCGGGGTTCGTGCTCGGCATGCAGACCAACGGCCGCAAGGACAAGCTGCGGCGCGGCCTTCCGGACGTGCTCGACCTGCTGGTCGTGTCGGTCGAATCTGGCCTGGCTCTCGACGCGGGCATCAAGCGCGTCGGCGAGGAGATGGCGCGGGTGCACCCGCAGCTCTCCGAGGAATTCCGCATCGCCACCACTGAGTCACAGATGGGCATTCCGCGCAGCGAAGCCCTCGACAATCTCGCGACGCGCTGCGGGCTGGAAGAAATCCGCTCGCTGGTGTCCGTCATCTCCCAGGCCGAACGCTTTGGAACCAGCGTCGCCAAGGCCCTGCGCAGCCAGGGCGAGGCGCTGCGAACCAAGCGCCGCCAGGAAGCCGAGGAACGCGCTCAGAAGACCGCCGTCAAGCTCATGATCCCGCTGGTCCTGTTCATCTTCCCGGCCATGGGCGTCGTGCTGGCCGGCCCGGCCGGCATCCGGCTGATGGAGGCGTTTGCCAAGTAGTCCCGCGGCGCGGCACCGCTAGCCAAGAAAATCAGCCGTCACCGAGTCCGCCACCAGCAGCCCGCGCCGCGTCAGCGCGATGCGGGCCGACGTGACCGTCAGCGTGCCGATCGCGACGTGCCGCTCCACGGCCTCAGCGAACCAGGCCGCCGGATCCTGCCCGAAGCGCGCCGCAAAGCCCGCCCGGTCGATCCCTTGGTTCAGCCGAAGCTCCAGCATGACCGTCTCGCGCGCCCGACGCTCGGGCGCAAGCCGCTCCTGCTCGACCCACGGGCTGCGATGCTCGGCGACGGCCTGCACGTAGGCCGCCGTGTCCGGGACGTTCTTGTAGCGCAGCTCTCCATCGAATCCGGCCGCCGACGGCCCGAAGCCAAGACAAGGCAGGTTGTGCCAGTAGGCCAGGTTGTGCCGGCAGGCTTCGCCGGGCCGCGCGAAGTTGCTGATCTCGTACTGCTCCAGACCGGCGGCCGCGAGCCGGTCGATGGTCGCCTCGTACATGTCCGCTTCCACGTCCGCAGCGGCGCGCTGCACCTCGCCGCGCCGCAGCCGCGTCTCAAGCGCAGTCCCCCGTTCATAGGTCAGCCCGTAGCAGCTCAGATGCTCCGGGCCGATGCCGATCGCCGCGTCCAGGCTGCGCGTCCACGACTCCAGCGTCTGACCAGGGACCGCGAAGATCAGGTCGAGGTTCAGGCGGCGGAATCCGGCGTTACGAAGCGTTTCGACCGACTGCCGCACCTGCTCCGGTCGATGCCGGCGATCCAGCGCGTGCAGCTCAGCCGGATCGAACGACTGCGCCCCGATCGACACGCGATTGACCTCGGCGCCGCACAGTAGTTCCGCAGTCTCGTCGGTGATCGTGTTGGGATTGGCCTCAACCGTGAACTCGAGCGGTCCCGGCCCGCGCGGCAGCGCTCGCAGCGTCTGCAAGAGCCGATCGAGATCTCGCGCCGGCAGCGAAGTGGGCGTGCCGCCTCCAACGAAGAGCGTCTCGACCGCAAGCGGGTAGCGATCGGCGGCCCGGCGCGCCTCCGTCTGAATCGCCTCGACCAACGGCGCCACCGAGGCGGGATCGAGCCGCTGCTTGTAGAAATCGCAATAGCCGCACACGGAATGACAGAAGGGCACGTGCACGTAGACCGAGCGGATCGGTTCGGCGATTGTCACTCGCATACCCTTCGCGTAGCATTCGGGCCGGCGATTATACCCGCCGCGCACGCCGCGCCGCCGTCGGGGCGAGCTGCGGCGGAGACCAGGTCGTCGCGAACGCGCTCGAGGGCCGCGGGACATGAAGGTCGTTCTGGTGATGTTCAAGGACGGCGAGCGGCGTGACTTTGCCGTCGCCGAGGGCGAATCGGTGCTCGGCCGCCGCCGCGACTGCACGCTGCGAATCGGAACCCCGGACGTTTCCCGGCGACATTGCGAGTTGACCGTCGCGGGCAAGCTGGTCAAAGTCCGCGACCTCGGCAGCTCGAACGGGACCTTCGTGAACGGCAAGCGCGTCGCGGAGTCGCCCCTGCGCGCCGGCGACAAGCTCTCCGTCGGTCCGGTGCTCTTCACCGTCCAGATTGACGGACTGCCCAAGGCGATCAGTCCGCCGCCCGACGAGGGGAAGGCGGCTGCGGCCGTCGCCAGCGGCCAAGCCGACGACGAAATCCTCGACCTCGACGACGAAGACGTCGAGGACGACATCACCGGGCTGTTCGACGACGAGCAGGACGAGGACAAGGACGAAGTCTGATCCCGGCCCGGCGCACGCGGCCGCCGCTCCGAAAGCGATCGCATCCTCATGCCCGCAGCTTCGCGTGCTTCACCCCGCCGGCGGCTGAAAACGATTCTCACGCTGAGCGCCGCCGGACTGGCGGCAGCGCTGATCGCGTTGGGCTGTGCGGCGGCTTGCCGCCCGAGCTGGTACAGGCCCGCCGCCCCCGACTACGCGCGCCTCGACGCGGATCAACGGGCCCTGGTCGACCTGGTGGATCGAATCGGGGCCGGCCTCAATCGGTCCGAGGCGGTGGAGATCATCGTCGAAGAGGCGCAGGTCAACCGTTGGATCGCCGCGCAGCGCGAGCTGGCCCTGCCCGAGGCGTGGTCGCTGCCGGAGGTCCGCCCGGTGGTGCGTTTCGGCGGCGAAGGCCGGATGCAAGTTGCAATCCTGGTTCGGCGCGGCATGCTCTCCGCCGTCGCGACCGCCGAGCTCGAGCTTGTCGTGGATCCGGAGCTGATTCTGGTTCGGCTGAGCTCGGCGAAGCTCGGGTTGGTTCCGCTGCCGACGGGCTGGCTGGTGGAGGCCGCGCGGGCCGTCTCGGGCGGTCGTTTAGCAGACGTCGAATGGCGGCCGTCAGCCGTACGGCTCCGTAATAACTTCGTTTGGGAAAACGGGCGCTGCCGCTACCGCGTCCGCGCCCTGACGTGCTCTACCGGTCGCGTGCAAATCACGCTGACGCCGAGGTAGTCGAGGCTGCGCCGGGTCAGTAATCTAATGGGCCGTTTTCAGCTTTCCGTCGGTTCGGGCGCGCCAACCGCGGGTTGGGGATTGATCGTTGCACGGATCGGGCACGTGAGCGACGCTACACAATCTCTCTCGTCGCGCATACGCGAGCTGCGCCGCCGCCATTTCGGCCCCCGCGGCGCGGCGCGATTCGCCGAGCAGCTCGGCGTTTCCGCCGACGACTACGCGCGCTTCGAGCGCGGCACGATCCCGCCCGGTGAGTTGCTGGTGCGCATGTGCGATTCCACCGGCGAGGATTTGCAGTGGCTGCTGACGGGCGTCGCCGCCCGCGGCTCCGTCGTCATCACCGGTGCCCGCACTCGCCATCAGCAGCTTCTGACGCGAATCGCCGCGCTGCTCGACGAGAACCCGCACTTCGCCTCGCCGATCGAGTCGTTCCTGGATCTGCTGTCCGCCGGACCCGCTGCGGGCGCCGCGACCGCGCGTGAGTCCGCTGCGGGCGCGCTGATTCCGATCCTCCGACTGAGCTGCCTGGCCGAACACCCGCGGGCGCTGCTCGAGCAATCCACCGCCAGAGAACTCGCGCACCTGGGTCACGACCTCGGCGCGGGCGTCGAACACCGCGCCGCAGAAATCGATCAGCCGGCCGCTCGGCGCGGCATGCAGACCGCCCGAAAGACCGAGTTGCTGGTGCTTTCGTCCGCAGACGGGCCGCCGCAGACGTTCCTGAACGACGATGCGCTCGGGGAGGCTTACCCGGATGCGCTCGGCGTCTGGATTGACGCGCCGTCGCTTGAGCCGCTCTTCGCCGCCGGCGAGGCCGCGATCGTCTCCCTTGGCTCCGCGCCGAGCCCCGGCAACGCGGTGCTCTGCCGAGTGGACGGCGACGACACGCCGCGCTGCCGCATCTGGCTGGCGGAGCACGACGGCGTGGTCGAGCTCGGCTCCGTGCTGGACGGCTCGGTCGAGCAACTCGACGCGCCGCGCGTGCTCTGGGCTTTCCCGGTGCTCGCCCGGCTGCGCGTGGCGGCATGACCCAGGCGAGCATATTCGAGCGCTGCGGCTCGGACGTCCTCGTCCATGCGGTAGTGCAACCCGATCTCCGCGCCCGGCCGCCTGGCTCGAAGAGCCTGACCAACCGCGCCCTGCTCTGCGCGGCGCTGGCGGATGGTCCCTGCACGCTCCGCGGCATCTCGCTGTCCGACGACGCCTGGCGGATGATCGCGGGGCTCCGGCAGCTCGGCGTCCTGATGGAGATCGACGAGACGAGCGCGCGCGCGCGCGTGCGCGGCGGCTCCGGGCACTTTCCGATCACCGAAGCTGACCTGAACGTCGGCGATGCGGGCACGGCGATGCGCTTCCTGACGGCCGCCTGCTGCCTGGCGCACGCCCGCATTCGCATCGACGGCTCGGCCCGCATGCGCGAGCGCCCCATCGGCGAACTGGTCGGCGCGCTCCAGCAGATCGGCGCCAGGATCGGATACGAAGCCGCAGCAGGTTTTCCGCCGCTCTCGATTCTCGCGAGCGGTTTGCGCGGCGGCGAAGTGACCTTTCATTCTCCGCCGTCGAGCCAGTTCCTCAGCGCCCTGCTGATGATCGCGGCGTACGCGTCCGACGACGTCTTTGTTCAAGTCGAAGGCGATCTGCCGAGCCGGCCGTACGTCGAACTGACGCTGGCGCTGATGCGCCGGATGGGAGTCGACGCGTTCAGCGCCGGCACGCGGTTCGCGATACCGGCGGGCCAGCGCTACGTCGCCGGCGAGCACGCGATCGAGCCGGACGCAAGCGCCGCGACGTATTTCTGGGCCGCCGCCGCCATCACGCGCGGCCGCGCCGAAGTCCTCGGGCTGACGCGCGAGAGCCTCCAGGGGGATGTCGGCTTCGTCGACGTGCTCAAGGAGATGGGCTGTCGCATTGAGACGCGGCCCGAATCGCTCGTCGTCGACGCGACGGCGCTGGATCGACTGCACGGCGTGGACGTCGATCTCAACGCGATGCCGGACACGGTCCAGACGCTGGCGGTGGCCGCGCTGTTCGCCGACGGCCCGACGCGCATCCGAAACGTGGCCAATCTGAAGCTCAAGGAAACGGATCGCCTCAGCGCGCTGCGCCAGGAACTCACGCGGCTCGGCGCCGAAGTGGAGCCGTACGACGACGGATTGGTCATCACGCCGCCGGCGACGCCTCGACCGGCGGTGATCGAGACCTATCACGACCACCGCATGGCCATGAGCTTCGCGCTCGCCGGGCTCACCCTGGAAGGCGTCGTCATCCGCAACGCGGACTGCGTTTCGAAGAGCTTTCCGGACTATTACGAGGCGCTCGCGGCGGCGATGGCCTGACTCAGCCTCCCGCCGGGCGCCGCCTGTAGCACGTCCAGCTCCAGGCGCAGCAGCTCTCCCATCGAGCATGCGCTGAACGGGCAGCCGCGCGGGGTGTGCGGCGCAACTCCGTCGGCCAGCTCCGAGAGGTGATCGAGACCGGCGAGGTTGAGATGGTCCAGCAACGGACGCATGAACCGCTCGCGCGCTTCGCTGCGGGCCGCCGCCCGGCCGCTGTTCACGCGCATCCATGCTTCCACGAACGGACCGATCAGCCACGGCCACACGGTCCCCTGGTGCGCCGCGGCGTCGCGCGTCAGCGCCGCGCCCTGATAGCGCCCGACGAACCCGGGCGATTCCGGCGCCAGCGTGCGCAGCCCCAGCGGCGTCCATAGGTGCTGCTCGACCCGCCCGACCACCGCCGCGGACTGCGCGTCCGGCAGCACGCGGTAAGGCAGGCCGCCGACGGCGAGAATCTGATTCGGCCGCAGCGATTCGTCCACCGCGCCGGGCCGGCCGTCCACGTCGACCAGGTCGTACAGGCAGCCCAGCGCGTCGTTCCAGAAACGCTTGACGAACGCGGCGCCGGACTTCTGGAGCTTGCGCTCCCACGAGCGATCGAAGGTGCGCCCGAATTGCAGCGCGTTGAGCCACAGCGCCTGCACTTCGACCGCCTTGCCGCGCCGCGGCGTAACCACCCAGTCGCCGGCTTTGGCGTCCATCCAGGTCAGCGGCACGTCCTGCACGCCCGCGGCAATCAGCCCATCATGGTCCATGCGGATTTCGAGCCGCGTGCCGTGCGCATAGCCGAGCAGAATCGCCTGCACCGCCTCCAGCAGAGCCTCCTCCACGCGCGCGTCGACCGCGACGCGCGCCGCCTTCATCGACCCCAGCCAGTCGTGAACCGCGACCACGAACCACAGCGAAGTGTCCACTTGCGAGAAGGACTGCGGCTCACCGGGATGGGTCAGCCGGTCGGGCAGCATGCCCCCGCTCACGCGTTCGGCCCACGCGAGCAGAATCTCGCGCGCCACGTCGAGCCTTCCGCTCGACAGGCACAGCCCGCGCATCGCGATGAACGTCTCGCGCCCGCGGTCCGAGTGCCAGGGGTAGCCCGCGATGATCGTGCGGGCCTCGTTGTGTCGAACGATGTACACGTCCGCCGAGCGGTGCAGGCGCGACGCGAACGCCGCCCGCCGTTCTCTTTCCGCGGAGCGCAGCGCGTCGACGGATTCGACCGTCGGGCGGCCCGGCCGCGAAACGTGCGTGACGTAGCGGTCGGTCGCCGCCAGCAGCACCGCGTCGCCGTGGGAAAGGTCGAAGGTGAAGATGCCCGGCGCGGCGAGGTCCTCGGTGCAATCCATGCCGCGCGCGTGATCCTCCTCGTACAGGAAGTTGTAGTACCAGTTGAAGCCGCGTTCGTAGCGGCCGTTGCTCTGCACCACCAGCCCCGGGACCTTGTCGTACGTGCGCCACGTCACGCATTCGCCGTCCACGATCCCCTCGCCCCGAAAACTGTCGTTGGCCCGATGCAGCGCGTCGTCCGGCCGGCCGGATAGAAACAGCCGGACGTACAGGCGCGCATGCGGCAGCGGCGTCTCCAGCTTCCAGGCGCAGACCACCGCGCTGGCCCCGTGCGGAACGAAGATCTCCTGACTTACGCACGTTCCGTCCGGCAGGCGAAAACGCCAGCGCGGCCAGGGTTCGGTGCTGAAGGCCTCGATCTGACGACGAGCAACGTCGGGGGCCAGCACGTCCGGCGTGTATCGTTGTGCGGAGAGATTGAACGTACCGGCGTCGGTCTCGAGCCAGGCGTCAAAACCGTTGAGGAGCACGAACCGAGCCGTCGGTGGCGCCGTGGCGGTCAGAAGCAGGGCGTGATGCCGGCGTGTACGAAGCCCGCCGACCGTGCCCGAGGCGAACCCGCCGAGCCCATCCGCCTCCAGCCACTCGGAACGGTCCGTCCAGCGCGACCCCATGCGCGTCTCCCACTTTCCGACGCAGCGATCGTGCTGAGGCGAATCGGTGTTATCTGCCGGGGCAAGCGATCCGTCGCAGCTCAGCGCCGCCAACCTATTCTACTAGCACTTCGGCCGGGCGGTGATCCCAGCCGCATCGTCGGCGGCAAGAAAGCGCCCGGGGGCGAAGCTAGCCTGCCCCAGCGCGCGAACCTGCCGCATGTACATCCGAAGCGTGATCGCTGAAACGAACGCCATGCGACGTCAGCGCAACCCCCGAAAACCGCCCAAGCTGCGCCCGCTCCCGACGACGCAAGCGAAGTGTGTAGCGAGGTGTGCGCGCCCGCGCGAAACGCAACCGATCCGGCGCACGAAATCCGCGCGGGACCCGCGGGAATTGCGCCCGCTCCCGGCGGCTGATCCTCAGGGATGCTGGCCGTGAGAGGAGGGCTCAGCGGGCGCTGATTCCGTGGAATGGTCCGAAGCCGGCTCCGGCATCGGCGGTTTCGGCTCGGTGCTCGGCTCGCTGGTGGCCTGCGCGTCCGGCAGCGGAGCGGGCATGGAAGGCGACGACCCCGTAATCGCGTCGGTCTGGATGATCTCGACGCGCTGATTCTCCTTGTGACTCGCCGGGTCGCGCGCCTGGGCTACCACCCGATCGTTGTCCGCGCTGGCAACGACGCGGATCTGCTCCCAGCCGATGCCGTTGTCCGCGAGCACCTGCGCCACGTTCATGGCGCGCTCGTACGAGAGCTGCATGCCGTGATCCGGCCGCGCAAAGGCTTCTGCGGCGCTGACGTGGCCGCGGATTTCGAGCACGTTCCGCAGACCGCGCCAGCGCCGCGCCAGCTCTTCCACCTCGGCGCGGTTGCGCGGCGAGAGTGTGCCAACTTCGGTGTCGAACAGGACTTTCCCGCCCAGCCCGATGTACTCGGACCGCCGCAGCGAAAGCACGTTCTGCTCGCGCCCCGCTTGCGCAATCTCGCGCGCGTCACCCTGGGCGCGGCGTTGCAGGATTCGCTGCACCAACGGCAGCTCCTCGGGCCGCGGGTTGCTCACGTCCACCGGGTTATTGAACGCCTCGCGCAGCGAGATGGCCCAATCCAGCATCGCCGTGCTCGACGCCGAGGACCCGCCGTTCTCGCTCGTGTTCTGATCGCCCTCGGCGCCGCCGGCGTCGGCGGGCTTCATGTTCAGGGCCAGCAGCACGACGAAGAAGCCCATCATCAGAGCGACGTTGTCGGCAAATGAAATCAGCCACTCCGGCGCGCCCTCGTGCTCCTCGTGGTCGCCGCCGCCGTGGCCCCCGTGACCCCCGCCGTGGCTCTGCCCGGAGGTCTTCTTGGACGATTCGCCGTGTCCGTGGTTGTCGTCAGCCATGCTCGGCTCCTCGTATCGCCTGGATCGTCATCAGGCGGCGGACTTCAGCTTCTCGCGGCGCGGGAACGGAATGAACGCGGCCATCTTGTCGAGCGTAACGCGCGGATTGTCGCCGGCCTGAATGGACATGATGCCTTGCAGCATCATCTCCTTATTCAGAATCTCTTCGCTCGACCGGATTCCGAGCTTGTCGCCCATCGGGCCCGCGATCGCATTCGCGACAATGGCGCCGTACATCGTCGCGACGACTGCGACGGCCAGAGCCTGGCCCATGCGTCCGATGTCCGCGCTGGCGAGCTGGCCGAACATGCCGACCTGGCCGACCAGCGTGCCCACGAGGCCGTAGCCGGGACCGTAGAGCTTGATCAGGTCGAAGAACTTCTTGCCGGCCTTGTGGCGATCCTGCATCGCCATGACTTCCATGCGCAGCGCGGCCTCGATGTCGTGCGGGTCGCCGCCATCGATGACCATCTTGAGCCCGGTCGCGAGGAACGGGTCCTTGATGTTCGAAATCTCGCTCTCGAGGGCGAGCACGCCGTCGCGGCGGGCCTTTTCGGCCAACCGGCTCATCAACTGGATGACGTCCGCCGCCGGCGTCCCCTTGTGGAACATGAAGCGCTTGATGAAGCCCGGCACGGCCTTGATCTTCTCGATCGGCATGGCCATGAAGCAGACGCTGATGCTGCCGCCGAACACCATCAGCACGCCCTCCATCGAGAAGAACATGCCGAAGTGGCCGTGCGAGACTTCGAAGAACACGAATCCGAGGCAGCCGACGCCGACGCAGATTCCGATGATGCTCGCAATATCCATGTCAACCCATCCCCTGCGGCGCGCCGCACCGCGATCGCGCGGCCCCCATCGAGCGCGAAACCTGCCGAGGGTGAATCGGCAAGCCCCCCGCCGACCTTGTGGAGCAACCGAACAGCGGAATCTCGTTCCCGATAATCGCCGGAGTCGGGGGACCTTTGCCGCGCCGCGTCCGATCCACGGCCGAAAACCGCCGGGACGCGAATTGGCGAGGGAAAGCGGGGGCGGTTCCACCGCAAGCGGTCCGGTTCCGACGCGCGTGCCGGCGCTGCCTGTCCAGCCGCACCCGGCCGGGCGGGCCCGCCCCCTCGACGAAACGCGGGCGCTGCGGGCACAATCCACCTCGACATGCGCTGTTTCGTCGCGATCGAATTGGATCACCCGCTGCGCGAACGGCTCTGCCGCGCCGTGCCGCGCGCCACGGCCGGCCGCGACGTGCGCTGGTGCAGGCCCGAACAACTGCACCTCACGCTGAAGTTCCTCGGTGAGGTGTCGACGGACGCGCTGAGCGCGATCGGCGAGGTGGTTCGCTTCGCCAGCCGCCCCATCGAGCCTTTCAACCTGACGCTGGAGGGCGTCGGCGCCTTCCCGTCGCCGCGCAGCCCGCGCGTGCTCTGGGTCGGCCTGCGCGATCCGGCCCGCGCCTGCGAACGATGGATCGATGCTGCCGATCCACCGTTTGAGAGCCTCGGCTTCTCGCGGGAAACGCGGCGGTTCCAGCCGCACGTCACGCTGGCGCGCAGCCAGACCGCCGCGGGCGCTCGGGCACTGAGCGATTGCGTGCGGGCGGCTGAGTTGCCAGTGGACGAGCGGGTGCGCGTGGGCGAGGTCGTGCTCTTCGAAAGCCGTTTGCTGCCGGGCGGCGCGGAGTACACGGCGCTGCTGCGCGCTCCGCTGGGAGGGGCTGGATGAGCGACAGTTCGCGGGGCTCACCCATGCTCGCTGCGCCGCCGGCGGATGACGTCAGTCCGCTCGGTCTGATCGCCGGAGCCGGCGAGTTGCCGCAGTTGGTCGCGCGCAATGCCCGAGCCGCCGGGCGGCAGGTGATCACCGTCGCCATTCGCGGCTACGCCGACCCGGCCCTGCGCGAGCTGTCGGACTGGTTCGGCTGGCGCGGCGTCGCTCGCTTGGGCGGGTGGATCCGGGCACTTCGCCGCAGGGGCTGCGACGAGGTGGTGATGGTCGGGCGCGTCAGCAAGGCCAGCATGTTCGCCGGGCCGCGCTGGGTGCAGTGGTTGCAGTACGTGCCCGATCTGACGAGCATACGCGTGTGGTACTTCGCCACGCGCGACAAGCGCAATGACACGCTGCTGCGGGCGGTCGCCGATGAGATGGGGCGCCGCGGACTGATCATGATCGACTCGACGCGCTACATTCCCGAGGCGTTGGCCGACGAGGGGCTGCTTCAGCCCGACGGCGTCCAGCCGGCCTCCGCCGCCCCGCGCGCCGTGCTCGACGCGGCGGCGTTCGCCTGGCCGCTCATCAAGCAGATCGCCGCGATGGACATCGGCCAGTCGATCGCCGTGAAAGAGCACGAGGTGATCGCGGTCGAGGCGATCGAGGGCACCGACCGGCTGATCGAGCGCGCCGGCCAGCTCTGCCCGGCGGGCGGCTGGACGCTCGTCAAGGTCGCCAAGCCGCAGCAGGACATGCGCTTCGACGTGCCGACGGTCGGTCGACAGACGATCGAGAATCTGCACAAGGCGCGCGCGGCGGCGCTGGTGGTTGAGGCCGGCAAGACCATCCTGCTGGAGCGCGAAGCGCTGCTGGGCCGCGCCGCGGAGCTGGGCCTCTGCGTGCTGGGGCGACGAACGCAATCGCCGTAGCGTCGCCCTGGGTCGGCGAGCCCATTCGCCGTAGCGTCGCCCCTCGGTGAGCGATGAGAAGAGACTGCATGTTGCGCGATGCGGATTCGCCGTCGGCCACGGCGTGCCGACGCTAGACGATCGGCGCTCACCAGCCGCTCTCCGACAGCCGGCGCGGCCACGGTCTCCGGCCGGTCGCGGCCAGCAGCCCCGCCGCTGTTCCCAGGAACAGCACGCCCGATCCGCCCGCGGACACAAACGGCAGCGAAATGCCCTTCGTCGGCACGCTGTTGGTCACGACGGCGATATTGAACGCGGCCTGAAGGCAGATCATCAGCGTCATGCCGGTGGCAAGCAGGCGCCCCATCGGATCGAGCGAGCGCGTCGCGATCCACCCGCCGCGCGCCAGCAGGACCAGGAACAGCGCCACCACGACCAACCCGCCGATGATGCCGAGCTCCTCGCAGACGATCGCAAACACGAAGTCGTTGTTGTCCTGGGGCAGATAGCCGTATTTCTGCACGCCCGCGCCGAGCCCGCGCCCCCACCAGCCGCCTGACGCGATCGCGATCAGCGACTGCGTGACCTGGTAGCCTGCCCCGGCGGGATCGCACTCATCGTCCATGAACGTCGTGAGGCGCTCAAGCCGATACGGCTTGAGCAGCAGCAGCCCGACGCCGCCGCCCAGTCCGAGCACAACCAGCCCGAGCAGGTGCGAGAACCGCGCCCCCGCCGCAAACAGCATCAACAGCGTGGTTACGCCCATCAGGGCCGCGGTGCCGTAATCCTCGATGCCGGTGAGTCCGATGAGGATCGCGCTCCCGATCAAAACGGGCACGAACCCGCTCCAGAACGAGCCGACGTCCACGCGCGGCCTCGAGAGCATTGCCGCCAGCCAGATCACGAGCGTGAGCTTGGCAAACTCGGAAGGTTGAAAGCTCAGCGGCAGCGAGCCGCGAAGGACGTAAATCGAGCGCTGAGCGCCGAGTGACTCCGTTCCGACGCCGGGAATCAACACCGCGATCAGCGCCAGCGTCGCCAGCCCGTACAGGCCGACCGTCACGAGGCTCACGCCGCGCGACGGCGACGCCAGCAGCCGGTAGTCGAGCCGCGACGCGACGATCATCGCGATGAACCCGACGATCGCGAAGACGGTCTGACGCAAGGGCGTCGTCCACCAGCGGCGCAGATCGACCTGCGTGCCTTCGAGACCGACCGACGCGGAGAGCACCATCACCGCGCCCAGCAGCATGAGCGTGCCGACGACGAAGATCACCCAGCCGTCGCAAATGCGCGTCGAGACGGCGGACGAATCCCGATCGAGGACCCATCGTCCGGAGCGGCTCAGCGTGCTCATGCGGCCCCTCCTCCTCTCAGCGCAGCTTGATCGTGGCCAGCGCGAAGGCCGCGAACAGCGCCGCCACCAGCCAGAAGCGCGTCACGGTCTGCGTCTCGGTCCATCCGCCCAGGTGATAGTGGTGATGCAGCGGCGCGCAGCGGAAGAACCGCTTCCCGCCGGTCGAACGGAAGTAATAGATCTGAATCAGGACCGAAAGCGCTTCGACCACGAATACCCCGCCGACCAGGAAGAGCATCAGCTCCAGGCGCGTGACGATCGCGATATAGCCGATCAGCCCGCCGAGGGGCAGCGAGCCGGTGTCGCCCATGAAGACCTGGGCGGGATACGCGTTGTACCAGAGGAACCCGAGGCAGGCCCCGACCACCGCCCCACACAGCACCGACAGCTCGCTGGCCCCGCGAATGTGGAAGAACAGCAGTTGCCGCGAAATCTCCTCGGTGCCCACCACGTAGGCCAGAACCATGAACGTGAACGCGGTCAGCACCATGCACCCGCTGGCGAGCCCGTCCATGCCGTCGGTCAGGTTGACGGCGTTGGACGTCCCCGCGATGACCACGACCGCGATCAGGGCAAACGCCGGCGGCGCCAGCGCGATGCCGGGCTTGTAAAAAGGCACGCTCAGGACGTTGTAGAACGGGCTGTAGGTCGCATCGACATCCAGCCAGCGCGCGATGACGAGATTGCCCTCGCCGGTGCGCAGAATGAACACCGCCAGCAGCGCGCCAAGCCCGACCTGGAAGACCAGCTTCTCCCACATCCGCAGGCCGTCGCGCGTGCCGCTGCGCCGCGCGGCGGTCAGCTTCAGCCAGTCATCCACGCCGCCGAGCACCGCCAGCCAGACCAGGCAGAAAACACCCATCCGCACATAGAAGCTGGAAAGATCCGCCAGCAGCAACGAGGTGATCAGGATCGCGCCGACGATCAGCACCCCACCCATGGTCGGCTTGTTCTTCTTGTCCTGCATGAGCTGGTTCAGCTCGGCGTGATCAAACTCCGGCCGGTCGCCGAGCTTGAGCTTGACCAGCAGGCGGATCACGCGCGGTCCGGCGGCCCAGACGATGCCGAACGCCAGGATCACCGCCAGCGCGCCGCGGAACAGCGGGCTGGCATAGGCGTAGCCCGTGTTGCCGTGCGTCAGCCAGTAGAACAGGTGGTAGAGCATCGTTCAGTTTGTGCCCACCGCCGCGGCGGCCGGTTGAAGCGCATCGACGGCGCGCTCCAGCTCGACCGCGCGCGAAGCCTTGACCAGCACCACGTCTCCGGCCCGGGTTTCCGAGCGCAGCCAGGCGCCGGCCTCGGCCGCGTCGGCACAGCGGACGGCCCGTGCCGCCGCAGCGCCGGCGACTCCCGCGAGCATCGACTGCGCCGCCGCCCCCACCAGCAATACCACTTCCATCGCCCCGTTCAGGGCGCGCCGCCCGACGCGCGCGTGAGCCTCGGCGGCGTGACGGCCCAACTCGCGCATTTCGCCCAGCACCGCGATCCGCCGCGCGGCCGGCCAGCGCTCCAGCGTCTCCAGCGCCGCCAGCATGCTGGTCGGATTGGCGTTGTACGCGTCGTTCAGGACCGTGACCCCGCCCATCGAAAGCACCTGCATGCGCATCGGCGGCGAGACGAACCCGGCCAGCCGCTCAGCCGCCTCCGCGTGCTCCAGGCCAAGCCGACGGGCCACCGCGACCGCGGCGGCGGCGTTCAACGCGTTGTGCTCACCCGGCACCGCCAGCACGTATTCAAAACGCTGGTTGATCCGAAACCGCAGCCCCGGCGGCTCCAAGCGAATCGCATCCACGCGCAAGTCGGCGTTCTCCGCCTGACCAAACGTCACCCGCCGGCCCCGAAAACGCGCCAGGTGCGGCCTCACCAGCGGCGTGTCGATGTTGACGATCGCCAGCGCATCGTCGCGCAGTGCGTCGAGAACCGAGCATTCCTCCGCCGCCACCCCCTCCAGGCTCCCCAGCCCCTCCAGGTGCTCCTCGCCGATCGATACCAGCACCGCCATGTCAGGCTGCGCCAGCCGCGCCAGTGCGGCGACCTCGCCAGGCGCATTGGTGCCGATCTCGACCACCAGGTAGTCGTCGCCGGCCTGCGCCGAGAGCAGCGTCAGCGGCACCCCGATCGCGTTGTTGAAGCTCCTGGGCGAGGCCCGTCCGCGCAGCCGCCCGGACAGCACGCAGTCGATCATCGCCTTGGTCGTGGTCTTGCCGTTGCTGCCCAGCACCGCGATGACGCTGGCGGACAATTGCCGGCGGTGATAAGCGCCCAGCCGGCCGAGCGCCGCCAGCGGATCGTCCACGGCGATCAGTGCTTCCGCCGTCGGATGGGGCAGCGCCGTCGACACGCAGCGTCGCACGTCTTCGAGCTGCCCCGCCGCCACCACCGCGGCGACCGCCCCGCGCCGCAAAGCGTCGGCGACAAACGCGTGCCCGTCGAACGAGTCGCCGCGCAGCGCGAAGAAGAGCTCGCCGGCCGCCACCGCGCGCGAGTCGGTGGAGACGCCGATGGCGTTCCCGGCCGGAGGCGCGGCGCCCGACCCGCCGCCCACCGCCCGCACAATTTCGCTCAGCGAAAGTCGAATCACGCGTCTACGCGGCCCCAATCCGCTCCGAATGCAATTCGGCGGCGGCTTGAATGGCCACCTCCACGTCGTCGAAGTGCAGCCGCTGCTTTCCGACGATTTGATAGTCTTCGTGACCCTTGCCCGCGATCAGCACCACGTCGCCCTTGTGAGCACTGGCGAGGGTGGCGTGAATCGCGCGGCGGCGATCCGGCTCGACTGCGACCTTGCGACGCACGTCGTCGTCGAAACCCGTGAGGATCTCGTCGATGATCGCCTGGGGATCTTCGCTGCGCGGGTTATCGCTGGTCACGACGACCGCATCAGCGAACTCCCCCGCCGCACGCGCCATCTTGGGGCGCTTGCCGCGATCGCGATCGCCCCCGCAGCCGAACAGCACCAGCAGCCGTCGGCGCGTCAGGCCGCGCAGCACGCCGCAGACGCTGCGCAGCGCGTCGTCGGTGTGCGCGTAGTCGACGAATACGTCGACCTCGCCCACGCACGGCACGCGCTGGAGGCGCCCCGGAATGGTGCGAACGCCGGCCAGCCCCGCTTCGATCGCCTCCAACGGCACGCCGATCGCCCGGCACAGCCCGATCGCGGTCAGCGCGTTATACACGTTGTGCTTGCCGACCAGCGCGTTCTCCAGAACCAGGTCGCGGCCCTCCAGCCGCACGCGGTAGAGCGTGCCGACGATCGAGCTGCGCTTGATCGTCGCCGAAATCTCCGCCTTGCCGTCGACCGAGAACGTCATGACGCGCGCCCGGCAGTCGCGCAGCATGCGCGTGTGCGCCGGATCATCGGCATTCACCACCGCCACCGCCTCGTGACTCAGGCGCGCGAAGAGCCGCGCCTTGGCGTCGGCGTAAGCCTCCATGGTCTGGTGATAGTCGAGGTGATCCTGCGTCAGGTTGGTGAACGCGGCGGCGTCAAAGCGCAGCCCGTCGGTGCGGCGCTGCTCAAGCGCGTGGCTCGAGACTTCCATGACCGCCGCCGACGCACCTGCGCCCGCGCATTCGCACAGCAGCGCGCAGAGTTGGAGCGGTCCAGGCGTGGTCATGTCGGCCGCGACGCTCCGCGATCCGAGGTCGTACTGAACCGTGCCGAGCATGCCGCAGCGCTGCCCCGCCGCGCGCAGGATGGACCGGACCATGTGGGTGGTCGTGCTCTTGCCGTTCGTGCCGGTCACGCCGAGGAGCTTCAGTCCGAACGACGTGGGCGATTCGCCGGCATGCCAGCGGGCCGCGAGCGCCGCGAGCACGGCGCGCCCGTCGGCGACTTCGAAGCCGCATGCCGGCCGCGCGCCGCCGCCCGCCGCCGTCCCGATCTGCTCACCCACCAGCGCCGTCGCTCCGCGCGCCAGCGCGTCGTCGATGAAGCGCCGGCCGTCGGCCGACCCGCCGCGCAGGGCCACGAAGAGCCCTCCCGGAGTCACCCGCCGCGAATCGTCGAATACGCCGCTGATCGGCAGCTCGCGGTACGGTTGCAGCGTTTCCGCGTCCGCCAGCCCGTCGAGAAGGTCGCCCAGCTTCCGCACTTCAACCCTCGCCGTTTCTGCTGACCCGGCCGCGCGCGAACCCAGCGACTGTGGCCGCTGCGCGCCAGGCCGCGCCAGAATCAGTCGTATTGTACCTCACGCGATTCGTCGCGCGCCGGCCCGTGCTCGGCGGACAGCTCCTGCGGCACGCGCAGGTAGGCGAGCGCATCCGCCAGGATCGCGGCGACCGCCGGCGCGGCCACGCTGCCGCCGTAGTACATCCTGCTGTGCGTGGTGCGAATGGAGACCAGCGCAACGACCGCGGGCTCCGTTGCC
Source organism: uncultured Planctomycetales bacterium (assembly GCA_964465125.1). GTDB lineage: Bacteria > Planctomycetota > Phycisphaerae > UBA1845 > Fen-1342 > CAYOHG01. The sequence continues at coordinate 10,993 of CAYXIO010000050.1, read as the reverse complement.
GGCGCTCCGCCCACGAACGAACCGGTGTAGGTGCTGGGGATGTAGCCGCGCCCGTCGGCGCGGGCGACCTGAGCGGTGCCCGTCTTTCCAAACGCCTGATAGCCGGGCAGGGCCGCCTGCTTGCCCGTGCCGCTGCTCACCACCTCGACCAGCGCGCGCCGCCGGAACCTTCGGGCGGCCTCCGGATCGAGCACCCGGCGGATCGGAACCGGCTGGGACCAGTCCTCGACCACCTCGCCTCCCCGCCCGAGGATGCCGCGCACGATCCGCGGGCGATACAGCACGCCGTCGTTGGCGAACACGGCAAACGCCGCCGCCACCTGAATCGGCGTGACCGACAGCTCTTGCCCCATCGGGATGGAATGGGTGGAGTACGAGGTCCAGTGCTGGAGGTCGTGGACGATGCCGTCGTGCTCGCCGGGAAGCGGCAGCCCGGTCGGATCGCCGAAGCCGAAGCCGCGCACGAATTCGAATAGGCGCTGATTCCCGACGCGTCCGCCCAGCAGCGCCATGCCGATGTTGCTCGACTTGCTGATCACTTCGAAGAGCGGAAGCGACCCGTAAGCGTGCGTGTCGTGCAGCGTCCGCCGGCCGAAGTTGCGTGCCGGCCCGTTGATCTGGAACACGTCATCGAGCCCGACCAGCTTGGCGTCGAACGCCGGCCCGGCGATGAACGGCTTGAAGATGCTTCCCGGCTCGAAGGAATCGGAAATCGCCCGGTTGCGGAGCCGCTCCTGCGCCTGCGTCAGCGCTGCGCCGCGAACGCCGTCCGGAATGGCTTCTGCCGGATCAAAATCGGGATACGTGGCCATCGCGAGAATTTCGCCGGTCCGCGGATCGAGCAGCACCGCGCAGCCCCACGCCCCGTGCACCTCCGGCCGCTCCACGGCCCGCGCCAAGTGATATTCGGTGCGCTGCTGCAAGAACGAGTCGATGGTCAGGACGACGTTTTGGCCGTCCACCGGCGGCTCGTACGCGTCGGGCGCGGCGCTGAGCGTCCGCCGCCGCACGTCCACCGTCGCGACCCGCCTTCCGTCGCGGCCCGCCAGCGCGGCATCGAACGTCTGCTCGACGCCGGCCAGCCCGCGATGCTCGGCCCCGACGAATCCCAGCACGTGCGCCGCGGTTCGCCCGAAGGGGTATTCGCGGCGCGCCTCGCGCAGCAGACCAAAGGCCTCCAGACCGCGCTCGCGAATCACCTGCCGCAGCCCGTCCGCTTCGGCACCGCTGACGCCGCGCTTCACCCAGGCGAATCGCTGCTCGCGGCGCTGCTCGATGATCTGGCGCAGGGCGGCGGGCTTCATGCCCAGCAGCGGCGCGATCAGCGCACAGTCGGCCTCGGCGTTGAGCACCAGCGCCGGATCGACGAAGACCGACTGGCTCCAACTGGATTGCGCCAGCGTGCGGCCGCTGGAATCGAGAATGGCGCCGCGCACCGCCGGGATGACGCGCTCGCTGGTGTGTTGACGGACAGCCTTGGCGCGCAGGGCGGCGCCCTGCGACTGCTCAATGATCGCCAGGCGCCCGCCGGCCGCCATCAGCAGCGTCCCAACGGTTCCAAAGAGCAGCAGGGTGCGCATCACGCGGATCACTCCTTCGATCGACGCCACTTCCTGTGGCCGCGTTTCCGGCGGTCTTTCGGGCGAATGACAGTCCGCCCGCGAGCTCGTCACGGACCGTCGGCGCCGGCGCTAGTCGCCGCGCTTGCCGCGGCGGTCCGCACTCGGACGCTTCGTCTCCGGCTTGGGCTTGGGTTTCGGCGGCGGCGGCGCCGACACGGTCTCCGCGGGGCCGCCCGACGATCGCAGTTCGAGCACACGCTCGCGAATACGTTGCGGGTCGCGCAGCCGGGCCAGCTCGAGCTGCGAATCGCGAAGCGCATCGCGAAGCAGCAACGAGCGCTGATCCATGCGCGCCAGCACGTAGTTCAGCCGTGCGGTCTCCGCTCGGAGCAGCACCACGCTGGCCAGCAGAGGCAGCGCCGCACCGAGAATCAACACCGCACGCCGCGTATTCACGCTCGATCCCGCTCTCGAACTCGCCGACCGCGGCGAAGGGACGTTGTGTCCAGCGTCCGGCTTGGCGCGCCTCGCCGATGGGTCGCCCGCCGTTCCCGCGCGCGTTCGATGGCTCGTTCTCCGCGGAAGCCGGTCCGTCAGCGGCCCGCACGCGCAAGCGGGTGCATTCTATCAGCATTCTCGCGGCGCACACGCCGTCACGGGCCGGGCCGGACGCCGGCGGTCACGTCTCGTCGGCGACCGGCGCGGGAAGCTTGATGCGCCGGCCCGCTTCGATGCGATCGCCGCTGGGCAGTTGATTCAGCCGCTGAATCTCCATCCAGCGCCGCTCGTTCTTGAGCTGCTGGCGCGCGATCTTCTGAAGCGAGTCGTCCTTCCGAATGGTGTACCAGCGGTACGCGTCGGCCGGCATCGCGTCGCCCGCGGAGCCCGCTGCCTTGCCCTTGGCTTTCGCGCCGCTCGCCAGCCGGCGCGCAACGGCAGGCTCGGCCGAATTCGCGGCCTGACCCGCCGCGGACCGTGCGGGTTCCGTCCTCGCCGCGGGCTTGCTGGAATGGACCACGCCGCCGGGCTTCGTGCTTGTGGAGGTGGCCGCACGCCCTGATTTCGCGCTGCCCGACTTGGATGGCTCCTTCGCGGCCGCGCGGCCATTGCCGGGCTCGTTCACCGCGACGGCCGGGGAGCCGCCGGCAACCGGCTTCGGGCTGCGCTGCGGCGTCGAACCCGCCGCGGCGACAGGCACCCCGGCTTTCGCGCCCCCCGAGCCGGCGGGCGCCGGAACGACCAGCTTCTGGCCGACCACGATGTGATCTGGATTACGCGCCAGCCCACGGTTCGCCGCCAGCAGCGCGCGGATTTCAGCACTGCCGGCGCTTCCAAGCGTCTTCTTCGCGATCGCGCTCAGCGAATCGCCGCGCTGCACGACGTATTCGAGTGCCGCCGGTGCGCTGTCCCGCGGCCTGGTCGGCTCCGCTGCCGGCGGATTCGCCGCGTTCGCCTCCGCGGGCCCGACGACCATTGAGATTCTCGCCTCAGGGACCGCCGCCGCGGGCTCGCTGTGCCTGGCCAGCGCGGGGCTGTTCTTTGGCTCGGCGCCGACGATCTCGTTGCGCGCCGGGCGAACCGCGCGCTGCTTCGACGCCAGCACGGGCGAGGACGGAGCCGCCGCGACGCTGTCCGACACTCTGGCCAGGTTTGCGATCGGTTCCGGCGCGCTGGCTTCGGGTGCGTGCGCGAGCGGCGGAAGCCAGACCGGCTCGTCGGCGCCGGAATCGCTCCGCAGCGGCGGCAGAGTAGCGCTCAGCGGGTTCGGCCCCTCCGGCGCCCCGCCCGAAAAGCCGGTGGAGGCGACGAGGACGGTCGCCGCCCCGCTCTGCGGCCGGGCGTGGATCAGGCTCGGGCGCTCGAAACGCTCGGCGACCGCGTCCGCCGTCGGCGCCGCGCGCTGGGAAGACAAAGACGGGCCGGCGGCGTCTCCCGCGCTGACCAGGGCAGGCGCCGACAGCGGAGACGGCAGCTCGACGATCGGTCGCGCCACCCGCTCGACCAGCCAGCAAATCCCACCTATCGACGTCAGGCAGATTCCCAGCGCCAGTCGGACATTCAGTGCCACCGCTGTCTCCCTGCGACGCACTGCGCTTTACGGAACGTGCGCATCTTCCACTCGCTGCGCAACCCGTAACTTGGCGCTGCGGCTGCGCGGGTTTCGATCGCGCTCCCGCGCCTCCGCAACCACCGGCCTCTTGGTTACATCCAACATCCACCCGCGCTTCTGCGATTCCCGGAAGGAGCGCTTCACGATCCCGTCCTCGAGGCTGTGAAAGCTGATCACGGCGAGGCGGCCGCCGGGGCGCAATCGCTGCGCCATCGCCGGAAGCACGCGCTCCAGATTCTCCAACTCGTGGTTCACGGCGATCCGCAGCGCCTGAAACACGCGCGTGGCCGGGTGAATCCCTCTCCTGCGGCTGTCGAGACCGGCCGCGCCAACGGCACTCTCGACCACCGCGGCCAACGCGCGCGTGGTCGCAATTCTAGCATGATGGCGCATCTGGCAAATGCGCTTGGCGATCTTTCGGCTCTGGGTTTCCTGCGCGTAGTGATAGAACAGGTCGGCCAGCTCGCCTTCCGACAGCGAGTTGATCAGGTCCGCCGCCTGCTGCCGCTGGCTTGTGTCGAACCGCATGTCGAGAGGACCCTCTCGATCGAAGGAGAAGCCGCGCTGACCGTCCGCCAACTGCGCCGAGTTCACGCCGAGATCCAACAACACCAGATCGACCAGACTGACGCCGAGCGTGGACAAGACCGCGGCAAAGTCGGCGTAGTTGGCACGAACCAGCTCGACTGCCGGACCGAACGCCGCCAGCGCCGCGCGCGACGCCGACAGCATCGCCTCATCCAGGTCCAGACCGATGTATCGACCGTCGGGCAGAATCCGCGGGAGAATCGCACGCGCGTGTCCGCCAAGCCCGACCGTCCCGTCTACCACCACCTGACCCGGCCGCGGATCGCACAGCCGAAGGATTTCCTCCACCAGCACAGGTTCGTGAACGGGCGTCGACTCCGTCACCGGCACGCCCCGCTCGAAATCAAGCGATCCGCAGAATCTCGAACCCGGTCCATGAGCAGGACCGAGAAAAACGCACTGGACGCCGCGACAGCCGCGCGGTACTGTCTCCGCCGTTCAGCCCGACTCCATCGGACTGAACAAGGCGTGGGGCCGCTCGCAGCCCGTCCCTAAGCCGCGAGCGACCCGTGTTGGAGCACAGGCGAATTCTCTCGCCTGCCGCCGGCGCGTCACCAGCCTCCGTGCCGGATAACGGGGCCTCCCGGCGATGAAGAGCCCCAAGACGCACCGTCGATCCGCAGGACTGTGGCGACGCCGCATCCCTTCGTCGCCGCCACAGCCCGCACCCTTCGCAGCCCAACCCTCGGGAGATTCGTTCACTCGGGTGCCGGCGGATTGGCCGCCGCACCCTTGGGTTCCGCGTATTTCCGCAGCTCAGGCAGCACGTTGGCCTTGCGCTGCGGGTAGTCGGTCCAGCGATGAGACGCGTACTGCTCAAACTCGGCCCGGTTCCAGAGCTCCAACCGGTCGATCGCGCCGACGATCATGATCTCGCGCTCGATTCCGGCCTGCTTCAGCAACCGCTCAGGCAGCGTCAACCGACCCTGCCCATCGGGCTCCAGCGGGTAGCTTTGCGAGAGCTCCCAGAACACGTAGTCGCTCGCGTCGTCCGAAAGCAGCTCCGGTTGGGGCAACTGCTCGTGCAGCCCCTCGAAACGCTTCTCGGTGAAGATCGTGAGCGTCCCTTTCCGCCGGCCCGGCACAACGAAGTACGCATCTCCCTGCTTGGCCTCGTGAATCTTGCGTTGCAGCCGGAACGGAATTCCGATGCGGTTCTTGGCGTCGATCGTGGCCTCGTAGCTGCCTGCGAACATGGCCGACTCGAACTCGCATCGCCGCGCCCCCGACTGCGAAGCGCCGACCCACTGCATGGACCGATGTGTCCTTAAGTGTGAGAAAGTGTAACACAATCCCCGAAAAACGCAAGCACAGATTGCCTAAATTTCCGCGCCATAGGGCCAAATCTGTCCGTAAGCGATTCCGGAACTCGCCGTGGTGGCACCGCGACGCGGGCAGCACGCCGGATGGCCGGCCGGCGCCGTGCTTCGCAGCGCCCCTTGCCCCCGGCTCGCGCGGCCTTCCATCCCGCGACAGCTCCCCGCTTGACGCAATGGAGCGGCGGCCCGAGCGGAACTGCACAGCATGGGCCTGCGTCCAATTCAGCGGACTCAGTGGAGATCTCATATGCAAGTCTGGAAGCCGAGTGCAGGTCTTGCGTTTCTGATTGCCGCCACGGCCGTCGGCTGCGCCAATCGCGAGTCCGGTAGCCAGCCGTCGCCCGCCGCACATCCTACGCACGCGCAGACAACGAATCGCGCTCCGTCGGCTTATGAAGTGCCTGCCTTCGAGCCGCTGCGCTGGCTCGTCACCGGACACGTGACCGACGCTGAAGGCGCTCCCCTGCCCGGGGTCGAGATCACGGCGCATTGCGGCGCGGGATCGTTGCGACAAACCGGGATCGCCCTGACAGACGAGCGCGGCGACTACGCGCTCGAGTTCCGCCAGGGTGTCATGTTCGTGAACGATGCCAGCGGGCTGCAAGCCTGCACCATCGCGCCGCACAAGCCGGGCATGATCGAGCGCAACCTGCACCGCCAGGGCGATCTGCTGATGGCGAAGCGAACGCCTGACGAGGATGAGTTGCGCGCGTGGGGCGTGGCTCCCGCGAAGGGCGAAGCGCCGCGGAACGGTGCGCCCAACGACCGCGCCGCACCGGTCGACGCGAGCGCGGCTCCGGACGCAGGATCAACCGCCGCGACAACCGGGCGGGTTGTCTACCCCCACCGGCCCGGGCGCGTCGACTTCGTCATGATTCCCGCGGGAGAAATCTCGGGCCGGTTGATCGATTCGAGCGGCGCCCCGTTCGTCGATCACTACGTTTCGCTCGATGCGGATGAACTTCCACCGTCCTCCAGCGCGCTTGCATCGATGAAGACAGACGCGGCCGGCCGTTTTCGCTTCAGCGAGGTGCCGAGCGGTCCTGTCTGGCTGAGCATCCGCGACGCGCAGGGTGTGATGAACGAACTCTGCACCGATCGGCTTGAAATAGCGCCGCGACAACGCGCAACCGTCGAGTTGGTCTATTCACCCGGCCCGCCAGCGAGCGTGACGCTGCGGAAAGCAGCGCCTTGAGGGCCCCGCGCGGCGATCACGGAAAGTCGCAGGCCATCCAGGATACGAGCCGGCACTTCCGGCAGCGGAAGTCGCATTGGCCGAGCCATCGCGGTTTGAGCCGCCACGGTCCGCCGCAGGATCGGCAGCTTTTCGCCCGCATACTCGAAGCCGCCGGCCAGCACGGTCAAGGTGAGCGTTCGGCCCTTGTACTTGCGGGTGATCGCGGTGCTATGACTACGCGCGGACCCGGGCGGTTAGTCGTCGTCATCATCATGCCGGTCATGGGTCGCGCCGCCGCGCTCCCCATCGCGCTCATGCTCCACCTCGCCTATCTGCAGCGCGGTGCCGAGAACCGGCAGCCGGGTTGTCTGTGTCGTCGGGTCAAAGTTGCGGATCAGTCCGAAGGACCATGCTCCGACGAGGATCAGGAACGCGGCTGCGGCCACGGGATGCGACGATCGAATGCCCTCGGCCGCCTCGGCCATTTTCCTTCCGTGAACCATGCTCGCCACGATATTCTCGCGGTGCCGGAACATGTGGAGTACCACGCCAAGAACGTGCGCGATGGCGACGCCCACCATGACGTACGCCAGCACCTCGTGGATTTCCTTCACGCTCTCATTGCCCTGGCCCATCATGATGCCCGTCGCGGCCAGGCCGACCATCAGCAAGAGCATGGCGATGATCGCGTACGCCGAGCCCGGGTTGTGTCCGATGTACCGCTTGGCGCCGCCGAGCAGCGCCCTCTTCATGTACTGGACCGTGGCGGCCGGCCCATGCGCGAAGCTGGAGAAACGCGCGTACTTCGAGCCGACGATTCCCCAAGCGACGCGCAGGCAGACCATCAGTGTGATGGCGAGGCCGATGATCGCGTGATACGGAAAGATCGGGCTGTCGTCGTCGAGCAGCAGTGCGATGACTGCTGCAACGGTGAATCCGGCCGCGAACAGCCAGTGAAACAGCCGAGTCGGAATGTCCCAGACGAGGCTTTTGGGCATGACGGCACCTCCGGCTTCTTATTGGCAAGTCGCGTACCAGCAGCGCGGGCTCCGGGCATCGTCGCTGCTGATCCCCGAGGGAATTCGGCATGCGCTGGAGAGTATTGCGTCGAATCGAGGTATGACCAGTTGCGCGGTCGGCCGCGGCAGCCATCAGCCGTTCGTGGCATTGAGCAAAAGACCAGGCCATCAATCAGGACCGCCAGCGCCCCGAGGGCCGTCGATTTCCTGACGCCGACTGCGGCTCTCATGCAATAACCACGCGGTCGCAGTTTCGATGCTGCGCGTCCGGGTTATCCGCGCGCGACATGACCCGAGCCTGTTTTGTTCGATACGCCGCGTCGGGTTATGTCGCGCGCGACCGTCTCTCGCCCGGCTGGCTATGGATCGCGTTAACCCGCGGGTCGGAACCGTCGAGAGGCTCAGAGGCTTTCGCCCGCGGAACCCCGGCGGTTGGCGGCGAGGGCTCACTCGTGAGCGCGCGGCGACCGCCGGAAGAGACCGGCTGCGGTCCGGCGCGATCGCTGAATCCTAGCGGCACTTGCGATAGAACGCGAAACGCCGGCGCGTCTCCGCACCAGCGTTCCGGGCTAACCCGTGGGTCGGCGGATTTCGCTATGACCCGTCAACTGGTGGCGGGCGGACTTGAACCGCCGACCTAGGGGTTATGAATCCCTCGCTCTGGCCAGCTGAGCTACGCCACCGTGTGTTGCACTCACCCGACCGCCCGGCCGCTGAAGCCTTGCCGCCGCCCGGTGATGAAGGGGAAAGTATACCCAAGGCGCGCAGTCGACAAAAGCGGGGCGGGGTCGCTTCTACTCCGAAGGTTGTCTCCGAGTTTGAGCCCGGCACGGGCGGAACCCGCGTACCACCCTCCTCAGGCTACGCTCAATCTAAGAGGCCAAGGCGCCGCGCTACGCCCTGCGCCCCGTCTTCGCGCAGCGCGCCCAGCCGTTGCGCTCTGCGCCCTGCCTCTGCGTCCTGCGCCCTCTCACTTGATGAACAGCAGCTCGCGATACGAAGGCAGCGGCCACAGGTCCGCCGGTACGAGCTCTTCCAGCTCATCGCCGGTCTCGCGCAGCCGGTCCATCAACGGGCGCACCTTGGATCGCAGGTAACGGGCGTGCTCGAAGGGTTCGCCGGCGGCGTGCTCGCAGGCGTGGTCCAGCGCGGCCAGGCGCTCGCGGAAGGCCTCGACGCGCTCGACCAGATGCTCCAGGTCGTGCTTCAGGCCGTCGCACATCACGCCGGCCACCTCGGTCGCGTGGACGGTCTCCGCGACGCGGCGCTGATATTCGAGGGCGGCGGGCAGAAGGAGCTGGCGTCCGAGCTGCGTCATCATTTCCGCTTCGATCTGAATCTGCTTGTTGTACTTCTCGACGAAGGCGAAAGCCCGACTCTCGACCTCGCTCGAATCCAGCACGCGGTACTTGCGGAACAGCGCCGCGGACTTCTTGTGGCGCAGCACGGGCAGCGCTTCGGCGGTGTCCGAAAGAATCGGCAGCCCGCGGCGCTTGGCCTCGGCGTGCCACTCCTTCGAGTAGTTGTCGCCGTTGAAGATGATGCGCTTATGCTGCTTGATGATCTTCCGCAGCACCGCCCGGACCGCACTCTCGATCTTCGCGGGCGAGGGCTTGCCGCCGAGGGCTTTTTCGAGCTCGCCGGCGATGAAATCGAGCGACTCCGCGACGGCGGTGTTGATGACGGTGTTGGGCCAGGCGGAGGTGGCCGACGAGCCGACCGCGCGGAACTCGAACTTGTTTCCGGTGAACGCGAAGGGCGACGTGCGGTTGCGGTCGCCGGCGTCGCGCGGAATGGCCGGCAGAATCGACGCGCCCAAGTCGATCGAACCGCCGCGCAGCGTGCGCTTGGGCGTGCCCTTCTCGATCTGCTCGACGATGTCGGTCAGCATGTCGCCCAGGAAGATCGAGATGATCGCGGGCGGCGCTTCGTTCGCGCCGAGCCGGTGGTCGTTGGCGGCCGAGGCGACCGAGGCGCGCAGCAGGTCGGCGTGCAGGTCCACCGCGCGGATCACCGCGCACAGGAAGACCAGGAACTCCATGTTGGTGTGCGCTTCGTCGGACGGGTCGAGCAGGTTCACGCCCGTGTCCGTCGACATGGACCAGTTGTTGTGCTTGCCGGAGCCGTTGATCCCGGCGAAGGGTTTCTCGTGCAGCACGGCCTGAAGGCCGTAGCGCGTCGCGACGCGCTTCAGCGTCTCCATGATGACCATCTGGTGGTCGCAGGCCAGGTTGGAGTTCTCGAAGAGCGGCGCCAGCTCGTACTGCCCCGGCGCAACCTCGTTGTGGCGCGTCTTGACCGGAACGCCGACGCGGAAGAGATCGCGCTCCACCTCCGCCATGAACGCGAGCACGCGCGGCGGGATCGCCCCGAAGTAATGATCTTCGAGCTGCTGCCCCTTGGGCGGCCGGGCGCCGTAGAGCGTGCGGTCGCACACGACCAGGTCGGGCCGCGCGTAGTAGAGGTTGCGGTCGATCAGGAAGTACTCCTGCTCGGCGCCGACGGTCGTGAACACGCGCGAGACGCCCGCGTCGGTTCCGAAGATCTTCAGGACGCGCACCGCCTGCTTCGACAAGGCGTCCATCGAGCGCAGCAGCGGCGTCTTCTTGTCCAGCGCGGCGCCGGTCCACGACACGAATGCCGTCGGAATGCAGAGCGTGACGCTGTTCTCGCCGCGCAGCAGGAACGCCGGGCTGGTGGCGTCCCACGCGGTGTAGCCGCGCGCCTCGAACGTGTTGCGCAGCCCGCCTGAGGGGAAGCTCGAGGCGTCCGGCTCGCCCTGGCAGAGACTGGCGCCGCTGAGCTGGTAGAGCATGCCGCCTTCGCCGTCGGGCACCACGAGCGAATCGTGCTTCTCAGCGGTCAGCCCGGTCAGCGGCTGAAACCAGTGACAGTAATGCGTGGCGCCGTTCTCGATCGCCCAATCCTTCATGACCGCCGCCACGCCGTCCGCGACCGCCGGGTCGAGCGGCTCATGGCGCTGAATCGTGCGCATCAGCTTGCGTAAGACCTCCTTCGGCAGCCGCTGGCGCATCACGCGCAGGCTGAACACGTCGCAGCCGAAATAGGACTCCGCCCGCGGCGGCGCGGATGCCTTGGAGTTCGAGTTGCCGTTCCACGAGACGGCGGCGCCGAGCGCCTCCTGACGGGTACCGGTGGTGGCCATTCCCTGCATCTCCAAAAAGGGGACCGGCGGGATTGTACGAGATATCGGCTGC
>CAYXIO010000049.1:26651-32492 GCA_964465125.1 uncultured Planctomycetales bacterium | reverse complement strand
AGGTGTGCGTTCCATGATGGAAGTATGCCACGAGTTTATTTAAAAAGCGCGCGGGAATCGGGGATTTTCAGGGGCCCCAGTTGACAATAGCTCGCCAGATTGTTCCGGGCACCATCGCGAGCTATGGAGATGCGCCGGATCGTAGCGCCGTGGAGCGCAGACGCCCCAGACGCGCGCTGAGGTCGAGCAAGTGCTTTGCACACGCACCTGGAACTCCATTCCCCGCCGCCTGGATGGCGTCCGATTGAACCAGCTCCTGTGCTGCGTCAAGGGCACGACGGGCATTGACCTCGTCGCCCTGGGACAAGGCGAGCTCCGCGCGCAATCTCAGCACGCCAAAGTAAAGGTCTGCAGGGTGGAAGTCGTGCGGGTCCGCTTCATACAAGCGAGTAGCCGCGCTCACAGCCTCATCGAGAAACACTTCAGCCTCCTGCGGCTTCCCGGCATTTACGAGAAGTGCAGCCAGCTCGCGCGACGCGCACACGAGCACATCGGAGTACAAACGACTGTTGGGCCGATCGGCGGCGAGGCTCCGCGCAGCCGCGTGGGCCTCGCGGCGATGCTGTTCGGCGTTTGGCAGTTCACTTCGACGGCTGGCGAGGTCCGCCAGGTAGCCGTGGATCATGATGTAGCCGTGCCGCGTTGCGTCGCGGTTGGGCGCGAGGCGCATCAAGCGCTCCGTGAGCGCAAACCTCGCTTGGAAGTGGATGGCTGCCTCGTCGTAATCATCGCGGCCCATCGCGAGACACCCGAGGCGGTCATAGCTGAAGGCCAGGTTGTCGAGGAATCGAACCGAATGGGGCTCGGCTTGTACGAGCTCCTGATCGATCGCGTAGGCCTGTTCGTAATAGGCGAGGGCGGATTCCAACTTGTTCCGCCCGTTGTACACATCGCCGACCCGAACCAGCGCGAGTGATACCTCCGCGCGGCGCGCAAGCGATTCGGGCTCGTGCTGTGCGAGCGCCCTTCGCAGCAGCAGGGCTTCTTGACGGTCCTCAAACGCCTCATCAAGGCGCTCGGAGAGGACGAGCGCGTCGGAACGCGAGGTCAATGCGGATGCGTGATCCTCCATCAGACCGACGTCAAACGCATCGCGCGCTCGCAGCATCTCAATCTGAGCCACGAGCTTGTCCAGCAGCGCCCGTCGGATTTCGGCTGTGCCCGCGACGCTGTCCAGGCCGCTGACGACCTCTCGCACGAGAAACCTGGCCGATTCGGTCGTCTCCGCGAGCTGGTTATGCAGTTCGCGGTTGGCCTGCCGGGCCGACAAGAGCCCACGAGTCGTGCCTATCCCCCCGGCGACGGTGGCCAACAGCACTGCCCCCGTCAGCGCCACCGCCAGCCGGTTACGGCGGATGAACTTACGGAGCGCGTAGAGTCGCGCTGAGCCACGGGCACGTATCGGTCGATTCTGGAGGAATGCGCGCAGGTCATCCGCGAACGCCTGCACAGAGGCATATCGATCGTCGGGGAGTTTGGCGAGTGCCTTGTCCACGATCAAGCTCAGGTCGCCACCGCATGTGGGATTCAATCGCCCCAGCGGCACCGGAGCCTCCCGTTGGATTCTCTGGATCGCTTCGAGGGTGGACAGGCTCCTGACGTCGAGCGGCGGCCGACCGCCAAGCAGCTCGTACGCCATGGCGCCCAGCGCGTACACGTCCACGCGAGTGTCGTTGGCGCCGTCCGGATCGAATCGCTCAGGGCTCATGTACGCCAACGTGCCGACGATGCGGTGCTCCCGAGTTACGAACGCGGCCCCATCGCCATGCGACTCAAGGAGCCGCGCGATGCCAAAATCCAGCACGCGCGGGCGACCGCCGTCGGGTGTTCGCTCCACCAGCACGTTTGCCGGCTTCAGGTCGCGGTGGATGATCCCGTGCTGGTGCGCATACGCGACCGCCCCACACACGCGCAGCAGCAATTCAACGCGCTGATAGCGATCCAGCGAGTGAGCATCGGCGAACACGGTCAGTGTTTCGCCATCCACCAACTCCATCGCGAAGTATGGCGTATCGAGGTCACCGAGGATGGCGGCGCCTGCGCCGTGGATTGGTGCAATTCCCGGATGCCGAAGCCGGGCGAGCACGTCGATCTCGCGCGCAAAGCGGTGCGCGGCGACCGATCCGCCCGGGGCCACCCGCAGGACTTTCAGCGCCACCAGGCGCTGCGGATGCCGCTGTCGGGCGCGGTACACGGTCGACATTCCGCCGACGCCGAGCACGCCGAGGATTTCAAAGGGTCCGATCTGCGCGGGCAACACCACCGGCGCGTCCTGCCCGGACGCCGGGATAGCCGCGGCGTCCACGCCTGCTTGTCCGGGCGCCGCGTCCCACTTCAGCAGCGACGACACCTCGTCGATCAATTCTGCATCGGTGCCGCATTGCCGGCGTACGAAGGCCGCACGGCTGTCAGGCGCAAGCTCGACAGCCGCGCCGAATACCTCCATCGCTCGCTGGTGTTGTTCAGGCGTCATCGCAAGGAATCCGCTGCCGGTGCGCTGTCTTTGCGAGACGCGCGGCCTGCCAAGACAGAGTCGCCGCGTTCGCCTGTCTCGCACGGGTCGGCCAGTTCGCGCCGCAGCCAAGCCTTAGCGCCGCGCCAGTCCTGCTGCACTGTGCGGCGGGAGACACCGAGCGATCCTGCGACCTCATCCTCGCTCATTCCGGCCAGAAAGCGCAGCTCAACGACCCGCGACTGCCGCGGAGAGAGTGTAGCGAGACGATCGAGAGCGTCATTCAATTCGGTGAGGTCCACCGTCGGCTGCGCCAAGGCCAGCACCCGCGTATCCATGGGCAGCCGGTTACGTCCGCCACCGTTTTTCGCGGCATCGCGACGCCGGGCCTGATCCACCAGCACCCGCCGCATCTCGCCCACCGCAGCGGCCAAGAATCGCGTCCTGTCCTCCGGGCTCACTGTCCCTCGTGACACACGCAGGTAGGCCTCGTGGAGCAACGCCGTGGGCTGGAGCAGCCCGTTCGGGCGCTCTCGGCGAAACAGGGCGCCGGCGGCGCGGCGGAGCTGCGCGTAGAGGGCGGGGTACCAGGTTTCCTTCGTTTCCGACGCCATACGACCAACTTCAGACATCGAGCCCGCGCCCATTCCGAAAGAAATCCTGCGCTTTGGCCTATGCTTCTGCGCCTTTGGTTCCGGCCTGCCCACCCATCATACCACACCGGCTCCACGGCAGCCCCTTCGACCCACCCCGAATCACCACGGGCGGTAGCTTGGAAAGAAAGCCGCCAGATTCGACTGCGCTTTTCGCCGACCCGCCGCGCCTTCCCATCCGCGGGCATCGACCTTCCCTGAGCCCCCCGGAATCTGCGGCCATGGCCGCGGCGGTGGGTCGATAGCGCCGAACCGCTTGGAGAACAATCGCTTGCGGCTTGGTCGGGCGACATGACGAGTAAGGCGAACAAGATGACGGCAACGTGCCGCTCCGCCCCGCCAGGCGATCCCGTCCGCGACGGTCCGCCAGGCGCCTTCCCGCCGCTGCTCGACGCCGCGGAACGCGCGGCGGTCGCCCGACGGTGTGGGCTGACGCCGCGTGAAGTGGAGGTGCTGACGGCCTTGACCCGCGGTCTCTCGGACGCGGCCGTCGCGGTCGAGCTGGGCGTGGGCCTGGAGACGGCCCGCAAGCACCGCCAGGCCGTGCTTCGCAAGTGCGGCTGCACAAGCAGACTCCAGCTCGTGCTCTGGCTGGTGCATGACTACCTGCTCGCTACCGGACCCGGCAACGAGAAGCTGACGGGAGGTTCTACCCCTTGAGGGTAATAGACTCGGCCGGCCGAGAAACCGTAACATGGCGCCGTTCGGGCACATGGAAACGCGAAGATTCCAGAATCAACTCTGAGGAATCGGGCATGTTCTATTCCTGGGGACGGTACCGCTCGCCAGCGTCGTCTGCACACACATTTTGGAGAGACCGACGCATTGGGGGCAGCAGTTGGAACGTCCCACGACACGACTCGATAACCTTCGTCTCGTTGCACTGTAGGCCAATCAGATTCGCGAACGCCTCCGCCGTGTTGGCGATGGTGCATCGGTTTCTGCTGGGCCGCGATTTGGGCTGCGCCCATGAGCAGAGCGGTTCTGCCCCCTGAGGGCAGTGGATTCCCAGTGTGTCGAATCGGCAACATCACAAGGTAAGTTCTGTGCCAAAGCGGTTTGTTTCGCACGTACTTTGTGTTCTACCACTCGTTAGGAGATTGCAACATGCCGAGGACGACTGTTTGTGCTGTAGTGTCACTGTCGTTCAGCTTTGCCGCCTTCGCGGATACGCTGATGCCTTTGCCGCCCTATTGGTACACGTTCGAGGGCAGCGTGCGCGGCTACTTTTTCGAGGCGCCAACAGATTTCACGATCACTGGGCTGCGCGTTCCAGATGAGACCAACGTGAACACCCAGAGCGTGTCGGTCGTTCGTTTTTTGTCGGGTCCTCCGCCGTTTTGGCCATCGGGAACGAATGACTTTGACGAACTGGTCCTGTTTTATGATTACCCCAGCTCTGAAGTCCTGCCAGTCAGCATTTCGGTTTCGGAGGGCGATTTAATCGGGATTTACGGGCAAGCGGACACGGCGAACTCGTATGGTACACCCCCCGGCCCGTTCGAGACGCAGATCGCCGGGTTCACCACAACACTGAGACGCAGCGGGATGCAGTTCGTGCTCAATTGGCAGGGAATGCATGACATCTGGCAGGAAGATCATAATCCCATCGGTCGGATCGAGATGTACTACACGACGGGACCCAACCTGACCGGCGACTTGGACGGGGATTGCGATGTCGATCTTGCGGACCTGTCTGCGCTCCTCGCGAACTACGGCATTGTCGGGGGAGCCACGTACGAGGATGGGGACATCGACGGAGACCACGATGTCGATTTGGCGGACCTTTCAGCGTTGCTCGCGAATTACGGGGCCACGTGCTGAAGCGTGCTCTTTGTAGCAGCAGATTCGCGAAAGCACCTGGCGCCGCTCACGGTTTGCATGGATCGTGGCCCCGTTTCCGTTCTCGTTTTGCGTGCGCAACTGGCCTGAGCGCCAGGCCGGACGATTCGGGACTTTCGGCCGCGACTCGCGCGAATGTGCTCGCGATGTCGATTGTCGGATCAATGGTGGTGCATGCGCGACAGTTGGTCGCGGCCGCCTTGGCTCGTGCCATACAGCGAATCGGAGCGTGCCTAGCCCTTTGGGGTAATTGAATCGGCGCACAGAACAAAGGTAGGTAGTCGGTCGATCTACGGCGATTTCTAGCGCTCGGAACCTCAACTCGTGCATCGCACAGGAGGCTCGGATCATGCATGCGCTTGCAAAGTTCACACGCTCGGCCCTGATCGCGATCGTAGTTGCGCCGTCCGCCTGGGCCGCCCAGGTAACGTGGGTAAATCCCGCCGGCGGCGCCTGGTCGGTCGCGGCCAACTGGAGCACCGGACAGGTCCCCACGTCGGACTCGGACGTGGTCCTTCCCGATCTGGGTACGCCCTATACGGTGACGCTGGCGGGATCCTACGCGGCCAATTCGCTGGCGATCGAAGGCAGCGCAACAGCACTCTGGATCTTCGGCAGTTCGGCCGGACACGCCGTTCTGACTGTGACTGGAGACGTAACCAACGCCGGTGTGCTGCGTCTCGAATCCGGCGGGGCGGCGAACTACTGCCAGCTCGGCTCCACCAACGGAACGATCGTCAACAACGGCACGATCGAGATCAACCGCGGCGCGCTTGGCGCGCGGTACATCACAGGGGACATCGTAAATAACGGCGATTTCACGGTCGCGGCGGACTACTCCTTCGACAAGAGCGACAGCGGCCGGACGTTTACCCAGGCCGGCGGAACGCTGAC
>CAYXIO010000049.1:228-26551 GCA_964465125.1 uncultured Planctomycetales bacterium | reverse complement strand
TCAACGTCGGTGGATCGGGCACGCTGACGAACACGGGGACAATCCTGATCAACCGTGGCACCCTCGGCGGACGCTACATTCTCGGGGATATTGTCAACAACGGAGATTTCACCGTCGCGGCCGACTACACCTTCGACAAGAGCGACAGCGGCCGGACGTTTACCCAGGCCGGCGGAACGCTGACCGTAGGCGGCGGGCTCAGCTTCTCGGCTCAGACGTTCAACTACGATGGCGGCACGATCGTCGGTGAGCCGGTCCTGACAAGCTGCGCGTTCAGCCTGAACGTGACCGACCCAGTCTCGCTGGTCGCCCGCGGCTCGTGCACGATCACTTCCGACATCGCCAGCGGACAGTCCGTGTGGATCCAGGGCGGTTCCGCAGGTAACTCCGTGCTGTCGTCGGTGGGCAGCATCACCAACGCAGGTGTCCTTCGCCTCGAATCGTCCGGCGCTGGCAACTACTGCCAGTTCAACGTCGGTGGATCGGGCACGCTGACGAACACGGGGACAATCCTGATCAACCGGGGGTCTACCGGAGCGCGCTACGTAACCGGCGACGTAGTCAACAACGGCGATTTCACGGTCGCGGCGGACTACTCCTTCGACAAGAGCGACAACCGGACCTTCACCCAGGCCGGCGGCACGCTGACCGCCGGCGGCGGGCTGAGCTTCGGCAACCTGACGTTCAACTACACCGGCGGAACCATCGTCGGCGAGCCCGTGCTGAACAGTTGCACGTTCGGACTGCCGGGCACCAATCCTGTCTCCCTTGTCGCACGCGGCAGTTGCACGCTCACGTCCAACATCGGGGCGGCGCACACGCTCACGATTCGCGCCGGCTCGGGGGCCGGCAACTCCATCGTGACGGCCGGCTCATCCATCACTAACAACGGCACGGTGCGGCTCGACAGCGTGGGCGCCGCGAACTACGCGCAGCTTTACCTCACCTCCGGAACGCTCCTGAATAACGGCCTCATCGACGTGCTGCTTGCCGCCGGCGGTGCACGCTACCTCTCTTGCGCACTCAACAACACGGGAACGCTGCAAACCGACACGGCGGTGGCGCTGTCGCAAACGGGCGCGCAGCACGTCAACAGCGGCGCCATTCTCGTGCAGGACGATTCCGGTCTGCTGACGGTGACGGGCACACGCTTGAGGCACACCGCGGGGACGATCAGCGTAGACGCGGGTCGCATGCTGGAGCTGAGCGGCTGCGCGTTCACATACCAGGGTGGTACCATCGACGGCGAGGTCCTGTGCACGAACAGCAGCATGACGCTGTCCACGCCGAATCCGGGCGCGTTCATCGCACGCGGAACCTGCACGCTCGCCGGCGACATCTCCGCCAGCCAGAGCCTCTGGGTGCGCGGCGACCCGGCCTACAACTCCTCCGTCAGCGCCGCGACCGGCTTCAGCAACCACGGGCTGCTGCGGCTCCAGTCGATCGGCGCCGGCAGCACATCCACGCTCTCCGTTGCCGACGGCGTGCTGACCAACAACGGCGCGGTCGAGGTGCTGCTCGGCAGCGGCGGGTCGCGCTCGATCACCGGCTCGGTCTCGAACTTCGGCCTGTTGTACTGCGACGCCGGCGCCGCGCCGTATATCACGAACCAGTTTCTCCAGGCCCCCTCGGGTGAGCTGCATATCGAGATCGGCGGTCCGCTGACCAGCGAGTTCGGCCGAGTCCTCTTCGGAACGTCCACGGTGCTCGCGGGCACGCTTACCGTCAGCCACGTATTCGGCTACGAGCCGCCGATCACCGCATCGTTCGACGTGGTGCGCTACGTCAGCAGCCCCGATGGGATCGACCGCGTCGCCGGCGCGTTCGAGACGCTGGCGGGCGACGGCGCGTACATCGACAGCTACTCGGATATCGCCGCCCGTCTGACGCGCGAGGATGGCACATGCCCGACGCGCCTCGAGGGCGATGTGGACGGGGACCAGGACGTGGACCTGATCGATCTGTCGCTGCTGCTGGCGAACTTCGGAAGGGTGTGCCCCTGATGTGTAGCGTCCGCGGGGCGATGGAGGCGGCAAGCGCGGAACGCCTCGCCCGTCTCCGGCATCGTGATGGGGAGGGCGCGACCGCGGCGGTAAACGCAGCGACCGGGACCGGCGGGGCAACGGCACCAGCAATGGCACCAAACGCAATGCCGAAACCGTCTCTTCCGTGCCGCTCGATGCGCCAGAATCTCGCGCGTGCGGTGTCGCGGAAGTGTGCGAATTCATTAGGCAAAACGGCCGATTCCGCCCGGTTTCCCAGGTTTTCCGGTGCCTCCGGCGCGCTGCGCGCGGAGACGCCCCCAACGGGACTCGAACCCGTGTCTCCAGGATGAGAACCTGATATCCTAGGCCACTAGACGATGGGGGCGGGTTTCCACACGGACTCGCCGAACCAGTCGACCAACCCGTAAGCAGGCACATTAGACACTGGCGGCGAGCCTGTCAACCGACGCGGCTCGCACCGGAGCCTGTCAGTCGCCGCCACCCGCACCCTCGGCAACCGCATGCGCTTCCGCATGCGGAGCGTCGGCGTCCGGCCGCGCGGAGAGCACAAACAGCGTCTGGCCGGCCCGCGGCGTGGGCCGCTCACCGGCCGTAACGACTTGCAGCGACGGGCCGGGTTCCATCGTGACGAACAGCGGCAGGAATGCGTCATCGGGTCCGCTCGCCGGCGGCGCAGCCGGCGCCGTCGAAGTCGGCCGGATGGCCACGATCCGGGCGCCCGCGTTGCCGAGAGACTCGATTCGCCAGAAGTCCGCGCTCGGGCTGAACAGCTCGCGTCCGGCCATGTGCCTGTGCGGCGTGGCTTTCGGGTCCTGCCCCTGGCGCGGCGGCAACCGGAAGACCGAGGCTCGGCCAAAGAGGCGGGCGAACTGGTCGCACGCAAGCAGGTTCAGCTCGTCGTTCGGTGTGAGCGCGAGCAGCCGGCCGATGCCGGTCAGGTCGAGCCGCTCGCGCACGTCCTCGCTCAGAATGCTGCCGTGAAACGCCGTCAAGCCGCGTGACTCGGCCCAGGCGATCTCGCCGGCGTTCGTATCGACCATCAGCACGCGCAGTCCGCGCGGCTGAAGCGCGGCGGCGATCTGGCGGGCGAAGTGGTTGGCGCCGACCAGCAGCAACCCCTGCGGGTTCGAATCGGAGAGTTTCAGCCAGCGCGCGAAGTGCGCCCCGCACAGGCCGTAGAACAACACCGTTGCGATGATCGTCGCGAACACGATCGGCACGAGCAGTCCGGCCTGCGGATGCCCGGACTGACGCAGCTCCAGCGCGAAGACGGCCGTCACCGCGGCGGCGACGATGCCGCGCGGCGCGATGCACGCCAGGAACGCACGCTGACGCCAGCCCAGTCCGGAGCCAATCGTCGAGACCGCGACGCACGCCGGCCGAACCACCACGATCAGAAGCACAACGAACGCGATCACGCCCGGGCCGATGAGGCGCAAATCGTCGAGGCGAATCCCCGCGCTCAGCAATATGAACACCGCCGAGAGTAGAAAGACGCGCAGGTTCTCCTTGAATTCCAGCACCTGGCGGGTGTCGGCGAACGGCTGATTGGCGAGCGCAACGCCCATGACCGTCACGGCCAGCAGCCCGGACTCGGCCTGGACGAGATTGGACGAGACGAACGCCACCACCACGAGCATCAGCGTGAAGGTCGCTTGCAGATAGTCGGGGACCCAGAACCTGCGGATGGCGAACACGAGAATCAGCGCCGCGAGCAATCCGATTCCGCAGCCGCCGGCGACCGTCTTCAGCACGGCGGACAGCATCGAGTTGCCGGCCAGCGAGGCGCCCTGCCGCACGGTTTCGAATACCAGCACCGCCAGCAGCGCGCCGATCGGGTCGATGACGATGCCTTCCCACTTCAGCAGGGCCGCGACCGCGCCTTTCGGACGAATGTCGCGAATCAGGGGCAGCACGACAGTCGGCCCGGTCACGGTGAGGATGGCTCCGAGCAGCGCCGCGAGCTTGGGTTCGAGTCCGAGCAGAAAGTACGCCGCCAAGCCCGCCAGCAACCAGGTGATCCCCGCTCCGACGGACACGAGCAGCGCGATCACGCCGGCGGTGCTGCGAATCTCGTGGAAGTTCAGGCTCAGCCCGCCTTCGAACAGGATCAGCGCGACCGCAATCGAGACCAGCGGAAGCAGCAGATCGCCGAACAGCAGGTGCGGCTTGATCCACCCCAGCACCGGACCGGCGAGAAACCCGAACAGCAGCAGGAACAGAATCGAGGGCACGCGCAGGCGCCACGCGAGCCATTGCGCCGCGGCGCCCAGCCCGATCACGGCCCCGATGGCAAGTTGAGCTGTTTGTGCCAAGGCCCAGGCTCCACGCCCCGCAACGCGGCGGCGGGGGCGCATTCTGCTTGAATCCGACTCGCCCGGCAACGCGCTGCATGCCAAACGCGATGCGCCGGCTTCCAGCGGAGGACTCGGGTAGCGCGGGCCTTCAACCCGCGAACGCGTGGCATCGGTTTTCAACCGGTACGTTGCGCTCTGACATCGTAGCAGGCCCCGGCCGGTCGGCAGTCCGCGCCTTCGGTTACCTTCGTCATCCGCCCGCGGATGGCGTCGTGGGAGAGTTTCCGCCGCCGCGCGAATTCAATCTCGAGGCGCACTGCTCAAGAGCAGTGGCACCCCGCACGGTCGGTGCCACCCGCCGAAAACAAGCCTCGGGCCACAGACACCGGTTGAAAACCGGCGTCACAATCAATCCCAGACGTTGAAAACCGGTGCCACAAGTTCGCGGGGAGGACGCGGCGTCGGTAGAATCCCGCCGGCCTCCATGGTCGCATCAAACCCCATGACACTTCGAGATCGTTGGTCCCCGCACGCGCTGCTGGTGACGTCGTTCATCGGCAGTGTGGCGTTCGGCGAGATGTTCGTCGCGCTGCCGTACTTCGCTCGCGCGCTGGGCTGCACGCCGGGGCAGGTGGGCTGGCTGGGCGGGCTGTACACGGCCTGCTACGCGGGCGCGATGCTGCTGGCCAGCCACTCGCTGGACCGCTTCTCGCCGCGGGTTCTCACCGCCATCTCCTGCACCGCGCTGCTCACGTGCGCGGCGGCGATGGGGTTCGTGCCGAACCGCGAAGCCCTGTTCGTCGTGGTCGGGCTCTACGGCGTGTGCACGGTCTGGCTGTGGCCGCCGCTGATGGGCTGGATTTCACGCGGTCGCGAGGGTGCGGCGCTGAATCGGCGGCTGGGGTGGTTCAACGCGGCGTGGTCGAGCGGGTTGATCCTCGGTCCGGTGATGGGCGGGCTGCTGTACTCGTTCTGGCCGCCGGCGGCGTTCCTGGCGGCGGCGGGCTGCCATTTGATCTGCGCGTGCGTGCTGCTCAGCGCGTCCGAACCGCGACCGCCGGTGGCCTCACAGACCATGTCGATCGAAAACGCCCCCGCATCCGACGACGAGGTCGCCCGCATGCTTCACTTTCGGCGACTGGCGCGGATTGGGCTTGTCGCGGGGTATTTGGTCGTCGGCATGATGCGCTACCTGCTACCGGGCGTGGCGCAGTCGCTGGGAATCGACGCCGCACGATATGGCCCGATCAGCACCACGCTGAGCGCGGCACAATCGATCGGCTTTGCAGTGCTGGGTGTTTCGCACATCTGGCACTTTCGCCAGACATGGCTGTGGGGGATGCAGGCGCTGCTGACCGGCGTGCTGCTGCTGGCCGCTTTCGCGCCGAGCGAGGTCATGCTCTACATCGCATGCGCCCTGGCCGGGCTCGGCGTGAGTTTCCTCTACGCGTCGCACTTGTTCTACGGCGTCTCCGGCGGGCGCGACCGGGCGCGGCTGATGGCGATTCACGAAATCCTCCTGTCGGGCGGCTTCCTCGTCGGGTCGGTGGGCGGCGGAATTGTCGCGGACGCCGCCGGCTTGAGAGCGCCATACCGGATTGCGGCGGTGCTGGTGGGCGGCAGCGTGCTGCTGTCGATGATCGTGTCGCGCGCGGGCGTGAAGCCGCGCTTTTCGACGCCCGCCGCGGGGTCTAAGCTGCGCTGAGTTCAACCCCGCGGGGAGGCCCAGCGATGCGCGCCATGTGGGCCAGGCAAGTCGCCGGCATTGACTCGTCACCGCTTGAACTGGTGGAGATCGCCGACCCGGAGCCCGGACGGGGCGAGGTGCGGCTGCGCGTACGTTGCTGCGCGATCTGCCGGACGGACCTGCATGTCATCGAGGGCGATCTTCCGGCGGCCCGCCAGCCGATCATCCCCGGGCACCAGGTCGTCGGCGTGGTGGACCGTCTGGGCTCGGGCTGCACGCGGCTGTCGCTCGGCGATCGGGTCGGCATCGCGTGGCTGCGGCAGACCTGCGGCACATGCGCCTACTGCCGGTCGCGGCGCGAGAATCTCTGCGAGGCGGCGCGGTTTACGGGCTATCACGAGCACGGTGGATACGCCGAGTGCGCGGTGGTCCGCGAGGATTTCGCGTATCGACTTCCGGCTGGGCTGGACGATGCGCAGGCCGCGCCGCTGCTGTGCGCGGGGATCATCGGCTACCGAGCGCTCCAGCGTGCGGAAGTTCCGGCGCGGGGCCGGCTGGGGCTGTTCGGCTTCGGGTCATCGGCCCACATCGTGCTACAGCTTGCGCGGGCGCGCGGGGCGGAAGTGCACGTCGTGTCGCGCAGCGCGGGGCACCGCCGACTGGCGCGCGAATTGGGCGCCGTGTGGGCAGGTTCGTCGGCCGCGGACCTTCCGGTCGCGTTGAATAGCGCCATCTTGTTCGCGCCGGCCGGCGCGCTGGTGCCCGACGCGCTGGCAGCGCTGGACAAGGGCGGAACGCTGGCGCTGGCGGGCATCCACATGAGCGACGTCCCGACAATGTCGTACGAGCGGCATCTCTTCTACGAAAAAAACCTCCGCTCGGTCACCGCCAACACGCGCGCCGATGGCGAGGCGCTGCTGGCGGAGGCGGCCCGCTGCGGGGCCGTCGCGCATACGCAGCTCTACGCGCTGCGCGACGCGAACCGCGCGTTGCAGGACCTGAAGGCCGATCGGATCAACGGCACGGGAATCCTGGTCTGCGACGCGGAGCGGGAAAGGGATCAAGGCGTCGAGGGGCCGAGGGATTAAGGCGGTCGAGCAGACGCCGCGCGGCTACGAGCAGCGCCCGTAGCGGCCGGCGTGGTCCGGCTGGCGGGCGCGCAGCACACGCTCGATGTCAGGCGCCTTGGTCCAGTTCTCGGCCATGGTCTCCACCAGTCGAGCGGTCGCCTCGTCGATCTTGCCGCCGGCGCGGGCTGCGGCCAGCACGAGCTGGATGTCGCTTCCGTTGTAGTCGTTGTCGGTCAACACCTTGACGACCCGCTCCTCCGGGGCGCGCGAGCCATCGACGACACGCGTGTCGATCGGGAGAGGGCCGCCGGCGTCAAGCACCTGCGTAATCTCGGCGGCGCTCATGCCGCGCTGGATCATCAGCGACTTGAGCCGGTCCTGGTTCTCGCGGGCGGCGGCGTTCAGCTCGGCGACGCGTGTCGATCGGCGGTGGTGGGTGTAAACCAGCGCCATCACCACGCACCCCGCGACGGAGAACAGCACCACGCCGAGTACCATCGCTTCTTCGTCCATGCCGGCGAGCATCATGGCCTGGTCTCCCAAGCGGCGCGGGAAGCGCGGTGTCTGACCCTTGAAGATTCGGGCTTCCGGCCGGAGAGGCACCTCACCGGCCCTTTCACTCTCGGATTCGGCATGAGCCTGAGATTATTCGGATCGAGTCCTCGCAGTCCACGCGTTTTCGCCGCACCGGCGGACCGCAAGCGGACGAGGTCATAAGATTCTTAGCAGCAATGCCTTAAGATACTCTGACTCCGGGCATTCCGGCGCCACTGGGTGGTCGGCGTCGGCCCCCGAAACGCGCAGAATCTGGGCTCGTCGGCCGGCCCGACGGGCGGCGTCCAACGCCGTCCGGGTGAACATCTCGCGCGAGACCAGTCCGCTGCAACTGCACGTCAGCAGGAACCCGCCGGGCTCGCAGACCGCGCACGCCAGCCGGTTCAGATCGTGATACTTCCGCAGCGCGTCATCCACGTCTTCGCGGCGCTGGGCCAGCTTGGGCGGATCGAGCACCACGGCGCCGTACTTCCTCCCGTTCGCGAGCATCTGCCGGCCGTACGTGAATGCGTCGGCATGCACGTGCTCAATGCGCGTCTGGTTGAGATTGGCGTTGACCTTGGCCAATTCGAGGGCCGTTTCGTCCAGGTCAACGCCGGTCACGTCGCGCGCCTGACCGAGCAGCCGGGCGGCCAGGCCGAAGCCGCCCGTGTAGCAGCACAGGTCCAGCACGCTTGCGTCGCGACAGAGGTTCGCGAACTGCCGTCGGTTCCTACGCTGATCGCAGAAGAAGCCGGTCTTGTGCCCGCTGACGCAATTCACGCGGTACCGAATGCCGTGTTCGCGAATCACGACGCTTTCAGGCGGGTCGGCTACGCCGCGAGGCTGCTTCGCCCCGGCGCGATCCTGCGGCGGCGTTCCGTCGGGCGCAGCGGCGGGAACTGAGAAGCACTCGACCCCGCCCTTGAGCGCGAACTTCTCCAGCGCCTGCACGCGCTCATCCGCGCGAAGCACGACCAGCCACTCCGGGCGCGCGGATTGAGGTCGATCGAGACAGGTCGGCGGACCCAGCATCTCCGTCAGCCACGCTGCGATCGTCCGCGCACGCTGATACATCCCGCGCGAGAAGAGCTCGAAAACCAGCACGTCGGCGTAGCGTTCGACGATCAGGCCGCTGAGGCCGTCGCCCTCGGCGTGAACGAGGCGCTGCGCGTCGGTGATTGAATCCAGGCCAAGACCGCGCCGCAGCGCCAGGGCCTGCTGCAAGCGGGATATCCAGAACGCGTCGTCGACCGGCGCGACGCCGAAGAGCAGCATGCGCACGGCGATCTGCGAGTCGGGGTTGAAGAGCCCGCGTCCGAAGAGCCGCCCCGCGCGGTCGTAGACCTGGACGACGTCGCCGGGCCGCGCCCGCGGATCGATCGCATCGACCATCTTGCGATAGATGAAGGGGTGGTGGCGCGGCGAGCGGAGCCGCACCCACGGCGACAGCATCGGGCCGGCCGGCGCGGCGGAGGTCGCCGGCGGGGCGGCATTCGTCCTCGCTGGATCGGGCGCGTTCGGCTGGCGCTGGGGATCGTGTCCGTCCATGTGCGCATCTTGGCTGCGGCAACGCGGCGTGCAAAGCGCGCCGCGGCGCAAGGCCGGGATTTCTCGACGGCCCCGCGCGCCGCTACCATTCGCCCGGAAGATGAGCACGGAACCGCGGCATTCAGAGCGAAGGGGCGAAGCGAGCGCGGCCGCTGGCCATGCCGGTGCGGCGCAGCCGTCGACGGTAGGGACGGTCATTCGCCGGCTCGGTCCGGTCGGAATTCTGGCGGCCATCAGCGTGACGCTTCCGGCGCTCGGCGGGCTACTGCTCTTCTACTATCGCGATCCGATCGGGGCGTGGTTGGCGGCGCAGCCCGAGCTCGGGCTTTGGATCTACGTGGGCGGCTTCATCCTGCTGGCGGGGCTGGCGCTGGCCCCGACGCACGTGCAGGCGCTGCTGGCGGGCTACGTCTTCCACTTCGCGCTTGGCGTGCCGGCGGCGCTGGCCGGCTTCAGCGGGGCGTCGCTGCTGGGCTACGTCATCGCGCGGACCGTGTCGGGCGAGCGCGCCGTGCGGATCATCGCCGAGCAGCCCAAATGGAAGGCCGTGTACGACGCGCTGCTCGGCGCGGGCTGGTGGCGCACGCTGGGCATCGTGACGCTGCTGCGCATCCCGCCCAACTCGCCCTTTGCTCTAACCAACCTCGTGCTGGCGGCGACGCGCGTCCCGCCGATCGCCTACCTGCTGGCGACGGCGGTCGGCATGGCGCCGCGGACGGTGATGGTGGTCTACGTCGGCGCGCAACTGAAGAGCCTCAACGATTCGGGCAAGCCGGGATGGTACATCTGGGTCGGCGTGGGGCTGACGCTGGCCGTGCTGGCGGTGCTCGGGCACATCATCAGCCGCGCGCTGGAAGGCGTGCGAAAGTCGATGCTGGCGGCCGGAGCCGCGCCAGCGGATCCGAACGTGCAGACGGCTGACGCGCCGCGGTGAATGGCACGCTGGCAGGAAAGCGGGCTCTTACGATGAGCGATCTCGTCCGCATCATCGACGTCTCGCCGCGCGACGGATTGCAGAACGAGCCGCGCGTCATTCCCGTCGCCGACAAGGTTCGCCTCGTCGAGCTTCTCGCGCGGTCCGGATTGGACGAGATCGAGGTCTCCAGCTTCGTCTCGCCGAAGTGGATTCCACAGCTCGGTGACGCTGCGGAGGTATTTCGCGCCGCGGCCGCTTTCAAACCGGACGGCATGCTGTATAGCGCGCTCGTGCCCAACGAAAAGGGCATGCAGGCAGCCCGCGCGGTGAATGACGAGGCCGGACGGCGCGTGATCGACAAGGTCTCGGTCTTCACGGCGGCGTCGGAGACGTTTGCCCGCCGCAATACGAACGCCTCGATCGCCGAGACGCTCGAGCGTTTCGAGCCGGTGTTTCGCGCGGCGCGTCAGGGGGGTCTGGCTTCGCGCGGCTACATCTCCTGCGCCGTGGCGTGCCCGTTCGAGGGTGCGATTCATCCGCAGGCGTTGGTTGCGGTCGCGCGGCGGCTGGCCGCGCTCGGCGCGGACGAAATCGACGTGGCGGACACGATCGGCGCGGGAACTCCCGCCCGGGTCGCCGCGATGCTCGGGGAGCTGATCGCGGGACTTGGGGACGCCTGGCTGCCGCGGATCACGCTGCATCTGCACGACACGTTCGGCCAGGCGGGCGCGTGCGCCGCGGAGGCGTTGCGGCTGGGAATTCGCTCGTTTGATGCGGCGGCAGGGGGGCTGGGCGGCTGCCCGTATGCGTCGACGGCCGATCGCCGCGCCCCCGGCAATCTGTCGACCGAGCGGCTGGTCGGGGTGATCCGGTCGGCCGGGCTGTCGTGTCGGGTCGATTCGACGGCGCTGGGCGAGGCGGCGCTCTTCGCGCGCGGGCTGCGAGGCGCGACGCTCGCATGAGACCCTTACGTCGCCGCCAACTTTGGGCTCGCGCCGCTATCATTTCGCCATGAAGCAGCGTTCGCCAGCGACGGGGAGCCACCCGGATGAGTTTCGGATGACGCTCGGCGAGCATCTCGACGAGCTGCGCGGCTGTCTGGTGCGCAGCTTGCTCGCGCTGGTCGGCGGTTGCCTGCTGTGCGCGTGGCCGGCGAAGTACGTGCTGGCGTGGACTGTCCAGCCGCTGCTGCTCGCATTGCGGAACCACGGGCAGCCCGACAGCCTGCTGGCCACTTCGCCGACCGAGCCGTTCATCTGGTACATCAAGATCGTCGTCTTTCTCGGGCTGACCATCGCGTCGCCCTACGTCATTCACCAGATCTGGAGCTTCGTCGCCAAGGGGCTGTACCGCGGCGAAAAACGCATCGTCTACAGGCTCGCGCCGGCCAGCGCCGGGCTGTTCGTCTTCGGCGTCGTGTTCATGTATGTGTTCGTGCTGTTCCTGAGCCTGAACTTCCTGGTCGGGTTCGGGTCGTGGCTGCCACTGCCGGACGTCGCGGCGACTCCCATTCAAGCGCTGCTCGGCGGCATCACCGACGCCGCGCCGAGCACTCAGTCGGGCAGCACAACTCAGCCGGCCGTGGCGATCCTGCGGGGCGACCCGGCGTCGCCGCAGGCCGGTCAGGCCTGGATCAACCTGGACGAGCTGCGGCTGAAGGTGCGCGGCAGCAACGAGACGTTTGCGGTGCACTTGCAGCGCGACGATCAGCGCGGCATGGTGACTACGCACTTCAGGATCGGCGAGTACCTCACGTTCGTGCTCATCCTGGCGGTCGGCTTCGGGCTGGCCTTTCAGGTGCCGCTGGTGGTCGTCTTTCTCGTGCGCAGCGGGATCATGAGACGCGAGACGCTGGCGGGCTCGCGCAAGATCGTCATCCTCGCCATCGTCATCCTGGCCGGCGCGCTCGCGCCGCCGGACCTGGTCAGCCACCTCATGCTGAGCGTGCCGATGATCCTGCTTTTCGAGCTGGGGCTGTGGCTGACGCGGAATGTGAATAAGCCGGCCCGGTCGGGCAGTATCACGGGCCCGTCGTGAGCGGCGCTCGGCGAGCGGGCCGCGGGAGCGCTGTAGCGCCGCCCCAAGGCGGGCGGCGCCGAGCGGCGTGGGTGCCGCGGCCGTGTCGTCCGTGCTCGCTTCGTCGACCGCGCGAGGCGACGTCGTCTGCGGCTAGAATTCCTCCACCTGTTCGAGCGCGTCGTGCCAGTTGGTGAAGCGGATGGCGCGGTCGTCGATCCAGACGTGCGCGATCGGTTTGCCCATGTGGATCGCGTCGTAGGGCATCCCGTGCTGATCAAGCCAGGCCTTGGTGACGCGGAATTCGGCCCAACCGCGGGCGGTGTAGATCACGATCGAGTGCCCGTCGGCCTTGAGCTTTTCGAGCGCCTCGCGGGCGCCGGGAATCGGCTCCGCCAGCGGCCGGTCAAACGTCCGCTCCTCCGTGCAGATCACACCGTCGAGATCCACCATGATCGTCATCGGGTTGGCCATGGACGCGACGCTCCCTACAATGAGCTTCCGAAGCGGCTCTTGCGGCGGACACTCCCGTTCCGCGGGCACGCCGCCGGCGCTGTTTCGCAAGAACCTCGTTCGCGGTCGAACCGCAAGGCGACGGCTGGATGATCATAACGATTGACGGGCCGGCCGGGTCGGGCAAGAGCACGGCGGCGCGAAAACTCGCGGCGCGGTTGGGCATTCCCTACCTCGACACCGGGGCCATGTACCGCGTGGTCACGCTGGCGGCGCTGGAGGATCAACTTGACCTGCGCGACGACGCGGCGCTGGGCAAGCTGGCGGCGACGGCGGACTTCGAGCTCGACTGCGGCCCGACGCACGTCCGCGTCACCCTGCGCGGCCGCGACGTGACCGAGGACATCCGCTCGATGCACGTCAGCGAGAACACGCGCCATATCGCCGCTTCGCCGGCCGTGCGGCGGGTGCTGGTGGAAAAGCAGCGCGAGATCGGACGCCGGCTGGGCTCGATGGTGAGTGAGGGCCGCGACCAGGGCAGCGTGGTCTTTCCCGGCGCCGACTTCAAGTTCTTCCTGGACGCCGCGGTTGAGAAGCGCGCCGAGCGCCGCTACCAGGAGCTGGTCGCGGAAGGCGAGGACGTGCGGATCGAGCAGGTGCTCGCCAACGTGGTGGAGCGCGACCGGACGGACGCCAGTCGGGCCGTCGCCCCGCTGACCTGCCCGCCAGGAGCGGTTCGCATCGACACGACGCACGAGAGCCTGCACCAGGTGATCGAGTCGCTGATTGAACATCTTCGCCGCGCGGGCGTCGAGATTCCGCAGGATCACTCCGCATCGTCGCACACGCCGTCATGAGTCTCTGGTATCGCGGCTGCCGGCAGGTCTGCCGATGGATGTACGTGCTGCTGTTTCGCGGGCGCGTCTTCGGAGCGCAGCACGTGCCGCGCCGCGGCGGGGCGCTGCTGGTCTGCAATCACCAGAGCTTCCTTGATCCGGTTATCGCGGCGCTGGCGCTGCCGCGCGAGTGCCACTTCATGGCGCGCGATACGCTCTTCGGCAAAACGAAGCTCTTCGATCGCGTCGCGAGTTCGCTCAACGCGTTCCCCATCCGCCGCGGACAGGCCGACATCGCCGGAGTCAAGGAGACGCTGCGTCGGCTCAAGTACGGCGAGCTGGTGACGGCGTTTCCCGAGGGCACGCGCACGCCGGACGGCCGCGTGCGCGCGCTGGAGCCGGGTGTGGTCGTGCTGGCCCGCAAAGCGAAGGTGCCGATCGTTCCGGGAATGATTCTGGGGGCGTTCGAAGCCTGGCCGCGGCAGCGCAAGCTTCCCATGCTGCGGCCGCTGCTGATGGCCTATGGCGAGCCGATCACGCCGGAAGCGCTGGCCTCGATGGACGACGCGCTCGCCGTCGAGCTGGTGCGCGCTCGCATTGTGGAGCTGATGGATCGCTACCGTCGGCACACTCTGCTGCGCGGGCGCCTGACGATCGATCGGGCCGGCGAGGGCTGAAGGCCGAAGTCTGAAGGCCGAAGGACCAAGGCCTGGCCGCGGAAACCGCTCGCGGAAGCGGGGGACAACATGGAACTGCTCTGGTTTGTTCTGATCGGACTGTGCGCCGGCTGGCTGGCCGGGCAGATCATGAAGACCGGCACGACCGGCGTGGTCGGCAACCTGATTGTCGGGGTGATCGGGTCGCTCTTCGGCGGGTTCCTGTTCAGCCTGATAGGGCTGGCGCCGATCGGCCGGCTCGGAAGCCTGGTGATGGCGACGGTCGGGGCCGTGGTGCTGATCGCGCTGCTGCGGGCGTTCCAGAAGAGAAAGTGATTCAGCGGCGTGAGCCAGGGGTAAGCAGCCCGCGGATCGGAACCTGTCACGCCGGCTGGGAGCCAGCGCGTCGCGCGGGCGGCTCCATTCGCGCATACGCCTGCCCCGACCACGAATCATGCTCGGCTGAGGAGATCGGACGACTGAAGGGGAACTGCTGAACGCACCCCGCTGGATTCGAACCAGCAACCTTCGGTTCCGTAGACCGATGCTCTATCCAGTTGAGCTAGGGGTGCTCAAGGCACCGCTCGGCAGTCTTGCCACGTGCCCGGGACTGGATTCGAACCAGCACGAGGTTGCCCCCACCAGGCCCTCAACCTGGCGCGTCTGCCAATTCCGCCACCCGGGCGCTGACCCGCGCAACGGCCCCGCGGGCAGACCAGGTAACGTACGACGTTTTCGCGCAGGCGTCAAGCGGCGAGGCTACGGCTGGTCCCGGGCGGGAGCTGGCTGCGAGGCCGCCTGCGCGCGCCCGCTGGGCTCGCGTCGGCAGCTTTTCCAGCCGGGGCTTAAGCTGTTTCTCAAAGATTTCGTCCAAGGGCCGGCGCAACGCGGATCGCGCATCCTCGACCGCCTTACGCTCTGCGTTGGTTGCTGCGCCGAGCTTCAGGCGCAGTTGCTCCTCCTGCTGGCTCAGCTTGTCACAGTCGGCCCGCCGACTCGCGATCTGCGCGTCGGCCGCGTACTGGCAATCGCGGCAGATCGCCCAGGCGCGTTGTGACTGCTCATCGCCGAGCGCGCAGCGGTCGATGAACTCCTGAGTGAATTGCTCCCATTCCGTTTTCGTGCGGTCACCCAGCGCCAGCGGCCCGGCGGGGCGCGTCGCCGCCTTCGCGTCGTGCGCCGGCCGGCTGGAGGCGTGTTCCTCGGCCGAGTCCCTGGCGGCATCCTGAGCTAGTAGCCGGGCCGCCTCGCGCAGGAAACTGGGTCCTTGCTTCAACTCGCCCGAGCCAAGCCGTTCGAGGTACTCTTCGTGGCTGACGATCTTCTCGCCATCCCAATAGACGTACGCCAATGGCTCGCGGTTGGGACCGTGCCGGCCGATGTTCGTACCGACCTCGATGCCGATGTCCGGCGGCAGGAGACGGTCGGGGAGCTCGGGCTGGTTGAATGCCGCGGAAAAGACGCGAATGGTCAAGTACGGTTCCGCGCCGTGGTCGCGCCCGCTGTAGTATTCTGTTGTTTCCGGGAACCACGTGCCATCCCAATCGCGCAGGTCGCAGCGCATTTCGGAGGCCAGCTTGCCCCCGCGCTCGCGCCGGATCCTCGTGGGCGAGAAGTCCTTCGAAGCATCAATCCACCAGGTGACCGCATGCGCGCCGCTCGTACCCACCACGACGATGATGTCGCCTTCGCGGCGTTCGCGGTATTCCCAGGCCTCGCCGAGCTTCAGGTAGCTACGCGCGGTGCTGTCGGAGTCGCAGGGCCAGAAGCCCGAGGACAGGCCAAGGGAACGCAGGTCACTGGCGTTGTGGGGTCGGCATCGCGCGGGTGCATTTCCGCCACGATGTTGTCCTCAAGGTGAATGTAGAGGGAATCCTCGCGGGCCAGGAACATCTGCTTGCCGTGCAGGATTTTCGCCGGGCTGCCGTCGGGTTGCCGCACCACGACGCCGTCGGCGTCGCCGTTACGGATCATGATCACGTCGGAGCCCGCGATACGAGTGGTTGCGAATTCCGTGCGGTCGGTTCCGAACCGACCCCACTCGATGTGCGCATTGGTGATGTGGTTACGCGCGCGGACACAGCGTTCGAGCGGCCCAGGAAGGTCCTGGCCACCTTCGGACCCGGCCGTGGGCAAGAACAGCATGCCTGCGATTGCCGTTGCCAACATGATTGGGAACCTCACTCAGACCGGAGCGCAATAGCTGAGCGGGACGTGGTTCTCAAAGGTCTCGGCGGATTCAGAATCGATCTGGGAGCCCTGACGGCAGGGAGTGCCGTCGCATGGATCCGGTATCAGCGCAATGGTAGCTCGTCCAGCATGGAGTCTGGATGTGCCCGAGCCGCTCGACGCCAGGGTAGTGATAGGTGTTGGACACGTGGCAGACCTCCCAGATGGACACGGTGCACCACTGTTCCCATAGACAGTCGTTCATGTCGCATGTGAAGACGGCGGTACAACTGGAGCATTGATAGCCATTCCCCCAAACCGGCACGCAGCACTTCTGTGGGTCGTGGGCCAGGGCTGGCGAAACGAAAGCGATCAGCGCGGCGGCAACGAAGATCGAGCTCCACGGTCTCGGACGGATTCCTCTGAACATGGAAGCTCTCCTTCTGTTGCGGAAGTCGCGTGAGGCCGACTCGGACATAAATAGTATGCTGCCCCCCCCAGTCAGAAAGTCAAGCCCGGTTTTTGCACCGGCCGAAACTCGGCGATTACCCCAGCGTGTCAAGCCGCCGGCGCGTTCCGAGCAGGTAGAGGAAGAAGAGCGCCCCGAGGATGTTGGTCAGCACGCCGACCGGAATCTCGTAGCGAAAGCTGCGCGCCAGGCCGTCGCACAGCGCCAGAAACGCCGCCCCGCCGAAGGCCGAGCCGATCAGTACCGGCAAGGCCCGCAGACCGACCAGGGCGCGAACGGCGTGCGGCACGAGCAGCCCGATGAAGGCGATCGGCCCGCAGTTCGCGACGATCACGGCCGTGAGCACGCCGACGAGGCCGTAGCAGGTCCAGACGGTTGGGCTGACGGCGACGCCGCGGGCCGCGGCCAGCTCATCGCCCATCGCGAGCAGATCGAGGGCGCGGTGCGCGACGACGGCGGCGGCGAGCACCGGCGCCAGCACGAGCGCGACTTCGATTGCCGCCTGGGGGCGGTGTCGCGCGAGCGAACCCATC
Source organism: uncultured Planctomycetales bacterium (assembly GCA_964465125.1). Lineage (GTDB taxonomy): Bacteria > Planctomycetota > Phycisphaerae > UBA1845 > Fen-1342 > CAYOHG01. The sequence continues at coordinate 9,358 of CAYXIO010000049.1, read as the reverse complement.
ATCCAGATGACGAGGTCGTTGGTGACGGCCTGTCCGGCGAGGAAAGCAGTCAGCATCACGCCGGCGGAGCACATGTACGCGAAGCAGATGCCCGCCAGCAGCACGCGCGTCATGTCGCGCGACTGGCCCGAGCGAGCAAGGAGGGTTACGAATGCGATCGAGATTCCGGCGCCGGCGAACGCGAAGACGGAGAGCCGCGGAATCCCGAGCAGCACGCCTTCGACGTGGAGAAGAAAGGCGATCGCGGCGCCGAGCGAAGCCCCGCTGGCGATCCCCAGGGTGTAGGGCTCGGCCAGTGGATTGCGGAAGAGGTTCTGAAGCACCGCGCCGCTGCACGCCAGGCCCGCGCCGGCCAGCGCCGCCAGCGCCGTGCGCGGCACGCGATAGGACCAGAACAACGAATGGGAACCCGGTGACGCGATGTCGCTCCAGCTCAGCAGCAGCGGGCCCAGCAGGGTCGAGCCGAACACGACCAGCAGCGCCAGCGCCGCCAGCAGGAGCAGTCTGGGAGCCGTCGCGCGCAAGGGCACCTCGATCAGCGTTCGACCGGGCGACGTTCCTCGAGGTCGACGTCAAAGAAGGGCATCATCACGAACCAGGCCGTGTCGACCCCCAGCTTGCCCAGTTCGCGGTCCTCAACGTCGGAGGTGGTCGCTTCGACCGATTGCCGACGGCACGTGATCTCGCGTCCATCCTCCTCCTCTGCGGGCCAGAGCCGCGCCTTGCCGGGCGGGAGCTCGACGCCGATGACCCGCAGTTGCAGACGCACCGCCGGCGAGACGACCGGGTGGTCGGGCTCTTCGCGCCCCTGCAAGTCGAGGATGCGCAGGTAGAGGACGTGCGTCGCGCCGCACTCGCGCCCCACCTTCTGCACGGGCCAGCGGGAGAAGTCAGGGTGGTCGACGCGCATCCGCACGATCGTGTCGTGCGGAATCAGCGTCGCCTCGGTCTTGCGGTTGCGGAAGTATTCGTTGAGCTTCTCGTGCAGGTTGCGCGCGAAGATGAAGTTGAGCTGCTCGGGGTTGGCTGAGTCGACCAGCACCGTGACGCGGCTGCCCGGCGGAAACGTGAACTCGGCCTTCTGAATCTTGGGCGGGCTGAGGTAGTACGCCGCCGCGCCCACCACGTTGCAGCCGTTGGCCGCCAGCAGCGCGCAGCCGGCGAGCAGGCCGGACGCGACCCGCGGAATGCGCGCGCCGGCCGTCACTTGATCTTCACCCTGCGGTCGAAGAACTTGGCCGCCACGTCGTCGGCGAAGACCTCCATCGCCGCGCGGCGGATCGAGTCATCCGTGCTGCCCCACTCACCGACGGAATCCTTCGGGTAAACCGCCTCGACGGCGGTTCGAAACGACGCGTCGGCGTCAGGCTGTTCGCATTGATAGACGGAGACATTGGCCCCGATGCGGCCGCGGTAGAGGTGTGGACTGTCAGCGTCGCGCGTCGAGTACTCGGTCAGCTCGATCATCACGACACGTTCGGCGCCGAAGCGCTCGCCGATCCGCCCCGGGCGCTGCTTGTCCCAGTCAGGCTCGCGGCGCTGGTAGTCGACGACGCCGCGGCTGGGCGTAAGCTTGAGGCTGGCCTGATGGGTCTGCATGGCACGGGCCACGTGCTCGGAAAGCTCGAGCTGCACGTGCGGGTAGCTGAACATCGTGTCCATGTCGGCCCAGACCACGACGCAGATGCTCTTGTCGCGCAGGTAGGGATACTCGGCCGGTACGAGCTTGGTCGGCGGGTCGCCCCACATCAGCCAGGGCAACGCCATCGCCTGGCAGCCGGTCGCGGCCAGCAGACCGAGCGAGGCGAGCAGCAACGTCGTTACGCGGCGGCGATACAGGCGAGCGGGTGCTTCGCTCATTACGGGCGTGCCTCCCAAGCTGGTCCGACGCGAACGATACCCGCTCATCGCCGGCGGCGATAGCCAACGTCGCCGAGCATGGAGCCGATCCCCGCTTGCCGCGGTGCTAGAAGCGCTCGCCCATCCACGGGGCCGGGCCCGCGAAGAGCGCGCCGGCGGTCGCCAGCGCTTCCGGCGGACCGGAAGCCAAGCCGGTGGTTTGAAGCTCCTCCGCCGACAGATGCCCGGTGAAGAGCGGCGCCAGCCCGCGGATGTCGATTGGGAGTTCGCCGCGCCCGCCGCCGCGAACCTGGCCGCGTCCGTCGGCGACGTTGAGGATGAAATCGCCGGTGTTCGCGTCGAGCAGGTCGTCGTGCACGCTGAAATGGACCTCGCCGCGCACCGCCGGCGAATAGCCGCGCGCTTCGAGCGCCGCGCGGACGTCGAGGATTCGCAGCATCCAGAGGGCACGATGTTGAATCGTGAGGTTCTCCTCGCGTGCGAGCGCGAGAATCGGGTCCGCCATCCCCAGCGCGAGCTGCGCGTGCGAGGCCATCGTGCTGTGGTCGCCCAGGAACGCCAGCAGGCGCTCGCCGGCGCGACGGGTCAGCGCGGCCCAGTCGCGGACGATCAGCTCATAGGGCTGATTTCGCTGACCGGCCTGCGAGTAGACGAGGTAGCCTTCGATTCCATCGCCGGGACCCGCAGCGTCCGGCGATTCGACCACGTACGCGTAGACGGGCCCATCCCAGTCTGCAAAGACGCGGTTCCACTGGCGCTCCGCGCGGGCGACGTTGCCGGCGGTGCGGCGCGCCCAGGTGTCATACACGCGCGCGACGGCCGGACGGTCGGCCGGGGTCATCGCCCGCAAGTGCGCCTCGCGGCTCTGCTTTCCGATCGCGCGCAATCCGAGCTTGTAGCCGACGCGCAGCCCGGCCTGCTCATAGCCGGCCCGCCGGTAGAGGCCGAACGTCGACGGGTAGAGCGACGAGATCGGCAGGCCTTCCTCGCGCAACCGGGATACGCACGTGCGCATCATGCGCGCCCCTGCGCCCGTTCCGCGGGCCTGCGGCGACATGCCCACGATGGTGATGCCCGCGGCAGGTACAGCTTGCCCGCCGAAATAGTGGCCGAAGTAGAAGATGCCCAGTCCGCCGACGATTTCGCCGTCCAGGCGAGCCACGCGGAGATTCTCGCTTCCGACCGCGGCGAGCCAGAGGTCGGTGCGCTCGGGCGGCAGCCCAAACCCGGCGAACGACTGGTAGATGATCTCCGCCAGCCGGCGCACGTCGCGATCGTCGGCGGGCGCCGTCAGGGTCAGGCGATCGAGCGAGCCCATGCGTTCGTCTCCTTGAGGCTGGATCGGCGGGGAGTATATCCGCCCGTGCCGCGAGCCTGCCGTACGGGCCGATCCTGGGACGGCGCGGGACGCCAGAAGCGGTATAGTCCGCCGTGGAGCCGTTCACGGAGTGGTCGGCGTGCTGGGTTCCAATCCGCGGAGAAGACACGCATGAGCAGCAATCCGCAGGGCAAGCGACTGTCGCGCCGGCATCTTCTCGGCTCGGCGCTGGCCGGCGCCGCCTCCGCGACGGTGCTGCCGACGGTCTTCGCGCGGTCGCAGGACAAGTCGGGCCAGGGGCCCTTGCTGGTCGGCTCGGGTGAGCACCAGTACGAGGTGCAGCACGACTGGGGCGTGCTTCCGGCGAGCCTGCGCTGGGGCAACACGCACGGCGTCTGCGAGGACTCGCAGGGGCGCATCTACATCAAGCACACCGTGCATGCGACGAGCCCGGGCTTGGACGCGATCGTGGTCTTCGACGCCGACGGCAAGTTCATCCGCTCGTGGGGCAGCGAATACAAGGGCGGCGCGCACGGTTTGCACCTCAGCCGCGAAGACGGACGGGAATTCTTATATCTCTGCGACTACGTGCGTGGCGTCGTGGCGAAAACCGATCTGGATGGCAGCGTGGTCTGGACGCGCTCGGCTCCGATGGAGTCCGGGCTGTACAACCACCCGGGCGAGTTCAAACCCACCAACGTCGCGGTTGCACCCGATGGGACGCTCTTCGTGGCCGACGGCTATGGCAAGAGCTGGATTCACATCTACGACACGCAGGGCGGATACCGCCGCTCGTTCGGCGGGCCCGGCTCGGAGCGCGGGCAACTTTCCTGTCCGCACGGGCTGATGGTGGACACGCGCGGTGAGCGGCCCGTACTGGTCGTCGCGGATCGCAGCAATCGCCGGCTTCAGATATTCGATCTCGACGGCCGGCACCAGCGTTTCGTCACCGACGAGCTGCGCGCGCCCTGCCATTTCCACGAGCGCAAGGGCGTTCTGCTGATCCCCGACCTGGAGGCTCGTGTCACGCTGTTCGATCGGGAAAACAAGCTGATTACGCATCTGGGCGACGGGGGCGGATTCGCGCTGCGCGACAAGCCGCGCGAGCAGTTTGTAGCCGGGAAGTTCATCGCCCCGCACAGTGCGATTTTCGACCACGCCGGCAACATCTTCGTGGTCGAATGGGTGGAGATCGGCCGCGTCACCAAGCTGCGGCGCGTGTAGCGCTCGAAAAAGCGAGCCGATTCGTTGCGCGAGGTCGGGCCGAGGCCAACCGCGCAGGCGCTGAATGCGGCCGTCCCATCCGGCCGTCGGCCTACTTCATCCGATCCGCCAGTACGGGCCGCAGGACGCGCTCCCAGGCCGCGTAGCCGTCGGCGTTCAAGTGCAGACGGTCGTCCAGGAACAACTCGTCGCGCGGCTCGCCGCGCTCATTCAGCAGCGACGAGCCCAAGTCGACGTAGATCAGTTTTTCTCCCTGGCGACACTGCTCGGCGATACGCTCGTTGGCGTCCTTCATCGTCGGCCAGTGCTGCCAGCGCGACCCGCTGGGCTTGATCGACAGGTACACGATCGGCGTTTGCGCCAGCTTCGCTCGAACCCGCTCGACGAACTCGGCGAAGTCCGCGCTGACCTGCTCGGCGGAAAGGCCCGAGGCAATGTCGTTGTCGCCGGCGTACAGGACGATCGCGTGCGGGGTGTAGGGCAGCACGATCTTGTCGACGTAGTACGCGACATCCGCCAGGTGAGAGCCGCCGAATCCGCGGTTAATCACCGGCCATTCGCGGAACGCCTGCGCGGTGGGCCAGTTAACGATGCTGGAGCTGCCGACGAAGAGCAACGCGTGGTTGGGGACGGAGTTCTTGCGGTCCCATTCCTCAAACATCTGGATCGTCTTCGACCAGCGCTGCGGGTCGGGCTTCGCCGGCGGGGAGGGCTTCCCACTCTTTGCGGCGGGCGCCTGGGCCAGCAGGGCGGCGGTGAGCAGGACGATTCCAACGGTGCCGATCAACGACGATCGATTCCGGTCAGGCATGGATTTCATGCGGCGCTCCCATCGGGTAGTTCCACATGATATCGCGAGAGCGGCGGAGGGCTTGACCGGTTCGGTCGCGATGCGGGCCACGTCGCCGCGCGGTATTCTGAACGGGTTGAGACGTCTGCGCGACGAAGTGCTGGGAGTGCCTCGCGATGAGTGAAACGCCTCATGTGCCTGAAGGCGGCGGTCCGCCGGCGAGCTCGATCGACCCCGCCACGCTGAAGAACGCGCTCAAGGCCTTCAAGAAGCGGCTGAAGATGGCGCGGCTGGACGATGAATCGCGGCTCGGACACGGGCCGATGAGCAGCGGCGGGCACTCCGGCATCGTCGCCATCGTGCCGCCCAATCAATACCCGCAGGCCGTCTGGGACGAGCTGGCGCGCCAGGGCAAGCTCCGCCGGGCAGGCCAGGGGATGTACGAGCTGCGGACTGAAGGCTGAATAGCGAATAGCGAAGCGCGCGTGAAGAGTGGCGGGGGCGGGCGCCACGCTGATTCCCGGCGGCCTGCGCCCCCTCGGACCCTTGGTCCCTCGGCCGCTCGACCGCTCGCCTACTCCTTGAGCATTTCCTTCAGCTTAGGCTCGATCGCTTGCGCCCAGATCTCGTAGCCGCGCGGGCTGAGATGCAGGAAGTCCGGCATGATCTCCTTGGTGAGCGTGCCGTCCTTCTCGAGGAACTTCTCCCCGATGTCGAGGTAGAAGACGGACTTGCCGTCGGCCAACTTGGCCGCGATGGCGCTGGCGGCCGCGTTCTTCTCGCGCTGCGCGTCGGGCTTCGGGCCGCGCGGGAAGATGCCCAGGATCAGAATCTGCGTCTCGGGGCACTGCTCGTGCACCGTCTTGACGATCGCGGCGATGCCCTCCGCAATCTCCTCGGCGGTGTTGTCAGCGCCGTTCGAGTTGTTTGTGCCGATCATGATGACGGCGGCCTTCGGTTCGATGCCGTCGAGGTTGCCGTGCGTCAGCCGCCAGAGCACGTGCTGCGTGCGGTCGCCGCCGATGCCGAGATTGGCGGCTTTGCGCTCGCCGTAGCATTTCTTCCAGACGTCCTTGCCCTCGTTCTCCCAGCTCTGCGTGATCGAGTCACCGATGAAGACGAGGTCGACATTGCCTTGCTTGACGCGCTCGTTCATCGATTCATGCCGCTGCCTCCACCAGTCGTCGGGGCGCGGCTCAGGCTTGATGGCGGAATGCTGAGCGAGCGCCGTGCCGGCGAAGACGACGGCGAGCGCCGCGAGCGCCAAAGGGCGAAGGAAACCACGATAGCGGGGCAGATGCGTCACGATTGAATTCTCCCGGGCAAAAGTCGCTGCTGGATCGGGCTCCAGAACGGAATCATGGACGGAAACGCGACTTCGGGGAAGCCCCGCCGGGTCCTCAACGGATGCGGTGAGACGCGGGCCCGGGAAGATTGCACGGCGGTGCCCGATCGGCGACCATGCCGCCCATCAGGAGTCGACAACTCAGCCATGAGCAGCCAGACACTGTGGTTTCCACTCGGTGCGAGCGAGCGCGGCGACGCGTCCGCGCCGACGGTTTGCGCGCGCGTCGAGCCGACGGCGCACGACGCCAGCGTTGCCGTCGCGCGCGAGATTGCCCAACTGATCCGCGACCGCGCCGCGCGGGGGCGGCGTGCCGTGCTCGGTCTTGCCACCGGATCCACTCCGGTGGCCGTCTACGACGAGCTGGTGCGCCTGCACAAGTCCGAGGGACTCTCGTTTCGCAACGTCGTCACGTTCAACCTGGACGAGTACTGGCCCATGACGCCCGACTCGCTCCAGAGCTATCACCGCTTCATGGCGGAGCACTTTTTCGATCATGTCGACGTGGAGCGCGGCAACGTGCACATCCCCGACGGCACGCTGCCGCAGGCAAGCATCGCCGCATTCTGCCGCGCGTACGAGGAGAAGATCGCGGCGGCGGGCGGCATCGATTTGCAGCTCCTGGGCATCGGCCGCACCGGGCACATCGGCTTCAATGAGCCCGGCTCGCCGCGCGACAGCCGCACACGCCTCATCACGCTCGACAAGGTGACGCGGCTGGACGCGGCCAGCGACTTTTTCGGCGAGTGGAACGTGCCGCGCCGCGCGATCACGATGGGCGTCGGCACGATCCTGTCCGCGCGGCGGGTGGTGCTGCTGGCGTTCGGCGAGGGCAAGGCGCGCATCCTCCGCGAGGCGATCGAGGGGCCGATCACCAGCTCGGTCGCCGCCAGCCATCTTCAGCAGCATCCCAACGTGCAGTTCGTGCTGGACCGCGCCGCGGCGAATGAGCTGACGCCGATCAAGACGCCTTGGCGGCTCGGTCCGCTGGCGCCGCTGAAGCACGAATGGGATGAGCGCACGACGCGCAAGGCGGTGATCTGGCTGGCCCTTTCGCTCAAGAAGCCGATCCTCAAGCTGGTGGAAGAGGACTACAACGAGCACGGGTTGCAAGAGCTGCTTTCGGCGCGCGGCAGCGCCTACGACCTGAACATCCAGGTCTTTCGCGCGATGCAGGACACCATCACGGGCTGGCCCGGCGGCAAGCCCGGGCGTCCGCGCCGCGACGGATCGGCCGATGAATTCCCGAAGCGCGTGGTGGTCTTCAGTCCGCACCCCGACGACGACGTCATCTCGATGGGCGGCACGCTGATTCGCCTGTGCGACCAGGGCCACGACGTGCACGTCGCTTACCAGACCAGCGGCAACATCGCCGTCTTCGACGACAAGACGTTGCGGCACGTCGAGTTCGTCTCTGAATTCGCCCAGCGTTTCGAGCTGCCGGCCGGCGGCAGAATCGAGGCGATTGCCCGGCAGGTGAGCGACTTCATCCGCGGCAAGAACGCGGGCGAGGTCGATCCGCCCGAGATGCAGTCGATCAAGGCGCTGATCCGCCGCAGCGAGGCGCGCGCCGCGGCGCGCTACAGTGGCGTTGAGCCCGCCAACGTCCACTTCCTCGATTTGCCGTTCTACGAGACCGGGCGCGTGCGCAAGAAGCCGATCGGCGAGGCCGACATCGCGATCACGCGCGGGCTGCTGGAGCAAGTCCGGCCCCGGCAGGTTTATGCCGCCGGCGATCTGAGCGACCCGCACGGCACGCACCGCGTCTGCCTCGATGCGATCCTGACGGCGTTACGGCGGATGCGCCAGGAGGCCGCCGAGGGCCGCCAAGAAGCCCAGTGGTCAAGCTGGTGCGAGGTCTGGCTCTATCGCGGCGCCTGGCAGGAATGGGAGCCGCACGAGATCGAAATGGCCGTTCCGCTCAGCCCGGACGAGGTGGAGCGGAAGCGCATGGCGATCTTCTTTCACGAGTCGCAGAAGGACAAGGCGCTGTTCCCCGGCCCCTGGGACACGCGCGAGTTCTGGAAGCGTGCGGAGGATCGCAACGCGGCGACGGCCCGCGTCTACGACGAGCTCGGCTTGCCCGAGTACCAGGCCATCGAGGCCTTTGTGCGCTGGCAGCCGGAAGCGCAGAGTAAGGGCGCAAACGAACCACGAATGGCGAAAAGCGAATAGCGAGTGAAGAGAAGCGCCTCGCCAGTGCAGCGCGACAGGCCGGCAGTACGCGGAGAGACACTTGACGAACTTCAACCTCCCGATCGACGGCAGCATCGTCGGGCTCTACCTGCTCGCCACGATGATTGCGGGCATCCTGGTTCGAAAGTACGTCTCGAAGGTCGAGCATTTTCTCGTCGCCGGCCGCGAGATGAACGTCTACCTCGGCATCGCGTCGCTCGCCGCGACCGAGTTCGGCATCATCACCTGCATGTACACCGCGCAAGCGGGCTACACCAAGGGCTTCGTCGGCGCGGTGCCCGGCCTCCTGCAAGCGGTCGCGCTGCTCGTGATCGGCTTGACCGGGTTCTGCATCAAGCCGTTGCGGCTCTCGGGCGTGATGACGATCCCGGAGCTCTTCCAGCGCCAATTCGGTCCG
>CAYXIO010000049.1:0-218 GCA_964465125.1 uncultured Planctomycetales bacterium | reverse complement strand
CATGGGGCTCTACCTGCGCATCGGCGGCGAGTTCCTGAGCGCGGTCGTCGGCTTCGATCCCGGTTGGCTCGAGTGGGTGATGACGGCGTTGCTCGTGCTCGTGCTCGTGTACACGGTGCTCGGCGGGATGCTGTCGGTGCTGGTCACCGACTACCTGCAGTTCGTGGTGATGAGCGTCGGGCTCTTGGTCGTCACGTACCTCGTGTTCGCGGACGTCG
>CAYXIO010000048.1:0-32500 GCA_964465125.1 uncultured Planctomycetales bacterium | reverse complement strand
CGGAGAGCTCGTACGTGCCGCCGCTGGTCCACATGTCGCCGCCGCCGTCGACGGTCCACCAGTCGATGGTGAGGTCGGCCGCGGTAGGACTGACGGCGATCAGGGCCACGGACAGCGTGGCCACGAGTGAAGCGGTCCAGGATCGTCGATTCATCGCACACCTCCGGTTGGCAGCACGCCGTGTTCGGCGAACAACGCTTCCAGCTTATCGAGTCGGGCTTGAAGAGTCGAGATGACTTTCCCCTGCGCGGCGAGCTGTGCCTGCTGCGCGGAGATCTGGTCCTGCTGGCCGGCGAGATTGGCCTGCTGCTCGGCGAGTTGATCGCCCTGCTGCACGATCTGCCCGCGCTGGTTCCTGACGACGTCGAGCAGGTAGAGCGCGACCTTGTCGTATCGGACGCCGTCGGGCTGGCCGTCCGCGTCGCGGATGACGAGATCCGGCAGGACTTGCTCCACTTCCTCCGCGATCAGGCCGATGTCGGGTGCGTCGGTCGAGTTCCAGTCGAAGCTGACCGGGCACAGGTCGAGGACGGCGTCGCCTGCGGTCGGCAAATCGGCGATGTTGTGCTTGTAGCGCAGGCTGGAGGTTTGCTTCCAGAGCTTGCCGTTAGCGTCGGCGACGACCGCGGTGCCGGTGCTGGTGCCAATGCCGCGCAGGCGGGCGGTGCCGCTGGTGTCGAGCTTCTCTGACGGGTCTGTGACGCCGATGCCCATGTTGCCGGTCGCGTCGCTCAGGACGACGCTGGTGCCACCGCTGCCCCGCCAGAAGTAGAGGTATTGGGAGCCGGGCGCCCAGACCAGCGCCCATTTCGTGGCGCCGTTCTGCTTCAACGACACTCCAGTCTGGTTGGCGGTCGAATCCAGTACCAGCCATGGATCTGTGCCCTCCACTTCAAGCTGCGCGGAAGGGTTGGCCGTGCCGATGCCGACGTAGCCGGTGAAATCCGCATCGCCGGCCACGCTCAGCGCGTTGTTCGGGTCGAGTGTGCCGATGCCGACGTTGCCGCCGGTGATCGCCAGCCGCCCGCCGACGGTTTCGCCGAGGTGCATCAGCAGGTCCCCGTCGCCGTCGTTCTGGATGTACACGTCGCCGAACATGTCCTGGAACCGGATTCTGCCGTTGGTGTCGAAAACGCCCGGCCCGTCCAGCAGGAGGGTCTCCTCGGCGGTCGTCATGATCTCAAGGGCAGCAGTCGAAGACGTCCCGTTGATGATGACCCCGCCGGCCGTCTCGTAGAGGATCGAATTCCCGACCGACTTTGTGCCGGTGAACTTCGGTAGGTAGCCGTTGGTTCCACTCCCGGTCACGCCGGCGGTCGTCTGTACACTGTTGTCAGGGAATCGGAATCCGCCGACGTCTGACGCGATTTCGCCGGTAACGGCCAAGTCCCCGGTGACGTGTGCGTTGCCGTCGAAGTAGCCGGCGATTCCGCCTGGGTTCTCGCCATAGACGCCGTAGCTCGGGTCGCCCAGCTTTCCAATGGCCCCGCCGCCGATGCTGTAGCCCATCACGCCCGCGCTGCTGCCCGAAACGCCGTAGACACCGGTGCCGGTGCCGCTCTGCCCCATCAAGCCGGTGCCTCCCACGGTATACGCGTTCAGCCGTGCGCTGGGGGTGGAAATACCGATGCCGACGTTGCCGTTGGCGTCGATCCGCATCCGCTCGTTCGACGCTTCGAACCCGCCGGTGTGGAATCGAAGATCACCGTCGGAATCGCTCGCAGCCAGCGATAGTCCGCCGGCGCCGACCTCGGCTACGACGGCGACGCGCTCGCGCTGGGCCGGGTTCTCGTAGGTGCTGGAGTGTGCCAGGAAGGTCCCCTGGGTGACGTCGCAACCGACGGCCAGAGCCGCGCGGGCATTCGCTTCCGCGCTGTCGTTCTCAACGCCCGCGTCCACGAGGCCGTTGACCGACTTGCGGACCTCCAGGTCGCGCGCCGGCGCCGCCGTGCCGATCCCGACGTTCCCGCTGGCGTCGATCCGCATCCGCTCGCTTTCGGGTACGAAGCTACCCGTATAGAACGCCATATCGCCGATTGTGCCGCCGTTGAGAACGAGACCTGCCGAATTGGTCCCCGTGGAGTTGAGGACCAGATCGTCGGCCGCCGCGCTGATGATGGCGTCGGCGCCGTCGTGCGTCAGGTCGATGAACTGGGTGTCCTCGGGGCCGTAGACGCGCAGGTGCGCATCATGCACTCGCGGTGAGGGATAGCCGGCGCGGAACGCGAAGGTCTGATCGCCCGTGTCCGGGCCATAGAAGCCGGCCTGTGTGTTCCCCCAGAACGCGATGCCGGGCGGCGAGGTACCGCCATCCGTATCATTGAGGATCAGGTTCGCGTTGCCACCGCCGGGCGTGCTGATCAGCACGTCGTCGCCGGCGACCTCTAGCAGATGATTGGGAGTGGGATCGGCGCCGATCCCCACGTTGCCGCCGTTGTAGTAGATTGCGCCGCCCGTCCCCGCCTGCCAGAAGCTCTCCCCGCCGGGGCCGTTGAGCGCATAGAGCGCGTACGGCGTGGCGGTCAGTTCCTGCCGGGGCGCGAGTGTGACGCTCTCGACCACGACCTCCAGCCAGCGCCGCTCGCCGTCGAAGGGCGTCAGGCCGAAGTCCAGCATCGTGGTGAACATCCCATCCTGGACACTGACGGCGACGGTCCCGCTGGGCGGGTAGGTCGCAATGAGCGTGCCGCCGCTGCCAGCGTCGTACAGCTTGAACTGCATTGCGTACGCGCCGGTGGCCGGCTCGCCCTGTTCCTTGAGCTGTCCCTGATAGGTAAACGCTCCGCCGACGGGGGTTTGCGCATTTGCGCAGGTAGCTGCCAAGATGGCAACAGCGGCGAATACGCTCCACGTGCGAGCCATGATTCGATCCTCCGGCATTGAGACTCTGGTGCGTGCTATTGACTAGGATCCCATGGTCGGGCTCACGCCGATGGCGATGTGAAGGGTCAGTACGCCGGCGGCGGAGCACGCCCTCAATACGCCCTAGCGGGCGCGCAACCCGTTTCTGCCGAAATCAGAAGCCGGACGGTGTGCGAACGACGCTCTCGGTCAGGGCCGGGGCACGCTCACATGGAGCGAACGGTAGACGTGTGGAACCGAGCGGTCGGTTGGCGACGCTCAGTCCGGCGCGGCGCCACGGTTCGCCGCTTCGTAATGGATTGCACCGACTGCGTCGAGGCTGAATGCGCCCCGGTGTCCGCTGCCGGCGTCGAGCAGGCCTTGGATCCGCACATAACGGACAGCGCTGAGTCCGGTCACGGCGAGGTCGTAGGCCCGGATGTTGCCGGGCGCCGCGTGCGCTTCGTCGCCCAGGATGCGGTCGCACGGCCCTTCGGTGGACGTCAGGCTCGCGTAGCTCACCCCGTCCGCGCTCGCCTGAACGTCAACGTCGCGAGAGTGGGGACCGCCGAAGAACCATTCGTAAACGTTGAAGTCCGGTCCCTCACCATCCAGCACGGACAGCGCGCCGAAGTCGTAGACCACGCTGCGATCCCGCAGGGCGCATCCGATATTGTCCGGCGGACCGAGAAACGTGAGATCGGAGTCGCCGGTGGTGTTCTCAGCCAGGTGCACCGGGAACGGAGCGTCGGGATTGAGTTCCGCGCACTCCCTGCACAGCGGCGTTTGGGGTGCTGAGTCATCACGCGGGCGCGGAGCGTCGAAGTCCGTGAGAATCACTTCGGCCGCAGTGTAGATGACTGCGCACGATCCGCCGCCGATGAAGTCAATCCGGCCCTCGGGATGCTCGAACTCGCCGTCGAGGGCATTGGCCGCAAGGATGACGCGCTCTTCGTTCGGCAGGGGTTGAAAGTCTGTAGCGCAATCCAGGATCAGGCGCCCGCCGAGTTTCGCCGTTCCGCCCACGAGCAGCCGGGGCGCGTCAGGCGAGTCGGCCCCGCGCAGCGTCAACGCCAGCGTGCCGGCCTTCTGCTGGTAGTCGCCGGCGATGACGACCGCACGGGAAGAGGCGCCGCCAACGAGCGTGCCTCCTTGGTTCACCAGGTCGCCGTCAAACGACTCGGTCTCGAGCACGCCGGAGGTGAAGTCGAGCTGGCCCCCCTGGCTCTGATCGATCTCAGCCGCCGCCAGCCAGCCTCCCTGCAAGTTCACCGCTCCGGGACCCCAGACCCGCAAGGCGTGGCAAACGACGACCGTGCCGCCGTCCTCGATCAGAAAGTGCGCCCGTCCTCCCGGCGACTCGGGGTTACCGCCGACATACAGCGAACCGGCGTTGATCCACTGTGAGCCGACTCCCGCAACCACCACGCTTCCTTCGGACTCAGGCGCGCGGGCGAGCCAAGCCTGGAGGCTGGAGACGAGGCCGCCATTTTGGATGAGCAACTCGGCCCGGCCCGAACGACCGACCTCGAGAAAGAATCGATGCCTCCACGCTGAGCCCGGACCCTCGACCAGCGCCTCACCTACGCTCCGGATTCCCCAGGCGATGTGGCCGCGGCAATCCTCGACGACGGCGCCGTCGAGAATCTGAAGCTTCGCCGATCGCCCGCCGAGCATGAACCAGCCATCGGAAGATGTGAGTTCCTGAGCCTTCCAGCGCGTACCTTGTCCGCGAATGGTTACAAGGCCATCGCCGTCCTCCAGATCCGCGATCCGTGCGTTCCAGCAGCTCACCGATGCGCCATCCCGAACGTCCAGGCGCGCGCTCGTCCCCGTGCCAATCGTCAAGTAGCCCGCTACATCCAGGGACTGCCCCTGCTGCAAGCTCGCGCTCGTCGGCCTCTCGTAGCCAAGGGCGAGATTGGTGGGTACGTTGATCCGGTCTCCCAACCCGGCAAAGCTGCTCAGAGCCACCGTCGGGCCGTCGCGCAGTCGCACCATGCTCTGCTGGAATCCTGCCTCGGCGGTTCCGGCGGCGCCGTCGCCGGCGAAACCGAAGAGACGCCAGGCCCACGCCAGCGCCGTTGCACCGGCGCCACAAACCAGCAACAGGCCCACAAGGCTCGCCGCCGGCCGGTAGCGGCGCAAGCCGCGGCGCATTCGTGCAAGCAGCGACTCGGCTCTGGCGAGCAGCGGTTCGCCCGCGAGGTAGTTCCGGAGGTCGCCCGCGAGTTCACCGGCATCTCGATAGCGATACTGAGGTTGCTTGGCCAGGCACTTCAAGACGATTGCGTCGATCTCCCCGCTCAGGCCGCGGCGAACGGTGCTGGGGCGCGGCGGGTCGGCGTTGCGGATGTTCTCCAGCGCTTCGCACAGCGTAGACATTGCGTAGGGAAGCGTGCCCGTCAGCACCTGGAAGAGAATCACGCCCAGCGCGTAGACGTCGCTGCGCGCATCGATAAGGTCCGGCGCGCCTTCCGCCTGCTCCGGGCTCGACCAGGGCAGCGTGCCGATGAAGTCGCCGGTCTGGCTCATTGTCGCCGACGACGAGTACGCGTCCGGCCTTACGACCCGGGCCAGCCCGAAGTCAAGCACGTGCGGCTCGCCGGCGCCGTCGACGAGGATGTTCCCCGGCTTCAGGTCGCGGTGGACAACGCCATGGCGGTGCGCGTAGGTAATCGCTTCGCACACCTTGGCCAGCAGGCCGAGCGTTTCGCGAACGGGAGGCGGTTCCGCGGGCGCACGCGCGTCCGGCGGCACGATTCGGTCACGCGGTGCTTCGAACAGCCGTCGAGCTGCCGGCCGACGCAGGCCGAGGTGTGCCTCCAGGTTGCAGCCGTCGATCAGCTCCATGACGTAGTACGGCTGGCCCTGGTCCGTCACGCCGCGGTCGTAGAGTCGCACGATATTCGGGTGCTGGAAGCCGGCGATGAGGTCAATCTCACGCTCGAAGCGGCGGAACTGCGCCCGCGAGGCTATGGGGCCACCCATGAGAATCTTGACCGCGACGCGGCGGTGCGTGGAGAGCTGGGTGGCGCTGTAGACCACTCCCTGCCCGCCGCGGCCCAATTCCTGCCAGTCGGCGAAGCCGGGAATGCTCGGCTCGATGGGCGCGGTCCAGCCGCTGATCTGCACGGTGCGAAGCAGCACGGCGTCTTCGCGGTACCAGTCCGATCCGCTGCTCATGGCGGACGGCTCCGCTGTTCAGCCTTCGTCGTCGACCTGCTCCCGCACCAGTCCCGCCAGGCGCTTCAGGATGCGCGACTTGGCCTTGTAGACCTGGTTGACCGACAAGTTCAGCGCCTCCGCGACCGATTGTGCGTCAGCGCCGTCCACCGCGTAGCGCTGAAACGCGCGCAGCTCGGGCGCTGCGAATTCGACGGCGATGATCTGCATGGCGCGGCGCACGTGATGGGCGCGCCATTCCTCTTCCCAGACGCCGTCGTGGGCAGCATCCCCGCTGCCCGGATCGACGAGCGGCTCCAAAGTACCTAGTGCGGCGGTGGCACTTCTCTGCCGGAGAATCCGAGTGATTGCGTGCAGGGTGATGGTTTTGAGATAGGCGCGGAACCTGCCCTTTTCGGGGGCGTACTCAAAACTCTCGATGGCCTTGCAGAGCGAGACCAGCACGTCCTGGACGAGGTCGTCGCAGTCGGCCGCCTGCAACCCGCGCCGCCGGCCGACGGTGCGGATCAGCTCGCCGTAGCGGTCGGAGAACTCCCGCCAGGCGGCCATGTCGGTCCGGTCGCTCAATCGTGCCAGCAGGCTGACGTGAGTGGTGGATGACGCCAGCATGGGGAAATTGTACCGCGCACGCCGCGGGCCGAGCATGGAACCTGGGGTGTGAAATCGGCGCCAAGGAGGCTCGGAAGATCGTACTCAGGCCAAACTTGCGAGTCGGCATGTTTCACGCCCGGCGGCTTCACGGGCCGAAGTTCCACTCCTTGATCGACGAGGCCGCGCGCGCCGCCCTGATCTCGCGCATCCGCGCGACGATGTCGGGATGTGCCGCCGCGACGTCGGTCGATTCGCGCGGGTCTCGCGCGAGGTCGTACAGCTCGATCGGGCCGTCGGGCGGGGTCGCGGTTTGACCGCGCGCTGTCGCGGCGAAGGCGGTCAGCGCCGCTGCGCCGAATGCGATCAACCGGGCGATCCGCGCGACTCGATGCGCCGACGTTGGCTTTCGGGCGTCCCTCTCGCAAGGCGTGGAGCTTCGGAATGGCATGACGACTCTCCAGACGCAAGCGACGTTCGTGCCGCGGAGCAAGCGGGTCCGCACGCCCCCCCGTACGGGCTGTGGCGGCGGTATCCTACGATTGACACGCGTATGCGGCGTGCCCGCAGGCAGGCCGCGGACGCACCGGACTGCGAGGTTGATCGTGAGCAACATCCGCCTATTCGTGATTTGCGGCTTTTCTTGCGGCCTGATTTCCGCGGCGGCCAGCGCGCAGGACGCCATCCTGATCGCCGAGGACGGCCGGAGCCGTGCCGCGATCGTCGTCGCCGCGGACGCGAGCGAGCCCGAGCGTTTTGCCGCCGGCGAGTTGGCGGCGTTCCTTCATGAAATCAGCGGTGCCGAATTCCCAGTTCAGCAGGAGGTCTCCGCCGACGTCAGCCGTCTGCTGGTCGGTCCGGGCGCGGCGAAGCTGGCCGACCCCGCGTTTTCGACCGACGGACTCGGCTCGGAAGGGCTGGTGCTGCACAGCGTCGGCCGTGATCTGATTCTCGCCGGCGGCAGCCCGCGCGGCACGATCTACGCGGTGTACACGTTCCTGGAGGACGAGCTAGGTTGCCGCTGGTGGACCTCCAAGGCCAGTTCCATTCCGCGGCGGGCCACGCTGAAGATCGGCCCGCTCAATGTCCGCTTGGTGCCGCCCCTCGAATACCGCGAGTCGTTCTGGTTCGACGCGCTCGACGGCGACTGGGCCGTCCGCAACATGTGCAACGGGCATTTCGACCACATCGAGCCGACGCGCGGCGGCCGACACGAGTACCTCGGTTTCGTGCACACGTTCTACGGCCTGATTCCGCCGGAGAAGTACTTCCAGGAGCATCCCGACTGGTTCAGCGAGCTGAACGGCCAGCGGACGGCCGCCGGCGGGCAGCTCTGCCTGTCGAACGCAGCCATGCGGGCGGAGCTGATCAAGAACCTGAAGGAGCGGCTGCGCGCTGCGCCCGGCGCCACGATCGCCTCCGTGTCGCAGAACGACTGGCAGGGCGCCTGCCAGTGCGTCGAGTGCGGGCGCATCGATCGCGAGGAAGGTAGCCCCTCCGGCTCGGTCCTGCGATTCGTGAACGCGGTGGCGGCCGAAATCGAGCCGGAGTTCCCGCAGGTTGCGATCGACACGCTCGCCTACCAGTACACTCGCAAGCCTCCGCTCCGGACTCGCCCGCGCGGCAACGTCATCGTGCGGCTGTGCAGCATCGAATGCTCGTTCAGCCGACCGCTTTCGGACGAGCGCAACCGCGCGTTTCGAGATGACCTGCTCGGTTGGTCGAAGATCTGCGAGCGGCTCTACGTCTGGGACTACACCACCAACTTCGCGCACTACATCATGCCGCACCCCAACCTGCGTGTGCTTGCGCCCAACATCCGCTTCTTTGTCGAGCACGGCGTCAAGGGAGTCTTCGAGCAGGGGGCCTATCAGTCCTACGGCTCGGAGATGGCCGAGCTGCGGGCCTGGGTGCTCGCGAAGCTGCTGTGGAACCCGTCGCGCGATCCGCAGCACCTGATCGACGAGTTTCTCAACGGCTACTACGGTTCCGCCGCGTCTTGCGTGCGCGACTACGTGCGGCTCATGCACGATGCGGTCGATGCGAGCGGCGACTATCTCGACTGCTACTCGCGTCCCGACGCCAAGTTCCTGTCGCTCGGCACACTGTGCGAGAGTCTCAGGCACCTGCGGGCCGCGGAGGCGGCCGCGGGCGCTGACGCCGCGACGTTGCAGCGCGTACGCACGGCGGAGTTGCCGCTGCTGTACGTCTTTCTGGTTCGCTGGAGCGAGCTGCGCAAGCAGGCCGCGGAGACAAACACGCCCTGGCCCGTGGCGGACGACATTCAGGCCGTCTACGAGGAATTCATGCGGGTCGCGCAGGCAGAGAACGTCACTAGGGTTGCGGAGGGCCGCGCCATCGACTGGCTCAGGCAGGTTGTCGACGCCGTCGCCGGCCAGCAGGAAGCGCCCTAGCGGCGCAGTCGAGCGAAGGTCAGCGAGAGCGTGATATTCGACCGGCTATTCGTCCGACCGGCCGGCGCCCCGCACGATCTCGACGCGCGCGATGGAGAGATCTTCGCCTGGGGTCGCCAGGCGAAAATCCGCGCCGCCGTTCTGACGATTCGCGCAGCGCGCCGCCGGCAGCTTCACGCTCACGGTGCGCCATGGGCCGGTGTTCTCGCGCCGAATCGGCTCCGCGTCGCGATAGGCGCCGCCCAGCGGCCCGATCGGCTCGGCGGAGTCGTACTGAAGGCGGAATTCGCCGCGGCCCTGGTCGAGGTACGTGATCCGTACGGTCAACGTGCCTCGGTGATCGAAATACCAGGGATCCGCGAGGTCGAAATAGAGATAGCGCGCGTCGCTGGCGCCGCGTTGCGTTCGCGCGAACGCGACGCCGTCCCTGGTCTCGACGGTGCACGCACCGTCGGCGACGTCGCGCACCAGCCGGACGCCGCGCTCCTCGAAGCGTCCGTCGCCGGCATCGCCGGCGCGGATCGCCGGTTCGCCGGCGAATTCGCGCCCCCACGGGTTCGAATGTCGAGCGTTGAGCGTGCGGCGCAGTGCATCGGCCCAATCGTCGGACGCGGGTGACCAGCCGCTTTTGAATCGGTCCGCGAAGAGGCGGGTCAGCTCGATGTAGCGCCGGCCGTCCTCGAGCGTCTCGCAGATCGGCGTGCCCTCGTGCAGTTCGCTCCAGGTCTCGATGATTACGATCCGCGGGTGATGTTGTATCGCGAGCAGCCAGCTCGCCGCGTAGAAGCCGCCGTCGAGCCGGTCGCGCGTCGGCGTGCCGCGTCCGGGCACGGGCGAGTCGTCATAGCCCGGACCGACTTGGGCCGCGTGCTCGCCCAGGATCGGTCCGTCGAGCGCCGCGCCCCAACCCGTGCTCGCGTCGGCGCGAAACTGCCACGACGGGCCGGCGATCACGAACGGCTTGCGGCCCGCGAAGTCCCGCGCGAACCAGTCGTAGACCGCGTCGAGCAACGACGCGTCGTGACCCGCGGCGAACGACGAGCCGTACAGCGCCACGATCGGCCGGCCGTCGAGGCAGGCCCAATGTCGCGGCGGAATCTGACAGAAAAAGTCGCGAATGGTCTGATAGAAGATCCGCTTGCCCTCGTCGCTGCGCAGGTCGACGTTGCCGCGCCGCTCGCCGGCATGCGCGTGAACGCCAAGCAGCGTCGTCGTGTCGTAGAACAGGCCGACGCGCGGGGGCGTGCGGCCCTGCGCCGCCAGCTCATCCAGCGCGCGAACCAGCGGCGGCAGGCCGCGCACCGAGAAGCGCACATCCGGCTTGTCGTAATGGTTCGGAACGCCCCAGTACACCGGCAGGACGACATCGATGCCCGCGGCGAGCACGTCTTCCATCTGCTTGCGGTGCCACGCGACCGATTCGTAGCTGACGACTTCCGGGTCGGGGAAGTGGCAGCGCTGAATGTCATGGCTGCGCGTGCGGGGGTCGTCGAAGAAGTGCTCGTCGGGCCACTTGTACCAGTAGAAGTAGTGCGTCGCGACGACGCGCTCGCTCGCTGCAAAACTCGGCGCCTGAGCGAGCTCGGCAGCGCCGGGTATCGGCGGCACATGCTGGGCTCGGCCGGGCGGGCCGCCGAGCGCCGCAGTCAGGAACAGTGCCGCGAGGCATGGGCGCGTCGCGGAGCGTCCCGACCGGACGTTGCGTCCGCTGCGCGGATTGGAATTCCTCTGCATGCGAGTTACCCTCGTGGGCGGGTCGCCGCGGGTCGGCGGCCGAACAGCTCGGCGCGCAGAATACGCCCTGTCGGGCCTTCGCGGCATGGCTTCTCGCGGCGAAGCGGAGATTCGACATGGCATCGACTCGATTCCTGCTCGTCGCGTTCTTCCTCGGTGCGCTCACGCCGCTCGCCTGGCGCGCGGCGGCGCAGACGTCGCGCGGCGCCGACCCCGAGAACGCCGCGCTGCTCCCGCCGCCGGATGGGCTGTCCGGGGATTTGACCACCTGGCCAAACCAGGCGAGCTGCCGCAATTCCGACGACTGGCTCTGGCAGAACCACGACCGGATTCGCCGGATGAAACCGCGCGTCCTGATCCTGAATTTCGCGAACGACTGCGGCGAATCCGACATCCGCGCACACGCCGCGGCGCTGATCAGGGCCTTCGCCGAGGCGACGCGCTTTCACGGCTACGAAGATGGCGACGCGCCGGCGTTTGTCGAATACGAAATCCTGAAGCTGGTCGACCTGCGCGACGACGCAGCGCGCGGCAAGCCGCGTCGCGAGAACAGCAGCTTCCTGCCGCGCAAGAGCGACCGCCGCGAGGACGAGCCGCTGATCGACTACGGTGCGTTGTTCGGCGACGCGTTCGCCCCGCGGCTGGGGTTCAGCGATCCGCGCAGCCCGGGCCGCTTCCTGAGCCTGCGCGCGCTGGTGAACGCGGGCTGGGTCCACGAGGTCTGGTTCTACGCGATTCACGATCCGGGCAATCACTGGCCGGGACTCGAGACCTGCGAGCTCAAGCAGTTCTACGACGAGCACTGCCGGCCGGTTCTCGGCCAGCACGGCTCGGCGGGCAACGGCGAGGATCGGACCATGCCCTGGCTCGGCCGCAGCCTGCGCGTGGCGTTCTTCAATCCGCATCGCGGCCCGGGCTGCTCGATGGAGAACTTCGGCCACACGATGGAGTGGATCGCCAACAGCCAGTCGAACGCGTACTACCGCAAGCATTTCTACGAATTCGCCGACTTCCAGCTCGATCAGCGCGGATTCCCGTTCGACCGGTTCTACGAGACGTCGTACGACCGCTCCTCCGGCGACCGCATGGAGTATCCCGAACCGGATCGACTGGTGATGACCTGGCGCGGCAAGACGTACACGTTTGACCCCTTCGTCGCCGCCGGCGGCAGCGCGCATTTCCCGCCCGGGGCGCGTTGGCACTACGACCTGGAAAGCCCCTTCACGACGAGCACCACGCTCGAGACGTACCGAACGCGCAAGCAGCCCGACCAGCCCGACGAAGTCCGCCCGTTCAACCGCGAGAAGTTCCAGCGCTACGCGAGCGTCGCGCCGGACTGCATGGGCGCCTGGATCGTCTACTGGTTCCAGAGCATGCCCGGTCTCGACAACCCTTGCATCGACGCCGAGGGCAGGCCCATGAAGAACTGGTGGCCGTTCCTGTTCTATTGACCGGCGACGCGCGCGTCCGGCGAGAAAGGTGCACGATCATGGCTTGGTTCAGGCTGGCGGTTCTGGCGGTCAGCGTGCCGGCGGCGTCGTCCCGTGCAGGGCAGGCGGGCGCCGATTGGTTGCTTGACCCGGCTCCCTACGTCGCGCACGCAGAGGCGAGCGCCGACGGGCACGAGATCACGCTCGAGAACGGGCTCGTGCGGCGGGTGTTTCGACTTGCGCCGAACGCCGCCACGGTCGCGCTCGACAATCTGACGAGCGGCCAGTCGGAGCTTCGCAGCGTTCGGCCGGAGGCGGTGATCACCCTGAACGGCAATGAGTACGCGGTCGGCGGATTGACGGGCCAGCCGATCCACAACTACCTGCTTTCCGAGTGGCTGGATCAGATGACGGCGATTCCGAACAGCTTCACCGTCTTGGGACACAGGATCGGCAAGACCCGCGCGCCGTTCGCGTGGAAGCGGCGCACAGGATGGCTGGCATCGCCCGCGGCCGAGGCTCCCTGGCCGCCGCCGGGCGTCTCGCTGGAGCTGAATTTCACCCCTCCGCCGGAAAGCGGGCTCGACGGCGTCGCCGTGACGGTGCACTACGAGCTGTACGACGGGATTCCGCTCATCGGCAAATGGCTTTCCGTCGTGAACACCGGGCCCGGCCCGGTGAGGATCGACCGCTTCAAGGCCGAGATCCTGGCCAGCGTCGAGCCCGCTTCCTATGTCGAAGGCCGCACCGAGCGCTTTGTCACCGTGCCGCGGTCGATGCACGTCGAGACCGACTATTCGTTCGGCGGCTCGATGGAGTCAGGCGTCGAGGGGCCGGGATTCCGCTGGGTCAGCGATCCGCTCTACGAAACGCAGGTGCACTACGAACGCCGTACGCCTTGCCTGCTGGAATGTTCGCCTCCGCTGGGGCCGGCGGTATCGCTCGCGGCCGGCGGCACGTTCCACAGCTACCGCGTGTTCGAGCTGCTCTTCGACTCGACCGAGCGCGAGCGGCGCGGGCTCGCGCAGCGGCGGATGTACCGGACCCTGGTGCCGTGGGTCTGCGAGAACCCGCTGATCTTTCACGCCGGCTCCGCCGCGCCCGACGCCGTCCGTCGCGCGATCGACCAGGCCGCCGAGGTCGGGTTCGAGCTGGTCATCATGACCTTCGGCAGCGGCTTCGACATCGAGAATACCGACCCTGCGTACCTGGCGCAGTTGAAGGCGCTGGCGGACTACGCGCATGCGAAAGGCATCGGGCTAGGCGGCTATTCGCTGCTTTCCAGCCGGTCCATCGACGCGGACAACGACGTCATCGATCCGGCCACCAGCAAGCCCGGCGGCTTTGCCGTCTTCGGAAACGCCCCGTGCCTCGGATCGAAGTGGGGCCAGGACTATTTCGCCAAGCTGTACCGCGCGTACGAGCGTACCGGGCTGGATGCACTCGAACACGACGGCAGCTATCCGGGCGACCTCTGCGCGTCGATCACTCACCCCGGCCACGTCGGGCTGAACGACTCGCAATGGGCGCAGTGGTCGCAGATCGCCGGCTTCTATCGCTGGTGTCGCGAGCGCGGCGTGTATCTGAACGTGCCGGACTGGTACTATCTGTGCGGCTCCAGCAAATGCGGCATGGGCTACCGCGAGACGAACTGGTCGCTGCCGCGCGCCAGCCAGGAGATTATCGAGCGCCAGAACATCTTCGACGGAACCTGGACGAAGACGCCCAGCATGGGCTGGATGTTCGTGCCCCTGACGGAGTATCACGGGGGCGGGGCGGCGGCGACGATCGAGCCGCTCGATGAGCACCGCGATCACTACGAGCGGCGCCTAGGCAACCTGCTCGGCGCGGGAGTGCAGGCCTGCTTCCGCGGCCCGCGGCTCTACGACACCGATGCCACGCGCGAAATGGTGCGGGCGCGTGTGGCGTGGTTCAAAGCGCACCGCGCCATCCTGGAGTCGGACATCGTCCACGGCCGGCGGCCGGACGGCCGCGATCTCGACTGGATTCTGCACGTCAACCCGAGGCTCCGTCAGCCGGCTATGCTGGTGGTGTACAACCCTGCCGCCGAGCCCGTGGAGCGCTCGTTGCCGCTTGATCTCTACTATTCGGGGCTTACGGGACGGGTGCGCATGAGCGCCGCGGATGGTCCTGCCGAGCCCCTCGACCTCGACGCGCGCGGCCGCGCTGAAATCCGCGTGCAGGTTCCGGCGCGCGGCATGGCGTGGTACGTCTTTTCGCGCGAGGAAGCGCAGCCGGGAGTGCCGGCGCGTTCGTTGCACCTGCCTGAAGGAGACGCATGCTCAGCCGCATGGCGCTCGAGTTCGCGGTGAACAAGTACACGCTGGTGATGGTCGGCGGCGCATTCGGGTCGCTGCTGAGGTATCTGCTGGGAGGCTGGGGGCAGTCCCTGACCGGCGGCACGTTTCCGCTCGGCACGCTGCTCGTCAACGTGCTCGGCTGCCTGGCGATCGGCACGCTCAACCTCGTGCTGGCAGAGCGCGTGCCGATCCCGACGGAGGTTCGCGTCGGACTGACCGTGGGCGTGCTGGGCGGGTTCACCACCTTCTCTTCGTTCGGCTGGGAGACCCTGGCGCTCGCCAACGACGGGCAGGCGTTCCGCGCGTTCCTGAACGTGCTCCTCAACGTGGCGCTCGGGCTGCTGGCCGTGTGGTGCGGGTATCGGCTGGCCGAGCGCTGGATCGGAGTGGCAGCATGAAGCTCGAAGGCGATGCACAGCTCCTGCGGGTTTTCATCGGCGAGAGTGACCGCTGGCAGGGCGTTCCGGTCTACGAGGCCATCGTGCTCAAGGCACGCGAGCTGCACCTGGCCGGCGCGACCGTCCTGCGCGGTCCGATGGGTTTCGGCGCCCACAGCCGCCTGCATACGGTGAAGGTGCTGCGGCTGTCGGAAGACCTGCCGATGGTCGTGGAGATCGTCGATCAGGCGGAGAAGATCGACGAACTGCTGCCTCACATCGACCAGATGGTGAGCGAGGGGCTGGTCACGATTGAAAAGGTGCGCGTGATCAAGTACAGCGCGAACCGATCGCTGGCGCCGTGAGATTCCTGCCCGGCGGGCTCACGCGCCGGGATCCGGCGATTCCACGGCAGGGCTGGCGGCCGAGCGCACCCCAGCCGGCTCGTTCTGGCTCGCGGACTGCGACGTGGTCTCCCGCCACGCGAGCGCGGCGATCTTCTGAATCAGCGTGCTCCGATTGATCGGCTTGCTGGCGTACTCGTCGCAGCCGACTTCGAGGCAGCGCTGGCGGTCCGTGCTCATGGCGTGGGCAGTGAGCGCGAGGATCGGGCGCGGATACCCGCCGCGGCGCAGCTCGCGCGTGGCCCCGTAGCCGTCCAGCACCGGCATCTGCATGTCCATCAGGATGACCTGGAACGGCGTTCCGTCCCGCTCGGCGGCGAGGGCCGCGTCAACGGCG
Source organism: uncultured Planctomycetales bacterium (assembly GCA_964465125.1). Taxonomy (GTDB): domain Bacteria; phylum Planctomycetota; class Phycisphaerae; order UBA1845; family Fen-1342; genus CAYOHG01. The sequence goes on along the minus strand of CAYXIO010000048.1, from coordinate 16,868 downwards.
GCGCGGCCGGTCTCAACCACCGTCACGTCCGCGCCGGCCCTTCGCAGAATGTGGGTGATCAGGCGCTGATTGTCCGCGCCGTCCTCCGCCAGCAGGAGGCGGGTTCCGCGGACGAGGGTGCGCTCCGGCGTGACCTCGCTCGCGGTCGCCGATTGGGTCACGGCTTCGTGCGCGGGCTCGACGAACCGCACGTTGAGAAGCGGGCCGGTTCGCACGGTGGCGCGGAAGCAGGAGCCGCGGCCCGGCTCGCTGTGCAGCAGCGCCACGTCGCCGCCGAGCAGTTGGGCCAGGCGCCGGCTGATCAGCAGCCCCAGCCCGGAACCGCCGAAGCGGCGCGTCGTGGACGCGTCGGCCTGGCTGAACGGCTGGAAGAGGCGTTCGGCCTGCTCGGGCGTCATGCCGATGCCGGTGTCGCTGACGTCGGCGACGAGCAACGGCTCGTCGGCGCACGGGTCCTGAATGGAAATCGACAGCGTGACCTCGCCGCGCTCGGTGAACTTCAGGGAGTTGCCAAGCAGGTTGATCAGGATTTGGCGCAGCCGGGTCGGGTCGGTGCGGATTCGCTCAGGCATGGGGCCGGCGTAGCGCAGCCCGAGCGTCAGCCCGCGCTCCAGGCAGCGCGAACGGAGCGTGCTGACCACGTCCTGCACGACGTGGAAGGGCGAGCAGTCCAATACCTCGATCACAAGCCGGCCGGCCTCGATGCGCGAAAGGTCGAGAATGTCGTTGATCAGCCCGAGCAGGTGCTGGCCATTGCGACGAACCGTGTGTATGTGCTGCAACCGCTCGGATTCGTCCAGCCCCGGCTCCAGCAGGTTCTCGGTGAAGCCCAGAATCGACGTGAGCGGCGTGCGGATCTCGTGGCTCATGTTGGCCAGGAATTGGCTCTTGGCGGCGTTGGCGCCCTCGGCGGCCTCGCGCGCGGCGGCCAGCGAATCCAGCATCTGGTTGAACGCGCGCTCGACGTTCGTCAATTCGTCATTGCCGCGAACGGGCACCCGCAAGCTGATCTCGTGCGTGCTCGCGATCTGCCGCGCGGCATCACTGAGGATCCTCAGCCGTGACAGCACCGCCGTCGAAAGCAAGGCGAGAAAGGCGCCGCCACAGACAAAAGCCGACGCGAGCAGCGCCGCAAGAAAGTAGCGCAAGGACGAACGGCCCTGCGCCAGGATCGTCCGAGGCATGCTGACGGTGATCCGCGCCACCGGCGAGCCGAAGAGATCGGCGATCGTCGCGCGGGCCAGCAGGTTGGCATCGTCGACCGGGCAGATCAGCAGATTGTCGATCGGCATCAGGCCGAGCTTCGCGCCTGGATCCCTGTCCATCGAACGTCCCGCGGGCGTCGGGCGCGAGGGCACGCCGGTCGCGACCAACGAGACGTCCAGCCGGGTGGTCTCGCGGAGCCGCTCGACCAGAGGATCATTGATCAACCTGCCGAAGATCAGCGTGCCGTGGATCGGTCCGGTCTTCTTGCTGGTGATGATCGGCCGGCTGGCGAACAGAATGACGCCGTCGCTCACCGAGACCAGCCCGATGCAGCGCGACTCAAGCGAATCGTGCCGGGTGAGCGCCGTGCCGAACAGCGCGGTCAGCTCGGGACTGAGCTCGGAGCGCTTGGACTCCTCCAGGTCGTACATGGTGGCGAAGACGACCCGGTGCTCTGCGTCGAGCATCGCGAAGAGATTGAGCCGCAGCGAGTCCCACGATTCGTCCAGCAGGTTGCCTTCGGCGAACGCCTCGTTGTGGTCCACAACGTATTGATAGGGTTCATCCCACCCGGCCCAGTCCGCGAGCCCCGAGTCGAGCTGCTCGACCTCCGCCCGCAACGCCCCGCCGACCCGCCGAACGTGGTCTATGATCAGGTCGCGCTCGAGGTCTGCGAATCGCGACAGCAACAGCGTCGCGGCGACGGCGTACAAGACCGCCGACAGCCCGCCCAGCGTCGCGAAAAGGATCAGGATGGTCCGAGTGCGAAGGGACACCGGAGTCAATCTTCGTGGCTGCGCGTCGCAAGCCGTCAGGGCTTTTGGCGCAGCCCGCCGCGCTGTTCCAATAACCCCCACCGGGGCGCTAACGGTTTCATCGTCCGCGCGAACGGGACGCCTAAGCAGCGCGCACCGGTATCGAAGCGGGTCCGGCGCGGAAACTGCGCGAAGCGTTCCCAAGCACCGGCCAGGACTGCGTCGGCAGGTTGCGGTTGCCGCGCGGCAGCGGTCAGGCTGCCGTCCCGCGTGGTTCGACTTCCCGTTGCCCGCGTCCGCATACACGGCCACAATTCCGTCGCTCTGAGGCGAAACCTGGACCCGGGCCGGCGCCCGACTTGACGGAGAAGCGACGATGCAAAGCGCGCATGCGGCGGTGCGGTGGATGCTGGCGGTCGTGGCGGCGTTCGGACTGGGCGCTCCGCTGATGGCCCAGTCGTCCCCGGCAGCGCCGGTTGGCGACAGCCTCGACTACACGGTGCCGTTCTTTCCCGGCGCGCATTACGACGCGAAAGTGCCTGATCCCGCGTCCACGCTCAGCTTTCCGGTCGGGCAACGCCCCGCGACGCACGGACAGATCGAGTCCGCCATCCGAGCGATCGCGGCCGCCAGCCCGCGCTGCAAGCTTTTCGAATACGCGCGTAGCTACGAAGGCCGAGCGCTGGTCTACCTGGTCGTCACCTCGGAGGAGAACATCCGACGGCTGGACGAATTGAAGGCCGACGTTGCGCGCCTCGCCGACCCGCGCAAGGTGTCGACGGCGGAAGGGGATCGGCTGGCGGAGACCCTGCCCGCCGTGGCGTGGATGGCCTACACCATTCACGGCGACGAGCTTTCGGGCTCGGATGCGTCGCTGGCGCTGGCGTATCACCTGGCGGCATGCACTGACGAGCCCGTCCGCAGGATGCTCGACGAGCTGGTGGTGATCATCGACCCGCTGATGAACCCGGACGGGCGCGACCGCTGGCTGTCCATGATGCAGCAGAACCGCGCCGCGGCGCCGAGCGTCGATGACCAGTCGCTGGTTCACACCGGATTCTGGCCGAGCGGGCGGATGAACCACTATCTGTTCGACCTGAACCGCGACTGGGTTTTCGGGACACAACCCGAGTCGCGCGGCCGCATTGCCGCCGCCGGCGGCTGGAATCCGCAGTTCTTCCTCGAGAGCCACGAGATGGGCTCGCAGGACACGTTCCTCTTCAGCCCGCCGCGCGAGCCGATCAACCCGAACACGCCGCTGCGGTCGCGCCGCTGGTGGGACGTCTTCGCGCGCGATCACGCCGCCGCGTTCGATCAGCTCGGCTGGCGCTACTACCACGGCGAGTGGAACGAGCAGTGGTATCCCGGCTACTCGGGGTCGTGGGCTTCCCTGCGCGGAGCGATCGACGAGCTCTACGAGATGGCCTCGATCGCCACCGATGCGGTTCGCCGCCGCGAAGGAACGCTTCAGACCTACCGCGAGGCCGTGCACCACCAACTGGTCAGCTCGTGGGCGAATCTCGGCACCCTGCACAAGAACCGCACGGCCATCCTGCGCGACTTCCTGGCGGATCGGCGATCGGCGGTCGCGACTGACGGACCGTACGCTCGCCGGACGTTTGCCGTGCTGGCGGGGTCCAATGCGTCCCGGCTCCGCACGTTCTGCGACCTGATGAAGCTACAGGGGTTTGAGGTGCATGCGGCGGGGGCCGAGTTTCACGCGGACGGCACGGACCAGCTCGGACGTCGCTTCGACGAACGCGCGTTTCCACCGGGTACGATCCTGCTGGCCAATCGACAGCCCCAGGCGCACCTGCTCGCGGCGCTGCTCGAGTTTGATCCGAGGCTCTCGGACGAGTTCTTGCAGGAAGAACGGCGCGAGTTGCTGCGTCGCGGCGGCTCGCGGCTCTACGACATCACGGCCTGGAACCTGACGATGCTTTACGGGCTCGAAGCCTGTGAGCTGGAAACCGAACTGCCCGCGGGCGCCGCCGCGTACCAGGCGCCCGCCGCGCTGCCGCCGGCCGACGCGCTCTCCAATCCGGGCGCGCAGGTCGGGTTCGTGTTCGCGGGGACGGATGACGCCGCGCTGGACGCCTCATTGCGCCTGATGGAGCAGGGCGTGCGAGTGCGCGCCGCAGATCGGGCGTTCGAATTCGCCGGGCAGCGCTTCCCGCGCGGCTCCCTGGTGGTCGTTCGCAAGGACAATCTGAACTTCACCGGCGACCTGGCCGAAGCGGTGCGCCGCGCCGCGCTCGCGGCTTCGCTGCCGGCCGTGGGGGTCGATACCGGCCTGGGCATCGGTGACCTCCCCGACCTGGGAGGGGGACACTTCGATCTGCTCGAGCTGCCGCGTATCGCGGTCGTCGGCCGCGACCCGATCAGCCCCTACAGCTTCGGCGAGATCTGGTTCCTGATCGACCAGCGGCTCGGTCTGCGCGCGTCGTTTCTCAGTGCCGATCATGCCGGCTGGGCGGACCTGCGACGCTACAACGTACTCGTCGTGCCTGAGGGCGGCGACCGCCTCATTTCGGACCATCGGGACGGGCTGCAGCGCTGGATCGAGTCGGGCGGAACGCTGATCGCGATCGGCTCGTCCGCGCGGCGCATCGCGGCGCGCGACGGCGGCCTGGGCTCGATCCGCACCCGACCCGACCTGCTCGATGAGACCGACGAGGTCCGCCGCGCAATCCTCCGCGAGTGGGACGGCCGAAACGCGACCGTCGACGCCGCGCAGGTCTGGTCTCACGAGGCGCCGAACGACGTACAGTACCCGTGGCAGGCGGACGGAGCGGACCATCCGGGCGGCGACGAGCTGCGCCGTCGCGATGCCTGGCAGGCCCAGTTCATGCCGCAGGGGGCCATCCTCGCGGCGCGCTGCGATGATGAGCATTGGTTGACGTTCGGCTGTCCGGACGTGTTGCCCGTGCTGTGCGGGTCGGGCGTGCCGCTGGCGACCACCGCGAACGGCCTGGCCCCGGTGCGGCTCGGCGCGTACTTTCCCGCTCCCGCCACGGACAGCGCGGCGGCCAGCGCGAAAGTCAGCGGCTGGCCGATCAGCCCGCCGGGGTTTGGATTGCGGCTGCGGATGAGCGGGCTGCTCTGGCCGGAGGCGGCCGAGCGACTCGCCCACGCGCCGTATCTGACGCGCGAATCGCTCGGCTCGGGCCAGATCATCCTGTTTGCCGAGGGGCCGAATTTTCGGGCGGCTACGTTCGGCAGTGCTCGTCTGCTCATGAACGCGCTGGTGTTCGGTCCGGGACTTGGGGCGTCGCAGCCGATCCTCCCGTAGGCGGGGTCCGAGTTCGAGCGGCCCGATCTCGGCGGATCGCGTCCCCGCCTGTGCCGCCGGCGCGTCCGGGCGCGGCGGGCGGGTTTGGAGCACTCCGATGCGTATGCCCTTGCTTTCGATGCGAATCGTGCTGGTCGCCGCCGCACTGCTCGCCGGCGTGGACGGGTCGTTCGCACAAACCATGACCAGCCAATCGACAGGGAGCGAAACCGCGACGAGCCGCGACACGACGCCTGCAAGGCTCGCAGACGGCGGGATCGAGCTCCGCGTGAGCCGATTTCTCGACCTGCATTATCTCGTTCGGTCGCATGCGGCCGAAGGCGAGCGTCCAGCCGAGCCGTCGCTGACCGGGCTGGAGGAGGCGACTCGAGCCGTGCAGTCGATCGATCGCGAGGTCGGCGGCACCCCGGGCTGGGGGTTGCTTGAAGCGCTGTTCGCGTCGGCCGACACGCTGGCCGACGTGGAGCGGCTCGTTCCAGCCATGCCCGAGCGATTCCAGGCGCGCAACGGCAGGGAGATCCCGGTTCAAAGTCTCGGCCGGCGGCTGGTCGAGGCCTATCGTCCGCTCGCGGCCGAGTTCGACCAGCGCTGCTGGCCTGCGCGATTCGAAGCGCTGGAGAAGAAGCGGGCCGCGCTGACCGCGGGGTTGCTGCCACGCGCTGCCGACGCTCGAAAGGACATCTGCGACGCGCTGTTGATCACCGACCCTGGGGTGCGGATTCCGGTCACTCTGGTGACGGACTCGCCTGAACCCGGCGGATTCACATTTCGTTCGCGCGCGGGCTGCGCTTGCGTAGTGCGCGTCGGGGGGATCGATGGCTCATTGCTCGACGAGGTCGTTCTGCACGAGGCCATTCACGCCCTCGACGTCGCGAGCGGCCAGCAGGAGACCGTGCTTCAGCGGCTCCGGTTGGGACTCGCCCGCGCCGGCTGCGCGCCGCAATCCGCCCTCTATCGCGACATTCCTCACACGCTCATCTTCGTGCAGGCCGCGGAGACCGTTCGGCGGAAGCATGCGGCGGGGCATCGGCACTACGGCGACGTGCATGGCTACTACGCCAAGGTGGGACGCGTCTCGGCGTGTGTGCGAGAGGCCTGGACAGCCCGTCTGGAGGGTCGCCAGAACGTCGAGCAGACACTTCAGCAGCTTGTTGAGTGCGCGTCCACGGGGAGCGACGCGAACTCGCCGTGATTCCACCTGCTCGTCCGCGGCCCGAAATTCTGCGCCGTCAGCGCGGCGTGCGCGCGAGGAGGCGACCCGAGCGAATTCTGAAATGGCGCTGTGCCCGGCGATCCTGAACACGCAGGGAATCGTCGTCGGTCACCGCGGCCGACGGCACGAAACGATTGAGTGAGTCGATAGAAAAACAACCGGCGACCCGAAAGCCGCCGGTTGCCTTTGTTGCGTCGCGATCCGACTACGTCGCTGCTACGGGAGCGGCGGCGGAGCGGCCTCTGCGTATTCCAGAGCGTACATCAGCGCGTCCCGCACGAAGTCGGGGTTGTGCGCGCCGTTGCCGCCGCCGGCGATGACGTAGTAGTAGATGAAGCGGGCCTTCTTGATCTCATCGGGGATCTTGGCCTGGTCCGCCGAAGGCGGGCCGCCTTCGCTGGTGTATTCCCAGAAGAGCCCGTAGGTCGCGGTCCAGTCGTCCAACGCTTCCAGGACCAGCTCGGCGCGGAACTCGATCTCCGCTTCGAGCCCGGCCAGCTTGGCCTCGGCGGCCTCCGCGCTGCCGTGGCACTCAGCGCACGACTCGTAGTTCACTTCGAAGGTGTGACCCGAGACGGCCGGAGCGATGCCTTCGATGATGTCCGCACGGAACACGTGGCAGGTCGAGCACTGCTCGGACGTGTTGAGGTGTACCGAGGGGCGCGGCGGAACGATCGGCGTCGGGTCGCTGTCCGGCAGCGGCATTTCGCCGAAGAACACGTTGACCTGGTCGCTGGGGTGCGGCTCGCGAGAAGTCGCCGTCCAGACGCGGTCGCGGGCGTGGTGGCACTGTCCGCACAGATTGAAGCGGGTCGGATCCGTCGCCGCCGCGATCGTGTTGGTCGGCTCGGTGTACTTGATCTGCTCGAAACGGAGCTGGTAGTCGCGGCCATCCTCGGGCGTGGACGCGTTGCCCGTCTGCATGTGCGGATCGTGGCAGACGGCGCAGGTGATCGGGTTCAACTCCTCGGCGGTCTTGCCCTCGAGGAAGTCCGCCGTGATCTCTTCGCCGTTGATGCTCGCGACAAACACGTCACCCGAGTGGCACAGGCCGCAGGTGGCGGCGTTAGAGCCGTCGATGAACTCTTCGATCAGCGACTCCTGGATGCCGGCGTGCGCCGACATCTCCCAGTCTTCGAAGTTCGGATGATGCTCGCCGGTGTGGCAAGCACCGCAGACGGAAGCCGAGAGGTCCTTCGGCGGACGCAGGCTGGCGTCCTCGATGTTGCCGACGTGATCGCCGCCGGGACCGTGGCAGGCCTCACAGCCAACACCCGCCAGGTCGTTGGTGGTGGCGCGGTTGACGAACCCGCCCGCCTCACCGAAGCCGACCGTGTGACAGCCGATGCAGGCGGTGTTGGAGCCTTGGCCAATCGCCTCGAGCGAGTCCAGCGCGCCGGCGTGCAGCGTTTCGGCCCACTTCGCGTGGGTGTTGTTGTGGCACAGCGCGCAGCGCGCCGAACCGACGTACTTGCCGGTCAGCCCGCTGTTTCCGGTGGTGTTGTCGTTGGTGTTCGTGTTGGTGTTGGTGTTGGTGTTGGTGTTGGTGTTGTCGTTCGCATTGGTGTTGCTGTTGGTGTTCGAGTTGGTGTTGTCCCCGAACGGGCAACCGCCAACCACCAGCGACAACGCCAGCGGCACGAACAGCAGGCCGATCAGATAGCGAGCCTGCTTACCTCCTGATCCTCGAATGGACACGTTCGGTTACCTCCCTGCGACTAGGTGTGCCGATCCAGACACGTCAGCATCGCCTCGGCCACAAGGCAATACCGACTCTGCGAACTGTCGAAGCACTACGTACGACTTGCTGCCAATGCCGAGCGTCAGGCTAACTGAATGGCAAAGTGCGCGCCAAGCAGCCCGGATCCTGCTTTCAAAACTTTTCCTTCAAAGACGCTTTACGCCGAGGCAACTTCCGTGCAAAGAGAATGCATGCGCGCAGGCGCCCATCCGTCCACCGAATCACAACCGTTTCAGGACGGATTGCGCACTCAACGATTCGGCATGCCGCGTGCCTTTCGCCCTGGCACGCAGCCGCACGAGACGACGAGCCTTGCCGCCATGACGAAAGTCCGCCATCTAGACTCGTTCGCCTTCTTGGCTGCGCTCCTACTTGCGTGGCTGGCGAGTTCGGCCGGCGCGCAGGACCGCGACAACTGTCTGTATTGTCACCAGTTTCCCGGCCTGGCGCGCTACGACGAAGCGGGAAACCACGTTCGTGTCTTCTACGTTGATCCCAGCTACGCGCACGGCCAGCGCGGGCCACATGCCGGGCTTGCCTGCACCGACTGCCACATCCGCGACGAAGTCGCCGTCGTGCCGCATCGGGCCACGACGCCGGTCGACTGCACGCGCCAATGTCACTTGGTCAGCCCCGATTCGCCCGAGCGTCGCTTCAGTCACCAGGGTGTCGCGCGGACGCTGGAAATCGGCGTCCACAGCTCGAAAGTTCTTGGTTCGCTTGAATTTAGCGGCGGTGCGCTGCTCGCTGCGAACCAGTCGGTGTGCTTGTATTGCCATGACGAACCGCTGTTTCGCGATCCGCTCGCCGCGTTCCCGCAGTTGCTCGAAACGGGAGCGCAAGCCTTCGACCGCTGCGACGTCTGTCACGCCACCGAAGTGCCCGTCGACACGCGCTATTTCCTTCGTCACGTCACTTCGCGGATGAACACCTCGCGATCGACGTTGGAATTGGCGCAGGTATGCGCGGTTTGCCACAGCGATCCGAGCGTGCTGCGGTCGCACGAATTGAGCGACGCGGTCGCCAGCTTCGTGCGCAGCTTCCACGGCAAGGGCGCGCTGTTGGGCGACCGGACGACGGCGAACTGCCTCAATTGCCACGTCAAAGTGGGCGAAAACGCGCACCTGATGCGTAAACCCACCGATCCGCTTTCCTCGGTCAATCCGGCCAACGTGGCCGATTCCTGCCGCAGCACCGCGTGCCATCCGGGCGCGGATAAGACGATCGCGTCGACGTCAGTACACCTCGACCTGCCGACCGCGTGGGGGACGTTTGAATACGCCCTGGCGATCGCGTTCATCATCCTGACCGTGGTTTCCTTCGTTCCGTCGGCGGTTCTGGTCCTGCTGGAGCTGATTCAACTCGTGATCGGCCGCCATCCGCGCCACGCGCACGAGATGCGGGCGCTGGCCGAGGAGGTGCAGGCGATTCCGCGCGGCCGCAGGCTGCTGCAGCGCTTTCTGCCGCGCCATCGGATTCAGCACTGGCTGCTGACGGTGACCTTTGCGACACTGTGCATGACCGGCTTTCCGATGAAGTTCGCCGATCAGCGCTGGGCTGCGTACGTGATCGACCTGCTCGGCGGGCTCTCCGTGGCGCGGATGATTCACCACTGGGCGGGCGTGATTCTGGTCACCGGGTTTGCGGTGCACCTTCTCGATGTGATGATCGGCGTTCTGCGGCGTGCGTGGAAGCCGACCGCGGACGGGCCCGCGCCGGGCTTCATCCGCACGTTCATGAGCCTCCCCTTTGTGGTCAACCCGGGCGACGTGCTGCGCATCAATCAACTCATGGCGTACCTGGTCGGGCTGCGGCGCGAGCGGCCGATGTTCGGGCGCTTCAGCGCGCCGGAGAAGTTCGAGTACTTCGGCGTGATGTGGGGGACGACGCTGCTGGGCCTGACGGGCGCGATGCTCTGGGGCGAACAGATCACCTCGCATTTCCTGGGCGGCCGTTCGTTCAACATCGCCTCGATCATTCACACCTACGAGGCGTTCCTGGCGGTCATTCACGTCGGAATCCTGCACATCTACAACGTGGTCCTGGCGCCGGCCGTGTTCCCGCTCTCGCTGGCCACTCTGACCGGACACACGCCGATCGACAAGCTGGCCGAGGAGCACGGCGAATTCGTCCTGGAAGCCGCGCGCGAGCTGGGGCTGATGGAGGAGGACGCGGGTCATGCCTGACGCCCGCCCCCGCCACGCCCGCCCGCACGGCGCGCGATCGTTCGGCGCGGTGCTCGTCGCCGCGGTGCGCAGCCTGCTTCGCCGGATTTATGCGCTGGCGATGATCCTGCTGATCTTCTATGTCAGCTACCGCGCGGTGCGCTACCTGGTGGTTTCGCTGGTGATGCCTTCGCAGACTCCCGCCCAGATTGCGGGCGTGCCGAAACGGATGGACGAGGGCTTGCTGCGCGGCACTCGCCCGGACTGGCTCGGACTGACCGCGGTCGAGAATCCGCGCTCCCCGCTGTCGCACTATCACCGCTTCGACACCTGGATTCAGTCCGACCGCTTCAACGACTGCACGCGCAGCGGCTGCCACGCGCCGCTGCCGCACTCGAAGCGCAAGGAAGTGCGCGCGTTCCTGAACATGCACGCGACCACGCTGCATTGCGGCGTGTGCCACATTGCGTCGGATGCCAAGCCGTTACCGGTCGGGTGGTATGACCTGGCGACCGGCCGCATGAGCGGGCCGCCGGAGCTACTGGCGGCGTACGCTTGGCTCGAGCAGCGCCCGACGCGCGACACGGCTGCGCCGTGGAGCGAAGTCGAGCAGTCGGAGATCGTCGAGTTGCTGCGCAAGGCGTCGGCGGCCGGCGGCGAATCCAACCTGGAGCGCGCCGCACAGCACCTGGCGGCCGTGCGCCCCAGCAGCCGCGCGTTCGCCGAGTTCATCGAGACGGCGCGCGACGCCGTGCCGCGTGCCTTGCGTGGGTCCTACGGCAAGAAGCTCGCGCAGCTTGATTCATCGGGCAAGCCGCGGCTGGGGCATCCGGGTACGCAGGCCGCGGTGTGGGCGTTTCTCGAGCAGGGGGCTACGGTCGACGCGGCCCGCCGCGAGGTGATGGTGACCGCCGTGCATCCGCTGAAGCGCGCCGAGGCGCTGACGTGCAGCGACTGCCATCGCGAGCAGGGTTCGCTGATCGATTTCGCGCGGGCGGGCTATTCGCCGGGCCGGCAGCGCCGGCTGTTCGAGCCCTCCGTCTTCCGCATGATCGAGCACATCGCGCGCGGCCAGCCGTTCTATCTCCCGGGCGTGGGGCGTCCGCAGGAGCCCAGCTCGGAACCGACGACGCAGCCGGTCTTCCCGGAGTCGCGGGGCGCCGAGCAGCCGTAGCGCACTTCAATCGAGTCGTAGCGTCGCCCCTCCGCTGGCGGCGCAGTTTGGGTCTCGCGCTCCCGCCGCTTCCGTTCTACTGCGGGATGGGCGCGAGCTTCTGCGAGACCTGGTCCAGCATTCCCCGCGCCGTGTCGAGCAGTTGCAGCGCGTAGTGGCGGTTGTGCAGGCCGCCGCCGGACGACACCAGCCGTACGTTCTCGCGTGCGTCGGCCAGCAGCTTCTCCACTTCCGGCGCCACGTCGGCGTCGGCGCGGGCGGCGTCAACCTCCAGCGTCACGCTCTGGAGCTTCTGCTCGGCCTCGCTCAGATACGTATCGAGCTCGCTCTTCCACTGCTCGAAGAGCTTGACGTAGTCGTCGCCGTGGCACGCGACGCAGCCTTGCTCGGTCGCCTTGATCAGCGCGTCGCCCTTGAGGTCGGTCGCCGACTGCGTATGGCACGCCCGGCAGTTCAACCGGCTGCCCATCATCGCGTTGGGCGTCTCATGGGCGAGGCCCATGCCTCCGGTGCCGGTCAGCAGCGCTATCTGCTCGGAGTGGTGGTTCGGGTGGCAGTGCTGGCAGTCATTCCGCACCGGCTGGAGAATCTCGGCCGATCCGGCCATTTGCTGGGGATTGAGCAAGCCGTGCTCGACGGCGCGGTGGCAATCGGTGCAGCGGGCCTTCTGTCCGTGAATGTGCACCTCGTGGTACTGCCGCACGGTCTCCGCGGTGCGCACTGCGAATCCCTCCAGGAATTGGGCCTGGTCGTGGCAGTGCGCGCAGTCGCGCTCCGAGACGCGCGTATCGCCGCGCACCACGTCAAAGTGACAGCTTTCGCAGTTCACGCCGCGCGTGATGATGTCGTTGTGATCCATCAGCACGGGCGCGGCGACGCCGGCGACCGGGCTGGCGTGAATCATGATCGAGCGGCTGGGTGCGCTGTGGCAGCGCAGGCATTCCCCCGTGCCCTTGTTGAACGCCTCGTTGGTGAAATGGCAGGTGTAGCACGCCGCGCGGTCGACTGCGATGTGGTTCGTCCGCGTCGGATCGAAGCCGTGGCACCCGGTGCAATGCAGCCCGGACAGTTGCTCGAGGCGGGTCTTGCGGTGCTCGAGGTCGGCGAGCTTCGCGGCGTCCGCGCGGATCGCGTCCGAGGGGCTCATCGCGGCCAGCAACTGATCCAGCGCGGTGCCGCGCTCGTCCGCGGGAGTGACGGAAATCGCGGCGGCCTCCACGCGCGGGAAGTCCTGCTCGGACAACTCGCCGCGCAGCCGTTGGCGCACTTCCTCGAGCTCGCGGGCGTTCCCGCTGAGCTGGTCGTCAATCTCCAGGTGCTTGTTGTGATAGAAGTTGACGGTCGGGGTGCGCTGCACCTCGACCTCCTGGCCGGCGACCATGCGTTTCTCGGTGCGTGCCTCGCCAAGCACGATCGTCTTGTTCAAGTAGGCGCCGTCGCCGTGACAGGCGGAGCGCAGGCAGCTTTCGTTGGCGACGTGGGCACGCGGCCGGCCGGCGCCGTAGCGCCCGCTGAAGTAGCTGGCGGCTTGCGAAAGCCCCTTGAACTTGGCCCGGAAAGTCAGCCGCTCGCCGGGCGCGTAGTGGCAGTCCACACAGAGCGCGCCGATCTTGCGGCCGTGAATGTCGTGCGTGTACGACTCGTAATAGGGGTCCATCACGTGGCAGGAGCCGCAAAAAGTCGGCCGGCTGGTCCAGTACTCAGCCCCGGCGAATCCCACGCCCAGCAGCAGCAGCAGACCGACGAAAGAGAGCCCCGCGAACACGAAAAACCGTCGCCAGGAGGGCCGCGGTCGGGCCGGCGGACTGGCGGACGACCCGCCGCTGGCGGCGGAGGGATCCAGGGAGGCAGGACTGGACATGCGAGGCTTCCTTTCAGTGCTATCCTGGCCCGCGCGGAACGCATCGGTCCTTCGGCGTGACGCCTACGAATCGCGTCACTATACTACGGATCGGCTGCCTTGCGCGCGGATCCTCGGGACGAAACATCCAAGCACGATGATGTCGCGACCTCGGCCGGAACAACTGCTGCTGGTTGCCGCCTTCGGACTCCTCGCCGGGCACGCCTCGCTCGCGCGCGACGGCTTCGTCGGCACGCCGCTCGACACCCTGACCGGCCCTGTCGAAGCGCCCCTGCAAATGCCGACCGCGGTCTCGGTCTCGCCGGCGGGCGAACTCTACGTCGTCGACGGCGTCAACAACCGCATCGTAGTGCTGAGCTCCGACGGCGGCGTGATCGAGGAGCTCGACGCCGCCGAAGGCAAGCGATTCATCCAACCGGTGGGCATCGACGTCGACGCGACCGGCCGGGTCTGGATTGCCGACACCGGCAATCACCGCGTCGCGGTCTTCTCGGCGCAGCGCGAGTTCGAGCGCTCGATCGAGGTGCCCGCGTCCAAGAACGGCCGGCCCGCCGACGTTACCGACGTCGCCGTCGCGCCCGACGGCGCGCAGCTGTGGGTTGTGGACAACGACGGGCAGCGCCTGCTGCTCTACGACCTGGCCGCCGGCACATGGCAGGTGCTTGGGCGCGAGGGCGAATCGCTCGGGCAGTTTCAGTTTCCGTTCCAGATCGCCGCGCTGCCTGAGGGCGACGTGGTCGTCAGTGACGTCATCAACTCGCGTGTCCAGGCGTTCGCGCCCGCGGGCCATGCCCTCCGCAGCATCGGCTCGCATGGCGTCGAGCTGGGTCAGTTCCATCGTCCCGGCGGCGTGGCGATCGACCGTGATCGCAATCTCTGGATTACCGACGGCGTGCTGGGCGTCGTGCAGGTGTTTCGCCCGGATGGTTCGCTGATCGACGCGCTGCGCGACGAGCAGGGGGAGGTGCTTCATTTCAGCGGGCCGCTGGGGCTGGCGTTTGCGCCGGACGGAACGCTGTGCGTCGTCGAGGTCGCGGCCAGCCGCGTGGCGCGGTTGGCAATCGTCGCGACGCAGGATGCCAGCCCGCCTCTTGCGCCCCCGCGCGCGGCGGCGGGGGCCGGCCAGCAGGCCCAGGCCTGCACGATCTGCCACATCGACTGGATCTCGCCCTTTTCCGACGGTCGTGCTTCGAGCCTGGCGGCGCGCCCGCCGAGCACGCCCGAGCAGCCCGCCGCCGCGCGCAGCGAAATGTGCCTCTCCTGCCACGACGGCTCCGTCGCCGACTCACGCCATCGCGTCTGGGAAGAGCACGGCCACCGCACCGGGGTCGCGCCGCCCGCGACGATGACCGTGCCGGGCAACCTGCCGCTGGTCGACGGCGAGCTGGCCTGCCGAACGTGTCATTCCGCGCACGGCAGCGACGCCGCGGAGGGCGACTTCCGCCGCGCCATGCTGCTGCGCGTCAAGAACGTGGCCAGCGAGTTATGCGTCAGTTGCCACACGGACAAGACGCGCGGACCGCGCTTTGGTACGCACCCCACCGGCGGCATGCCCTGGGCGATTCCGGATGCGCTCGTCAAGGCCGGCGCCAAGGTCGGCCCCAATCCGCGCGAGCTGACCTGCCAGGTATGCCACACCCCGCACGGCGCCTCGTACGACCACCTGCTCGTCATGGGCGTCGGCTCGAATCAGCTTTGTCTGACCTGTCACGACCAGATGCGTCCGGGCATGTTCCGCGAAGGCGGCGACCACGAGCACCCGCTCAGCCCCCAGACCAGCCCCGAGCAGGCGGCCGCGATCGAGAAGGTGGGCACACGCATCGGACCCGGCGGCGAACTGATCTGCCTTTCCTGTCACAAGCTGCACCACGGTTTCGGCGAGCGCTTCATGCTCGCCGCCGAGCTGACCGACGGGCAGATGTGCATCAACTGCCACTCGCAGCGCTCGGCGATGCTGGACAGCCCGCACGACCTGCGCCGCGACCATCCGCAGGAGCGCAACCGGCTGGGCATGACCGTTGCCGACGGTGGACCGTGCAGCGCCTGTCACCTGTTCCACCGCTACGCGCGCGAGCCGCGCCCGACGCCGGTCGACACCGTCGGCGAATGCGTCACCTGCCATTCGAACGGACAGTGCGCCGAGAAGCAGCAGCTCAGCAGCGTGAATCACCCCACCCTGGCTTGCCTCGACTGCCACAACCCGCATGAGGTGCGTTTCGGCAACTACTTGAAGTCCGCGCCGGAAGAACTCTGCACGACGTGCCACACGGACAAAGAGGCGCTGCGCGGCGGACCGCATGACATGCTGAGCGATCCGTCGGGCTGGAGCAGCGAATCCAGGGACATCGGCGACCGCTGCCTGGCCTGTCATCGGCCGCACGGCAGCGAAACCACGGGGCTCTTCCGCGTCGCGCCGGTGGCGTCCGCGGGCCAGGCCAATGCGGCGTGTGCCGCGTGCCATTCGGACTCGCTGTGGGGCTCGACGGGCAGCGCGGTCATGCTTCATCCGCGAAACGTGGACGAGGCGACTCTGGCCAGCGGGCTGCCGCTGGACACCTCCAACCCCGCCGCGGCCCAGATCAAATGCGAGTCCTGTCACGATCCGCACGCCGACGGCGCGATGGAGTATCTGGTCCGCTCGCTGGCTCCGCACGCGGCGGGTCAACCCTGCGTCATCTGCCACGCCGCCAACGCACACGTCGAGGCGAATCCGCATAACGGCGTGTCGATGCGGCGGGCCGGGTTCGACAGCGCTTCGTGCGGCCCGTGTCACCGCGTGCACGCCGATCCTTCCGAGAGCAAGGACAAGCTGCTTTGGTCGCCGGTGCTGGCCGCGGCCGCGCTGTCGGTCGTCGATAACGACACCGCTGACCCGCACTGCACGGGTTGCCACCGCGCAGGCGGCCCGGCCCGCTGGCCGGGATCGACCGGGCATCCGCTCGTCGACGCGTTTGATCCGCTGGCCACCAGCGGCGTGGCGCACCTGCCGATCTACGACTCCGAGGGCAACGCCAGCGCCAGCGGGCGGATCACGTGCCGCACGTGTCATGAGCCGCACGGCCGCGTGGGTCCGAGCATGCCGGGTTCGCCCGGTGCGCTGGCTCCGGCGGGCCGGCGGCTGGTGCTGCGGTCGTTTGCCGCTCCGAACGTCTGCACGAGCTGTCACGGCGCCGAGGCGCTCAACCGCTTCCTCTATTTCCACGAATCGCCGCGGCGCAGCTTTTCCACTCCCGGGTCGCGTTAGCCGGGCGCGGAATCGACCGGCGGCGGCGCCGACCCGGATGCGCGTGCGCCCAGGAAGAAACAGGCTTGCGAACCGGCGACGAAATGAGGTATGCCGTCACCAACAAAACTGGCCGGTTCTAACCCGCCCACCACTGGCCGGATTTGACCTGCCCGGTGACAGCTGTCAGCGGGCGGGCAAAACCAGCCATGCGGGGGCGGGGCAAAACCAGCCACTT
>CAYXIO010000047.1:0-32593 GCA_964465125.1 uncultured Planctomycetales bacterium | reverse complement strand
TCAAAGAATCGTAAACCCGGAAGCGAGGTTGGCGCATTGCATAGCTTCTCCTGTACCAGAAAGTCCGGCGGCACGAGCATGCCGTGGCCGCTCATGTAGAGCACGCCGAGGTCCGTCATGCGGCTCCGAAAGTCCTCGACCGTCCCCTCAACCCGGATCGGCTGGTACCCGGCCGTCTCGAACCAGCCGGCAAGCAGGCCGGTGGAGTCCTTGTAGGCCGTTCCCATGGTGTTGATCAGAGTCGCCGTCTTGGCGGAAGGAACGCGCGTCAACTTCGTCGACTGAGCGCGCAGCTCGCGTACGGCCGCACTCGCGAGCAGTTGCCGCGGCGGAGCCTTCGGCTTGGCGATATCGCTGGTGAGCGCGTCGGCGTCGGATTCGCCGCCGGGTGGATTGCTCCCAAAGCCGCTGGCGACGACGACAAGCGTCTCGCCGTCCGTGAACTGCACCAGCACGACGGTGTCGAGCACCGCCGTCCGGGCAACGTCGGGGTCATCGGCGAGATTGCTTGCAATCGCGTCGGCGGTCTCCGGGGCTCCGTCGAACTCGACGGACGCGAGTGTGCCGCTGATGCGCTGGAGCGCGGCGGCGCGGCCGGCGTCATCGGTGGCTGCTGTACCGCTTCCGGACGCGTCGCCGCCCGGCTGTGTCGGCGGGCAGCCCGCCATCAGGACGGCGGGGAGCACAGGCAGGAGCATGCGCAGCATTCCCGGCAGCGTTCCAATCCGCAAAGCAGGCATCGTGTATTCCGTCCGCAGGGGTCAGACAACGTTCTATCACAAGGTCGCGGCGCATCCTAGGAACGCCCCGCTCCGCGCGTCAACGGAATTGGCGACCGCGCGAGCGGCCGCATAGGCAGCGCCGCGCGGGTGGATGCGGACGAGCCCGGGCAGATTGACTTCGCCAGTTCCGTCGGACGCGACGATCCCAACGTCGAACCGGCGGCTTACGACACCTCCGCCTGCTCGCGCTCGACGTGAATCCTCAGACGGCGAATGCGGCGGACGTCCGCTTCGAGCACCCGGACGCGGATGTTCTCGTGCCGGACTTCCTCGTCGCGCGCCGGAATCTTGCCCAGCGTCGCGGAGACGAAGCCCCCGATCGTGTCGTACGCGCCGTCCTCCGGCAGCTCGATATCCAGCTCTTCGTTCACGTCGCGAACCGGCACGCGGGCATCGACCTCCAGCGTATTGGCGTCAACGTGCTGAATCGGCTCGAGTCCGCCCGTGTCGAACTCGTCCGCGATCTCGCCCACCAGCTCCTCGAGCACGTCTTCGATCGTCACCAGCCCGGCCGTTCCGCCGTATTCGTCCAGCACAATCGCCATGTGCACCCGCCGCTGGCGCAGCTCGCGCAGCAGCGCGTCGACCGACTTGGCCTCCGGCACGAACGGCACGGTGCGGATCGCCCGGCGCAGGTCGAACTGCTCGGGCGAGTTCACCCGGAAGAGGTCCTTGGCGTAGAGCACTCCGACGATGTGATCCAGCGTGCCCTCATACACCGGAATGCGCGAATGCCCCGCCGCCACGATCGTCTGGCGGACCTGCTCCCAGGTCGATTTCACGTCCAGCGCTACGATCTCGGTGCGCGGCTTCATCACCGCGCTCACCGGCGTCCCCGGCAGCGCAAACACCGACTCGATGATCTCCTTCTGCTCCTCGTCCAGCGCGCCGCTCAGCTCGCCCTCGGAGACCGCGTCCAGAATCTCCTGCTCGTGCATCTCGGCGGTGCTCTCCTCGGTGACTTCCGGGCGCCCCAACAGACGCCGCACGATCGCATCCACCCCGAGCAGCGGAAACGTCAACGGGAACAGCAGCCAGCGCAGCAGCCAGAGCAGCCACAGGCTGCGCGCGATGATCGCCGCGCCGGCGTATCGCGCCAGTGCGTGCGGCAGCGCGATCGCGAAGATCAACAGCAGCCCCGCCGCAACCGCCAGTTGAGTCAGCAGCGCGCGCAGATCGGTGAAATGCCCGGGCCCGGAGCCGGGAATCCAGGCGATTACGGCAAACACCAGAACCAGCAGCAGCGCCTGGCGCAGCGCGCTGGTCAGAAGCTGGAATTCGGTCTCGCAGGCGTCCAGCCGCGGGAACCAAACACGTCGCCTGGCCTCGGAGAGATGCTCTCCGACGCGCGCCCTCGACAGCTCGCGGAGCGCGAATACGAGCATCGAGGAATACGCAACCGCGGCGATAAGTACTATGCCCGCAACTACTTCCAATCGCCCATCCTTGACTTTGGCCGGTCCCTGCCCGTCGAACGCGGCGTCCGACGGAGGAACGCGCGGCGAGTGTACGGCGTACGCTTGATGGACCGCAAGCCAACCGCGCGTGGGCTAGCTCGCCGCAGGCCGCGGGACGCCGTTCAGGCAGGCGTCCAACTTGCTCCGCATAGCCTCAATCTCGGTCGCCGAGGCCGCCTCGCCCAAGTGATCCCGCAGCCGATGCGAGATCGGTGCGGGGGTTTCCAGCCGCGCCGGCTCCCGTCCGGCACCCGCCAGCAACCGATCCGCGAGTGCTTCCAGCCCACAGCGGCGCTCGGCGGAAACGTCGATCGCGACGCTCAACCAGGCCGGCGGCAGCCCGGTCAGCCAGTCCGGACGCCGGGACGTGGTCCACAGATCACACTTGTTGATCGCGACGCACGCCGGCAACAGGTCGCGATATCGTTCGATGAAAGGCCCGGCCAGGGGCGCCGCCGCGAGGCCGCCATCCAACACGACGATCACCTCGTCCGCGGCTTGGCGCACCCGCTCGCTGCGTTCGACGCCGGCCGCCTCCAGCGGATCGCCGCTCTCGCGAATGCCGGCGGTGTCCAGCCAGCACACCGGGAAGCCCGCCACCTCAGACGGCGCTTCCACCCAATCGCGGGTCGTGCCCGGCTGCGCCGTCACCACGCTGACCGGCCTCCCGGTCAGAGCGTTCACCAGCGTGCTCTTGCCCGCGTTCGGCGGACCGAGCAACACGACCCGCAGCGGCCGCGAAAACCACTCCGCCACGTCCGCCCGGCGCGCCAACGCCTGACAGGCGCTCCGCGCCGCGTCCAGATCGCTCAACCTGCGAATGCGCTCGATTTCCTGTTCCAGAGCGCCGGCCTGGGACAAGAGCCAGCGCGCTCCGCGTTCGGTCTTCATGCTCGGGAGACGTTGCCAAACGTCCGCCTCAATCACGTGCATTGCCGATGGCCAGCTCATCGGCGCGACCGGCACGCCCGCAAGACCCGTTCGCCTCGACCCCAGGCCGACGGCAGGCTCATGGCCGGGCTCGACAACCTCGAAGCCAAGTTGCTTCACCCAGGACAGCAGACGATCGACGAGCACGGGGTTCCCGTGCACATGCAGCCGAATGTCGGTTCGATCCGGGTGCAGCGTGAGCAGAATGTCGTCCGCGTCGCACCCGCGGTCATCCAGAAGCGTCGCCCGAGCGATCGGCGGCAATTCAATGTGCCGGGAAACAAAGCGAATGTGACGTGCGATGAAGCCGGAAACCGCGGGCCCCCAGACGCGGACCACCGCGATCGCCGCCGGCCCCCCGCCGGTGAGCAGCGCAGCCCATCCGGCCGGTGAATGGACAGGATCGGGAGCCGTGTTCGTCATGACGAAGCATCCGGCGAGTCAGGCCTGCCCGCACGCCTTGCGATACGCCAGACCGGCCCCGATCAGGCACAAATCCGGCACGATCGAGTCGGCAAAATCGACCAGACTCGCGATCAGCGGGGCATCGCCGCCGGTCAGCACGAGTTGCGGCCAGCGCCCCAGCTCGCTCGCGAATCGCTCGACCACCTCGCGCAGCGCCCCGGCGGCTCCAAACATCACGCCGTTCGTGATGGCCTCCTCGGTATTCCGCCCGAACGGCCCGCGCGGCACCCCGCCCGCGACGCGCGGCAGCGCCGCGGTGCGTGCGTGCAGCGCGTCGTAGCACATGCTCAGCCCCGGCAGAATCGCGCCGCCCAGAAACCGGCCGTCGTTGGAAACGCAGTCGATCGTGATCGCCGTGCCGAACGACGCGACCGCGCAGGCGCCCTGGATGCGGTCGTAGGCGGCGGCGGCCGAGCAGACGCGATCGACGCCGACCTCCTGCTCGTTCTCGATCTCCAGAACGAGCGGCAACGGCAGATCGTCGCGCACGACGAACGGCTCCGAGCCGCACACGTCGCCGGCGAGATCCAGGAAACGCCGCGTCGCATCCGCGCGAACCGAAGCCACGACCACCGCCCGACCCGCTGCGCCCCGGGTCTCCGACCAGAGCGCGCCCAGGACGCTGCCCCAGGCGTCGGGCTGATCGCTCGGAACGCGCCGGGCCGGATGCAGCCCGTCGTCATCCCACACGGCCATCCCGATGCGCGTATTCCCGATATCCACCACCAGCAGCGCTTGTGCCGGCAAGACCGCGCGGCTCATGCCCGTTCTCCGCGCTCGTCCGGAGCACCCATCCCGAAATTCTCTTCCACGCCCGGCCGCTGCGGTTCGCAGAAGTCGGCGTCGATGTCGCCGAAGTCGATCTGTTCCGTGGGACGCTTCGGCTCCTGCCTTCGAACCTGCTCGACCGTCTGCCAAATCTGTTCGAGCAGAGCTCGCAGGTTCTCGCCGCTGACGCCTGAGATCCCCAGCACGGATTGCCCGAGCGTCTCGCTCAACTCCGTCAACGACTCGGACGCCCCGGTCAGATCCAGCTTCGTGCCGACCAGCAGCTCGCGCCGCGCCGCCAGCGCGGCGCTGTATTTCTCCAGCTCACCGCGGATCGTGCGGTAGGCCTCCAGCGGCGTCGGCGCGCCCTCGGGCGGACAGAGGTCGATCAGGTGAACGATGACGCGCGTTCGCTCGATGTGACGAAGAAACGCATCGCCCAGGCCGACGCCCTCATGCGCGCCCTCGATCAACCCGGGAATGTCCGCCAACACGAGCCGTCGAAAGCCGGACAATTCGGCGATGCCGAGCTGCGGCTCCTTCGTCGTGAAGGGGTAGTCCGCGATCTTCGGCCGCGCGTTGGTTACGCGCGACAGCAGCGTGCTCTTGCCCGCGTTGGGCAGCCCGACCAGACCGACGTCGGCGATCAGCTTCAGCTCCAGCCGCAATCGCCGAACCTGCCCGAGCTCTCCGGGCTCAGATTCGCGCGGAGTCTGGTGTGTCGCCGTCGCGAAGCGCGCGTTTCCGCGCCCGCCACGCCCGCCTTTCGCGACGCACACAGCCTCCCCATCGTCGACCATGTCCTTGAGCAGCCGCCCGCTCTCGTCGTCGTAGACCAGCGTGCCGGCGGGGATGTTCACGCGCAGATCCTCGCCGCTGCGCCCGACGCGGTTGGCGCCGCTGCCCTGCTTGCCGCTGTCGGCGGTCCAATGATGCCGGCCGGCCAGGTCGAGCAGCGTCTGCACGTCTTCGCGCGCCACGAGATATACGGACCCGCCGGCGCCGCCGTCGCCGCCGTCCGGTCCGCCTTTCGGCACGAATTTCTCCCGCCGAAAACTCACGCAGCCGCAGCCTCCATCGCCGCCCCGAACGTGAATGCGGACCACGTCGACGAACAACTTGTCGGAACCCGTGCTCGACATCGCGGCGGAGTGTAACCGGCCGTGGTCAGGAGTACGAATCAGGGACCTTGGACGCCGCATCGCAGCAAAATCCCCCCCAATCCGCCCCCGCCGGGAACCTGCCACCGAGATCGTCCGTCGAATGCTGCGAGGAGTCGAAGCTCGAAACCGGGTCGCCCTTCCAGGAGACGGACATGCGCCGCGCGCGAACTCTGCTCACGCTCACGATCGGAACCGTAGCCTGTCTGACCGGCCTGTGGGTCGCACACGCCGCAACCCAGCAGAGCGATGTGATCACTTCAGGCGACGCCTTTCTGACCGCGCTTGCCACCGACAAGCCCATTTACCGCGCCGCAGAGAGCGTGTTCATCCGCGGCGTGCGGCTGAACGCGCTGAGCCGGACGCCACTGGCCGCGGATCAGCAGTACATGGTTCAAACGCAGGTCCTGGGGCCGCGCGGCGAAACGGTCTTTGACGGTTGGCTCAACGCCGCCGGAGGGACGTTCGGAACGCAATGGGTCGTTCCGGAAGGTCAGCCCGGGGGCAGCTACCAGGTCAAGTGTTCCTTCCCGACCACCGGCGACCCGCCCGCCGAGCGCTCCTTCGAAATCCGCGCTTACCAGCCGCCGCGCTTCAAGTCGCAGATCACCTTTGTTCGCGACGGATACGGACCGGGCGACACCGTCCAGGCGAGTATCTCCATCGAGCGCAGCGAGGGCGGCGCGGCCGCCGAGCTGAGAGTCACCGGCATCGCGCGCGTCGACGGCGCCGAAGTCTTTCGCGGACCGATGCGGCGGATGTCGGACACGCTCTACGCCGTTGACTTTCCGCTGCCGGAATCCATCGAGCGCGGCGAAGGGACGTTTGCGGCGATGATCGAGGATGGCGGCGCCAACGAGACCGCCACCAAGACGCTGCCGATTCTGCTTCAGACGCTGGATCTGAGCTTCTACCCCGAGGGTGGCGATCTGGTCGTCGATCTGCCGGCGCGCGTCTATTTCGAAGCGCGCCGCCCGGACGGCAAGCCGGCCGACATCGCCGGCAGCGTGTTCGACTCGGCCGGCAATGCCATCGCGGGGCTGCGAAGCGTTCACGAAGGCCGCGGCCAGGTGGATTTCACGCCGCGCGCCGGGCTTCGCTACGAGCTGCGCTTGAACGCGCCTGCCGGAATCACGCGCTCGTTTCCGCTTCCGGACGTGCTGGAGCACGGCGCCGTGCTGCGCGCCGATACTCCGGTCACGGGCGTCGACGAAACGATTCGGCTGCGGGTCGGGGCGACGGACGCCGGCCCGCTGACCGTGACGCTCAGCCAGCGCTCGCGCGAGCTCGCGGCCCTGACGATCGAACCGCCGCGCGGGGAACTCACCGCGCTGGCGATTCGACCGCCGGCCGATACCGCCGGTGTACTCACGGCCACCGTGTGGGACGCGTCGCACAAACCGCTCGCGGAAAGGCTGATCTTCCGTCAGCCGAAGCATCAGCTTCAGATCGAGCTTCAGCCGACGCGCTCGACGTACACGCCGGCCAGCCCGGCGGAGGTGCTGGTGCGCGTTCGCGACGAGTCCGGGCGGCCGGTCGCCGCCTGGCTGGGGCTGACCATCACCGACGACAGCGTGCTGGAGATGATCGAGCGGCGCGAGCAGGCCCCGCGCCTGCCCGCGATGGCGCTGCTCGAGAGCGAGGTCCGCGAACTCGCCGACGCCCACGTTTACCTCGACCCGACCTCGCCGACGGCGGGAACGCAGTTGGATCTCCTGCTGGGTACGCAGGGTTGGCGGCGCTTCGCGTACTTCGATGCGCAGACGTTTCTGACCGCCCGCGGCGACGCAGCCCGTCGCGTGCTGGGCTTCCGCGATCCTTCGCTGGTCCTGCGGACGGCCGGGTTCGACGGCGCCATACTGGATGAGGTGCGCCGGGGTGGCGTCTGGGCGGCTCACGAAGTGCCTGCGGCCGCGGCGGCGCCGATGCGACGAATCGAGCCGTTGGAATTCGGCCTGGCGGACGTGCAGGACCGCAAGGACGCCGCCCTGCAAGAGCTGGGCATCTTCGCCGAACAGGCCGACAAGCAGGCGCTCTTCATCGCCGAGCTTCGACAGAAAGCAGCGGACGAACTCGCTGCGGCTCGGTTTTGGGCGGGAGAAGGCGGCGGGCGCGGGATCGCGCCCACGCTCGTCGCAGTCCGCGAATACGCGCACAAGTCGCCCGCTTCCTCACAGCCCGAAGGCCCGCGCAGCGATTTCACCGAAACGGTCTACTGGTGCGAGTCGGTGCAGACCGACGCGCAAACCGGGGAAGCGCGCGTCCGCTTCAACCTCAGCCAGGCCGTCACTTCCTTCCGGATTCTCGCGGATGCGTTCGATCAGCGCGGCGCGCTCGGAGCCGCCGCTACGCTGATCCAGTCCGTCGAGCCGTTCACGATCGAGCCGCGCCTGCCGATCGAAGTCACCGCCGGAGACGTCGTCGACCTGCCGGTGACCGTCAGCAACCGCGGC
Organism: uncultured Planctomycetales bacterium; assembly: GCA_964465125.1. Taxonomy (GTDB): domain Bacteria; phylum Planctomycetota; class Phycisphaerae; order UBA1845; family Fen-1342; genus CAYOHG01. The sequence continues at coordinate 24,578 of CAYXIO010000047.1, read as the reverse complement.
GACACCGCCCTCGAGCACGTGCAGCTTGACGCCGAGATCGCCGGCGACAGCCGCTGCACCGCGCCTTGCGATTTCACCCTGGAAGCCGATACCCGATCCGGTCAGACCGTCCGCGTCACGGTCGGCACCAAGCCCGGCGAGTTTGAGCTCACGCTGAAGGGCCATGCCGCCGAACGCGGCGACGCCGCCACTCACAAACTCGTGGTCGCTCCGCTGGGGTTCCCGTTTGAGATCGCCTTCGGCGGGATTCTGAATCCCGATGGCGTCGTCGAGCAGGAAATCGAAATTCCGGCCGACGTGGTCTCGCACAGCCTCGCCACGACCGTCGCGGCCTACCCGACCCCGCTGGCCAACCTCACCCAGGCACTTCAGGCCCTGATCCGCGAGCCCAGCGGCTGCTTCGAGCAGACCAGCTCGACCACCTACCCGCTCACCATGGCGCAGCAGTACTTCCTCACCCACAGCGGCGTCAACCCGAAGCTGATCGAGGACGCGCGCAGCAAGCTCGAGCGCGGCTATCAGCGATTGGTCGGCTACGAGTGCAAGCAGCGCGGCTTCGAGTGGTTCGGCGCCGACCCCGGCCACGAAGCGCTCACCGCCTACGGACTGCTCCAGTTCGTCGACATGTCCAAGGTGCGCAGCGTGGACGCATCCATGCTTCAGCGCACCCGCGGCTGGCTGCTCGCCCGCCGCGACGGCAACGGCGGCTTCCGGCTCGACAGCAAGGCGCTCGACACCTTCGGCCGAGCCCCGCGCGAGACCACGCACGCGTACGTTGTCTGGGCGCTGCTCGAATCCGGCGAAAACGGGCTCTCGGCCGAGCTGGATGAGCTCCGCCGCATCGTCGCGGTTTCCAAGGACACGTACATCCTGGCGCTGGCGGCCAACGCGTTCGCCCTGGCCGGAGACAGCGCCGCCGCGCGCGGCCTTATGCAGCGCCTGGATGAAGCCCAGGCCGCCGACGGACACGTCGACGCCGCCCTGACCAGCATCACCAGCAGCGGCGGCGATGCGCTGAAGATCGAAACCACGGCCCTGGCGGTCCTGGCCTGGCTGCGCGACCCGGCCTTCACCGGCTCGACCGCGAAGGCCATGCGCTTCATCGCCGATAGCTGCAAGAACGGCCGCTACGCCTCAACGCAGTCCACCGTGCTCGCGCTGCGGGCGATCACCGCCTACGACAAGGCGCGCCAGGCGGTTCGAAAGGCGGGCGCGCTGCGCCTCTCGATCGACGGCCAGTCCATCGGCGGGCCGGTCAACTTTGACGGCTCCAGCACGGAAACGCTGATGCTGCCCGACTTCGCCGAGCTTCTCTCCCCCGGCAAGCACGTCGTTCGGCTGGAAATGAAGGGTGGCACGGCAATGCCCTGCTCGCTGGCCGTCCGTCTGCATCGGCTTCAGCCGCCTTCGTCGAGCGAGTGCAAGCTCAACCTCGCCGTGCGCCTGTCGCACGACAAGATCGCGGCGGGCGAGATCGGTGAAATGCAGGTCGAGGTGACGAACCGAACCGATCAGCCCGTGCCGACCCCCATCGCGATCATCAGTCTGCCAGGCGGCGCCGAACCGCGGCACGACCAGCTCAAGGAACTGGTCAAGGCCGGGCGGATCTCCGCGTACGAGGTGCGCGGACGCGAGGTCGTGCTGTACTGGCGCGGCCTGTCCCCGAACCAGCAGGTGGAGATTCCGCTGACCGTCGTGGCTGCGGTGCCGGGAACGTACACCGCTCCCGCCAGCCGGGCGTACGAGTACTACACCGATGAGCACAAGGTGTGGGTCGCGGGGCCCCGCCTGACGATCACGGCCGACTAGGGGAATGAGACGTCGCTAGACATTGGGGAGCGTGGGCATCTTGTCCGCAGAAAGCGGGCTGGAGACCCGCGCTCCCCGCAGAATCACCCGCCGAGACGGCTGCACCACCCCCGGATCGTCGCGATCCGGCCGTGCATCATTCCGCGTCGACGCCCAGCAGGCGAGCGAGCTGGGCCAGATCAAACGGCTTCTCAATCCGCAGGGCATCCGAGTTGCGAACCCGCCGAGCGGATTCGGTGGTCGTATGAACGACAATGGCCTGCGGGTTGGCCTGTCGGGCTGCGGTCTCCAGGCTGACGGAGACCCCATCCGGCAAGTCGTCGGAAACAATGACCGCAGCGGGCAACTCGGCGCCGAGCTCGATCTCGGCCTCGCTCGGGTTTGCCACGGAAGAAACCGCAAACCAGCGCGAGAGGTAGCGCTCGACGGCCCAGCGTGTCAGCCCATCCGGCTCGATTACGACCAGCCGCGGACGACCGTGATGCGCGTCTGCCTGCTGATGTGACTTGCTTCTCACGCGGTCCATCCCCGGAAATGCCGTGTCCGTACCGGCGCTCGCCCGTAGCATGCGGCGCGCCAGACTCGGCGAAACCGCGCTTCGAGCCTGGCGGCGTGTCGGCGAGGGCTCGCCGGCGGGCATAGCATCCACTCTGGACGGCCCGGATGCGTCAATCAACGCGCCGGGGTGCGCAAAGTCGCGCGCCGTGTGGTATGAAGGTTGCATTGGGAGCTGGCGGGGCCGACGCCGCCCGCACCGGGGGCCGCAGCGTCAACGAGATCGGCATGATCGAACCGGCTTTCCTGGAAGACCTGGCTCGCTACGTCGGGTTCTCCGACCGCGACGCGGCCGTGCTGCGCGAGCTGCGCGGCACGCTTGAGCCCTACCTGCCGCGCGTGATCGACCGTTTCTACGGCGAGATCCTGCGTCATGCGGGCGCCAAGCGAATTCTCTCGGGCGGCGAGGCGCAACTGGCGCGCCTGCGGGCGCACCTGTACCAGTGGCTGCACTCGCTGCTTTCCGGTCCGATGGACGCGGCCTATCTCCAGCAGCGCTTCACGATCGGGCAGGTGCACGTGCGGGTCGGCCTGCCCCAGCAGTACATGGTGGCGGCCATGCACGTGATCCGCGACGAATTCGACCTGATTCTCAACGAGCTTGACGCCGACGAGGCCGAGCCGTACCGCCACGCCATCCAGAAGGCGCTCAGCATCGACCTCGCCACCATGCTCGAGAGCTACAAGAACAGTTACGCCGAGCGCGTCCGCGAGCTCGAGCGGGCGGCCATCGAGGACCGCTTCTCGCGGGTCGAGCAGCTTGCGCTGATCGGCCAGTTGGCGGCCTCGCTGGCCCACGAAATCAAGAACCCTCTAGCCGGAATCAGCGGCGCCATCCAGGTCATTCGCGATGACACCGCGGTCGACCACGGACACCGTCCGATCCTCGAAGAGATTCTGCGCCAGATCAGCCGGCTCGACGGGACCATCAAGGACCTGCTCAATTACGCCCGGCCGCAGCCGGCCCGCTTCAAGCTCTGCCGCCTGCACGACATCATCACGCGCGTCGCAACGCTGCTGCGGCGCGAGCCGGCGGTATCCAAGGTTCGCCTCGAATACGCCGACTGCTCCAACGTCGAGCCGCTCTTCGCCGACGAGCACCAGATCGAGCAGCTCCTGATCAACCTGCTGCTCAACGCGGCGCACGCCTCGCGCCCCGGGTCTCCCGTTACCCTGCGCGGAGACGCCGATGAGCGCGAGCTGCGCCTGCTCGTCGAGGACCGCGGCCACGGAATGGACGAGGAGACACGCCGACAGGCGTTCAAGGCCTTCTTCACCACCAAGGCCCGTGGCACCGGCCTGGGTCTGCCGATCTGCCAGCGGATCGTCGATGCCCATGGCGGCACGATTTCGCTGCGAAGCGAGCCTGGTAAAGGAACCTGCGTTGAGGTCAAGCTTCCCCGGAGACGCCCCCCGGAAGAGCACGGAAACTGATCATGAGCATACGTGTGCTGATACTCGACGACGAAGCCCTCATCCGCTGGTCGCTCCGCCGCAAGTTCGAGGAGCGCAACTGGCGCGTCACCGAGGCCGACAGCGGCCGGTCGGCCTGCGAGGCCATCGAAAGCGAGTCGTTCGATCTGGCGATGCTCGATTACAAGCTCCCCGACATGACCGGCGTCGACGTCTTGCGCAAGCTCCGCCAGGTCGACTCGGACACCGTCGCGGTGATGATGACGGCCTACAGCTCGATCGAAAGCGCGGTCGAAGCGATCAAGCTCGGCGCGTACGACTACCTGCCCAAACCCTTCGACATGGAGCACCTGCTCCTGATCGTCGACAAGGCGCTCGAAACCACGCGCCTCCGCCGCGAGAATCGCGAGCTGCGGCGCAAGCTCGAAGCCGAATACGGCACCGACACGATCATCGGTCAGAGCGCGCCGCTGCGCGCGATGCTCGGCGAGGTGCAGCAGATTGCGCGGTCCGGCGGCTCCACCGTCCTGCTGCGGGGCGAGACCGGGACCGGCAAGGACCTCGTCGCGCGCGTCATCCACAATGCGTCCGAACGCGCCGGCAAGCCCTTCGTGAACGTCACCTGCACGGCCCTGTCCGAGACGCTGCTTGAGAGCGAGCTCTTCGGCCACGAGCGCGGCGCCTTCACCGACGCGAAGTCGCAGAAAAAGGGCCTCTTCGAGCTGGCCGACGGCGGAACCGTCTTCCTCGACGAGATCGGCGACATGGCCGGCGGCTTGCAGGCCAAGCTGCTGCGATTCCTCGAGGACCGCCGCTTCCGGCGCGTCGGCGGCACCAGCGAGATCACGGTCGACGTCCGCATCATCGCCGCCACCAACCGCGACATCGAAAACATGATCCAGGACGGCCGCTTCCGCGAAGACCTCTTCTATCGCCTCAACGTCCTGCGGATCGACCTGCCGCCGCTGCGCGCCTGCGGCGAAGATGTCCTTCAGATCGCCAAGCACTTCCTCGACCGCTTCGCGCGCGAATTCAAGCGCACGATCGTCGAGATCGACCCGGAGGCCGCGGAGCGCCTGCGCCACTACGGCTGGCCCGGCAACGTCCGCGAGCTGCGCAACGTGATCGAGCGGGCCGTGCTCCTGGCCAAGGCCGACCATTTGACCGCCGCCGACATCACCGTAGGGCGGGCCGAGCCACGCACTCAGATCTATGAGCTCGAGCGCATGACCTTGCCGCCGGACGGCTTCGACCTCAACAAGCTCGGATCGCTCGAACTGCGGCTGCTGAAGCAGGCGATGGAGCGCACGGAGCAGAACCAGGTCCAGGCGGCCAAACTGCTGAATGTCTCGCGCGACCGGCTGCGATACCGCCTACAGAAGTACGGCCTCCTATAGAGAGCGACTGCGCGATTTCGCGCACCCACTGCGCACTTCGACACGCGATCCCCCCGACGCCGGGACAAAACCGCGCGGCGGACTCCACCACGCCGCGGCGCGCCGTTTGCCCCTCCTGTCCATTGCACGCCGATGAGGGGCGCGGAATGCCGACGGACGCGATGCCTACCTTGCGAATTCGGCTCAACGTGGGGGGAAGAGTGCAGGGCGTCGGCTTTCGGCCGTTCATTTACCGTCTTGCGCGGCGCTGCCGCTTGCGCGGCTTCGTCGCGAATACGAACGACGGGGCGACGATCGAGATCGAGGGGACGCCGACTGACCTTGATCGATTCCGCCGGGCCCTCGAAACCGAGTTGCCGCCGCTCGCGCGTATCACCCGCTGCGACCGGCGCGACGTTTCGATACGCGGGGACGCACGCTTCGAGATTCATGCGTCGGAATCGATCGCACAGCCGCGCGCCGAGGTCTCGCCGGATGTCGCGGTCTGCCCCGACTGCCTCGCCGACATCCGAGCTAGCGCCGATCGGCGCTATCGCTACCCCTTCACCAACTGCACCAACTGCGGACCGCGCTACTCCATCATCCACGGAATCCCGTACGACCGGCCGCAAACCACCATGGCGTCGTTTCCGCTTTGCCCGCACTGCAAACGCGAATACGCCGACCCTGTCGATCGTCGATTCCACGCCCAGCCGGTGGCGTGTGCCGCCTGCGGCCCGCGGCTGGAGTTGCTCGGCCCCGACGGAATCGAGTTGGACGGCGATCCGCTCCAGGGCGCCGCGCGCCTGCTCGTCGCGGAGAAGACCGTCGCCATCAAGGGCATCGGCGGGTTCCATCTCGCCTGCCGCGCTGAATCCGCGGAAGGCGTGCGTCGGCTGCGCAAACGAAAGCACCGCGACGGCAAGCCACTGGCCGTGATGGTGCGCGACCTCGAGACCGCCGAGCGACTTGCCATGCTCACGAGCGCTGATCGCCTGGCGCTGACGAACCCGGCGGCTCCGATCGTGCTGGCGCCCAAGCGCCCGGGCCACGGACTGGCTGAGGAGGTCGCGCCCGGCTGTCGCGACTTCGGGCTGATGCTGCCCTACACGCCCTTGCACCACCTGCTGTTCGACGAGGATGCCCGCCTCAGCGCGCTGGTGATGACCTCCGCGAACCGCTCGAGCGAGCCGCTCGTCTACCGTGACGCGGACGCGCTCGTTGAGCTGGCCGGACTGGCCGACGCGCTGCTGATCCACGATCGTGCAATCGCGCGGCCGATTGACGACTCCGTCGCCTTCACGTTCCGCGATGCGTGGATTCCGGTGCGTCGGGCACGCGGTTTCGTGCCCGAACCGCTCTATTTGCGCAGCGAGGAGTCGCCTGCCCCACGCCACCGCATCCTTGCCCTGGGCGCCGATCTGAAGAACACGTTCTGCCTGCTGCACGAGAATCGTGCCGTGCTCAGCGAACACCTCGGCGACCTCGCAAGCGCCCGCAGCTTTCGGCACTTCCTCGACGCACAGCAACGGCTCAAGGCACTGTTCGACTTCGAGCCGGACCTGATCGCCCATGATCTGCACCCGAGTTACGTTTCGACGCGCTTCGCCGAGCGCCAGACCCTGCCGCGCGTCGCCGTTCAGCACCACCACGCCCACGTCGCGTCGGTGATGGCCGAGCACGGCAATCCCGGCCCCGTGGTCGGGCTGGCATGCGATGGAACGGGCTTCGGCACCGATGGCGCCATCTGGGGCGGCGAGTTGCTGCTGTGCGCGCGTGGCGATTTTGAGCGCATCAGTCATCTGAACTACTTTCCGCTGCTCGGGGGAGATGCCGCCGCGGTCGAGACCTGGCGATCCGCCGCCGGCGTTCTGTACGCGGCGTTTGGGACTCGCTGGCGCGATGTGTTTGACGCGCTGCGGCCCGGTCACGGCGAGGTACTGGACGTCTGGTCGCGCCAGTGGTCAGGCCAGAGCGGCACGGTGCAATGCTCAAGCCTGGGCCGCCTGTTCGACGCCGTCGCGTTTCTGCTGAACGTCTGCGACCGCAATCGTCACGAAGCCGAGGCGGCCATGGCCCTGGAGGAGCTCGCCGGAGCGGCCTCGGACGAGCAGCGCCTGAGCACCGGCGCCGCGGAAGGCGCATTGGATTGGAGACCGGTGCTCCGCGCGCTCGTCGCGGCCCGGCTCAGCGGCCAGCACGCCGCCCTGCTCAGCACGGCGTTTCACACTGAACTGGCCGGCTTACTCGCAAACGCCGCGATCGACGCCTGCGCGCAGCGCCGGCTAGGCGTGATTGCGCTTTCCGGCGGCTGCTTCCTGAATCGCCGGCTGCTGCGCGAGGTCGTGGAACGCATCGAAGCGGCCGGCCTCGCGGCACTCTACAATCGACAGGTCCCGGCGAATGACGGCGGCATCTCGCTGGGCCAGGCTTTTGTCGCGGAATGGCGATCACGCGCCGTCGCCCCGGCTTGAGGGAGCATGACCATGTGCCTCGCGGTTCCAGCCCGAATCATCGAGGTCGATGGCGAGCAGGCCCGCGTCGATCTGCAAGGCAACACGCTGTCGGTGCGGACGACGCTCACGCCGGACGTCCGTCCCGGCGACTGGGTGCTGGTCCACGCGGGCTTCGCGATCACGCCGCTCGAAGAACGCGACGCGCTGCTCACCTGGGATTACCTGCGCGGCATTGAGCCACAGACGGTCCTCGATGACGCCGGCGGAGCGCCCGGCGCGGAGCCGAACCCATGAACACGCGCGCGCCGGTCGCCGCCTCGGCCGACAGCCGCGACGAAGCGAGCCCGCCGAACTTCGACCGCCTGCGAACGGAGATGATCGCTCTGGCGGCGCGGATTGCCCGCCGTGTGCAGCTCATGGAGGTGTGCGGCACACACACGGTTTCCATCTTCCGTTCCGGCATCCGATCCATGCTGCCGGCCAACGTGCGGCTGCTCAGCGGGCCCGGCTGTCCCGTCTGCGTGACCGCGCAGCGCCACATCGACGCCGCGATGGAGCTGGCCGAGCAGCCCGGCGTAATTCTCGCGACCTACGGCGACATGCTCCGTGTGCCGGGCAGGCGCGGCAGCCTCGAACGCTGTCGCGCCGCGGGCGCCGATGTCAGGGTCGTGAATTCCGCGCAGCGCGCGCTGGAGCTCGCCCAAGCCCACCCCCAGCGCGCGATCGTCTTTCTCGGGGTCGGATTCGAAACCACCGCGCCCGCGACGGCCGCGGTCGTCCTCGCAGCCGAGCAGTCGGGCCTCGAGAATTTCTCCGTGCTGGTTTCGCACAAGCGGGTGGTGCCGGCCATGCGCGCCCTGCTCGACGGCGACGACGTCGCACTCGATGGGTTCCTTTGCCCGGGGCACGTCAGCGTGATCATCGGCGCCGATGCGTATCGCGGAATCGTGTCCGACTACGCGGCTCCCTGCGTAGTCTGCGGCTTTGAGCCCCCGCAGATTCTCGCCGGACTGGTCCACCTGCTGCGACAAGTTGCGGACGCAACCGCCCGGCTTGAAAACGTATACGGCGCGGTAGTGCGGCCGGCGGGCAACCCCGCCGCGCTCGCGCTTCTGGAGCAGGTCTTCCTGCCGGCACCGACCCCCTGGCGCGAACTGGGCGTCATTCCCGACAGCGGACTCGAATTGCGTCCGCGCTTTCATCGCTTCGATGCCATTCGCCGCTTCGGGCTGAGTCTCGGCGACGATCATGACAACCCGGCCTGTCGCTGCGGCCAGGTCATCCAGGGCAAGCTCGACCCGCCGGATTGCGCGCTGTATGGCACAGCTTGTACGCCGCTGCGTCCGATCGGGCCGTGCATGGTCAGCAGCGAGGGCACGTGCGCTGCGTGGTATCGCTACGCCGGAATCCACGCGGGCGCGCGGGCCACGACGCCCGCGAATCGAGGCCAATCATGACCCGCGCGGCGCTCTCGTCCGGTGAAATCGCCGAAGCCTCGGCCAGACGGGATTGCGTCGTGCTCGCCCACGGTGGCGGCGGCGAACTGATGCAGCGGCTCATTCGCGAGCGCATTCTTGCCGCGCTCGGCAACGACGCGCTTAACCCGCTCACCGACGCCGCGCTGCTCAACTTCAGTCAGCCTGAAGGTGGCGCCGGGCAGCTCGCGTTCACAACCGATTCGTACGTCGTCACGCCGCTGGAATTCCCCGGCGGTGACATCGGCAGGCTCGCGGTCGCAGGCACCGTGAACGACCTGGCCGTCATGGGGGCGCAGCCGATCGCGCTGTCGCTCGGAATGATTCTTCAGGAAGGCCTCTCTTTCGACACGCTCGATCGCATTCTCGCGTCGATCGCGACTGCCGCGCGCGAGGCCGGCGTGCCCGTCGTCACCGGCGACACCAAAGTGATCGAGCGCCGTGGTCGCGAAGCGGACCGAGCGACGCCCGAAATCACGCACACCGATGCGCCGAACTTCTCAGCGCCAAATCTCGCATCCGCTGCGCGGGATTCCGAGGGCCTTTTCCTGAACACCGCGGGAATCGGCGTCGTCCGCACCGACGTGCATTTGGGAATGAACCAGATCCGCGCCGGCGACCGCATTCTGCTGAACGGACCGATCGCCGAACATGGGCTTACGATTCTCGCCCAGCGCAACGGAATCTCCTTCCAGACGCCCCTGCGCAGCGACGCAGCGCCCCTTAACCACTTAATCCACCGCATCCTGGATTCGGGAGCCAGGGTCCGATTCCTTCGTGACGCGACTCGCGGCGGAATCGCCGGCGTACTCGCGGACATCGCCGAGAGCGCCCACCTGACGGTTGAAGTCGACGAATCGGCGGTCGTCCTACGCCCCGCAGCCCGCAACGCCGCGGAACTGCTTGGCATCGACCCCTTTACGGTGGCCAACGAAGGGGTCGTGGTTTGCGTGGTGGCGCCCGAGGACGCCGAGCGCGTGCTCGGGTTGATGCGTTCGGATTCCTTAGGACGGCACGCCGCGTGCATCGGCAGCATCACAGGCAGTCAGCCGCCGCTGGTTGAATCGACGACCCGCTTCGGCGGGCGGCGGATTGTGCAGCGCCCCTACGGTGAGGACCTGCCGCGCATTTGCTGACCGCCCACTCGTGGAGCACGCGAAATGAGTTCCACCGGCAAGCGCGTAGTGCTGATCGACGACGACGCGGACATCCAGTTCTCAGTTCGCGCGATCCTGAAGCGCGCGGGGTACGAACTGGACTGCTACACCACCTCCCAGGACGGGTTGGACGCGATGCGGCAAGCGCCGCCCGATGTCCTCCTGCTCGACATCATGCTGCTGACGCCCTCGGAGGGCTTCCACGTCGCCTACGAAATGAAGCAGGACGACCTGCTGCGGAAGATTCCGATCGTCATGATCTCGTCCATCGGCGAGCGCATGGGAATGAATTACGCACGCGAGCTGGGCACCGAGTATGTACCGGCCGCTGCCTTCATCGAGAAACCGGTCTCCTCCGAGACCCTGCTTCGCACCTTGCAGCACGTGTTGGGGGAAAGCAGCCGGGCATAGCGCCATGCGGTACGAGCCAGATTCCCATTCCGCCCATCCAGAACCGGCGACTTCCGACGACTTCGCCGACCCATCCTTGCGCAACCCGGCGGAAAGCGAACTCGAGCAGCCGCATCACGCCGCCCCCCTGCTCACTCGCCTCGCCCTGCGTTACTTCATCCGGCTCCGCTGGCTTTTCGTGCTCATCGCGACCGCGCTCCTGCTGATCGAAGCGAGATTCATAGGATCCCACCGTCCGGCGGGGCTGTGGCTCACGATTGGATTCCTCGCCGCCCTGAACCTGCTCTGGCGCGTTATCCTCGGCTATACACTCAGCCCCCCCGACGACCTCGTGCTGGGCCGGCGGTTTGCCGCGCGGCTGCGCTGGCACGCCAACGCCCAGATCGGATTCGATCTGCTGGCCCTGACGCTGCTGCTGCGCTACTCCGGCGGCGCCGAGAACCCGTTCGCGATCTTCTACGTCTTTCACATGGCGATTGGCTCGCTGCTGCTGCCGCCGCTTCAGGCCGCGGCTCACGGGGCGCTGGCCATCGCGCTGTATTCGGGGCTGGTGCTGGGCGAAACGGGGGGCTGGATCGGCCCGCACTACACCTTTCTCGCTCAGGTCGTGAGCCCGCGTCAGCCGATGGACTGGGCCCGCGCGGCGGGCATGATCTGCGCCGTCGCCAGCGGAGTCATCGGATCGCTATACCTCACTTCCCACAGCGCCCAGGCCCTGCGGCTTCGCGAACACCGTCTCTCGGCCGTTAACGAAGACCTGGAGCGCTCGCAGCTCGCCATCGCCGATCTTCAGCGCCGCCGTTCGCTCTTCATGCAGACCGCGGCCCATCAGCTCAAGAGCCCCTTGGCGGGCGTTCAGACGCTGGCGCAGCTCATTCGGGACGAAATCGTCGTCGGCAGCGAGATCTTCGAGACCTGCGACCTGATCAAGCGCCGATGCCAGGACGGCATCTACCAGGTCAGCAAGCTGCTGACGCTGGCGCGCGTGCAGGACGCCGACCCCAAGACACGCGCGTCGGTCCCGGCTGACCTGTGCGCCGTGGTGCGCGCGCAGTGCGAGGCGCACGCGCCGATCGCCGAGGCGCACCACCTGACGCTTGATTGCGAGGGCGCCGCGTACGCTCCGATCTTCGTGCCCGTCCATCACGACGATCTGGCCGATTGCCTCGGCAACCTGATCGACAACGCCATCAAGTACACGCGCGAGAATGGGCACGTTCGCGTCGTGGTGGTCCCCAACTGCCACCCCGAGCGCGAGCCGCCGGCGGACTTCGTCTCAACCGCCGCCTGGCGCAAGCCGCGGCGGCCCTACGCCGCCGTGCGCGTCATCGACACGGGAATCGGAATCGACCCCGCCCTGCTGCAATCGCCCGGCGGGCACGGCCTCTTCGATGCCTTTCGACGCGGCCGCAACGCCGTCCAAGCCAAGATTCCCGGCACCGGCCTGGGGCTCTCGATCGTCCGCGAGGTCGTCGAGCAGGCCGGCGGCCAGATTCAGGTCCGCTCCATTCCGGGCAGCGGAACACAGTTCACGATCGTCTTGCCAACCGTCGCCGCGGTGCTCGTCGGCCGCAGCGATGAATCCCCGCGCGCCCGGCAACCGTCGAGTGCGCCTCCCGCAACCGAAATGGCCGTCGCGGGAAGTCCGCAGGAGCCCCCCCATGCTTGATCGCATCGTTCGACACGCAGACCTCATCCGCCGAATCGACGACCTGGCGCGGCACTACACGCTGATCGGTCCGGTGGCGCGCGTCGAACCCGCCTGCACCCCGCCGGTGAGGCATTTCTATCAACGCGTTCAGCAGGCGTCTGAGTTCGACCTGAGCTTCCCCTACTGCGTCTTCAGTCCCAAGCAGGTGCTCTTCCCGGCGACCGAGACACTGTTCTCCTTCAACCGCTCGGACCGGAGTTTCTCGGCGAAGCCGGTCCTGAGCGAGGAGCCGATCGCGCTGGTGGGGGTTCACCCCTGCGACGTGAACGCCATCCGCCTGCTCGATCACGTGTTCTCCGCGGACTTCCCCGACGCGCACTACCAGGCCCGGCGCCAGCGCCTCCTGCTGGTCGCGATCGACTGCCCCGCGCCCTGCACCGAGGGCGTCTTCTGCCGCGATATGGAAACCAATCAGGCCGCCAGCGGCTACGACGTCATGCTGCTGCCGCTCGACCGCGGCAAGCACGACGGCCCCCCGGCGGATGACGATCGCTACGGCGTGTTATTCGGCAGCGATGCGGGCCGGGCCTGGCTGGGCGAGGCCGATGGCGGCGCGCGTCGCCCCGAGCCGCTCGATGAGCGCGACGTCGCCAACTACAAGTCGACCAAGGCCGCCGCGTTCCCCTACGCGCTGCGAACGCGGTTGCCCGAGCTGCCGGGTTTGCTCGAACGCTCCTACGACTCGTTGCTCTGGGAGGCCACCGGCCAGCGCTGCTACTCGTGCGGGAGCTGCAATCTCGTCTGCCCCACCTGCTATTGCTTCGACATCAAGGATGAGCTGGCGCTGGACGGACTGAGCGGAGAGCGACGCCGCACCTGGGACGGCTGCCAGATCCGCGAGTTTGCCCTGGTCGCCGGCGGGCACAACTTCCGGTCGCGAACCGGCGAACGCCTGCGGCATCGGCTCTCGCGCAAGGCGGCCTGGATTCGCAAGCGGACCGGCCTGGCCGGCTGCGTCGGCTGTGCCCGCTGCGATCGCGCCTGCACCGCCAAGATCAGCTCCGTGGAAATCTACAACCAGCTCCAGGAGGAGGTGTGAGCCATGACCACCCTCGCCAGGCCTCGAGTCGAACGGCCCGCCAGCGTGTACCTGCCCGAGCCGGTGCGCGTGCTCGAAGTCTCCAAGCTCACCGACCTGGAGAATCGCTACTCCCTTGCGTTCGAGAGCGGTCGTCCGCTCGGGCACGCCCCCGGGCAGTTCGTGCAGGTCTCGCTGCTCGGCGTCGGTGAAGCGCCGATCTCAATCTGCTCCTCGCCCACTCGCAAGGAGCACTTCGAGCTCTGTGTGCGCCGCGTCGGGACCGTCACCGAGAAGATTCACGAGCTCAAGGCCGACGACGTCATCGGCGTCCGCGGGCCGCTCGGACACGGATTCGACATGGACGAATTCAGCGGACGCGACGTGCTGGTCGTGGTCGGCGGGCTCGGTCTGGCGCCGGCCCGCTCGCTGATTCAGTACGTCCTCGACGAGCGCGACCGCTTCGCCAGCTTCTCCCTGCTCTACGGCACGCGCAGCCCGTCGGAGATTCTCTTCCGCGACGACATCAGCGCCTGGCAACGCGACCCGCGCGTCGCGTTTCAGATGACCGTCGACAAAGGCGACCCGCAGTGGCGCGGCAAGACTGGCGTCGTCACGACGCTCTTCCGCAACCTCGCCAGGCCGAACCCCGAGAACACCCTGGTGGCGGTGATCGGCCCGCCGGTCATGTTCAAGTTCGTGCTGCTCGAGCTGCTGGCCCGCGGCATCCCCCAGAAAAACGTCTACTGCTCGCTTGAACGGCGCATGAAGTGCGGCATCGGCAAATGCGGGCACTGCCAGGTGAACCACGTCTACGTCTGCATGGAAGGGCCGGTCTTCAAGTACGGCCAGCTCAAGGCCCTGCGGGAGGCCCTCGCATGAAACCGCGCATCGCGATCTTCAGCCTGACGAGCTGCGAAGGCTGCTCGCTCTCGATCCTGGAGCTGGAAGACCAGCTCATGACCATCCTCGACGCGGTCGAGATCGTCAACTTCCGCGAAGGCATGACCGAGCGCGCCTGGGACATCGACATCGGCTTCGTCGACGGCGCCGTCTCGACGCCGCACGACGAGGAGCAGATCAGGCACTTCCGCGAATCGTGCAAGACCCTGGTCGCGATCGGCTCGTGCGCCTGCCTGGGCGGCATCAACACGCTCAAGAACCACCAGGACGACTCCGAGCGGCGCGCCTACGTCTACGGCCCGTCGGCGCATTGGTTCCCCAGCATCGACGCGCGGCCGCTCTCGGCCGTCGTGAAGGTCGACTGCGAATTGCCCGGCTGCCCGATGGTCAAGGAGGAGTTCCTCGCGCTCGTTCAGCGCACGCTGACGCGGACGCCCTTCCAGTTACCGCAGTACCCGGTTTGCGTCGAGTGCAAGAAGCGCGGCAATCTCTGCCTCTACGAGAAGGGCGAAATCTGCCTCGGACCGGTGACGCGGGCCGGCTGCGACGCGATCTGCCCGCACTTCGGCAGCGCTTGCGAAGGTTGCCGCGGGCTGCTGGACCCGACCGCGCTGAACGCGTTCGCGATCAACATGCGCCAGAACTACCGCGTGTCGGTTGACGACGCGCTCAGCAAGCTGCGACTGTTCGGCGCGTTCCAGGGCAAGGAGCTGCCGTGAGCCGGCATCGTCTCAGCCGCCTGATCCTGAATCGCGCGCCGCGCAGCGGGGCGTGCGCCCTTCAACCGCTCATCCGCGCCGGATGGCGAGGAGTGTTCCCGTGAAGAACGTGACCATCGAAGTCAAGGAAATCACCCGCGTCGAGGGACATGGAAACCTCAAGGTCCGCGTTCGCGACGGCGCGATCACCGAGCTCGAGCTGGCCATCGTCGAAAGCCCGCGCTTCTTCGAGTCCTTCCTGCGCGGAAGACCCTACCAGGAAGCGCCGCACATCACCTGCCGCATCTGCGGCATCTGCTCCGTCGGCCACACCACCGCCGCCGTCAAGGGCATCGAGGCCGCCTGCGGCATCGAGCCCTCCGAGCAGACCCGCCTGCTGCGCCGGCTGATCCTCAACGGCGAGCAGATACAGAGCCACGTGCTGCACCTGTATTTCCTCGCCGTCCCGGACTACCTGGGCGTCGGCTCGGTCGTTCCGCTGACCCGCACGCACCCCGAGGTCGTGCAGCGCGCCCTGCGCATGAAGCGCCTCGCCAACGACATCTGCGGTGTCGTCGGCGGACGCCACATCCATCCGATCGCGTATCACGTCGGCGCGTTCGCCAAGCTGCCCGAGCCCGACGAGCTGCGCGGGCTGCGCGAGCGGCTCGTGAAGGCCCGCGACGACCTGCATCGCACGGTCGAGCTGTTTCTGAACATCGTTCCGCCGCGACTGGAGCGCCCGACCGAATACCTCTCGCTGAAGGTCACCGACAACGGCGAATACGCATTTTATGACGGTCAGTTGGTCTCCACCGCCGATCCGAATCCCACCCCCGCGGCCCGCTACCGCGAGCGCGTGATCGAGGAGGTGGTTCAGCACTCCGCGGCGAAGCACTGCCACTCGCCGAACTCGCGCTCGTACGCGGTCGGGGCGCTGGCCCGCTTCAACAACAACCACGAGCAGCTTCATGCCGCGGCGCGCAGCGCCGCCGCCGCGCTCGGCCTGAAGGCCCCCTGCAACAACCCGTTTCACAACAACACCGCTCAGTTGGTCGAAACCGTACACTGCATCGAGGACTCGATCGAGCTGATCGACGCTCTCCAGCACCGCAAGCTCGTGCCGGAGGCCATGCCGCGGCCCACGCGTCACGGGTCCGGCGTCGGCGCGGCCGAGGTGCCGCGCGGCATCCTCTTCCACGAGTACACCGTGGACGAGAAAGGGCGAATCGAGAGCGCCAACCTGATCATCCCGACCGGTCAGAACCTCGCCAACATCGAGGACGACATGCGCGCCTACGTGCCGCAGTTGCTCGAGAACGGGCTGGGGCGCGAAGAGATCACCCTGCGGCTGGAGATGCTGGTTCGGGCGTACGATCCGTGCATCTCGTGCGCGACGCACTTCCTCGACATCGACTGGGAGTAGACGTGCCGCCGTTCGAGCATCCCCGGCCGACCGAAGCCGCCGACGCGCGGCCGGATGATTCAAGCGTCCCGCGCGGGGCCGGTCCGGCGGCAACTTCGCCCGGCCTGCGGGTGAAGATCATCGGCTGCGGGCGCAGCCAGCGCCGGGACGACCAACTGGGGCTGGAAGTAGCCAGGCGGCTGGCGCGCCGACCTTCCGAGGGCTGCGAGGTCTGCCTGAGCGAAGACCCCGGCACCGACCTGCTGCTCGACCTCGACGGCGTTCGGCTGCTCGTGCTGGTCGATGCCGCGGCTTGCGGGCCGCACTTGCCCGCGGGCCGCATCCGCCGGCTGTGCTGTCGGCCGGAGGCCCCCGGCTCCGCACGGTCCGCATTCGAGCGGCTGCCCCTCAGGACGGCATGCTCCACCCACTTGCTCAGCATCGGAGACGGCCTGCGCGTGGCTGAGCAGCTAGGAGTCCTGCCGCGGGAGGTCTGGATCTACGTCGTCGGGGCGGCCGAGTTTGGCCATGGGACGGAGTTGTCGCCCGCGATCGAGCGGGCCGCGGCGCGGCTCGTGGGCCGGATTCGCGCTGACGTGCGCGCCTGGCTGAAGCGCCCGGAGGCGGGTCATGCATGAGCTTGCGATCGCCCGCGCCCTGGTGGAGTTGGCCGGGGAACACGCCCGACGGGCCGGCGCAGGGCGGATTTCGCGCATCACCTGCCGGGTGGGTCCGTTGCGCATGATCGAGCCCGACGCCCTGATCGCTGCATTCGAGATTGCAAGCTCTGGCACGCCGTGTGCCTGTGCTTCTCTTGAGATCGACCCGAGCCCGCTGACGCTGCAGTGCCCGGCCTGCGAAGTCCGATTCCAGGCCGCGCACTGGGAAGCCGTCTGCCCGCAGTGCAATGCCTCTGCGCGGCTGCTCAGCGGCGGTGACGAGTTGGAGCTATGCTCCATCGAGGCGGAGAGCGGCCCATGATCATCCCCGTGGTCCGTCGCGTGCTTGAGAAGAACGACGCCGCAGCCGCCGAAATCCGCGCGCTGTTTGATGAGCGGGGGATCTTCTGCGTCAACATTCTGGGCGGCGCCGGCAGCGGCAAGACGACGCTGCTGGAGGCGGCCCTGCCGAACCTTCGCGATCTGCGCGTCGCGGTTCTCGAAGGCGACCTCGCCACCACGCGCGACGCCGAGCGCATCGCCGCGCTGGGTGTGCCGGCGGTTCAACTATTGACCGAGGGCGGCTGCCATCTTCGGGCAGAGCACGTCCGCCGCGCCCTCGATGAGCTTGCGCTCGAACCGCTCGACCTGCTGGTGATCGAAAACGTGGGCAACCCGATCTGTCCGGCGAATTTCGACCTCGGCGAGCACGCGCGCGTGGCGCTCCTGAGCGTCGCCGAGGGCGACGACAAGCCGCTCAAATATCCGCTGCTGTTCCGCCGCGCCGACCTCGTGGTCCTCAGCAAGTGCGACTTGCAGCCGCACGTGCGGTTTGATCGATCCCGCGCGATCCAGGACATCCACGCCGTCAACCCGTCGGTCCCCGTGTTGCCGGTGGACGCGCGCGGCGGCGAAGGCGTGTGCGCGCTTGTTGATTGGCTGCGTTCCGAGACGATCAAGCGCCGCCGCTGCCGGGCGGCGCTGGCCGTAGAGTCCACATGACCCACACGGCGGCCCCAGACGCGGGTCGGCCCGGTTAGGAGAAACGTCCATGACCGCTACTGTCGCCGAGCAGCCCGTGAGCGCCCGACGCATCACCGCTCCGTATTGCGGTGAGCGGCTGCTGCGGGATCCCCGCTTCAACAAGGACGGCGCGTTCACCCCCGAGGAGCGCCAGCGCCTGAGTCTCACCGGGCTGCTCCCGCCGACCTCGCTGACCATCGAGCAGCAGGTCGGGCTGGAGCTCGAGAAGCTGCGCGCCAAGCGCGACGACCTGGAGAAATTCGTCGGGCTGGTCGCGCTCCAGAACCGCAACGAAACGCTCTTCTATCGCCTGCTGGTCGAGAACCTGAACGAGCTCATGCCGATCGTGTACACCCCGACCGTCGGCAAGGCCTGCCAAGAATACAGCCACATCATGCGTTCGCCGCGCGGCATCTGGCTGACTCCCGACGACGTCGAGCGGCTGCCGGACATTCTGCGCAACGTCCGCGATCCCGAGCTCGTGCGGCTGATCGTGGTGACGGACAATGAGCGCATTCTGGGCTTGGGGGATCAAGGCGCCGGCGGCATGGGCATCCCGGTCGGCAAGCTCGCGCTGTACTGCGCCGCCGCGGGGATTCACCCCTCCCACTGCCTGCCGATCTCGCTCGACGTCGGCACGAACAACTCCCAGTTGCTCAGCGACCCGTGCTACCTGGGCTTCCGCCAGCGGCGGCTGACCGGAAAGGCCTACGACGACTTCATCGAGGCCTTTGTGGAAGGCGTGCTCCAGGTCTTCCCGCGCGCCCTGCTCCAGTGGGAGGACTTCAAGAAGGCCAATGCCATCGGCATTCTCGACCGCTACCGCAAGCGCATCACCAGCTTCAATGACGACATCCAGGGAACCGCCGCCGTCGGCATGGCGGGCGTGTGGTCGGCCCTGCGCATCACCGGCAAGCCGATCTCCGAGCAGCGCGTCGTCTTTGCCGGCGCCGGCGCGGCCGGCATCGGCATCGGCCGCCTGATCGAGGCCGGCATGCTCGAGCAGGGCGTCGACCGCGCGACGGTACATCGCAACCTGGTGTTCCTTGACAGCGAAGGGCTGCTCTACCAGGGCCGCAAGATCGGCGACGAGCACAAGAAGCCCGTCGCGATGACCAGCGACGAAATGGCCTACTACAAGTTCGAGCGTTCCGGCCAGATCGACCTCGCCACAGTCGTCGAGCACGTCAAGCCGACCATCCTGATCGGCACCGCCGCCACGCCGGGCATCTTCACCGAGGCGGTCGTGCGCACCATGGCCAAGCACTGCGAGCGGCCGGTGATCTTCGCGTTCAGCAATCCGACCACCAAGACCGAATGCACTCCGGAGGAGGCCATCCGCTGGAGCGACGGGCGCGCCCTGGTCGCCACGGGCAGCCCGTTCGCCCCCGTCACCTACGAGGGCAAGACGCGCGAAATCGGCCAGGGCAACAATGTCCTCATCTTCCCCGGCCTGGGGCTCGGCTGCATCATCGCCGAAGCTCGCGAGGTTCGGGACGAGCTTTTCATGGCCGCAGCCAAGGCGCTCGCCAGCTCGGTCACCGATGCGCGGCTGGCGACCGGCGCGATCTATCCGGACGTCGCCGACCTGCGCGACGTCAGCTTCCGCGTCGCTTGTGCGGTCGTGAAGATGGCCCGCGACGTCGGGCTCGGCCGCATGCTCGACGATCGCGAGATCGAACGGAAGGTGCGTGCGAATACCTGGTGGCCGGACTACCCGACCTACTATCCGCCGGGCCCACGCTGATTCCGAGGGTACCGCCGCCGCGAGCGGCATGAACGAACCACCGCCCCGTCCTCGGCAGTCTGCCACGCACACGACAGACCGCTAC
Organism: uncultured Planctomycetales bacterium; assembly: GCA_964465125.1. Taxonomy (GTDB): domain Bacteria; phylum Planctomycetota; class Phycisphaerae; order UBA1845; family Fen-1342; genus CAYOHG01. The sequence goes on along the minus strand of CAYXIO010000047.1, from coordinate 4,677 downwards.
GCGGGGCGGTCCCTTTTTTCACACCCCGAAGACTCGACATCGCCCGCGCGTTATCCGGACGCGCCCCGGAACATGGTGTGTCCGCGGATAAGGAAAATACGCACTTTCCATTTTGCCGCCGCCCGCGCAAACTCCGTGTTGACACCGTCGCCCGTCGACGCGTCGCCCTGCTTGGACCGATTTCCGCGCGCAGCGCGCGCACCGCTCTCGAGGGTGTTCCGTGCGAGTCCCCGCCAACCTCCGATGCCCGGCGTCCGTCGAATGGCGTGCCCTGGGCGCTGTCGTGCTCCTCTCTTCCGCGATCGCAATCGCGGGTGACGCGACGTCGAGCGCCGCCGACCGCGCCCAGCCGTTCGTAGCGCGCGGAGAGCTGCCCGCGCACGTTTTCGACTGGAGCGATCAAACCGCCATCAGCGTGCCCTCGCGGCCACCCGTCGAGCGGATCGAATTGCAGAACTACGCGCGCAGCACCGACCCCTGCTGCCTGCTGGCACCCGGCTTTCAATTTGACCCGGCCGCCAGACACGGGCAGGCTGTGCCCGGCGGCGGAACGCTCTCCCCGATCGCGCCCGCCAATCCCGCCACCATCAACGACTACGGCCAGATCGCCTTCTTCGCCCAGGTCGTCGGCTCCACACGAAATCAGGGCATCTTCATCTCCGACGGCGGCGTACTGACGCCCGTCGCCATCGGCTGTGGCGGCGGCGGAGGCAGCGGAAACCCCGGCACCGGCTGCGGCGACCCCGCGCCCATCGGCGGAACCTTCAGCGGCTTTTTCGGCGGCACCTTCTTCGCTCCGGCCATCAACAACCGCGGCGACGTGCTGTTCATGGCAGACGTCTACAACGGCAGCGCGCCGCGCGGGCTCTTCCTACGCCTCGGCGCGAGCGGGACCATCGTCAAGGTCGCTGCCGTCGGCGATCCTTCACCCCTCGGCGGAACGCTCACGCGCATCGGCCCCGGTTCGCTCAACAACCTCGGCGAAGTCGCCTTCATCGCCACCAACAGCGGCACCGGCGCCGTCAACATCCTGCGCTGGAACGGCGGCGTGCTCACCAAGCACGTCGCGGTCGGCGACGCCGTCCCCGGCGGCGGCACCTTTGCCATCCTCGCCGGTGAATCGCTCGGCTTCAGCGACGGAACCACGATCCCGGTCGGTGACCTGCCCGGCATCAACGACCTCGGGCAGGTCGGCTTCTTCTCCACCGTCGGCGGCGGGCCCATTACGCGCGGGTTGTTCGTCACGACCGCCGGCGTTCACCAGACCTACATCGCCGCCGGACAGGCCACGCCCATCGGCGGCACCTACTTCGACTTTCAGGCGCCCCTGCTCAATGACAACGGCGAGATCGCCTTCTTCGCCGACGTGTTCCTCGGCGGTGGGCAATACACCTCGGGCTGGGTGGCCGGCAGCCCGGGAATCTGGCGCAAGGCGCTCGCGTTTTACGACTCCGTCGGCGGCGGACAGTGCTACGGCCTGGCCTTCTCGCGCAACCCGATGCGCGCCATCGACGACTGCGGCAATCTCGCGATCTGGACCGCCGCCCACCTGACCTCGGGCACCGAGCTGGATACACAGGTGTACAGCCTGCCCGACAACAGCCTGCGGGTCGTCGCCCAGGAAGGGCAGACCACGCCGCTGGGCGGGACGTTCGGCGGCATGAATGCCTGGATCACCGTCAGCGACGCGCGCGGCGCCACGCTCGGCGCGTACACACCCGGCAGCGGCGTAGCCAATGCGCAGTTCGTTGTGTCCGCCGGCGCGCTGGGGGACCTCAACGGCGACCTGACGATCGACCTCGACGACCTGTCGATTTTGCTGGTGCATTTCGGCGTCACCAGCGGTGCGACCTACGCCCAGGGAGATCTCACCGGCGACGGCGCGATCGACCTCGACGACCTTTCACAAATGCTGGTCGCCTTCAGCGTGACTTGTATCTGACGAGGGCCGATCCCCCAACCCCCCTCAACTCTCGGTGAGGCCGGGAGAGGGGCGGTTTTCCCGCGACTTCCAATTCGCCCCGGACCCCGCTCCGCGAGGGAGAGGGATCCTGGGATAGCATGAAGCGCCCCCGCGGTCCACTCCGCGCCGCTCACGCCGCGTCCGGCCACAGCCAGCCGAACGTGCCCGCCGTGACGAGCGCGTAGACCACGCCGTCGAAGATGAATCTCGCGCTGGTGCCCCAGCTCACGCCCTTCCAGATCGAGTCGACCACGTAGCCGGCGGCATAGCCCAGCAGCGCCGCCGTTCCGGCCACGCGGAACACCGACAGGTAGTGCGCCCCCGCGCCCAGGGCGTGCCAACTGACGTACGCCACCAGCATGCCGATGAGAAGGGTATGAAGGAACCATTGCATCAGGCTCTGGCCGATGTTGCAGCCGCCAGCCGGCATGATGATCAGCCGCCCGACCGGGCCGCGCTTGAACTTCTCCATCATCTCCGGCGAGCCCATCTCCTTCATCGACCCCGGGCACGGGAACATGTACTCGCCCGGCTCGAGGCCCTGCGAGCGCAGCGCCTCCAGGATCGCGTCTTCGTTCTTGACCTTTCGCATGTCGCCCTTGTGCATCGGCGTTGCCATGTGAATGATCGAACTGACGATGAACACGAAGACGGCGGACACGAGAATCGGCAGCCAAAGCGCGGTCAGAAAGGTCATGGAACACGCTCCTGCGAAGGCTCTCGCCGAGATGTGTCGCGCGGAGCACCGATCCGCCCCGCGGCCCGCGCCACGCCGCGGGCGCAGGAGTATGACATGCTGGAGCGTACCGGACAATCGCTCCGGCGAATTCCGGCCGAGGAGTGGAGAGTCCAAAGGCGCGGGCGCTGAGTGCGCTACTCCGCGCACTTCGTCTCCCGCGCGGCGTCATTCCGAGCGCAGCGAGGAATCTGCTACTTGCGACTGCGGCTACCTGCGCAGGGCTTCCTGGTCGGTCTTGTAGGCAGGTACGGCGTCTGCCTCGAGCGCGGACAGGTGCGCGCCGGCCGGTAGTCGAAATGCGTCGCCCGGCAGCGTTGAATTGATTTCGACGCTGGTTACCTGCCGCACCGTAACCTGTTCTCCAGCGGCGCCCAATCGCTTCCATTCCACGCTGCGGAATGGAATCAGGGTGCCGTCGCCGGCCGCGCGAAACTCGCTCAGCGTGACTTCGCGCATGATCGTTCCTCCGGACCCGTATTGCACCAGGTGCGTCATTGGGTAACCCTCAGCGCTGCTGAATGTCAGTTCGAACACAAGCTCCGCGGACCGGCCCCTCGTGCCGCGCGCCACAATCTGTCCGTTGCTCTCGACTTCAATCGTCGCCGGCCACTGCCAATCCAGCAGGGGTTCCGGGGCAATCCCCAGAAGCTCGCGGCGAAGCTTCGTCGGTTGCAATCCGCCTCGCAGCAGGGTGGCCACCGTCTCGCTGTCGTTGATGAGCACGCTGTATCCTGCGGTCCCCATCAGCGACTTGCTAGCCGTCAGGTTGCTCAGTTGGTACTCAGGAATGCCATATTCCTGGGCCAGTTCAGGAAGGTCGCGAAGATCCGTCTGCTTGCAGTAGTACCGCGACGCCTCGAAATCGTAGACGGAGCGGTCGTTGGTCAGCTTGACGCGATTGGCGAGTAGAACGGAGCGAATCTCCTCCGGGAAATCCTCATTGCCTGCCTCGCGGATATGCTCCTCGAATGCCGTCAGCTCCTCAGGAGTCGTCGGCTCGCAAACCGCCCTCTCGCGCGCAGCTTGTTTCGCCCGCATGACGCGCTCCTGCATCTGGTTGTAGAGACTGTCTTCGTGGGTCTCGCTGCCCGTTCGCCGCATCGCGGTATGCTCATCGATCACCAGCGTTCGGATGGCCGCCGCCCGCGCCTGATGGGCCGCTCGGATGTTCCCGAGCGAGACGGCCTGATTCTGCGCCACCCGAGAAGAACTGCCCATCACGGCAAGCAACGCTGCACACATCACGGGACTGACCAAGGCCATCGCGAGTCTCCCATTCAGTGGGTTTGCAGTCCACCCAACCAGCGGCGACAATCAACGAACCTGCACCAGAAGCAATCCGCCGAGCGAAGACCGATCACGCTCGCTCCCTGGACCCGATCGCGCGAGCCGACGTGGTCCCAATGTAAAGACGACTGCTCCCAACGCTCCCGCCTGGCTACTCCGGGAGCGTACACCCGCAGGACCCGGGCACCCACCCATAGACCACCTCCAGCGGTTCCACTTCCGGCTCACAATGGTCGCCCCAGCAACTGTCCAGGCAGAGCTTCCGGACCAGAACAGCCGTATTCACCTCCGTGACGGCCTCGCAAGTAGTCGGAAACGGGCACATCCCGGCGCACCAGGTATCGAAGGAAATGTCCATGGTGGTACAATATTCGACTCCCCCGTCATCGCCCGGCGGGCACTGAAAACAGTCCCCGACGCTATCTCACGAGCCAGTACAGACTGCACGCTCCAATCTCCTGAGCCTTCGCTGATGGCGCAAACAGAAGGAACGATAGAAATGCAATCCGCTGTATCACCGATTGTCCTCCCGCGGATGAGGCGGCCAAACGATGCCACTCTGCGTGCCGATGCCGGCAGCATGATAGTGTCCGCCGGGGGGGGGGGGGGGGGGGGCAAGGGGGGGGGGGGGGGGTTTGGGGAGAGAGGTGGTTTGTGGGGGGGGCGGGCCCCGCACGCGCACACCGTG
>CAYXIO010000046.1:0-33145 GCA_964465125.1 uncultured Planctomycetales bacterium | reverse complement strand
CACGATCTTGCGATCACAAGGACCTGAACCTTGCGCGTCTGCCAATTCCGCCACAGCCGCTCTGCGCGGGTCGGGCTGCCAAGCGCCCAATCACGGCCAGTATAGACGGCGAGCGGAACGCGTCAAGACGAGCGGCCCGGGATGCGGTTCGCTCGTCTCCTGTCCGGCGGACGCGGTTGCGGCGAGGCACTTCGACCTCTACGATTCGCCCATTCTTCGTCCGGCGGCTTCGACGCCGGAACCGCAACCGAGCGATGGAGCCGTGGCGCCATGGGCCGAACCAAGGAGCAGTGGGGCACGCGACTGGGCGTGATTCTGGCCGTCGCAGGGTCCGCCGTCGGGCTGGGCAACTTCCTGCGGTTTCCGGGACAGGCGGCGCAGAACGGCGGCGGGGCCTTCATGATCCCGTACTTCTGCGCGCTGATCTTTCTCGGCATTCCGATCTGCTGGGCCGAGTGGATCATGGGCCGCCAGGGCGGGCGACACGGCTACAGCTCGTGTCCGGCGATCTTCGGCGTGCTGGGTCGACACCCCGTCTGGCGCTACCTGGGCGTGCTCGGTCTGCTGATTCCGATCGTGGTCTATTTGTACTACGTGCTGATCGAGTCGTGGTGCCTGGGGTATGCCTGGTGCTACCTGACTGGGGCGATGGACACGGCCCTGGGAACCGACGCCAACCTGATGGCCCAGCGCAGTGCCGAATTCTTCAACGACTTCACCGGCGCCAACCAGGACGGCCTGATGTTGGACGGCCGGCCGCACGTCAGCGTCGTCGTCTGGCTGCTCGTGTTTGCGCTCAACTTCGTGCTGATCTACCGCGGGCTGTCGGCGGGCATCGAGCGCTTCTGCGTGTACGCGATGCCGCTGATGACGATCTGCGCCCTGATCGTGCTGGCCCGCGTGCTGACGCTGGGCACGCCCAATCCGGAATTGGCGGACCAAAACGTGTTGAACGGGCTCGGGTTCATGTGGAATCCCAAACCCGTCGGCGGGGAAGGCCCCTGGTATGCCGCCTTGGCTCAACCGAAAGTCTGGCTCGCGGCGGCGGGGCAGATCTTCTTCAGTCTGTCGGTCGGCTTCGGCATCATCGTCAACTACGCGAGCTATCTGCGGCCCAAGGATGACGTTGTGCTCTCCGGCCTGACCGCCAGCGCGACCAACGAGTTCTTCGAGGTCTGCCTGGGCGGGCTGATCACGATTCCGGCCGCGTTCGTGTTTCTCGGGATCGCCGGCGCGTCGGTGACCGGCACGTTCGATCTCGGATTCAAGACGCTGCCGATCGTCTTCGAGTACATGCCCGGGGGGCGGTTCTTCGGGTTCCTGTGGTTCTTCATGCTCTTCCTGGCGGCGATCACAAGCTCGCTGTCGATGCTTCAGCCGGCGATCGCGTTCCTTGAGGAAGCGCTCAACATCGGCCGGCATGCCTCGGTGGCCATCCTGGGCGTGATTACAGCGCTGGGTTCGCTGTTCGTGCTCTACTTCAGCGACGGGCTCGTCGCGCTCGGCACGATGGACGACTGGGTCGGCACCAATCTGATCGTGGTCCTGGCGACGGTGCAGGTAATTCTCTTCGCATGGGTGTTCGGCGCGGAGCGCGGCTGGAAAAGCGCGCAGGAAGGGGCCGAGCTGCCTTTGCCCAGGCTGTTCGTGTTCCTGATCAAGTACATCACGCCGCTTTACCTGCTCTTCGTGCTGGGCTCGTGGTGCTACAACGATCTGCCCGGCAAGATCGCGGGGCTGGGCACGGACCGCGTGGCGTTCCTATCGATCTGTGTGATTCTGGCGATCCTGGCGTTTCTCCTGATTCTCGTGCATCTCGGGAGTCGCCGCTGGTCCGCGGAGAACGGCGCGGCGAAGTCCGCGGCGCGGACGGAGGTGGGCCCATGACCCCGGCTGGCTGGGTCTTCATGATTGCGTCGCTCGGCTTCGTCCTGGGGCTGATTACATTCTGCTTTCACCGCGTGTTGACGAAACCCAGCGCCGCCAATCACATGCAGGCGCCGCTCGACGTCGATACGCACGACCGTAACACCTGATTTCGAAACCAGCGGATGGCGAGGCCGCCGTGCGGTGCTGCTGCGCGCGGCGGATCGTGAGAGACCCGTTTCATGGACCTGATCAACACGATCAACAACATCTTCTGGCACGATTACGTGCTGTACGTGCTGCTCGCCACCGGCCTGCTCTTCACGATCTGGAGCGGCTTCTCGCAATACCGCGCGCTGACGCACGGCGTCGCGGTGATTCGCGGCAAGTACGACCGCCACGACGATCCCGGCGCGATCAATCACTTCCAGGCCCTCTCCGCGGCGCTGTCGGCGACCGTCGGGCTGGGCAACATCGCCGGCGTGGCCTTCGCGATCACCACCGGCGGTCCCGGCGCCGTCTTCTGGATGTGGGTGGTCGGCTCGGTCGGCATGGCGCTCAAGCTCACCGAAGTGACCCAGGCGATGCTCTATCGCAACGTGGACGATCCCGAAAACCCCCACGGCGGCGCGATGTGGGTCTGCCAGAAGGGGTTCGCGAAGTTCCACCCGTCGCTGCGGCCGCTCGGGACCGCCGTCGGCGTGATCTTCTGCATCACGCTGCTGATCTCCACGATCACCGGCGGCAACATGTTCCAGGCCTGGAACGTCGCCGACATCTCGTTCACCTACTTCGCCATGCCGCAGGAAGTCAGCGGCCTGATCATGACGGTGCTGGTCGGGCTGGTGATTCTCGGCGGCATCAAGCGCATCGGCAGCGTGGCAGGCTCGCTCGTTCCGTTCATGTGCCTGCTGTATATCCTCGCCGGAATCTACGTCGTCATGGTCAACATCGATCGCATTCCGGAGATGTTCCGGCTGATTTTCACTGAGGCGTTCAGTCCGACTCACGCCACCGGCGCGTTCATCGGCGGCACGGCGGGCTACGGCTTTCTCAAGGGCATGCAGCGGGCGTTGTTCTCGAACGAGGCCGGGCAGGGCTCGGCCCCGATCGCGCATTCGGCCGCCAAGACGGATGAGCCGGTTCGCGAGGGCGTGGTCGCGGGGATGGAGCCTTTCGTCGACACGATCTGCGTCTGCTCGATCACGGCGCTGGTCATTCTGCTGAGCGGCACGTGGAATCGCGATCCGGGCCTGACGTTCGACGCGCCGGCGCAAATCGTCCAGGCGCAGGACGCTGCGGGCCGGCCGCTCGAACAGGACGGCGTGCCGGTCTGGACGATCGCCTCGGCGGGCATCTCGGTGCGCGACAAGCTCGAGGCGCAGGACCAGATGAAGGCCGGGCACAACGTCTACGCCGTCATGGCGGGCGAAACGAACGCGGAAACCGGCCTGAATCACCACAAGCTGGCCGGCACGCTTGCGCCGCGCGCGGATGGCGGCTGGTCGGTACAATGGGGGACGTTGGCCAGCCGGACGCCGCCGACGCTTGCGATCGACGGGGTCTATTTCGACTTCAACGGCGCCTCGCTGACGGCCAAGGCGTTCGACCGCGTGCTGCCGGGCCTGGGTTACTGGGTGGTGCCCGCGACGGCTTGGCTTTTCGCGATCTCCACGATGATCTCGTGGAGCTACTACGGCGAACAGGGCATGGTGTTCATGTTCGGGCTGCGCAGCGTGATGCTCTACCGCGTGGCGTACTGCATTCTCATCATGCTGGCCTGCATGCCGCAGATCATCTCGCGCCAGGACGACATGGAGACGATCTCGACGCTCGGCACGGGGGTGATGCTGTGGGCCAATATCCCGATCATGCTGCTGTTCGGCCGCGAGGCGATGAAGTCCTATCACGCGTACATCGGCCGCCTGAAGCGCGGGGAGTTCAGGGGGCACGCGTACCCCCGCGTGATTGACGTAGTGGACGGCAAAGACGTGCGCTGAACGCGCGACGCTCCGGGGCGCCGCCGGGAAATCGGCGACCGTCGGTTTGCGGATCGCCCGCGGAATCGCGATGATGGACGTCGGCGGAATGGATCGCGCCGGGGGCGGCGCGGTCCGCGATCAGGAAGTGAAGCATGGCCAGCCGACCGACCGAAGCGACGCTCTTTCAGCGCGCCCGACCGAATCCCCGCGTGGTGGTCTCCGGACAGGTCGGTGTGGACAAGAAGCCCTTCCTCGAGCGGCTGCGCGAACTGGCCGAGTCGCGCGGGGACCACGTGCAGCTCTTTCACATCGGCGACCGCATGTACGCCGAAGCGCCCGACGTCCGCAAGGGGCGCATCCTGGATCTCCCGCTGGCCCGGCTGAATTCGCTGCGCCGCTCGGTGTTCAAGGACGTCCTGGCGCAGCTCGACGACGCGCGCACCACGATCGTGAACACGCACGCGTCGTTCCGCTGGAAGCACGGGCTGTTTCCGGCGTTCGACCACGACCAGATGATGGCGCTGGACGCCGACCTGTACATCACGCTGGTGGACAACGTGGATGCGATCCACGAGCGCCTGAGCCGCGATCACGACGTGCAGCACTCGCTCAAGGACGTGCTGGTCTGGCGCGAGGAGGAGATTCTCGCGACGGAGATCCTCGCACATTCGATCCGCGGGCACGGCTGCTTCTACGTCTTCGCGCGCGGCATCGAGGACGTTTCGATCGAAGCGCTCTACCGGCTGATCTTCCGCCCCGAGACGAAGCGCGTGTACCCCTCGTTTCCGATGACGCACGTGATGGACCTGCCCGACACGCTGGCCGAGATCGATGCGTTCCGCGCGACGCTGGCCGAGCACTTCATCACCTTCGATCCGGGCGACCTGGACGAGAAGCGGCTGCTCTTCGAGGCCGGCGCCGCGACGCAGCGCGGTGAAAGCACGTTTGTGGTCGACGTGCTGGGCAAGCGCGCGACCTTCAGCGTGGCCGAGGTCGGTGGAGTCGCCAAGGACATCGACGCTCAGATCTACGCGCGCGATTTCAAGTTGATCGACCAGTCGGACATGATTGTGAGCCTGGTGCCCGAGCTACCCAACGGCAAGCCGGGGCTGTCTTCCGGCGTCGAGCGCGAGCTTCAGCACGCCTACGAGACCACCAAGGAAGTGTACGTCGTCTGGCAGCCCAAGGCTGAGCCGTCGCCGTTCATCACCGAGACCGCCACGCGCGTATTTCGCTCGACGCAGGAAGCGCTTGAATACCTTCAGCAGAAGGGCTACATCCGGGCGCTGCAACAGCCGCTCTTCCAGCCCGGCCGGGCGCCGCGCGAGCGCGGCCGCTTCGGCTGATCTTCTCGGTCGCCGCCGGTTTCTCTTTCCATAGCTGATGGGCGTGCGGCGGCCGCAGCCGCCCGGTCTGCATCGTCCGCGTGCGGGCGCTGCCGGACTCGCTCTCGCTGGCGACGTGCGCCGACGGCGCCTTCCGCACGCTTCTTCCCTGCCGGCCTGAGTTGCTTGCCGGAATTCGCGGACACTTCCGCCCGCCTGGCGGCGTGCTGATCGAACTGCGCGCGGCTCAGGGTCCGCAAATTTCATGGCGCCGCGGGGCACGCAGCCTTCAATCACGGACGCGCCGGAGCGGCGCCCGAGACAAGCTCATTTTCATTTGGCGTCACCGTAAAGCGTTTTTCATGCTTGGTGCGGACCCTTGGGAAGGGTGAGGGTTGAACGAGAACCAACGATGGGGGACACCTTGTGGCGATTACTGTAACCAACATCAACACGCTATCGCTGCTCAACATTCTGAACCGGACCTCGAACGCCCAGAGTACGTCGCTGGCCCGGCTCTCGACGGGCTACCGGATCAACGCCGGCAAGGACGACCCCGCCGGTTTGATCGCTTCGCGCGCCCTCGATGCCGAGCTGACCAGCGTGAACGCCTCGATCGCGAACAACGAGCGCACCGACGCGATGCTCAACGTCGCCGACGGCGCCCTGGGCGAAGTCGCTTCGCTGCTTGGTGAAATCGAAGCGCTCGCGGTGGAATCGGCCAACAGCAGCGGCATTACGCCGGACGAGCTTGCCGCCAACCAGGCCCAGATCGACCAGGCCCTGGCGGCGATCGACCGGATCATCGGCACCACGGAATTCAACGGCCAGAAGCTGCTGGACGGCTCGCTTTCGATCCTGACCTCCGGCATTGACGCGACCAAGCTCTCGGACGTGAAGGTCTACAACACGGACCCGGATTCCAGCGTGTCGCTGACCGTGGCCGTGACGGCCGCCGCCGCCGTCGCGGATTTCTCGTTGGCAAATACCTCCGCCACCAGCGACACCTCGATTTCGGTGCAGGGCTCCGAGGGCTCGGTGGTGATCGACATCACCGCCGGGGAGAACCTCTCGTCGATCGCGGCGAAGGTCAATGCCGCGGCGGCTCAGACGGGGGTGACCGCCTCGGCCACCGGCGCGACGCTGCATCTGCTCAGCTCCGATTACGGATCGAGCGCGTTTGTGCGCGTCAGCGTCCTGTCGGGCGACTCGACCAACATGCTCTCGGGCAACGACTACGGCACAAATGCGTCCGTGACCGTGAACGGGCAGTCCGCGGCGGTTGACGGCCTGGACGTCAGCTACAGCGCCAACGGCGTGAGCGCCTCGTTCAGCCTGACCGAGGACTACAACGATGGAACCGTCACCGGCAGCGAGAGCTTCACCATCTCCGGCGGCGGAGCGACCTTCCAGCTCGGAACGGACGCGTCCACCCGCGAGACCATCGGCCTGGACGGCCTGTTCACGCAGCAGCTCGGCTCGGCGCTGACCGGATACCTGTCGTCGCTGAAGGGCGGCGCCACCAACAGCCTGCTGAACGACCCGTCGCAGGCGGCGTCGATCGCGCGGGCCGCCGCGGGACAGGTCGCCAAGGCCCAGGGGCGCCTCGGCGGCTTCCTGAAGTTCCAGGTCGGCACGGCGCTCAACCAGCAGAACAGCGCCAAGGAAAGCCTGACGGCGGCGCTCAGCACGATCCGCGACGTCGACTACGCGGTCGAGACCGCCGAGCTGAATCGACAGAACGTGCTGCTGGAGATGTCCACCGCCCTGTTGGGCGTGGCCAACCAGCAGAGCAGCCGCATCCTGACGCTGCTCCGCTAGTCCGTCGGATTCAGGCACGCGCGGCAGAATCATTCGTCTCCTCGTTGAAGCGGGGCCGGGCGCGCGAGCGCTCGGCCCCGGCGTTTGCTGATTCGGCACGTCGCGGGTGGCGCCACGTTTTCGAATGGCGCGTCGACGCTCCCAGAGGCTGGGATCCGCCGAGCGCGCTGCCTGATCACCATGCCCGAGCCGGGATCAGCGCTTCGCCCGAGCGCGGCGATGGTCGAAGCAACGAGCATTTTCCGGTGCGTGACGCGGCGGACGCGGAGCGCTCTACGGCGTTCGCGGCGGGTGGATGAGTTTGAGCCGCGACTCGAAGCCACGGGAGGCGTGAAACTGCCCTTGATCGTCAACCAGCAGGGCCTCAACGCCGTCCAGACGCTCGACCAGCGCCAGTCCTCGTTGCGGGTCGAGGATCATCAGGGCCGTCGACAGGGCGTCGGCCAGGGTGGCGTCCGCCGACAGCACGGTCGCGCTCCAGACGCCGCGCGAGGGGTGTCCGGTGCGCGGGTCGAGTATGTGGTGATAGCGCACGCCGTCGATGATGAAGTAGCGTTCGTAGTCGCCGCTGGTTGATAGCGATTCGTCGCGCAGCTCGACCAGCGCGAAGTAGTCGTCGGAAGTGCCGCGCGGATCGCGAATGCCGATGCGCCAGGGCCGGGTCTCGTTGGCGCCGGCGGCGTAGACTTGTCCGCCGGCCGAGAGCAGGAAGTCGCGCGCCCCGGCCGTTCGCAGCGCCGCCGCGGCCTGGTCGAGCGCGTAGCCCTTCGCGATTCCCCCCAGGCCGATCAGCATTCCCTCGCGCGGCAGGCGAATCGTCCCCGCGGCGTCGTCGATCTCGACCGCGCGGAAGTCGACGCGCTCCACCCGGCGTCGGATCTCGTCCTCGGGCGGAACGCGCGGCTCGGCCGCCTTGAAATCCCACAACCCCCACAACGCCGCCCAGGTGATGTCGAACGCGCCGTCAGTTAGCGCACCGATTTCCATGCCTCGCCGCACGACGGCGCGCAGGTCTTGCGGCACGAGGACCGCCTCAGGCCGGCCGGCCGACCGGTTGACGGCGGAGAGGGGCGAGGTCGGCTTCCATTCGCTCATGCGGGCGTCTACGGATCGGAATGTGTCGAAGACGAGATCGGCGTCGGCGCGGCCGCGCTCCGTTCGGACGGTCACCTGGAGCGGGGCGGACATCACCTCGTCCACGAAGGTCTCGAAGGCCGAGGCGCGCGGTCGGCCGCGCTCGTAGTGCCTGACCGTCCACGTCCAGGTGGCCGCCATCAGCACAAGGCCGAGGATGAGGCCGACCGCGACGGCACGCTTGGTACGCAGCATGGTCGATTCCGTTCCGATCGCGGGGGTGACTATTCGGCGCTGAACAACCCCGCGAAGCCCATGAACGCGAGGGCCAGCAAGCCCGCGATGATCATGTTCAGCGCGGTTCCCTTGACGACGTCCGGGACGCGCGCGAGCTCGGCCTCCTCGCGCAGCGCCGCCATCAGCACCAGCGCGAGCGTGAAGCCGCCGCCGGCGCCGAGCGCGAAGACGATTCCCTGCACGAGCGAGTATTGACGGCTGGTCTGGAACAACGCCAGCGCCAGGATCGCGCAGTTCGTCGTAATCAGCGGGAGAAAGATGCCCAACGCTCGAAAGAGCGGCGGGCTGAGCTTGCGGATGACCATTTCCACGAACTGCACCGTGCTGGCGATCACGACGATGAAGGCGATCAAACGAAGATATTCGGCGTACGGCAGCACGAACGTGTTCAGGGCCCAGGCGCACACGGACGTAATGCACATGACGAAGATTGTCGCCAACCCGAGCCGCAAGGCCGTGTCCACGCGGCTCGACACGCCGAAGAAGGGGCACAGCCCGAGGAAGTAGCTGAGCGTGAAGTTGTTGATCACGAGGGCGCTGACGAAGATCCACGCGAGATCGCTCAACGGACTGCCTCCTTCGAGGATCGTCGCGCGCGGCGTTGCTGCGTCCCATTCAGAGCCAGGAGAATGCCGCCGAGCATGAAGAACCCGCCCGGCGGCAGCAGCATGATGACCCAGGGTTCGTAATGGCTGCCGAACAGGTGAACGCCGAACAGCGAGCCGGCGCCGAGGATTTCGCGCGTCGTCCCGAGGCAGAACAGCGCGAAGGTGAAGCCGATCGCCATGCCGGCGGCGTCAAGCACGGCGAGCCCGACGGGGTTGCGACTGGCGAAGGCCTCCTGCCGGCCGAGGATGATGCAGTTCACGACGATCAGCGAGATGAACGCTCCCAGCTCGCGGTGCACGTCCGGCACGATCGCTTCGAGTGCGAAGTCCGCCACCGTCACAAACGTGGCGATGATGATGATGTAGGTGCTGATGCGCACCGGCTTCGGAATCCACGACTTGAGCAGCGCCACGAGCAGGCACGACCCGATCAGCACGAACGTCGTCGCGAGCCCCATGGCCAGCGCGTTGACGGCGCTATTCGTGACGGCCAGCGTCGGGCACATCCCGAGCACCTGCACGAAGACCGGATTCTCGCGCCAAATCCCCTTCACGAATTCGTCGTAGTAACGGTTCGCGTCGGGCGGCTTAGTCATGAGTGGCCTCCGCGGGCGGCGCCGGGGGCTTTTCCGGCAGCAGGGGGCGCACGTGCTCAAGCGTGCGATTCACGATGCCGACCACGGCGCGCGACGAGATCGTGGCGCCCGTGATGGCGTCCACCTGGTTCTCCGCCGAGCGCTCGCCCTTCACGAGCGCGACCGATGGTTCGGTGGAGAGGTCGGCGAAGTTGCTGACGAACTTGGGGTCCTTGTAAATCTTGTCGCCCAGGCCCGGCGTCTCGCGGCTGTCCAGGACGTACATGCCGGTGATCCGTTGGCGGGCCGGGTCATAGCCGAAGATCAGGCGGATCGTATCCTGAAAGCCCGGGCCCGCGCCCACGAGCGCGTAGCCGCGGAAGGTCCCGTCCGCCGCGTACGCGGCGAGCAACTCCGCGCCGCTCAGGCTTTCGGAAGTGCGCAGCGCCCCGTCCTGCTCGACGAGCGGCACGAGCGAAGTGGAGCCGGGGACGACTTCGAAAACGGCCCGCTGGAGGGCACGCTGCTTGTTGGCCAGGATCACCGGCCGCGTCATCTCGTACGCGCTGGCCAGCAGCAGGCCCGCGAGCGCGCCGGCCAGCGCGAGCGTAACGGCCAGGCGGACGCCGCTCGGCTCGGCGGATTGTCCACCCATCACCGTGAGCTCGACCGGCTGAGCATGGGCGTCGTGGCGACTCACCTGCGGCCTCCGTGCCCGAATGCGCGCGGTTGCGTGGCGCGCTCGAGCAGGGGCGACGCCGCGTTCATCAGGAGAATCGCGTACATCACGCCTTCGGGCAGTCCGCCCCACAACCGAATCAGCACGACCAGCGCCCCGACCCCTGCGCCGAAGAGCCACGCGCCGCGCGACGTGACGGGAGACGTGACGGGATCGGTCGCCATGTAGACGGCACCGAACAGCAACCCGCCCGACGTGAGCATGAACAGCGGGTTGGGGTGCGTTGCGCGATTGAGCAGCCAGGGGATGGACGAGAGCACCGCGACGGACAGCAGGATCGCCGTCGGGATCCGCCAGTCGAAAAGGCGCCGCAAGGCCATGACGATTCCGCAAACCAGGATCAACACCGCGCACGTTTCGCCGAGCGAACCGGCCGTGTTTCCAAACAGCAGGGGCGCGAGCTCGGTCGAGACCTTTTCGAACTTCATGAGACCGAGCGGCGTGGCGGTGGTCACGGCGTCCACGCCGCCGTGCATGAACGGCAGAGCCAGGTTGCCGGGGCGCGGCGTCCACCATGTGCTGCCCGCGCTTGGCGCTGACCAGGTTGTCATGACGGTCGGAAAGGCCGCTTGCATGAAAGCCCGGCCGACGAGGGCCGGATTGAACAGGTTCTGTCCCAGCCCGCCGAATACGGCCTTGCCGAGCCCGATCGAGATCGCGCCGCCCAGAAACGCCATCCACATGGGGACTGCGGGCGGCAGGGTGAGGGCGAGAATCGCCCCGGTGAGCATGGCGCTGTTGTCGAGCAGCGAAATGCGTCCGGGTCGGCCGCGCCCCAACAGCCATTCCGTCGCGACCGCCCCTGCCATGGCCGAAACCAGAACGAGCACCGCACTGACGCCGAAAAAGTAGATCGACGCGAGCGCGACCGGCGTCAAGCCGATGGCGACTTCCAGCATCAGGCGCGGCGTCGTCAGCCCGCGCCGCAGAAATGGCGCGGATTGCAGCAGCAGTGTCCGGTCGGGCTGCGTCATTTACCCTGGGTCTTCCGCTTGCGAAGAGCCGCCTTGCCCGCGCGGATCAGGTGAACGATCGGTACGCCGGAAGGGCAGGTAAACGTGCAGGCGCCGCATTCCATGCAGTCCATGACGTACGACCGCTCCAATTCGTCCCAGCGCTCGGCCCGCGCCAGCCGCGCCAGTCGCTGTGGGTTGAGCAGGTTGCCGCAGGCCTCCAGGCAGTTGCCGCAACGGACGCAGGAGTACTCGTTCGGGTGCTCGATCATCGGCTCCGTGAAGGCGAGCAGACCGCTGGTGCCCTTGAGCACGGGCGCATCCAGCGACGCGAGCGGCTGGCCCATCATCGGGCCGCCCATCACGACCTGGCGCGTTTCGCGGCGCAGGCCGCAGTGGTTCAGCACCTCGCGCACGGGCGTTCCGATCGGGACGATCAGGTTGGCGGCTCGCTCGACACCCGCCCCGGCGACGGTCATGGCGCGTTCGATGAGCGGGATGCCGCGGTCGAAGTAGTCCGACAGCGCGGCCATCGAGGCCACGTTGTTGACGACGATGTTGAGATCGAGCGGGAGCTTGCCGGCGGGGACCTCCTCGCCGAACAGCGCCTTGATGAGCATTTTCTCGGCGCCTTGCGGATACTTGACGCGCAGCGGGGTCACTTCGACGTTGGATCTTCCGTTGAGCGCGGCGCGCATCGCATGGATCGCGTCGGGCTTGTTCAGCTCGACGCCGACGTGGGCCGAATCCGCTCCGAGCTTTGCCGCGACGATCTCGACGCCGCGCAGGATGTCGCCGGAACGCTCGACCATGAGGCGGTGATCGCACGTCAGATAGGGTTCGCATTCGCAGCCGTTGATCACGAGGCGCTGGCAGCGTTTTCCCTCGGGCAGCTTGTATTTCACGTGCGTCGGGAACGCGGCGCCGCCCATGCCGACCAGGCCGGCCTTCTGGACGTGCGCGATGAACTCGTCCAGCGTCAGCGGAGCGGGGTCAATCCGCTCGGTTCGCGGGGGCTGCTGCGACGAGTACGGGTCGGCCTCGATCTCGATGCAGTCGACGAGCTGCCCGTTGGGATGCCGACGGGGGCCGACCGCGACGACGCGCCCGTCCACCGGACTGTGCAGGGTCGTCGATACGAACGCTGCCGCCTCGGCCAGGATCTGCCCGCGCGTGACGTGCGCCCCGGCCGAAACGATCGGCCGGGATGGCGCTCCGGCGTGCTGGCTGAGCGGCAGGACGTAGCGACGAACGAACGGCATGCGCTCGGTCGGCAGATGCTCGGTCTGCTCCTTGTGCTCGGCCGGGTGAACGCCGTGAGCGAACGATCTGGCAGCGCCCTTCACTGGCCGTTGTCCTTTCGTTCGCCGCTGGTCTCGGAATATCCGGCGAGCTGCATCAGCCGATGGGTCAGCCGCTGCGAGGTGCGGGCCGTAAAGCTGCGCTCCAACTCTGCCAGCCGCGCTTCGTAGTCGCTGCGCAGTTGGGCGATCTCGGCCGCGTGCGCCTCGGCGACGTCGTGCTCGGCGCGCCGCCGGACGGTCTGCGTGAACGGCGTGACGACGCCGGCCAGCTCCTGCAAGATGCGCCAGAATTCGACGCGGTCGACGGCGTCTTGCGCGAGGCGGGAGGTCACCGCCAGCCGTCGCTTCGGATCGCCAGCCCCCACCTCGACGAACGGCGTACGATCGCGACGTTGATCGGCGGGCAGCGCGACGTAGTCGGCCATGGGCGTCGGGGTCGGGGCGTCGCTTGCCAGCGGCACCAGCCAATCGGCGAAGCGCGCCTCGTGCGCGGCCCAATCGACCGGGGTGAGCGCACGGTCGCCCGACCGATGCAGCAGCGACTCGACGCTGGGGTTGCCGGCCAGGTCGAGCCGCGCGCCGAAGACGCCTTCGGCTGACGGGTCGAAGGTGAAGACCGGAAACGCGCGCGTTTCGACAGCGCGCCGGGCTTGCTCGATCAGCCGCTGGGGGGCGAAGCCGTGCCGCACGGGACTCGGGGCGTGCAGGTGGATCATGGCCGGCCCGGCAAACGACAGGGCCTGGAGCATCGCGCAGGCGAAATGCTCGGCGTGGCCGAGCGACACCTGGGCGACAAAGCCGCCGCGGGTCAGGAGCGCCGCCAGCGCCAGATCGCAGCGCTGCACGTTTGGATAGGCCGCCAGCGCGTCCACGCCGATTCCGCAGTCGCTCGTCTCGCCGGCTTCCGAGAGCACCACGACCTTGATCGGCAGCCCGCTCTTCAGCACCCACGTCAACTCGCCGAGCCCGCGGTCGGCGAACGAACGCCCGTCGCCGATCAGCAGCAGTGGTGGGACGAGATCGCGCTCTTCCCTCGTCAAGCCGTCGAACGAGAGCTGCGGCAGCGTCTCGGCGACGACGTGCGCCTCGTTGGGTCGATCCAGCTCCGCTTCCGCCCAGCGCAGCAGCCGGACCGCGGCCAGGTGTTGCCGCTTCTGTCCTTCCAGCAGCCCGGCCGCAAAACGACCCGAGTTGCCGCCGATAGTGAGTGCGGCTGGCGAGGCGAACGGATTGTTCGGGAAGACGCAGAGCGGTCGTGCGCTCGAGTCGCCGACGATCGCGGTGCTCCAGCGCGACCGCCCGAGGTTGTTTACGCCCTGCGAAAGGCGCCAGCGCAGATCGGCGAGGCCTCGCGCGCATTCGGTGATCCGCCGGAGTCGCGGGCCGTCGACCCGACCTCCGCCGACGGCGCGCTCGACCTGCTCGGTCAGCCGCGCGAGCTCGACGTGGTCGCCTTGGAACGCCTCCAACCCGGCGGCGAGTCGGTCAAGGTCCTTGGTCGGCAGCCCATCGGCCAGCAGCGTACGGATTCGCTCCGCGAGGCGCTCAGCCAGGCTGTCGACGCGTTGCAGCAGCCGGGCGAAGCGCGGCTGCATGTACGACTCGGCCAGCCCGATGGTGTTCCGCAGCGCCAGGCGGATGCCCGATGCCGGCTCATCCGCGTCCCCGGCGCCCACGGCGCAGAGGCACGAGCGCGCCAGCATGATCGCGGCGAGCGGGCCGACCTTGGAATGCCGCCGGACGCGCTCAATCGTCTTGCCCGAGGCGTCAGGCAGGCGCCCGGCGAGCGCCCGCAAGCGCCGCGCGCGGGCGACGTATTCGGTGGTCGTTTCGCGCACAACCAGGCCTCGTCCTTCGCCGACGGCTGCGAGCAGCTCGGGGCAACGGCAGGCGTCGGGATCGACCAGCAGGGCCAGTAGTTCGCCCGCGCCCGTCGATTCCGTTTCGGCGTCGTCGAAGAACGGAGTTGTCCGTGCAAACTTCAGCTCGCCGAGCCGATCGATCACGGCTTGCAGCGCCTTGCGCAGCGACTCGCCGCGCTCGGCGGGCCAGCCCGATTTCTCGCGGACGGCTTCGAAGGCGGTGACGAGCAGGTCGCGGGCGCTCAAGGCGCGCGACTCCGCCGACTTGACGTGCTTGTGCGCGACTTTGGCAAGCGTGGCCGCCAGCCCGCGCAGCTCGTCGACCGCCGCGCCGTCGGCCGCCGCGAGGTCGATGCCGGCGTCGAAGAGCGCCCGCGTGGAGAGCACGAGCGGCAGAACGGACGCGTCCGGACACGACGTCCACAAGGCGCCATCGCCGTCGCAGTTTTCGGGGTCGAAGTCGACAAGAGTCGCCGGCAGCTCGCGGCGTACGTGGAAGGCGCCGGACATCGGCGGGATCGCACCGGCAGTCAAGTGCGGATCGCATGTCAGTTCGCCGGCGGCGTCATCGCGGAAGAGCACCCCAACCTGGCTCCAGAAGTGCGGCAGGGCGTCGACGCGCTCGTCCTCGCGCGTGATCGTCCGGGCGATCGCGGGTGTCGGCACGTCCGGGCGGGATGGATCTGGAAGCGGAGAGCTCGGTCCGGGCCGCAAGGGCTCACGAAA
Source organism: uncultured Planctomycetales bacterium (assembly GCA_964465125.1). Lineage (GTDB taxonomy): Bacteria > Planctomycetota > Phycisphaerae > UBA1845 > Fen-1342 > CAYOHG01. The sequence goes on along the minus strand of CAYXIO010000046.1, from coordinate 18,013 downwards.
CGCCCGTCGGAACTCGGCGAGCGCCGCGTCGTGCCGGCCGGCATCGCCACCGCTCAGGAGCGCCGCACGGGCCTCGCTCAACTTGGCGTCGGTAGGAGCAGAGCGGTGAGCACGCTGCGCGACCCACGCCAGCAGCGAGCCCAACGCCGTCTCGATCGCCGCCTCGCCATCGTTCACGCAGATCCAGCGGGTCTGCTCGCGCACGCGGGCTCGAAGTTGCGCCGCCGGCGGCACGCTCACCGTCAGGACCAGGTCGACGGGCGCGTCTGCGCTGACGCCGATGTCGCCTTCGGCCTGAAGCGTCACCACGTCGATGCGGGCCGGGTCGTACCGGCTCCACGATAATTCGGGACAGACGCGGACGTGCAGTCCGAAGAGCTCGTGCGCCAGCGCCGCGAAGTCCGTCGCCAGCGCGTCCCATCGCTGCGTCGCAGGCCGCAGCAGGGCAATCGTCGCGGCGTCGTCGGGCGCGAGGTCGGGCGCCGGCGACTCCGACCGAAGGGCTGACTCGCCCAGGTGCGGATAGTCGCGCTTGAGACTGTCGATCGCGGCTTTGCGCCTGGGGTAGCGCGTATCGCCGGGGGCGGCGGCGCCGAGAACCAGCCGGGACCTGGCCGGCTGCGCGAGCTCGTCAAACAGGGCGATCACGTCCGCCGTGCGCAGCGGATAGCCGCCCAAACCGTAGCCGGCCGCGACGACGCGCGGCAGGCGCTTCTCGGGGATGGAGGGATGCCCCGGATGTGTGTCAGCTCCGAATCGTGCGTTTTCGCGGCAACGATCGAGCGTGGCGCGCACCTCGCGCATCAGCGGTCCATCGCTCGCCAGCGGCGCGTCGACGCGCTCCAGCACAGCGACGGCGTCGGCGCTCTCAAGCGCTGCGGCGATCCGCTCGCTCTGCCACGGCCGCAGGCTCTGCACGCCAAGCACGCCGACACGCGCCCGCCGCTGGACGTTCAGCCACTTTGCGACGGACTGGGTCGTCGCTACTGCATCGCCTTGTGCGACGAGCAGGAGTTTTGGCTTCCCGTCGTCCATCGCGACCAGGTCACGCCGACGTCCGGTCGCCTGCTCGAATGCATTCAGCGCGGAGTCAAGCAGGGCGCTTGCGTGCCCGGCGACGAACGAGCGCGCACCGAGCACGCCCAGAGCCCAGCTTTCGGGACTTTCGCCCGGCGACAGCAGCATCGGATGGTCCACGTCGAACCACCGTGGGGCGCGGCGGCGAACGTTGCCGAACAGGGCGCGCTGAGCGGGTGTGGGCGATTCGATCGAGTCCCACGGTGCACCGAGATATTGCCGCAGCAGCTTGTCTTCGGGCAGCACGGCGTCGCGCGTGCCGATCGCGGTTTCCATGTCCATCGCGACGAGGACGGGGATCAGCGCGGTCTCGGTCACGCGGCGAGCGATCAGCGCGAGATCGAGCGCCTCCTGCACGTCGCGCGCGAAGAGCTGAATCCAGCCGGCATCGGCGACCGCGTGGTAACTGTCGTGACCCCCGCCGAGGGGTTGGGAATGTCGCGTCGGGGCGCGCGCGGCGACGTGCACCACGAGCGGGGCGCAGCGGTTTGCGGCCGCGACCAGCAGATCGTGGGCGGCCAGCAGCTCATTGCCGTTGACGAACGCGACGGCCCGCTGCCCTGAGATCGCCTGGCCCAGTGCCGCCGCGATCGCCCCGCGCGCGTCGTCGGCGTCGATGCTGGAGCACATGGCGCCGAGCGGGTTCGTTTTGCTGCGACTCGAATTCGCCCAGCTCCGCGCGGCCAGCGACGCCGGCCAAGTCGAGCCGATGCCAGCCGATTCGCAGAGGCGCGCCTCGAGCAGCGCCACCGCGGTCATCCCGTCCAGCACGACGGACTGGCCGACCGGCGCCGTGGACCGGTGTCCGCCGCCGCCGAAGAGGCGTCGGAGCAGCCGCAGCGATGGGCCGGCAAAATCAGTCAAGGTGGACTCCCGCAAGGTCGGCGGCGCTTGTTTCGGCGAATTGCCCGCGCTTGACCCAGCGAATGGCGCCGGTCGGACAACGCAGCGTCGCGGCCGGAGCAGCCGGTCCGCCGGCGGAATAGTCGACGACCGGCAGATTGCGATGGATGCGGATCAGGCCCGGCGCGGCGTCCTGGGCGCACCGGCCGCACGCGTCGCACGCCACGCGGCAAATCTGCCGCGCCTGCTCGCCTTCGAGCGGCGCGTTGCACTGAACCAGCAGGCTATGGGACAGCGGGAGGATTTCAAACAGGTCGCGCGGGCAGGCCGCAACGCAGTCGCCGCAAGCCGTGCATTTGTCGACGTCGACGACGGGCAGGCGCTCGGCGTTCATGTGGATCGCGTCAAAATCGCAAGCGACGTCGCAGTCGGCAAGGCCCAGGCACCCCCAGGAGCAGCCTTTTCCGCCGCCCCCGACCAGGTGCGCCGCACGGCAGCTCTCAAAGCCCTCGTACTCTGCGATCTGGCGCGCAGCGCTGAGCCCGCCGGCGCAGTGCAGGCGCGCGACGCGTTTTTCCTGCTTGCCGGGATCGACCCCCAGGAAGGCGGCGATTCCCTCGATCACGGAAGGGCTGGAGACGCTACAGCGGCTCGGCGCGCAGACGGCCGAGGTCAGGGCTTCCGCGAAGGCACGACACCCGGCCTGCCCGCACGCGCCGCAGTTCGACCCGGGCAGCATGTCGACGAGCATCTCGACGCGCGGATCCTCTTCGACGCGCAGGGCGCGCTGCGAGATCGCCAGGGCGATCCCGAAGAACACCCCGAGCCCGCCGAGGATCGCGATCGCGACAAGCACCGTGCTCATTCGAGGCTCTTTCTCCCGCGTCAGTTGAACGGCTTGGCCCGTGCGATCAGTTTTTCGGCGTCGGCCTCGTTGGGGTCCAGCGGAAGGCCCGGGTGAATGCAGCGTGCGGGGCACTTCTCCGCCGCGGTGACAAGCTGCGCGTACGAACCAGCTCCCGCGTTCTTGATCACGGCCTGCTTGTTCGCGTTATAGGCGAACATCTGCGGGTTGAGGTTGATGCAGTCGTTGCAGGTTGTGCACAGCGCCGAGGTGATCCACGGCTCGCGCGGGACGAGGTCGTCGTCGGCGGCCGCGGGAGCTGCTCCTGCGGACGCAGCGCCGGCCGGCGCTGCGGCATTGGCGGGCGGCGGCGCCGCCGCGGAGGCAATCCTCGGAGCGGCTGATGGAATCGGCGCGGCGGAGAGGTCGACCTCCAGGAGCACCTGGGCGAGCCGCTGCATGGCCTGGTTGGCGGCCTCGCGTCGCGCCTGGTCGATCCCCGCGGCGTGCGCCCGCTCGAGTTGCTGCCGCTGGGCGGCGAATTCGGTTTCCAGTCGCTCACGCTCGCGTTGGACCGCCTCGCGCACATGCTCGTTGCGGATGCCGGCGAGCTCCTGAAGCGTCCGCCAGTAATCCAAGCGGTCGCGGCAGGCCATGGCCAGCACGCGATCGGCCGCGACACGATGCAGCCCGCCGCGCTCATCCGCTGCCCAGATGAACGGCAGCGCATCGACGGCCTTCTCGGCCGGCAGCTCCAGGTAATCAGCCAGCGGGGTGAGCATTTCAGCGGGAATGTCGTCCGGGATCGCCCCGAAATGCTGACGCAATCGCGGCTCGAGCAACGCGAAGTCGGCGAAGGTGAACGCGAGGCTGAGCATCGTTTCCTCGCCGCCGGCCGGTCGGCAAACCAGCTCGGCGGTGGGCCAGTCCTGATCGGGCGCGGGGTTGTGGGCGAGGTTGAAGCGTCGCGCCCAGGTGGCCCCGGCCTCGGGATTGTAGTGAAACAGCGCATGGGCACGGCCTTCGAGCGCGGCGCCCGCGTGCAGCCAGGCGCCGAGCGACGGCGCTTCGGCGGACGCATCCGGGTTGCGCGAAACGACGTGCAGCGAGCCGGCCGCCGCGTCGGCGCTGATGAGAAAGCCCGTCGCCAGGTGCACCGGCCGCGCGGGGGACGATTGGTGCACCAGCGCTTCTCGATGGCTCAAACCCAGGTACGACAGTTCAAAGCGGTACTCGTGCAGCGACGGGTCGTCGTGGACGCCGAGCGCTGTGTCCACGGACACCAGCACCTGTACCGGGCGGCCGGACGCCAGCAACCGCGACAGTTCCGGCATGCCCGGTCCGACGACCTGTTTCGCGGCGGGCAGCGCCAGGACGCGCGGCAGCGCCAGCAGCTCGTCACGCGTCAGCGCCTCCCAGCGCAGATTCTCAAACAGCCGGTCGTGGCGCCCCGGATCGTACGTTCCGGCGAGCTCCAGGCGCGCCGTCCGAATCGCCGTGAACAGCGCCGCGTGGCTGGCGACCAGCTCGTCGAAGACCGCGGCGGCGGTGCGGCAGACGTCGGCGTTGCGCACCACGCGCCATTCCGCGCGATCCGTACGGGCCGAGGGCGCGCCGAGCGCGTCGTGCACGATGACGATGGGCGGGGCGACGTCGTGGTCCAGGAACTCCCGCAAGGTCGCGAGCGCTCCCTCGCTGCGGGCGCGGCGCTGCGGGCTCATCGCGGCGGTCTTGTTCGCGCTGGCCAGGATGCGCGCCAGTGCCTTGGAATCGACCAGCGTGCCGCCTTGCGCGAACGCGTCGCCGACGGACCCGCCGCCTTCCGCGACCACGTGCCTGGCCGCTTCGGCCCGCTGCAAGTCGTGCAGCCGCGCGCACAGGCCCTTCGCTTCCTCGCGCAGCGCCGCCCGGTGGGCCAGGAAGCAGGATTCGGCGACGTGCGCGGCGAGGAGGACGGCCGCGTCCTGCGTGAGCGGCAGCAGCCGGCTGCCCGGCGGGATCGCTTGCAACAGTCGCTCCAGATCGGCCCGCAACGGTCGCTCGCTCGCCGGTCCGAGCGCGAGAGCCGCCAGCATGCGCTCGCCGGCGGTTCGCAGCGCGGCGGCCGCATCGGCGGTCGCTGCGCCGTCGCCGAGCTCATCGCGAACATGGCGCTCCAGCCGAAGCAGGTTGTTCTTCAGGACGCGCCCGTCGTCATCGCCTGGCGCGAGTTGCTTCAGCGAGTGAATCAGCCAGTCGGACAGGGGAGCGCAGCCTGGGTTCCCTTCCGTGGCCGGGCCGGGGCGGAGAATCAGCGGGTAGTCCGTCCGCACAAAGGCCGAGCGGTAGGCATGCAGCAGCGCGGGCAGCCAGTCGTGCGGCGGGGCGAAGTCGTGCTTCGGATCGGCGAGCCCGTGGTGGAAGCGACGCAGCGCGTTGAGCGCGTCGCGTACGGCCCCCGGGTGCGCGTTTGCCGCCGGCAATGTCAGGGCGCCGCCCGGCTCCGCTGGCGGCGGGGCCGAGTCGGCGAGCCTTGGTCGGTTGATTGACATCAGTGGCTCAAATGGCGAATTGGTCGATGGCGGCGTCGATCGCGGCCAGTTTCCTCTCGCTGGTCATCCCGACGCCCCGCTGCGTGTGCTCGTCGTAGCAGGGAAGATCCTGGTTCCGATAGAGCAGCCCGATCGGCATCACGTCGCTGCGCCGAGCAATGGACATCGCGGCGGCGAAATCCGTCGGGTCGTGCACCATCTGGTTCGGGTACATCTTGGCCAGGGTCGGGTCGATCGTCACGCCGTCGTCGTGCGTCAGCAGCAGAATCAGCGACGGGTCGCGCTGCGCTTCCTCGAACACCTTCGGCGTGTACTGCGGACAACGCTGCGCGATGTGCACGAAACTGAGGCCGCGGTGCTTGTAGGCGGCGTACAGCGTGGCGTGCAGGTGAGCCGGGTTCCAGTCCACCGTCTTGGCCACGAACGAGGCGTTCGCCATGCCGAGCGTGACCGCGGCCGGGTCCAGCGAGGAGAGCCAGGCCCCGGTCGGGTGCGTGTTCGTCCGCAGGCCGGGCCGCGACGTCGGCGAGGTCTGGTTCTTGGTCAGGCCGTAGACGTTGTTATCGAACAGCATCACGACCATGTTCATGTTGTAACGGACCGCATGCAGCCAGTGGCCGGCGCCGATCGAGCAGCAGTCGCCGTCGCCGGTCGCGACCCACACCGTCAGGTCCGGCCGGCGCGCCTTGATGCCGCAGGCCACCGGCAGCGCCCGTCCGTGCAGGCCGTGAAAGCCGTAGGTCGCCATGTAGTGCGGGAAGCGGCTCGAGCAGCCGATGCCCGAGACGCACACCGTCTTCTCGGGCTTGAGCTGCTCGTCGCGGCAGATGCGCTTGACCGAGGCCAGCACGCCGTGGTCGCCGCAGCCCGGGCACCAGCGCGCCGCGGCGGCGTCGTAATCTTCGAGCGTGAAATACCGCGGCAGGACTTCCAGCGACCAATCCGTCTTCAATCCGAACATCAGCTACTCCTGACCGCGACCTCGGCCGCCGCTTCGGGCCGAGACGCATGTTCCATGCGCTCCAGTCGTTCGCCAATCGCTTTGCGAATCTGGCCCGGGCTGAGCGGATGCCCCGGGACGGTCGACCAGGATTCGATCGGCAGCAAGGTGTGCTCACGCAGCCGGCCGGCGAGCTGCGCCGGGCGGCGCTCCGTTGCGCCGCGGGGAAATCCCTCCAGCGGATCGCTGTAGTTCAGCTCGATCGTCATGACTTGCCGGAAGCGGGAGAAAATCTCCTTGAGCCCCGGCTCGAGCGGCGACAGGAATCGCAGGTGACACGAAGAGACCTTGGCGCCCTGCGCGCGCAGGTCGTCGACCGCCTCTTCGATCGCACCCAGCGTCGAGCCCCACGCGACCACGAGCAGGTCGCCCTCCGGATCGCCGTGGACCTTCGGGGGTCGAAGCGTGCTGGAGAACGCCGCCAGTTTGCGGCTGCGCATTTCGTGGCCGATCTGCTGCGAGTCGGGATCGTACGCGACGTGGCTTCGGCGCGTGTGCGTCAGCCCGGTCAGGACATACTCGCCGCCAACCTGGCCCGGGATCGGCCGCGGCGACAACCCGGTCTGAGGGTCCCAGTCGTAGGGCGGAACGCCTTCGGGCCACGGCGACTGGTCGGGCGGAGGCGCCAGCCAGTCTTCCTCGAGCTTGGGACGGGGGATGGCGGTCACGCCCGTCGCGAGGTTGGCGTCGGTCAGCACGATCACCGGGCCGCGGAGTGCCTCCGCAAGCTTGCGCGCGGTGATGATGAAGTGGAAGCACTCCTCGATCGTCGCGGCGGCCAGCACGACCTTCGGACTGTCGCCCGGAGATCCGGACAGCGACGCCAGCAAGTCACTCTGCTCGATCTTGGTCGGCAGACCGGTGGACGGGCCGCCGCGCTGCACGTCGACGATTACGAGCGGAATCTCGGCCATGACCGCAAGGCCGATGAACTCGGTCTTGAGCGCCAACCCCGGCCCCGAAGTGATCGTGCAGGCGGTGCGGCCGGCGTACGAACAGCCGATCGCGAACCCGATGGCGGCGATTTCGTCCTCGGCCTGATGCAGGAAGCCGCCCACTTTCTCGATTTCGCCCGCCAGGTAATGCGACGCCGACGTGGCCGGAGTGATCGGGTACATCGAGACGACCTCGATCCCGGCGGCCAGCACGCCCAGCCCGATCGCCTGGTTGCCGTTCAGCACGATGCGCGGCTGATCGGTCTTCACGGCCGGAATGTCGAAGGCGTACTCGAGCTGCTCGCGTGCGAAGCTGGCGCCGGCCTCGATCAGCGCCTGGTTGACCTTGATGACCTTCTCGCCTTTTCGGGCGAACACGTGCGCGATCTCGTCGAGCGCGACGCGGATGTCCACGCCGTAAATGGCGCAAAGCAGCCCGAGCACGAACATATTCTTGCCGACGCGCGCGTCGGGCACGATCTTCTGACAGGCTTCGGCCAGGGGAAACTCGTGCACGACGTAGCCGCGCTCGCGAAAGTCGGCCAAGGCGTCGGCATACGCGGAGCGGATGTCGGGGTCCGGATCGGAGGCCCACTTGTTCTCGAGCAGAATGACGGTTCCGGGCCGATACGCGCCCTGCGAGATGCGACCGTAGAGCACCTGCTCGTTGAATCCGACGACGAGATCGGCATGGTCGCCCATGTTGGTCATCGCGCGCGATCCGACGCGAATGCGGATGCCGCTCGCGCCGGCGCGGGACCGCGCCGGCGGCTTGATCTCCGCGGGAATGATCTCGACCGTCCACACGCCCAGGCCGGTCTTGGCGCACACCGTGCCGAAGGTCTGGCCGGCTTTCTGCGCGCCCTCGCCTGAGTCGCTTACGATCTCGACGATTTGTTCGCTTACACGTTTGGGATTGGGGTGGCCGTTGGTGCTGTCTCGTCCGCCGGCCCCCGGGGAAGGTGCGCCGTCGCCCATCAAAAGACTCCGCTGTTGTGAAACTGCACTCCACAGGGCCGGAGCGCACACCGAAGCGCCCGCGGGTCCGGCGCCTGCAAGGCTCGAAGCGAGAGTACGTTCTCGCTCCGAGTATCCCGCATCTTATAAGGCCCGCGCGCCGCCGCAAAGGCGACCGGCCGCGCTTGTGCGGGATTGTCGTCAGGCAGACCACGCGAACTAAGGTCAGAGCTGCGCGCCATACACGTTCTACGCCCGCCCGCAGCGTGGCTGGCGTGCTGGGCAGCGTTATCGGGCGAATCGATGGCCTGCCGGTTGCCTTGTGCTTACTGCCAGGCTTAAGCGTTGCTGTGGCGTTGATGCCCGACTGGCGGGCCGGCCCCACCGGTCGGCATCCGAGAGCCGGCGGCGCGGAGTGGTGCACACCTACTGGACCGGCGGCGGGGCGGCCGCTTCGCTGGTCTCGAAGATCGAGTACAAGGGCCGCGGCGGCGCTGGTCTCGAAGCTCGAATGCGTCGGCGGCGAGTCGGGCGACTCGAGTGTGGCATGCTTTCGCCGTCTGCGGCCTTAGCATGCGGTTCTGTGTACGAATCCAACCGCGACCTGATCCAATCGGTGACGAACCACTGGGCCGGGACCGACCCCGAGGACATCGTGTCCAAGTGCGCCCGCGTCAACGTTTCGCGCGCGCGGAAGCATGCCGACGCCAAACCGTCGGCATGGCATCCGGCGCCGGGGGCGACGGAGTGAGCCGCGCGCGGAAGAGTGCTCAGACCCGCAGCTCGGGCGCGGGCTTGGCGGAGCCGATCGTGCTCAAGACACGCCGGGCCGGGCCGCGCAGGAACGCGCGGGTCTGTTGCGGCGCGAGGCCGACGAAGCGGCGGGGGTCGAGGGCCCGTTTCCAGTTGACGCGGGCGAAGAGCGGGTCGGCTTGCAGCCGCTCGATCAGGTCGTTGGGCCGGCCGTGCTGCTTGACCTGCTCGCCGGCGGCCTGGGCGTGTTGGCGGATGCGCTCGTGCAGCTCCTGGCGGTCGCCGCCGGCCGCCGCCGCCATGAGCAAGATCTGCTCGCTGGCGATGAAGGGCAGCTCGGCGGCGACGTGCGCGGCGATCATGGCTTCGTAGACCACCAGGCCGTCAAAGACGTTGGCGAGCAGCAGCGCGATCGCATCGGCGCAGAGAAACGCTTCGGGAATCACGAGCCGCTTGTTGCTCGAGTCGTCCAGCGTGCGCTCGAACATCTGGGCGGCGTGGGTCATGGCGGGCGAGGCGGCCAGCGTCATCAGGTAGCGCGCCAGGCCGGTGGCGCGCTCGCAGCGCATCGGATTGCGCTTGTAGGGCATCGCCGAGCTGCCGACCTGCTTGCGCTCGAACGGCTCCTCGATTTCCTTGAGCATTGCCAGCAGGCGGATGTCGTTGCAGATCTTGTGCGCGCCGGCGGCGAAGGAAGCGAGTGCGTGGACGATCTCGGTGTCCACCTTGCGCGAGTAGGTCTGCCCGCAGACCGCGTAGCAGTCGCGAAAGCCGAGCTTGCGAACGAACTTCTTCTCAAGCTGCGCGACTCTCGCGGCGCTGCCGAGCAGTTGCAGAAACGAGGCCTGTGTGCCGGTGGCGCCGCGCAGGCCGCGCGCCTTGAGCCCCGCGCGCAGGTCGCGCAGGGTCTCCACGTCGCGGAGGAGGTCGGCCAGCCAGAGACTGGCGCGCTTACCCACGGTCGTGAGCTGCGCGGGCTGAAGATGCGTGAAGCCGAGGCAAGGCAGGTCGACGGTGCGGCCGCAGAAATCCGCCAGCGGACGCGCCGCCGCGGCGATCCGCGCGATCAGCAGATCGAGTGCGTCGCGCGTGATGCGCAGGTCGGCGTTGTCGACCACGTCCATGCTGGTGGCGCCGAGGTGAAGGATGCCGCGGGCCGCCGGGGCCGCGTCGCCGAAGGCGCGAATGTGAGCCATGACGTCGTGTCGCAGCTCACGCTCGTAGCGGGCGGCGGCGGCGAGATCGATGTCGTCCAGCGCGGCGCGCAGGGCGGCGAGTTGCGCGGCGCTGATGGGCAGGCCCGTTTCATGCTGCGCCTCCGCGAGCGCCAGCCAGATGCGCCGCCAGGTGGTGTGGCGATGCTGGGCGCTCCACAGGCGCAGCATTTCGGGCGAGGCGTAGCGCGCGGCAAGGGGGTGGTCGAAGGTGGCAGGCGTGTTGCGGTCGCGCGTAGACCGCGAACCGCTCGTCGGCTTGCGCGGCTTGCTCATTCCAGCGCCTTGTCGAGGTCCGCGATCAGGTCGTTGGCGGATTCGAGTCCGACGCTGACGCGGATCAGGTGCTCCTTGGGCCGCGGCGGCCTGGTGAAGAAATCGCCGCCGAGGATCAGGCTTTCGAACCCGCCCCAGCTCACCCCGATCTGGAAGAGGTGTACGCGATCGAGCAGGCGACGGATCGCGGCCTGCGACGGGTCCTTGAGCGCGAACGTGAACAGCCCGGAGTAGCCGCGGAACTGGCGCCTGGCGCGCTCGTGCTGCGGGTGGCTGGGCAGTCCGGGGTGAATGACGCGCGCGACGCTGGCGTGCGATTCCAGGAACCTGGCGACCTTCAGGCCGTTTTCCTGGTGGCGCTCCATGCGCAGCGCGAGCGTGCGCAAGCCGCGCAGCATGAGCCAGGCGGCGAACGGGTCGAGCATCGCGCCGATGAGCTCGGCCTCGCGCCAGAGGCGGTCGCGCAGGGCGCGGTCGCGGCCCATCACGCAGCCTGCGACGACGTCGCTGTGCCCGTTGATGTATTTGGTGGCGCTGTGCGTCACCAGATCGACGCCCCACTCCAGCGGGTTGGCGAAATAGGGCGAAGCCCAGGAATTGTCCGTGATCGTCGGGATGCCCCGGCGGCGCGCCTCGGCGCAGATGCCGTGCATGTCGGGTACGTCGAAGCAGCCGCTGGTCGGGCTTTCCAGGTAGATCAGCGTCGTGTTCGGGCGGATGGCGGCGACGAAGTCGGACACTTCCTCGGCGTTGACGTAGGTGGTTTCGACGTTGAGCCGGCGGATGTGGTCGAGGTACATGCGGGTCGGCCCGTAGACGTGCCCGATCGCGACCACGTGCGAGCCGGATTTCACGCAAGCGTTGATCGCCGCGCTGATCGCCCCCATGCCCGAGCCGAACACGTCGCACCACTCCGCCTGCTCAAGCCGCGCCAGCTTGGTTTCCAGAATCTGCGTGGTCGGGTTGCTGATGCGGCTGTAGTCGTGATGCCGGCTGGCCGGGGTGCGGCGCAGCTCGAACGCCTCGGCGTCGGGGTAGATGAACGTCGAGGTCTGGTAGAGTGCTGGGGCTGCGGCGCCGTGGCGGTCTTGCGCGTCCTCGGCGTAGTGCGCGCAGATCGTCTCGAAGCCCGCGCCCGGCAGCGCGTGCGAAATCGTCAGCGGCGGCTTGATCGGCGGCCAGGTCGGCGGGTCAATCGGCGGAAGTTGCGGCGAATACGACTCGTTCATGCGGGGGCCTTTCGGTTCAGCAAGACGCATAGTCTGGCCGATTCGTCGTCACCGCTCAAGCGCGGCGTTCGCGGGTGAAATAGTCCAGGTTCGCGAGCAGCTCAGCGCCGCGCTGAAAGACGATCTCGTTGAAACCCGCTCGGCGAAAGATCAGCGCGGCCTGCTGCGGCAACGACCGAATCGCCCGGATGCGGCCGCGGTCGCGGCCCATCTCGCGACGCAGCCGCGGAAGAGCCAGCGGGACCGGAAAATCGCTGCCAAACAGCAGCTTGAAGTGCAGATCCTGGGCGCGCGCGACCGAGCGCAGAAAATCCACCTTGCCCCAGACCGTCAGCGCGCTGATGTCCGCGTAGAGCGGGGCGTCGGCGAACTCGCCGCGCAACGCTTCGAGCAGCAGGCGGTGCGAGCGCCGCTCGCCGAACGGTGTCACCGGGGTCGCGACGTGTGCGACGATCACCGTCGGCATGCGCCGCTCCCGCCGCAAGGCGTGCAGAGCCTCCAGCAGCGGGGCCAGCGGACGAAGTTCGAGCTGCTGCGTGCGCAGCGTGAATTCCTCGCTGTAGTGAACCAGCAGAGGCAGCCCCAGCTCGGCGCAGCGCGCCATGAACCTGCGCGTGCGCGGGTCGTGCACGTCGATGTTCTGATGCAGGGGAATCCACTTGACCAGGCAGGCGCCGGCGGCGTGTACCTCGTCGAGCGCCGCGAGCGCCTCGGGCCGGTAAGGGTGAATCGACGCTCCGAATAGGAATCGCTCGGGATGTTGCCGGCAAAGCCAGCGCGCCAGGCTGTTGGAGGTGTAGATGTCGCTGCCCAACGACAGCCGGTAGCGCGGCAGGACGGTCCGATCGCCCGCGGGTGTGTGGTAATGGTCGAACGCAAGCAAAACGAAGCGGTCGATCGGGCCGTCGGTGCTCAGCAGATGCTGCTCGTAGAAGCGCTCCAGCCGCCCGTCGAGCTCGTCGCCGGGGCGCGACGGACCGTCGAGTCCTGCGAGCCAGCGCATGCCCAGCCAGGGCAGGCTGTGCGCAAAGCGCGGCGAGACGCAGGAGTCGTAGCGGTCCGGGTGGGTCGGGTCGGCGGCCGCGGCGGATTCCCGCGGCGGCACGGGCTCGAACGAGAAGCGCGGAATTGCATCGGAGCGCTGCCGGCTCGTCAGCGTGTAGTGGCAGTGCACGTCGATGATCACGAGCGCGCCTCCGGAGCGTCGGAGCGATCGTCTGTGCCGCTACGCTCATGCTTCTCGACGACTTCGCGGCCGACCTGCTCCGTTTCCGCCCACGTCTGGAGCTGATCTGCCAGGGAAATGCCGGGCGTCTGCGTCGCATGCGGCGCGCTCCCGTCCAGCGGGCGGGCCGTCGAGCGGCGCAGCAGCAGCCAGACCAGCGTCAGGCCGGCGATTCCGGCGGCGAGCAGGCCGCCGGCGCGCGACCAGTCGCCGAGCTCAGACGACGGCGGCTTGGCGGCGACGGCAATCTGCGACGGGCCGCGCGCTACGAGCACGGCCGCCTGGCGAAGCTGGTGGGTCTCGCTGTAGTAATGCTGGATGGTGGTGAAGATGCCCGTGACGCGCAGCGTCGCGCCGAGCGGAACGTCCACCGCCGGCTCGGTCAGCAGCAGCTTGCAGACCAGCGGCTGATCGCGGCGCGAGAGCTGGAGCTCCCAAAGCGTGCCGAGGGCGGCGTATTGCGGCTGCTGGTGTCGCCAGGCGGTGGAGCGCCGCACGACGCCCTCGATGCAGACCGGCCGGCCGCGAAAGTCGGCGGGGCGCTCGAGCAGGATTCGCCAGTCAGTCAGGGGCATGCCGGCTGCGCCGCCGCGACCGGCGGCAGGGTCGAAATCCGGATCTGCGCGCATGTACTCGAGCAGCGCGTAGAAGCCCGGCTGTGCATAGGAAAACGAGAAATCCTGGATCGCGACCAGCGCGTCTCGTACCTGCCCGGGCAGCGGGCCGTCGTCCGCGTCGGACGGTTGGCATGTCGGTGCTGCTTGGGATGGCGCCGGCGCGGCTGCCGATGGCGCTTCCTGCCAAGCGCGGGCCGGCGACCCGAGAGACGCCCCGATGAGCAGGCAGGCGATGAACCGATGCGGACGCTGCGGCGGGAAACGGAAGCGTCCGGCGACTCGTCGCAGTGCGGTCAATCGTCTTCGTCCCACGGATACTGCGTTGTTGGCGCGGAAGCGGGGCTCGTCTGCGGGGGCGGGGTCTCGCTCGGCTGCCATTCCGGCGGGGCGACGCGCATCCGCCAACCCCCGTCCTCGGACACGACGAGCAGGGCCAGGCCGCGGTCGCGGTGACGCAGCGAGACGTTGCTCTGGGGATCGAACTCCGCGGCGCTGACCACGAGGTACGCGATCGGCTGCGAGCTTCCCTCGCTGACGCCGAGCGGCTCGATCTTCTCGATGGCAACGCGGCGCAAGGCGTGGTATATCACCTCGAAGCGTTCGCGCGATTCGGGTTTTTCAAAACGGCTGACGTGCCGGCGATAGCCCGCGTAATCGCCCGCGAGGCAGGTCTCCAGAAAGTCACGCAGGAACGCGCAAACCTCGGGATACTGCTCGCGCAGCCCCTCGGCAAACCGGTATTCAGGCAGGACGGCCGGAGGGTTGATCGGCGGGTCGATCGCCGGCGATGGCGCGCCCGTGCCGGTCTTGGAGCGTTCGCACCCGCCCAGCAGCAGCAGGGCCGCGAGCACCGCGACGGCTCGTGAACAGACCGAAGCGCTCATAGGAATGATGCTATGTCAAGTGTGGCGGTTTCGCGAGCCCCGACCCTCAGCGGCGGCGGGCGTAGCGAACGGCCTGACGCAGCCAGTCGACGGCGAGCGACGGGGCCGTGTGCAGCCCCTCGAAGTCAAGACAGCACGCGCCGGCGTCCACAAGCTGCTGGGTGCAGCGGTTGAGCTCCTGGCCCTGAACGAACGCCGGCCGCCAGCAGGGCATGGAAACGCCGGCGTCGGCGCGCGGCCGCGAGCGCAGCCAGTCCTGGAGCGGGGCCGTTGCAGCCGGCAGGCGTACGAGCGGACGCACGTCGTCCGCCAGAGCGGCCCGCGGCGATTGCAGTGCGTCGAAGTTGCCCAGCAGGTGCAAGGCGCGCGGGGCATGGCGCTGAGCCAGACGGCCGAGCCAGTCGGCATTCGAGCGAGCCAGCGCGTCCACGTAGCGCGTCGTCAGGGGATCCTGCCTGCGGGACGCGTCGGCCGGGTCGGCGGCAGCGGCTTGGGCGAGTTGTACCTCGACACTGCGCGCGACCAGGTCCGGATCGACGAGCCCATCGTCGTCCGCGGGAGCATCGGGCGTCGCGGGCCGAGCCGCCGCCGCAATCTCCCGGCACGCCGGGCAGAAACAGATCGAGTAGAGCGGCAGCAGCTCGTCGATGCAGCCGGGGAAGGCGTGGGCAGCGAGCGCAGGGGGGCCCGGCAGCCAGTCGACGATCTGAAAGGCGTCCGGCTGGTAGGTGATGAGTTCGTCGAGCGTCTCGCGCAGCAGGTCGCGGAGCAGGGGCGACGACACACAGGGGCCCAAACCCGAATCGGGCTCGCCCCAGGCGTTGCGGGCCAGCAGATGCTCGTCCGCGGGCCCGAGCGCGCCCGCCGACCGCAGGTCGACTCGAAATCGCAGCGCGATGCCCCGCCGCTGCGCCTCGTTTCGCAGAGGGTCGAGCCAGTTCTTCTTTCCTGTCCAGGCGGCGGCGCGGATTCGGGCGGCGTTGCCCGCGTAGCGTGAGCGCTCCGGTGGATAGTGCCATCCGCCGTCGCCGAGGAAGAGGTGCGGCGCATCGGCGGATTCGAAGCGGACCTCGCGCACCGCGCCCGTGACGACCGGAACGCACAGGTGGTCGGGTCCGATCTCGCCCAGGATGCGATCCAGGAGCTCGGAGCCCTGCTGGGCGTGCGCCCAGAGCGGGTAGACGACGCCGAAGGAGGCGGGCATTCGGGCTCCCGTACCGGGTGCTGAACGGGTGGTGGCGGAATCGGCCGCGCAGGCCGTAAGAGTAGCCGATCCGCCCAACGACCGCTAGCATGACCGCGCGACGCACCGCGAGGAGCGCAGCCCGTTGGCCAACGCGCAGCACGAGTACTACCGCTACTGTCCGGGCGAGGAGCACATTCGCCTGTCGGACGCCATCTGCCTCGGCCGGCGGCGCGCGAATTTTCGCAAGTGTCCGGGCTGCAAGTTCAACGATGATGAGCGCGGTCGGCCGTCGTTCGAAGCGACGATCGTCGGACAGCCGCCGGTTTCCCCAGTGCCCCTGACGCAGCGCGAGGACGGGATGATCGAAAAAGTGTTCAAGGCTTATGACGTGCGCGCCACGTATCCCGAGCCGCTGGATGAGGACGTGGCGTGGCGGATCGGCAATGCCACCGCGACCTTTCTGCGCACGCTGCTCTCCGGATACGACCGCAGCGATCCGCAGGTCAACAAGCTGGTCGTCGGACGCGACATGCGCCGCAGCAGTCCGAGCCTGTGCACGGCGTTCATCGAGGGCGCCGCGGCCACCGGAACCAAGGTGATCGACATCGGCCTGATCGACACCTCGCAGGTCTACTTCGCGGTGAATTACCTGGGTTGCTGCGGCGGGGTGCAGACCACGGCCAGCCACAACCCGGCGAACTACAACGGGTTCAAGATCTGCGGGCAGAAGGGCAAGCCGATCGGGGCGGACACGGGGCTCAAGGAGATCGAGCGCATCGCGCGTGCCATCGCGCGGCACAAGACGGAGACGGCCGGCATGATCGAGCAGCTCGATCTGTCGGAGCCCTATCGCACGTTTCTCGTCAAGCACCTGCGGCCGGTGCGGTCGCTGAAAATCGTGGTGGACGCCTCGAACGGCGCCGCCGGCAGGTGGTTCCCGATCCTGTTCGACGGAGTCGACGGACTGCAAGTCCACAAGCTCAACTTCACGCACGACGGGACCTTCGTGCACCCGCCGAACCCGCTCGTGGCGGCCAACCTGGCGCAGCTTTGCGACTCGGTCCGGGAGCTGAGCGCGGATATGGGCGTGTGCTTCGACGGCGATGCCGACCGCTGCATTTTTGTCGACGAGAACGCGGAGATCGTTCGCTGCGACCTGGTCACGGCGCTGCTGGCTGGAGAGTACCTGCGCGACCATCCGCGCGAGACCGTGGTCTACGACCTGCGCTCCAGCCGGATCGTCGCGGAGGTGATCGAGCGCCGCGGGGGCATTCCGCGCCGCGAGCGCGTCGGGCACGTGTTCATGAAACGGACGATGTCGGAGCGCAACGGCGTGTTCGGCGGCGAGCTGAGCGGGCACTTCTACTTCCGCGATTTCTGGTACTGCGATTCGGGCATGCTCTCGTTCATTGCGATGCTGAACCTGCTGACGCGCAGCGGGCAGTCGCTGTCGTCGCTGCTGGGGCCGCTGTCTCGTTATGCTTCGAGCGGCGAACGCAACTTCCAGAATGAAGACAAGGACGGGACGTTCCGGCGCCTGCTGGAGCGCTACCGCGACGCGCGGATCGACCAGCTTGACGGGGTGACGATTCAGTATCCGGACTGGTGGTTCAACGTGCGGGCTTCCAACACCGAGCCGTTGCTGCGCCTGAACATGGAGGCGGACAACGACCTCTTGCTGAGCACGAAGCTGGCGGAGCTGACGCCGCTGCTCGGGCAGCCGGTGGAGCACTGATGGGCGCGCGCCAGCCATCCGACGCCACCGGGCTGACGTCGCCGTCGGGCGAGCCGGGGGTGTTTTCACACCGGTTCCTGCCGAGCGGAGTCGAATTTGCTGCGGACGCGCTTCCCTCGCGCGGCACGGTGGCGCTGTTGTTTCGGATGCTGACGGGGGTCGCCGACGAGCCCGAGGAGCAGGAGGGCGTCAGCGCGCTGGTGGAGCGGACGCTTTCCAAGGGAACGCAGCGCTATAGCGGGCAGGAGCTGGCCGACGCGTTCGACGCGCGCGGCATCCAGTGGTCGAGCGTGAGCGGGCGGCAGTCGATGATCGTGCGGACGATCTGCCTGCCGGAGTTTGTGCACGACGCGGTCGATCTGGTGGCGGAGATGTTCCGTCAGCCGACCTTCCCGGACGACGCTTGCGAGGTGGCGCTGCGCCTGAGTGCGGAAGAGCTGAAGCACATGGAGGATGAGCCGCAGGAACTGCTGCGGATCGACCTTCAGCGCCTGACGCTGGGTCCGCGGCTGGGGCGCCACCCGGGCGGCAGCGCGGAATCGCTGGCGCGCATCACGCCCGAGTCGATTCGCACGTTTTGGCGCCAGCACTACCGCGCCGGAGGGTTGCAGGTGGTCAGCGCCGGGCGGGTCGACGCCGAGGCGGTCGCGGCGCGGGTCGAGCGCGCGTTCGCGGGCTTCGGCGCCGCGGGGCGCGGCGGGCGCGAG
>CAYXIO010000045.1:0-33818 GCA_964465125.1 uncultured Planctomycetales bacterium | reverse complement strand
CGACGGTCGACCTGCTCGACCTGAGCGAGATGCTGATCGCGTTCGGCGGCGAGTGTCCTTAGCGGAGAGGGATTGAGGGAATAAGGGATTAAGGGATTAAGGGAGGAAGGGCCGGAGGGATTGCAGGTCGCGGAGGGGCAAAGATAAGCTCCCGATCGCGCGCGAAACAGCGCACGCCGCTGCGCGAATCTTCGCAACCGGAGCGACTGGAAGGTCCGACGCAGTCGCCTCGGCGGCATTTCTGGCCCGGTTTGCGGGCCGGTGCCGGAGGTGGATGGTGCGTGCGGGCGGCGCTGGCCCTGCGGCACGGTGCGTGCATAGAATCAGGCGCACGCTCGCGACCGCCGCGCGTGCATTGGTGGTGTGCCATGTCTGCCTCGATGAAGGCCCACTCTCCCGAGGTGAACCGATTGATCGAAAAGCAGCTCCAGAACTGGGAGCTGTCCCGCCAGAACGAGCGGGGAGCCGGGACCACGCCGCCGCGACGGGCGGTCCGCGAGTTCATCGCGGTTTCCCGTCAGGTCGCATCGGGCGGCTCGGAGGTGGCGCGTCTAGTCGGCGAGCGTCTGCACTGGCCGGTGTTCGACCGGGAGATTTTGCAGGCGATGGCCGGCGACGACGCAGCTCGAGAGCGCGTTTACACCGCCATGGACGAGCGCGACATCAGTTGGCTCGAAGAGATGATGCGTTGGCTGGTCCACGAAGAGCCGCATCCGCAGGACTACTTCAAGCGGCTCACGCGGACGATTCTCTCGCTGGCGCGCGGCGGCAGTGCCTTGTTCCTCGGCAGGGCGGCGGACCTGATTCTGCCGCACGATTGCGGGTTGCGCGTGCGGTTCGTTGCTCCGCGGGAGCAGCGTGCCCAGACCTACGCGCTCCGCAAGAATATCACGCTATCCAAAGCGCGCGAGGACGTGGAGCGCATTGACCGCGAGCGCACCGAGTTCGTGCACGGCCACTTCCGAGCCGCCGACGGCTACGACTGCCGCTTCGACCTGGTGATCAACACCGGGCGGGTGAGCACGGCGGACGCCGCCGAGCTTGTGCTGCACGCGGCGCGGCTGAAAGGCGTGGCGGGCACGAACAGCTAGCTCCCGGCGGCGCGCGGGCTGCTCCCGTGCGCGACACGTCGCCCCGGCCGCAGCGCCCGCTCTCGGGCAGGCGGCCGCGCGACAAGCCGGGCACATCCACACGAGCCTCCGGTCGCACTGCCGCCAGGCAGAGGGTCGGAGGCTCGTGGCATTGTCGCATGCGATGCCGAAGGCGCAGAGGGAGGAGGCGAAGAGGCGAAGAGCCGAAGAGACGAAGTGAAGAAGCTGAGGCGGGGGCTGAGTCGTAGGGGATCGGCCGCCGATCCTCGACCGTCAAACTTCAGCTTCCAGCACGGGCCTTCAGCCTTCCGCCTTCGGCCCTCGACCGTCGGACTTCGACCTTCGCCCTTCAGCCGCCCGTCGCGGCCGATTGTCGCGGTCGCATGCCCGCTTCCCTGCAACTCACCGCCCGCGACCACTCCTGCTCTTCGTCTCCTCGTCTCCTCCCTCTGCGCCTTCGTCTCTTTGTTTCCTCGTCTCTTCCCGCCCGCCTTCCTCACCTGCCCGATTTCCGCTACCCTCTTCGGCTCACCACGCCGCGGACGTTTGCGGCGGACGGCGCCACGGGGTCTTGTCCGGGATTTCACCCATGAGTTCACACGGTCTGATTGCTCCTCACGGCGGCAAGCTGGTCAACCTGGTCGTTTCCGATGCCCGCAGGCGCGAGCTCGAGCCGGCGGCGAAGACGATGCCGCGCATCAAGCTCGGCGAACGCGAGCAGTGCGACCTGGAGATGCTCGCCGTCGGTGCGTTCAGCCCGCTGACGACGTTCATGAACGACGCTGACTTTCACGGCGTGTGCGACAAGCTGCGCCTGGCCAGCGGGCTGGTCTGGAGCATGCCGATCACCTGCTCGGTTGACAAGGCGACCGCGGACCGGATCGAGCTCGGCCGGCCGGTGGCCCTGACCGACGACAAGGACCGCACGCTGGCGGTCATGAAGGTCGAGGAGAAGTACTTCCACGACAAGAAGAAGGAAGCCGAGAAGGCCTACGGCACCGGCGATCAGAAGCACCCCGGCGTCGCGATCGTGGCGGCCCAGGGCGACACCTGCATCAGCGGGCCGCTCGAGGTGCTGACGCCGCGGCACGACCCGATGTGGGGCGACTACCGCCGCACGCCGGCCCAGACGCGGTCGGCGTTCGCACAGCGCGGCTGGGAGACGGTGGTGGCGTTTCAGACGCGCAACCCGATTCACCGGGCGCACGAGTACATCACGAAGTGTGCGCTGGAGATCGTCGACGGGCTGATGGTGCACCCGCTGGTGGGCGAGACGAAGGAAGGCGACATTCCCGCCGACGTGCGGATGCAGTGCTACGAGGTGCTGTTGCAGAACTACTACAACCCCAAGAACGCGCTGCTGTCGGTCTGGCCGGCGGCGATGCGCTACGCCGGCCCGCGCGAGGCGATCCTGCACGCGATGGCCCGCAAGAACTACGGCTGCACGCACTTCATCGTCGGCCGCGATCACGCCGGCGTGGGCAGCTACTACGGCACGTTCGACGCGCAGCAGATCTTTGACGAGTTCGAGCCGGCCGAGATCGGCATCATGCCGCTGAAGTTCGAGAACAGCTTCTGGTGCAGGAAGTCCGGCAACATGGCGACCGACAAGACCACCAACAGCAAGCCCGACGAGCGCGTGTCGCTCAGCGGCACGGCGGTGCGCGAGATGCTCAGCAAGGGCCAGCGCCCGCCGGTCGAGTTCACGCGCCCGGAAGTGGCGGACATTCTGATCGCGTCGATGAAGAAGTAGCGGGCGCGGTCCGCAAGCCGACCGGGCGTACTGCTTGACGCCGACGGCCGTCCCGGACCGCATGCACGGCGGCGGCGGATGAAAGCAACCGGGGCCCCGGATTCGCGTCCGGGGCCCCTTCTGTTCCCGTTCCCCGTCTGATCCGGCTCGGCTATTCCTTCTTCCACTCGCCGACGATGTTCGCCAGCACGGCCTTCGCATCGCCGAAGACCATCAGCGTGTTGTCGGCAAAGAACAGCTCGTTTTCGATGCCGGCAAAGCCGGGGTTCATGCTGCGCTTGACGACCATGCAGGTCTTGGCCTTGTCGGCGTCGATGATCGGCATGCCGTAGATCGGGCTGGACTTGTCGTGGCGGGCGGCCGGATTCACGACGTCGTTGGCGCCCAGCACGAGCGCCACGTCGCAGCGCGGCATGTCCGCGTTGATCTCGTCCATCTCAATCAGCTTGTCGTAGGGGATGTTGGCCTCGGCCAGCAGCACGTTCATGTGCCCGGGCATGCGGCCCGCGACCGGGTGAATCGCGAAGCGCACGTCGACGCCGCGCTTGGTGAGCTGGTCGTACAGCTCGCGAACGCGGTGCTGGGCCTGGGCGACGGCCATGCCGTAGCCGGGGATGATCACGACCAGCGCGGCCTGCTCCATGAGCTGGGCGGCGTCGGTGGCGGTGGCGGACTTGGCGACCTTCTTCTCGCCCACGGCGCCGGCGGCCTGCACCTGTCCAAACGCGCCGAACAACACGTTCGTGAACGAGCGGTTCATCGCCTTGCACATGATGATCGAGAGAATCAGACCGCTCGATCCGTCCAGCGCGCCCGCGGTGATCAGCAGCTTGTTATCCAGCACGAAGCCCATCGCGACGGCCGACAGACCGGCGTACGAATTCAGGATCGAGATGACCGTCGGCATGTCGGCGCCGCCGATCGGCATGACCAGCATCCAGCCGAAGTTCAGCGCCAGGAGGATCACGATCGGGAAAAGGAACGCGACCTTGGTCGGCCAGATCACCAGCAGGATGCCGAGGACGATCGCCGCCGCGAACGCCGTCAGATTGACGATGTTCTGACCCTGGTAGGTCCACGGCCGCTGCGGGATCCATTTGACCTCCTGAAGCTTGCCGGCGGCGATCAAGCTGCCGGTGAACGTCAGGTATCCGAGAATGATCTCCGCCACGATCGCGACCATGCGGAACGCGGTCAGGTTGTGCTGCTCGTGGTTCAGCCAGAAGTAGAACTCGGCCGTGCCGACCAGGCCGGCGGCGAGTCCGCCGAAGGCGTGCGACAGCGCGGTTCGCTGCGGGACGGCGGTCAGCGGCACCCAGGAGAGCGGCACGCCGACGGCGAAGCCGACCAGGATGGCCAGGATGATCCAGCCGTGCTTGACGATGTCGGGCAGCCCCCAGGTGGCGATGACGGCGATGCACATGGCGGCGACGCCGGCGTAGACGCCCCTGCGGGCCGTCTTCGGGTCGTTCATCAGGTGCAGGGCGAAGACGAACAGCGCGGACGAGACGAGATAAGCAAGTTGAACGACGGTGTTCATGAGTGCTTACCTCCTTGCTGCGTCTTGAACATCTTGAGCATGCGGTCGGTGATCAGGAAGCCGCTGACGATGTTGGTCATCGAAGCGAACAGCGCCACCGCGCCCATGAAGCGAATCCAGGTCGGGTATTTCTCTTCGCCGGTGATGATCAGCGAGCCGACGACTGCAATCGCGGAGATGGCGTTGGTGAGGGACATCAGCGGCGTGTGCAGCAGCCGCGAGACCCGCATGATCACGCCGACGCCGATGAACGTCGCCAGCATGAACACGAACAGCATCGACATCAGGTCAAGCGAAGATCCGGATGCATGTGCTGCCTCGGCCGCAGGGGCGGATTCGGCGCCCGTTTCGGCGAGCAGCATGACAGTCGCAAGCGCGTTCATGCGCTCAAGCTCCTTTCTGTGGGGTGGACCGGCCAGTGGCCTCGGAACGGCGGACCGCGCGGTGGCCGTTACTTGGCTGCGCCGGCCTTCTCCAGCGCTTCGCGCGTCGGGGCGTGACGGATCTCGCCCGCGTGCGTGATCGCCGACTTGGCCAGAATGTCATCATTCCAGTCGAGCTGGAACTGGTTGTCTTTCCACGCGGACAAGACGAAGTTGGTCAGGTTGCGCGAAAACAGCGTGCTCGCGTGCGTCGGAACCGTCGCGGCGAGGTTCAGCGGCGCGAGGATGCGCACGCCGTTGACGTTCACCGTTGAGCCGGGCTTGGCGAGCTCGCAGTTGCCGCCGCCGTCGGCAGCGAGGTCGACGATGACGGCGCCCGGCTTCATCCTGTGGACCATGTCCGCGCTGATGAGCTTGGGCGCCATCACGCCGCCGATCAGGGCGGTGGTGATCACGACGTCGGAGGCCGCACACTGCTCGGCGAGCAGTTCGCGCTGCTTGCGGTAGTAGTCCTCGGAGAGCTGCTTGGCGTATCCGCCGGCGTCCGTGGCCGATTCCGCGCTCTGCACGCCGACGTACTTGCCGCCGACGCTTTCGATCTGCTCCTTGACTTCCGGACGAACGTCGGTGGCGGTGACGTTGGCGCCGAGCCGCTTGGCGGTGGCGATCGCCTGAAGGCCGGCCACGCCCGCGCCGATGACGAAGACTTTGGCGGCGAAGATCGTGCCCGCCGCCGTCATCAGCATCGGCAGGTATTTGCCGAGCTCGTGCGCCGCCAGAATCACGCCTTTGTAGCCGGCGATGTTCGCCTGCGACGACAGGGTGTCCATGACCTGAGCGCGGGTGGTTCGGGGAATCTGGTCGGTGGCGAAGGCCGTCACCTTTCGCTGCGCCAAATGGCGCACCGCGTCGAGATTTCGCGTAGGCAGGAGCGTGCAAAGCAGCATCGCGCCTTCACGCATCAGATCGACTTCGTGCCGGCCGGCGACGGGGTGCGGAAGCGGCGCCTGGACTTTGAAGATAAAGTCCGAGCTGCCGAAGAGAACCCCCGCATCCGCGTCGATGGTCGCACCGGCTTCGACGAACGTCTCATCCGGAAAACTGGATTCGACCCCGGCGCCGCGCTCGATTCCGACCGTAACTCCAGCTTTCACCAGCTTCTTAACCGACTCCGGGACCAGGGCGACGCGCCGCTCGCCCGGTCCGACCTCCTTCGGAACGCCAATCTTCATGTGTCGCCTCTCTTGAGGCCGAGCTCTTCCGGGACGCGACCGCGGCGACCCGAAAGGCCGACAGGTGTGGCCATAGTCGTGACAGTGTACCTCAACGGTCTCGCGGCGAAAGCGGACCCACGCCGTTCACTTCCGCCGGCCGAGACGCATCAGAGATACAAGCGGCGTGCCAGGATGTGATCGCACACCGAATCCGGGCAAAGATAACGAATGCTCCGTCCGGCTCTAACGCGCTCCCGCACGTGCGTCGCCGAAATCTCCAGCCAGGGAGTTTCAAGGATGCTCTTTCGCAGCACCTCGACACGCGCGTCACCCAGGAGTGCGCGAAGTAGCGCATCGTCCGGTGTGGGCACCCCGGGCCGGCGGGCCGTGACCAGCGTGCAGGCATCCGCCAGTTCCGACACCCGGTGCCAGGACGGGAGGTCCCGCAGGCTGTCCATCCCAAGCAGCCAACAGATGCGCTCCGAGGGCGCGATCGAACGGAAATGCTGGACGGTGTACAGCGTGTAGTTCGGGCCAGGCTGGCACAGCTCCCAGTCGCTCACTTCGATGAGCGGGTCGCCGCGCACCGCCAGTCGGCACATCTCCAGTCGGTCCTGCGGCGGCGCAAGCGACTGTCCTCGTTTGTGCGGTGGCTGCGCCGAGGGAACCAATACCACTCTGGAGACGCCGAGCTGTTCCGCCGCGGCGCGGCAGACGATCAGATGTCCGTGGTGGATCGGGTCGAACGAGCCGCCAAACAGGAGGATGCCGGACACGATGGTCGCTTCCACGAATCCCGCGGGGTCAGGCCACGACGCGGCGCTGAATCGCGGATTCGAGTTGCGGGACGATTTCGAGAAGGTCGGAGAGGTTGGGGTGGATGTCAAGGGCCTTGCGGTAGTAGAGCAACGCCCGCGTGTATTCGCCCAGCTCGACGCAGACGTGTCCGATCGCCGCCATGGCCGCGAAATGAAACGGATTGAGCCGGACGGCGTCGGCGTAGGCGATCCGCGCGGCCTCCAACTGGGACAGCTCCTGGAGCAGCAGCCCGCGCTGATGGTGCGGCTCGGCGAAGTCGGGTGCCTGCTGGCTTGCGCGCTCCAGCAGCGCGAGGGCCCGGTTCGCGTCGCCGCCGCGCGCTCGTTCGAGCGCCTCGCGCAGGTCTGACCCGGCCGCGTCGTTGGGCGCCTGCATCCAGAGATGCCACAGCCCGCTTTCCGCGGCGTGGACGACCGAAGCGTTGGCGTGCCCGAGCAGTGGAACCAGGTAGCACGAGTGCTTTTCAGAGCCGATGAAGCCGACGCAGGTCGCCGCCGCGATCGCCACCTGGGGAGTTGCGGAAGCCAGCAGATCGACGAGGCGCGGCAAGGGCCAGTCGCGGGCGACGAGCTGAAGTGCAGCGGCGCGGTCTCCACGGGACAGACACGCACCAACCGAGTTCAGGAATCGGGCTGTGCCTTCCTCAAGCACGGAGGAATCCTCTCGCCGAGCGGCGGACGTTCTCGCTTGGATCAACGGCGCGAGCGCGTAATCGGACGTGAACTACGGGGCAGGCGATCACCGGGAATGCGGCGGTCGCGAGGTCCAAGCCCCCTCCGAATAGCCGTCCTATTGCAGCATAGGCGCGCTTCCGGCGCGGGTCAATCCCCGGCCGGAACTGGTTTCGGATCAGGCAGATACAACGCGATCGGCCGGCCTGAAAACAGGGCCGGCCGGCCGGAGCGCCGTAAGCAAGGACTTCATTGCGGACCGTCTGCCGCGAGGGGCCGGATCAGCGAGCCAGCACCGCGCCTTCGAGCACGTTCCGCAACTTGCTCAGGGCCTTGTTCTGAATCTGGCGGACGCGCTCCTTGGTAACGCCGATCAACTCGCCGACCTGTTCGAGGGTCTTG
The DNA here is from genome assembly GCA_964465125.1 of uncultured Planctomycetales bacterium. Lineage (GTDB taxonomy): Bacteria > Planctomycetota > Phycisphaerae > UBA1845 > Fen-1342 > CAYOHG01. Next base: position 25,945 of record CAYXIO010000045.1, on the reverse strand, counting down.
GACTTGCCCTCGGCATCGAGCGGAGCGGCCTCGTCGAGCGCGAAGCGGGCTCGAATGACGCGTTGCTCGACGTCGTTCAGGCTGGCCAGGTTCTGTCCGAGGATGGAACGGAGCTCCTGCACGCACTCATCCTCCACGCCGCGCCGCTTGGAATCGGACATGTCCGACTTCTCAAGCGTCGGGTCGAATTCGGTCGGAAAGAGCCCGCGATAGCGCGACGTGCGGGTCGCGACCCGCGAAAAGCTCTTCAGAATGGACCGGCAGGCATAGGTGCTGAACTTGTAGCCGCGCGAACAGTCGAACTTGTCAACGCTGCGCATCAGCGCCAGATTGCCTTCGCTAATCAGGTCCGCGTAATCGACGCTGCTGATCCGCGTCCGCTTGGCCATCGCCAGGACGAGCGGCACGTTCGCCCGCACCAGCTCTTCGCGCGAGGTCTGGCTCGCCCGCTCCCAGCGCAGCAGCTCGCTTGCGGCGCGGGAGTCCAGCATCCGGTCCTGATAATCCGCGAGCAGCCGCAGGACGCGGTAGCGGCAGTAGTTGAAACGCAGGAACAGGTGCCGCTCGGCCAGGGTCGACGCGCTCTCGACCAGCTCGGGCGTGGCGAGCAGATCGACACCGCTATCGTCATTCACCGCCGCGGACCGCTGCGCGGGGCCGGCCGGAGGCGGTCCCATCACGAAGCGCTCCGTGTTGGGTTCGAGAAAGCTCGGGTAGAACAGGCACTCCACCGGCTCCGAGAGCCGGCGGGAGAGCGCCCGCTGGTCGCATACCGAGAGCTGACGCAGCAGATCGGCTGCGGGCAGCGCGGCCCGTGGGACCAGCTTGCGAACGATGGTGCGGCTGGACGGCTCCTGGGACAGCATGGACCTCTCCCCCTCGTCAAGGCAGCGGCGCCAGCGCGGTCGGATCCGCGCGAAGCAGCCGACAATCACTTCGCCGCGGAATCGCCAATCCACGGCGCAATGTCTCATGCGCTACACGGATTGCTGTGCCGGCAGGGGAGCCTTCCTGGGTCAGTTCTGGCACAGCAGCTTGGGGAGCCTTACGAACGGAAGTATAGCCTACACCTGCGTGGGGGGCAAGGCGAAGTCAAGCGCGCGCACGAAGAAATCGGCAAGGTCCGCGCATTATGGCGCTAACTGGCTTGCTACTCGTATCTTAGCGCCTCGATCGGATCGACCGAGGCGGCCTTGCGGGCCGGATATAGCCCGAACGAAATCCCTACCGTCGCCGAAACGCAGAAACTCAGCAGCACGCCCCATAGCGGTATGATCGTGTTCCAGCTTACGGCCAGGCTGACGGCCTTCGCGGCCCCGATCCCCAGCGCGATGCCGATGGCGCCGCCGGCGCCGCTCAGGATCACCGTTTCGATCAAAAACTGGGCCGTGATATGCGAGCGCTTGGCGCCGAGCGCTCGGCGAATGCCGATCTCGCGAGTTCGCTCGGTGACGGAGGCGAGCATGATGTTCATGATGCCGATGCCGCCGACCAGCAGCGAGATGCCGGCGATGCTCCCCAGCACAATCTGGGAAAGCTGCTTTTCCTTTTCGGCCGCCTGAATCAGCTCCAGCGGCACCATGATCGCGAAGTCGTCCTTCTTGTGCCCGTGCTGAAGCACGCGCTGGACCATGCCAGCGAGCGGCAGCACGGCTTCCTGGTCCGTCGCGTGCAGGTAGACGTCGCTCATTTCGACGCGCTTGGCCTCAAACGAGCCGCGCGCCCAGCGAGCCGTGAGATCGCCGTAGCGAAAGTCGACCGTCTGCAACGGTATGTACACGTCGCGATTGATGTCGCGGGAATGGGCCCCGAGGGTCGGCTTTCCGGCCGACGCCACCTCGCGCAGGACCCCGACCACCTGGTAGGGGATCATTCCGGTCGTGCGGCTCTGCACGCTGATCGTCTTCCCCAGCGGGTCGCCGGCGCCGAAGAGCTGCCGCGCGACGTCGGCCCCGATGACGCAGACCTTGGCGCCGCGCGCGCCGTCCGTCACCGTCAACATCCGCCCCTGGGCCGCCTCGGCGCTGATGACCTGGAAGAAGTTCTCCGTGGTTCCGAGGACCGGCCCGGAGAACTTGACCGAGCCGAAAGTCGTGGTGTCGGAGACTTCCCGCATCAGCACCACGTCGTCAACGAAGGGCAGCTCGCGCAGCCGCTCGACGTCGCGGCGCGTCAGACCGTAGGTCTTGATGCCACGGGTCGATTCGCGGGCCTCGCTCGAGGCCGGCGGCTCGACCGAGCGGATGATGATGTTCTGGCTTCCCAGCAGGCGGAAGCTCTCAAGCCGCTCGGCGGAGGCGCCCTCGCCGATGCTGAGCATGGTGATGACCGCGCCGACGCCGAAGATGATCCCCAGCGCGGTCAGGAAGGAGCGTAGCTTGTGAGCGCGCAGGTCGCTGACCCCGAGCTGGATGAGCTCGCGGGAAAAGAGCGCTCGCAGCAGCATGCGGGAGTCTCCGCCGCGTGGAAAGCCGCCGGCGCGTGCCTCAGCCGGGCTGGCCGCCCTTGGGTGGCTGCATGGGGGCGATCTCAATCGGCCCGAAGCGGTCCTCGTGCGCCTTGATGGTCTGCTGAAGGGCCAGCATCAGCCGCTTGGCGTTGGAGGGCAGCAGCACGGTCCGGTGCGAGATTTTCAGCATCGGCTCGTTCATCCCGGGCATCGGCGAGGACGCTCCCAGGTAGAGGGTGATCTCTTCCGCCGTTCCGGCCAGGGCGAAGAAGTTGGAATAGACGGTGTCCATCCCGCTGGTATCGAGCCGGATGCTGCGCTGCTGGGGCTGTCCGCCCGGCGGCAGGCCCTGGGGTTGCGAATCGTTTTCACCGAAGATCATGAGTGCGCCCCTCGAATGCAGGCCTCCGCCGATTCCGTTCCCGCGCGGCCCGAGCGTAGCCGCTTGGAATCGTAAGCGGCTATCCCCTCGCGGACAAGGATCGATTGCGCCGCGGCGACCGCGGCGCGACTGGCCCGCCGCCGCGCCGGGCAAGCTTGACAGAACGCCGGGGTTCCGTAACCCTGCCGAATTCCGCGTGAATCGCGCGGCGATCCGCCGTGGAGCGGCATGAGTGAGCGCGCATGGGGTATGCCTACACTCCCGGTTTGACCGTGGCGGAGCACACCGAGGTGCGCCGGATCCGGCGCCTGCCGCTGCGCGGCGACGTGCTCGTGCAGGTTGGGCAGGAAGTGTCGGCGGACACGGCGGTCGCGCGGACGGAGCTGCCCGGCGAGGTGCGCGCCATCAACGTCGTCGGCCAGCTCGGCATCGCCGCCGAGGAGCTGCCGGAGCTGATGCTGAAGCGCGATGGCGAACCGGTTGCCGCGAATGAGCCGTTCGTGCGGACGCGAGGGCTGTTCGGGTTCTTCAAAGGGGAATTGTGCTCGCCGATCGACGGGACGGTCGAGCAGATCTCGAGCGTGACCGGGCAGGTGCTGATCCGCGGCCGGCCCGTGCCCTTGCAGCGGTCCGCGTTTGCGGCCGGGAGGGTCGTCGACGTTGAGCCCGGCGAATCCGCGACCATCGAGATTCGCGGCACCGTGGTTCAGGGTACCTTCGGCATCGGCGGTGAAGTGGCCGGGCCGATTGAGATGGCGGTGCAAGCGCCCGATGAGGTGCTTGACTCCACCTGCGTCCGCGGCGAGTGGAAAGGTCGCGTGTTGGTCGGCGGAAGCCTGTTGACGGCGGCGGCCGTGCGGCGGGCGGCTGAGGTCGGCGTGGAGGCGATCATCACCGGCGGGCTGGACGACGCCGACTTGCGCGACTTCCTCGGCTACGAGATCGGAGTCGCGATCACCGGGGAGGAGTCGCTCGGGGTGACGCTGGTGGTGACCGAGGGGTTCGGCCGCATCCGCATGGCCCAGGCGACGTTCGAGTTGCTGCGCCGGCGAGCCGGGCTGCTCGCCAGCGTGAACGGCGCGACGCAGATCCGCGCCGGCGTGCTTCGCCCGGAAGTGCTCATTCCGCTCGACGGAACCCGGCCGGAAGCGCCGCACCGCGGGTCGGGCAGCACGCTGGCGATCGGCGCCGCCGTGCGGGCGATTCGAGAGCCGTACTTCGGCCGGCTGGGCCGCTGCGTCGGGCTGCCTGCGGAGCTGATGAAGCTGCCGAGCGAGGCCCGCGTGCGGGTTCTGGAAGTGGAGTTTGACGACGGGACGCGGGCGACGGTTCCGCGTGCCAACGTCGAGCTGATTACGAGCTAGACCGTCGCGACGACGGGTGTCGTCGCGCTGTGGCACACGGATAGGAGGCCGACGATGCGCTTGATGAAGCTGCGTTTGGCGCAACTTGCGATGGGTGGGGTCCTGCTGGGCTGGCTCCAGGCCGCCGGTGCGATCGATTTCAACTCCATCTGGAGCGGGTTGCTGGCGGCGCTGCTGAACATCATTGTCGTGATTTTCCTGGGTGGCGATCTTTCGTCGCTTCAGGGGCAGTTCAGCTAGCGATTGATCGGCGGAGATCGCCGGAACGGACCGGCGGACGCGAGGTGATTGAGGCTGCGGAGTGTGGGCCGATCAGGCCGATAGAATCCGCGTAGGAGAAGGGCATGAACGTCCCGGGGATGACGGACGCGCTGAGCGATCCGGAAATGCTGGATCGCGCGGACCGCGAGGCGGAACGCCTGCTCGTAAAGCTCAAGGAGAAGGTGCAGGCCTCCATCCGCGACGTCGGCACGCTGCGCAAGGAAATGACCGTCCGCGTGCCCGCGGACGTCATCGGCGGACACGTCCAGCAGAACCTGGATGAGATTCGTAACGACGCGGTGCTGCCCGGCTTCCGCAAGGGCCGCGCGCCCGTGTCGCTGATTCGCCGCCGGTTTCGCGGCGAGGTGCGCGACTCACTGAAGACCACGATTCTCGGTCAGTCCTTCTTCGCGGTGGTGCAGAACGAGAAGCTGGACGTGCTCGGCGATCCGGTCTTCCAGATCCGCACCACCGACGGGACCCGCTTCGCCGACCTGAACGAGGCGGTCTCGCACATCGAGCTGCCCGACGACGGCGACTTCGAGTACGTCTGCGAGGTCGAGGTCCGCCCGACCTTCGAGTTGCCCAAGCTCGAGGGCATCGAGATCAAGGACCCCAAGATCACCATCACCGACGAGCACGTTTCGCAGCAGATCGAGCGGCGGCGAAAGATCCGCGGGCACCAGGAGCCCTGCCAGGAAGGCGCCGGCGATCCGGATGACACGATCGTCGCCGACGTGACCCTCAAGGTGGACGGGGCCACGATCAAGAGCGAGAACAACGTTCAGCTCGGCGTCCGCCCGACGCGCCTGGACGGCATTCCGCTGATGGAGATCGAAAAGACGCTGCGCGGCGTGAAGCCCGGGGCGCAGTGCGCCGCCGAGGCGGCGATTCCCGACGACTACGACCGGCCGGATCTGCGCGGCAAGACGGCCCGCTTCGAGTTCAACGTGCACGAGGTGAAGCGCCTCGTGCCGCAGTCGATGCAGTCGCTGCTGGAGGCGATGGGCTGCAAGGATGAGGCCGAGCTGCGCCAGAGCGTCCGCGACGACTTGGAAGCGGAGCGCGACCGGCTGGTGCACCGCGCCCGCAAGGAGCAGGTGCTGGAATACCTGCTGAACAACACCGACGTGACGCTGCCTGACAAGCTCTCGGCCCGCCAGACCGACCGGGCGGTGATGCGCCGCGTGATCGACCTGCGGCAGAACGGCGTGCCGGAGAGCGAGATCGAGGCCCGCATCGACGAGCTGCGCACGTCGGCGGGGGCCGAGGCGGCCCGCGATCTGAAGCTGCTGTTCGTGCTGGACAAGGTTGCCGAGAAGCTGGCGCTGCGGATCACGGACGAGGAAGTGAACACGGAGATCGCGCGCATCGCGCGGCTGTACGGGCAGCGGTTCGACCGGGTCCGCGACGACCTTCAGGCGCGCGGGCTGCTGATGCAACTGGCCGAGCAGATTCGCCAGGACAAGTGCGTGGAGCAGTTGCTCAAGGACGCGAAACTGACCGAGGTGCAGGGAAGCTGAGGACGCTATGAAGGCTGATCGAAATCCGTGGGGCGGTTCAGCGGCGATGGGGCGCGTGCCGCCGGGCTGCGGCCCGCTGAGCGGCGCGCTGGCGGGCGGCAGCGGCGCGGCCTACTACCCCGTCCACGAGGGACCGTGGGGGCAGGGCGGCCAGTGGCAGAACTGGAGGCAGATGGGCCTCAACGAGATGCTGCTGGACAACCGCATCATCTTTCTCGACCTGCCGCTCGACCCGCGCATCATGGTGAACGGCAACACGGTCTGCTCGCACATCATGAAGAGCATGCTGTATCTCCAGTCGGTCAAGCGCGACCAGGACATTCACCTGTACATCAACTGCCCGGGCGGCGAGATCGACGACACGCTCGCGATCTACGACACCATCAAGTTCCTCAAGTGCGACGTCGCGACCTACTGCGTCGGCGCCGCCAGCAGCGGCGGAGCCGTCATTCTCGCCGCGGGAACCAAGGGCAAGCGCTACGCGCTGCCGCACGCCAAGGTCATGATCCACCAGCCCTGGGGCTACGTGGGCGGCCAGGCGTCCGACATGCGCATCCAGGCCGACGAGATTCTCAAGGTCAAGAAGACCTTGATCGACATCCTGGCGCGCGAAACGAAACGCACGGCCGAGCAGGTCGAGCGCGACACGGAGCGCGATCGCTACATGGATGCGGCGGAGGCCAAGGAATACGGTCTGATCGACGAGATTCTCGAGGAAAGCGGCGCGGCCAAGAAGTAGGCCGGGCCGCGCGCGGGGCCGACTGGCGAGGGATGCACGGATGACCCGTTCGAACTACCTGGTTCCGATCGTCGTGGAGCGCGAGGGGCGCGCGGAGCGCGCTTATGACATTTACTCGCGGCTGCTGAAGGACCGCATCATCTTCCTGGGCGACGAGGTGAGCTCCGAGCTCTCCAACGTCGTCGTGGCGCAGCTCTTGTTCCTCGCCAACGAGGATCCCAAGGGCGACATCCACCTGTACATCAACTCCCCCGGCGGCTCGGTCTACAGCGGCATGGGCATCTACGACACGATGCAGTACATCCCCTGCGACGTCGCGACGTACGTGATCGGCGCCGCGGCCAGCATGGCGGCGGTGCTCTTCGCCGCCGGCACCCCCGGCAAACGCTACGTGCTCAAGCACTCGCGCGTGATGATCCACCAGCCGCTGGGCGGGGCGCGCGGGCCGGCGACCGACATCAAGATCGAGCTGGATGAGATGATGCGGACGCAGAAGCAGCTCTACCAGGTTCTCGCCCGGCATGCCGGCAAGGACCTCGAGCAGATCACGCGCGACTGCGATCGCAACAACTGGATGGACGCGGAGCAGTCCATTGCCTACGGACTCGCAGACAAACTGCTGGAGCGGATGCCTGAGCCGGTGCGCTCGCCTTCGCTGCGGCCGATCGGTTAGGTCGATGAAGACGCGTCGGCTGGCGCTCGCCGGGCTGCTCGCTCTGCCGCTGCTGGCGGGCTGCACGCCGCCTCGGCCGGCCGACGACAAGCGCGAGATGGCCCGCCTTCAGGAGCAGGTGCGCGACCAGAAGCACCAGATCGAGTCCCTCCTGGCCGAGGTCCAGGGGCTGCGCGATCAGCTTTCCAAGGCGCGCGGCTTCACCGAGGAAGACAAGACCAAGATCTTCGTCCCCGAGAAGATTGAGATCTTGCAGCTCTCGGGCGGCGACAACTACGACGAATCCCCCGGTCATGACGGCGTCACCGTCTATCTGCGCCCCGTCGACGCGAGCGGCGACGCCCTGAAGGTCGCCGGCGACATCCGCGTGCAGCTCTTCGACCTGGAGAATCCGCCCGGCGAGACGCTGGTCGGCGAGTGCATCATTCCCGCGGCCGAGGCGGCGCAGAGCTGGTACGGCAGCCTGATGACCTATCACTTCACGATCAAATGCCCCTGGAAGCGCCGCCCGGCGCACCCCGAGATCACGGTCCGGGTCACCTTCGTGGATTTCCTGTCGCAACGCGTGATCACGGCTCAAACGGTCGTTCAAGTGCTGCTGACGGAGAAGTAGCCTGAAGGCAGGGCGCAGGCGGCAGCGGGCGCCAGGGCGCGGAAGCCCGGCCTGCTTGAGCGGGCTCTGCGCCGCCCCCGCGGAGTTACCGCCGCACGATGTTGCCGACCCCGCTGTAGCCGGTCAGGTAGAGGAACTGCGACTGCGTCAGCACGGGGATGTAGAAGTCACGGGCCTTCTGGACGGTCGCGAGCCAGGCTTCGCGCTCGTCGCTGCGGCCGGCCTGAAGGGCGGCGACCACGTCCGTCGTTGATGCGCCGCTGGTTTCCTGCGGGCCGAGCCCGACCACGACGAAATCGGTCGTCTCGTCGACTTCGCGCACGACCGCTCCGCCCCAGTCGCCGATCATGCCGGCGACCTTCTCCACGCCGTCGATGTCCGGGGCGCCGTCGTAGTTGAGGTCAAACTGCCCGATGACGACGAACTGCGGCTTGCGGTTGCGCTCGTAGGCGAGGTTGACGATGATGTCGCCCTCGACAATCGGCCGGCCGGGGCGCGACGACTTGATCTTGCATTCCGACGTGCTGTCGAACACGCTCGAAATCTCGACGGTGGCCTTGCCGCCGAACCCACCGCTGCCGATGGCGTCCGGCGAGAAGACGGTGAACTTCATGCCGGGCCGCACGCGGTCCGCCTCGCCCAGGTTGATGTAGACGATCTCGCTGCCGGGAATCGCGCGCAGCACCTGGCCGTCGGACTTGGTGAGGATGTCCTCGGCGTTGAAACCGCTGACGTTGAAGATGCGCAGCTTGGACTCCAGCTCGCCGATGCGCTGATTGAGCTTGCCGACGAGAATCTCGGTGTCGCGCGCCGTGCGCTGGGTCTGCTGCTTCTGGCGGCTGAGCTCCTCATTGAGCGCGTCGGACTGCGCCTGCCGCTCGGCAAGCTGCTGGTCCTTCTCGCCGAGTTGCTGCGAGGTCTGCTGGGTGAGCTGATCGACCTGCGTGCGCAGCTCGCCGACCTGCTGCTCGAACCGGTCCCGGGCTTCCTTGACGCCGTTGGCGAGCTTTGAGTTCTCCGACTGTAGCGTCGCGATCTGGCCCTGCATTTCCTGGATGTTCGACCGCTGGTCCGTGTGGGCGCGGTAAAGCCGCAGCACGACGGTCATCAGCGTGTCGTTGGCGTTGACGACGTCCGGGGCGGCGGCGGCAATCTCCTGGCGGACCTTGTCGGCCTGGTCGCGGATCGCGGGCCAGACGGCCTCTTTCTTACCTGTGACCAGCAGGGCCAACTCCTCGAAGTCCTTCTGCATGGTCTCAAAGATCGGTGCGTTGCGCGCCGTGGCTTCGTCGGAGTAGTACGCGGGCGGCGTGCCATACTGCTTGATCCGCCGGGCGGCGCTGTCGGAGGCGTCTTTGAGGCGCTTGTTGTCGGTGAGTTGCCAGATGAAGGCGCCCAACCCCGCGACCGCCAAGACCGCGAACGTCACGAGGCCGTAAAGCATCCCGTTACCGCCGCGACCGACTGCTGGTCGACCTGCCATAGCCAAGCTCCCGTAGCGCCCGCGTCGTCGGCTCGTGCGGAACGCAGTCGGCGGGATCGCCGGACTCGCGCCGCCGCGTTGTTTCCATTTCGAGGTCGAAGTATCGTGAAACCCGCTGCGGTTGTCAAAGTATCTCGGCGACGGCTTTCCGTCGAGTCGTGATCGAAAGGCGAGGTGCCGGGCCGTGGGACGTTTCGGCGTCGCAACCGTCACGCTTTGCACGCTATCGACGGTTCTCGCCGTTGCCGGTGCGGACGCGCCGGCAGCCGAGTCGCGGCCGCAGGCGGTTGCTGGCGAGCAAATCGCCGCCGCCGGCCAGGCCGCGGGCCCGTCGCTGTCTCCCACGCCGCCGCTGACCCTGGTCGACCGCTTCGGGCGTGAGTTCGTTGGTCGCGACATCGAGCTGGTGGATTGGGACGGTCAGCTTGCCAACCCGGCTCTGAAGCTGATGCTGCGCGTCGCCGCGCCGGTGCGCCTGCCGCTTCAGGTGCGCTTGAGCGCCAGCTCGCCGCGGCTGATGTTTAATCTGTACTCGGAAGTCACTGCGCAGGGGCCGCGCAAGACGCTCTTCGTCGAGCGGGCGGACGAGCCCGTACCATTCTGGCTGGCAATCTTCCCCGACCGCGACGGGATCGACGACCAGGCCTGGCTGCGGATCGAGACGACCAACCCGTACGGCGTTGCGATCGCGACCGTGTATCGCGTTCACGTGCACGACCAGGATCGGGGCGGCGTGGGCACATTCGGTATTACATTCGACTACAGCCATGATCGAACCGGGTTCTTTGCGTCGCCCGCCGCCGTGCAGGTCTTCGAGCAGGCCGCCAAAGACTGGGGCTACTGCTTTGAAGGCGAGCCGGGCATGACGGTCGGCGTGGGCGAGGAGACCGCGTGGATGTGGGAGCCCGACGGCTTCCGCGCGGGCCGCGAGATTCAGAATACGCTTCCGTTCAGCGACTACCTGCTCTATGCGCACGGCATGCAGCATCCGGACATGCGCTCCGGTGCGACCGCGTCCGATCGCTCGCTCAGCGGGTTCCAAGTTGTCGCAGGAGGGATCAGCGGACTGCGGCGATCAGGCACGGTGTCGATCGAGACGCGCGGCAACTGGCACCCCGACGGCTGGCACTTCAGCGGCAGCGATGATGAATGGCTCATCAGCCGCAACGGCTGGGGTGATCCCACGGACTTCTATTCCGTCGCGCATCACGAGATCGGCCACGCGCTGCTCTTTCACGAGTCGATCCCCGCGTTCACGGCTCATGTCCACGACGGGCAGTTTGTCGATGACGCGCTGCGGGCGTACCTCGGCGACGATGCGCGCGTCTCCGACGTGAACCACTTTGAAGGTGTGATCGACCCGCTCAGCCGCGTCGGGGCGTTCGGCAATGAGTACGGCGGAGACTTTCCGCTGTATCGCTGGCTGATCACCAAGACCGATCTGCTGGTCGCGCGGGCCTGCGGCTATCGGCTGCGGCCGAACAGCGCGCTTGAGCCGCTGGCCGCGGGCAAGAACGCACTCTGGCGACTCTCACGGGCGCCCTCGCCGGCTCCGGCGCCCCCCGAGGGCGGCGCGGCGGAGGCATTCGCATCCGACGGTGGCCTGCCCACGACGCAGACTGCGACCTTTGATCTCGGCGTTCGCGGCGGAGTTCCGCCCTACTGCGTGCGGGTGGTTTCGGGCGAGTTGCCGGCGGGATTCGAGCTGGATTCGTTCCGCGGCGAGCTTCGCGCGCTGAATCCGCGAGCGGGGAGTTACGAACTGGCGCTTGAGATTCGCGATCAGGATCCGCACGGGCCGGTCGTTGCGGCGTCGGTGCGGATTGAGGTCGTGCCGTAACGCGGCGAGGGATCGTCGACGCGCGCAAGCGCGGGATGGTCGCAAAGCCGGAGGAGCGCCGGCGCCGGTTCGAACTGGCTATCGGCTACCCCTTGACCGCTCCCAGCGTCAGCCCGCCGACGAACTGCTTCTGCGCCACGAAGAACAACACGATGCACGGGATCATCGTGACGACGCTGGCGGCCATCAGCAGGTTCATGTCCGAGAAATCGCCGTACTGGTTCTGGAACAGGTTCAGCGCGACCGCGAGGGTCATCTGCTCCTCGCTTTGCAGGTAGATCAGCGGGCCGAGGAAATCGTTCCAGGTCGCGATGAAGGTGAAGACCGCGGTGATCGCGATGACCGGCTTGCACAGCGGCAGCATGACGCGCCACCAGGTGGTCAGGTGCCCGCAGCCGTCGATGCGAGCCGCCTCGACCAGCGCCTCGGGCACCTGCGCGAAAAACTGGCGGAACATGAAGATGAAGAACGGCGTGCCGAAGAACGCCGGCACGACCAGCGGCAGGATGCTGTCGATCCAGCCGAACCCACGGAAGAGCAGGAAGAGCGGGATCATGGTGACCTGCTGGGGCAGCATCATGGTCGCGATCATCAGAATGAAGAGCCCGTCGCGCCCGCGGAATCGCAGCCGCGCGAAGGCGTAGCCGCAAAGGCTGCACGAGAGCACCTGTCCGACGACGCAGAGCGTGGTGATGACGATGGTGTTGGACAGCGCGTCGAGGAACCCGATCCAGGGCTTGCTGCCGATGTGGCGCAGCGCGGCCGCGTAGTTGGAGAACTGCGGGTCGGTCGGCAGCCAGTGAAAGGTCGTACCGGAGGCGGATTCGGCCGCCTGGGCCGGCGTGGCGAGGCTGGTGACGGTCATCCAGTAGAACGGGAAGGCCATGACCAGGGTGCCGAGCAGCAGCAGCGCGACGGTGGCCAGCGCGGCGAGGACGGCGGCGACGCGGCTCATTGGGTATGATCTCCGTTCGCGGTCCATGGGAATCGTGCATCGACTCGGGTGGAGCCGCGGTCGCATCCTGCCGCGCTATTCAAAAGGACTGGCATGACGCTGCGCCGAATCCGGTCCACCAGGCCCAATCGCTCGTCGTGAGGAAATGCGCGCGTCGCTCGATCGATGCTGACACACAGGCCATCCGCCTTCTGCCGCGCCGCAAGTTCCTTGTACGTCTCCAGCACGCGCATACCCTCGACCGCGATCAAGACCGGCGTCGGTTGCCGCGCCGCGTGTGCCGGTCCCTTCGCCGCTCGACCCCTCGGACCCTCGGCCCCTTCCCGATCATCGCAACGCCTCGTAATACACCAGCCGGCGCGTGCCGCGCATGATCAGCAGCGTCAGTCCCAGCACGATCAGCAGCAGAATCCAGGCCATGGCGCTGGCGTAGCCCATCGCGCCCAGGTCGAAGGCCTTCTTGTAGAGGTAGTAGACGTAGAAGTGCGTCGACGTCTCCGGGCCGCCGCCCGTCATCACGAACACCTGTGTGAAGATCTGGAAGCTCGCGATGATCGCCATGATCGTGTTGAAGAAAATCACCGGGCTGAGCATCGGCAGCGTGACGTTGACGAACTTGCGCAGCGTGCGGGCGCCGTCGATCTCGGCGGCCTCGTACAGGTCGCGCGAGATGCCTTTCAGCCCCGCCAGGTAGATCATCATCGTGCCGCCGATCAGCCACAGGTTGATCGCCGCGAAGGCGGGCACGCCCCACTGATCGGCGTCCTTCTCGAACCAGCGCGGGGCGCTGAGACTGAGCTTCGCGAGCAGAGGATCGAGCAGGGAGTTCAGCAGGCCGTGCTCGTGGTGGAACACCCACTTCCACATGATCGCCATGCCGACCCCGGCCAGCACGCTGGGCAGGTACCAGATCGCGCGGAACAGGCCGATGCCCTTCGTTTCGCGGGACATGAGCAGGGCGGCGATCAGGGCGGCGATCTGGCTCGACGGAACCGCCAGCAGCGCGTACCAGGCGGTGACGTACACGGCCTTGCGGAAGGTCGGGTCGAACGTGAGGGCTTCGCGGAAATTGTCCAGCCCGACCCACTCGGCCCGGTCGACGGTCTGCATCGGGTTCCAGCGCGCGAAGCCCAGCAGCAGCGACATGACGATCGGGAACGCGCAGAACACCAGGAAGCCGATCGCCCAGGGGGCGACCATCGCGAGCCCGGCCCGTTCCTCCTGAGACGCAAGCCGGCCGGGACGGCCGCGCCACCACCACAGCGCGCCGAGCAGGAGAATCGGCAGCAGCACGGTCGCGAACCACCCGGTGATGCGGCTCCAGTGCATGGGCGGAGAGGCGGCGCGGAACGAGGCCAGTTGCTTCAGCGTCTGCTCGGCGCGCTCCAGCTCCGGTGCCGTAGGCCGGCCGAGCTTGAAGATGGCCTCGAAGCAGAGCTTGAGCGTGTCCATGAACTGCGGATCGGCCGGCCATTCGATCGGCCGTGCGACCGCGGCGCCTTCGAGGAACACGTCGTCGTTCTCAGGCTTGGCGGCGGGGTCGGTGAAGCAGGCGCTGCTCGCCACGCTCTTGAGCACGGGAATCGCCAGCCCGGTGTTGCAGACCATCTCCTGGCCTTCGCGCCCCAGCAGGAATTTCATCAGCCGCCAGCTCTCCTGCTTGTGGCGCCCGGCCTTGGCCATCGCCCACGCCACCGTCAGCACGCCGTTGGAGGGCGGCTTGCCGGCCGCGTGCGGCATGGGCGCGAAGTCCCAGTCAAACTTCTCGGCGGGGATGAGCCGATAGAGCGGAACCTGCCAGCGGCCGAACGGGCCGGCCATGCCGATGCGGCCGGTGAGGAACGGGGCCTGCCCGGTTTCAAGCTGCGTCTTGGCGCTGAGCAGCGTGCGGTCTTCGTCGTGGAACCAGGAGCGCAGCTTGTCCAGCGTCGCGACGACTTCGGGATCAGTCAGTTGAAACTGCTGAAAGCCCGGCTCGGCGAGGTCGAGTCCGTGAGAGAACAGGAAGATGCGGACCATCGACTCCCAGGTGACGACTTCGGCGCCGTAGCAGTCGGGCAGTTGGCCGATGCGCCGGGCGGCTTCGTGGAATTCGTCCCAGGTCCAGCCGGTCTTCGGCGGGTAGGCGATGCCGGCCTGGTCGAAGAGCTTGCGGTTGTAGTAGAAGCCGACGCAGGTGAAATCCTTGGGCAGTCCGACGAGCGTGCCGCGGCCGACGCCGCGCGTCTGCGGGTCGTAGCGAAAGGCGTCCAAGGTGGCGGGGAAGAAGTCGTCGAGATCGGGCGCGTCCGGCGCGCCGGCGGCGAGGTCGCGGGCGACGTAAGGCTCGATGTTCTCCAGGACGTCCTTGGATGCGAAGGCAGCGACCTTCTCGAAGATCAGGTAGAACAGGTCAGGCGGCTCGCCGGCCGCGAGCATCGTCTGGAGCTTGGTCTGAAGCTGGGCCGGTGAGCCGACGTTGGTGCGAACGATCCTGATGTCGGGGTTCTGCCGCTCAAAGGTCTCGACCAGCTTGCGGACGATCTCGTCCTCGGTCTTGTCGCCCCAGTGCAGCACGCGCAACACCGTCTGCCCCGCGAGCCGCGGAGTCGCCCGGAGCGGGCGCGAAAGCACCCAGCCGAACGCCCCCAGCACGAGCAGCAGTGCGGCGAGCGCCAGCAGCACGCGGGTGGCGGTGAGAGTAGAGGACGCGATGCGGATCAACGTGTTCATGAGCGAGCCGCCCGCACCACGGTCCTGCGCGGTCGCGAGCGGGCGGCGCGGTTCTGGCCGTGGGTGCCGCTTGCAATATACTTTTGGGCCGAGACGACCGCAAACCACGAGAGTTGGGGTGAACGATGACGCAACCTGGCGCGCTCACCGTCGGCGGCAGACGAACCTGTCTGCGATGGGCGACGACGTTTTTCGTTCTGGCGGGATTGCTCAGTGCCGCGGGCTTCGCCGGCGACTGGCCGCCGGCGCCGCCGCTGGTCATTCCCGCCGGCGAGCAGATTGAGAAACTGCCGGACTCGATCAGCGCCGCCGCCGGTAGGAACGGCATGTGGGCGATCGTCTTCTCGTACAAGCCCGACGCGCGGCCGCAGCGCGGCGTGTCCCTGGCGGGGGCGTTCAATAGCTGGAACAACCAGTCCACCCCGATGACCGACGCCGACGGCGACGGCACGTGGACCGTGCAGATTCCGCTGGGTCCGGGAGAGTACGAGTACAAGTTCGTCGTCGACGGGGACCGCTGGTTCCAGGATCCGCTCAACCCCGAAAGCGCACCGGATAACCACGGCGGCAGCAACTCGGTGCTGCGAATCGGCAAGCTGGCCGCCTTGACGCGCTCCAGCGCTGCGGTCGGCGACGGCCAGATTGACGCGGTCGCCCTGCTGCATCAGCCGAACGTGCCGATGTTCTGGCAGCGCCTGGACGAGCAGCGCGTGCTGGTGCGCTATCGCACGCTGGCCCATGACATCGCCGGCGTGTCGCTGGCCGTGCGTGACGGCCCGACCGTCGAGCTGCACCTCGAAAACGAGGGGCCGTTGTTCGCGTTCTGGGAGACGACCGCATCGCTGCCGCTGCGGCAAACGGACGGAGTTCAGCACCTGGAATACACGTTCATCCTCGATGACAAGGCGGGCAAGGTGAGCGATCCGCACACGTTCCGGAAAGAGATCGGGCAAGAGTCCATCTTTCAGACCCCCGCGTGGGCCCGCGACGCGGTCTGGTACCAGATCATGGTCGACCGCTTCCGCAACGGCTCCACCGCCAACGATCCTGAGAAGACCGTGCCCTGGACGCACGAGTGGTTCTCCCCCGCCGACTTCGAAGGCGCCGACGGGCAAACGTTCTACAAGTACTCGGTGTTCTTCCGACTCTACGGCGGCGATCTTCAGGGCGTCGAGCAGGAGCTCGGCTATCTCAAGGCCCTGGGCGTCAACGCGCTGTACTTCAACCCGATCTTCAAGGCCCCGACGCATCACAAGTATGACGCCGACAACTACCTGCACGTCGACGATCACTTCGGCGTGAAAGGCGACTACGAGGCCGCCGTCTCGGTTGAGGATCTGAACGACCCGAGCACCTGGACCTGGACCCCCAGCGACCAGGTGTTCCTCGCGTTCCTCAAGAAGGCCAAGTCGATGGGCTTCCGGGTCATCATTGACGGCGTCTTCAACCACGTCGGCGTGCGGCATCCGGCGTTTCAGGATGTGCTCAAGAACGGCAAGAACTCGAAATACGCCGACTGGTTCGACGTCATCTCGTGGGAGCCGTTCACCTACAACGGCTGGGCCGGAGTGAAGGATTTGCCGGTCTTCAAGAAGAGCCCCGACGGACTGGCCAGCGAGGCGGCCAAGCAGCACATCTTCAACCTGACGAAGCGCTGGATGGACCCCGACGGCGACGGCGACCCGAGCGATGGGATCGACGGCTGGCGGCTCGACGTGCCCAACGAAATCCCAGCGCCGTTCTGGGTCGAGTGGCGCGCTTTGGTCAAGTCCGTCAACCCGGACGCGTACATCGTGGGCGAAATCTGGGACCGCGCCGACCTGTGGCTCGACGGCCGGCACTTCGACGCCGTCATGAACTACCAGTTCGCGCGCAACGCGATCGCGTGGGTCGGCAACAAGAAGCGCAAGCTGAAGGCCAGCCAACTGGATGGCCGCCTGGCCGAGCTGCGCCTGGCGTATCCCGCTGCCGCCACCTACGTGCAGCAGAACCTGGTCGATAGCCACGACACCGACCGGCTCGCGTCGATGATGCTGAACCCCGATCGCGAATACGACGCCGAAAACCGCGTGCAGGACAACGGCCCCGACTACAGCAACGCCAGGCCCGGGCCCCAGCAGTACGCCCGCGCCAGGCTGGTCGTCCTCTTGCAGATGACCTACGTCGGCGCGCCGATGATCTACTACGGCGACGAGGTTGGCATGTGGGGGGCCGACGATCCCACGTGCCGCAAACCCATGCTTTGGGAGGATCTCCAGCCGTACGAGAAGCCGCAGGAGAACTTCGTGATGAAGGACCAGCTCGCCTTCTATCGCGACGTGATCGCGCTTCGCAACGCGAACCCGGCGCTGCGCACCGGCTACTTCCGCACGCTGCTGACGGATGACGCCGCCGACGTCTGGGCCTTCGAGCGGGCCGACGGTAAACAGCGCCTGATCGTGCTGCTGAACGCCTCGTCGTCCGCCGCGAACGTCGCCGTGCCCGCGCCCGAGAGCGTCGCCGGGGGCTGGGAAGTGATCTTCACGCGCGGCGCCGACCCCGCTGCCGCGCCGGCCGGCCAGGTCGTCGAGGCGGCCGACGGCAAGCTCGCGGTTCAGGTGCCGGCGATCGGCGGCGTGGTGCTCCGTGCACGCTGATGGACGCCGCGATACCGGCTGGCACTGGCATCCGATGAAGTTGGATTCCGATGGTCGCCGCGAGCCGCCTGCATCGGGCGATCCGTGGGACGGAGCCCCTGAGATGGATTCGGTTGAGGTTGTGAAGCGCTTGGCGCGGCCCGCGCGCCCAGGCAGCTCGCGCCGTCGAAACGAAGCCATCGGCGGACGTTCCGGCCGTGCTCGCCTGACGCGCGCGGCGCCGCGCACTCGCCGCCGGACCGCAGCGGTCCCGCCCGAGCCGCCGCGCGCGTCGTTGCAGCGCCGTGCCGCGGGAATCCTGATGCACCTGACCTCCTTGCCGGGGCGACATGGCAGCGGCGACCTCGGGAGTCACGCCTTCGCGTTCGCCGATTGGCTGAAAGACGCGCGTCAGAGCTGGTGGCAGATGTTGCCCGTCGGGCCGATCGGGCCGGGCCATTCGCCCTACAGCTCAACTTCCGCGTTCGCCGGCGGCCCGCTGCTGGTTTCGCTCGACGGGCTGATCGAAGCGGGCCTGTTGACCGAGCTCGACGCGCTTCCGACGGAGGTTGACGCCGGCGACCGTGTCGCGTTTCCGCGCGTGCGGCGGCACCGCGAGCGCTGCCTGCGGCGCGCGTTCGAGACGTTCATTTCAAACGGCTCCGGACTGTACGGCGAATTCGTCGCGTTCCGGGAGCACAACGCGAGCTGGCTCGACGACTACGCGCTGTTCGAGGCGCTGCGGGAGGCGAACCGCGGGCGCCTCTGGACCCAGTGGCCCCGCGACGTTCGCGCCCGCCGATCCGCCGCGCTGCGCGCCGCGCGCGACGAGCTGCGCGACGAATACGAATACGCCTGCTTCGTGCAGTTCATGTTCGACCGTCAGTGGCGTGCCCTGCACGATCACGCCGCCAGCCGCGGCGTCAGCCTGATCGGCGACATTCCGATTTTCGTCAGCCACGACAGCGCCGACGTCTGGGCGCACCCCGAGCTGTTCGCGCTGCGCGCCGACGGCCGGCCGCGCGCCATCACCGGCGTGCCGCCCGACCTGTTCAGCGACACCGGCCAGCTCTGGCACCACCCGCAGTACGTCTGGGCGCGGCATGAGCAGAGCGGCTTCGCGTGGTGGATCGAGCGTTTCCGCCGCATGTTCGCGCTCTTCGACGCCGTCCGCATCGACCATTTTCTCGGCTTCAACCGGGTGTGGTGGATCGCCGGCGGATCCACGACCGCGCAGCGGGGGCGCTGGGTGCGTTCGCCAGGCCGCGCGCTGTTCGGCGCCGTCCGCGCGGCGCTCGGTCGGCTCGAGATCATCGCCGAGGATCTGGGATTGCTGACGCCCGAGGCGGCCGCGCTGCGCGATGAGCTCGGCTTTCCCGGCATGCGGCTGCTTCAGGCCGGCCTGCCCGGCGTGAAGTCCTACCACCTGCCGCACGGCTTCGTCGCCAATTGTGCGGCGTATCCGGGCACGCACGACAACGACACGTTGCAGGGCTGGTTCAGCGGGCTGGCGCGCAGCGCGGCGAAACCCGCGCGAACGCGCGGCGCCAAAGCCCGGCGACGAGCGGGTCGAGCGTCCGCAGCGGCCGGCGGCAACGGCTCGCAGGGGTCCGAGCAGGCCCGCGTGCTTGATTTCCTGCAATGCGACGCGGAGCACCTGCACTGGGGCGCGATCCGCGCGCTGTACGCGTCGGCGGCCAACACGGTCGTCGTGCCGCTCCAGGACGTGCTCGGTCTGGGCAGCCGCGCGCGCATGAACACGCCCGCCACCGCGACCGGCAACTGGCGCTGGCGTTTCGCCGACTGGCCGCCGCCCGCCCGCGCCACCGAGCAGCTCGCCCGGCTCGCGCTGCTCTACGGCCGCGCCGGCGGTTAGCATACGCGCGTCACGACCGCGCCCGCGAGGAGTCAGGCATGCCGCTGACCTACGGCTCTTACCTGCGAATCGACGACCTGCTCAACCTGCAACAGCCGCGCTCCACGCCCCCGGAGCACGATGAGATGCTGTTCATCGTGATTCACCAGACCTACGAGCTGTGGTTCAAGCAGCTCCTGCACGAGCTCGACCGGGTGAAGCGCGACTTCAGCGAAGGCGATCTCTACGGCTGCATTCACACCTTCAAGCGCTGCCGCACGATCATGAAGACGCTGGTCGCCCAGCTTGACGTGCTCGAGACGATGACGCCCATGTCGTTCACCAGCTTCCGCGATCGGCTGGAGACGGCTTCGGGGTTCCAGTCGTTCCAGTTTCGCGAGGTTGAGTTCGTGCTGGGGCACAAGCGCGCCGACATGGATTTCGCCCGGCTGTACGGAGCGGATTCGCCCGGCTTCCGCGCCTTGCAGCGCCGCCTGGCCGAGCGCAGCCTGATCGACCACTTCTACGACTTCCTGACGCACTTCGCCGTCCCGATTCCGCCTGAGCTGATCGAGCGCGACGTGACGCGCTCCAACGAGCCCAGCACGGCGGTGCAGCAGGGACTGCTGCGGCTGTACAAGCAGCGCCCGGACGTGGCGATCCTGCTCGAGCTGATGACCGACCTGGACGAGGGGCTTCAGGAGTGGCGCTATCGGCACGTGAAGGCGGTGGAGCGCACGATCGGCAACAAAGTGGGCACGGGCGGCTCGTCGGGCGTCGAATTCCTGAAGCAGACGCTGTTCAAGCCGGCGTTCCCGGACTTGTGGGCCATCCGCCACGCGCTGTAGGCCCGGAACGGGTAGCACGCGCATGGCTGTGGCGCCGAGGTCCAACCCGTGGTCCTGTGGCACCGGTTTTCAACCGGTGGTCTGGGGTGGCTCGGAGGTCCAACCCGTGGTCCCCAGCGGAGTATCCCTTGGCACTTTTCGACATCACCCCGCGCATCGATCACTCGCTGACGGTCTGGCCCGGCGACTCGCCCCTCGCGCGTGAGGTGCTGCTGGACATCGAGCGCGGCGACACGGTCACTCTCTCGACGCTGCGGGCCACGGTGCACCTCGGGGCGCACGCCGACGCGCCGAATCATTACGCCCGCGCGGGCGTGTCGATCGAGGCGCGGCCGATCGAGCTGTACCTCGGTCCGTGCCGGGTGATTCGCGTCGACGTCGCCCGCGCCGCGCGCGTCTCGCTCGCGGAGTTCGAGCGCGGTGCTGCCGCGGCGCATCTCTCCGGGCCGCTGCCGCCGCGCGTGCTGCTGGCGACCGGCACGTTTCCCGACCCGACCCGCTGGAACGATGATTTCGCGGCCCTTTCGCCCGAGCTGGTCGACGGGCTGGCTTCCCGCGGCGTGCGTCTGATCGGGGTCGACACGCCCAGCGTCGACCTGATGGAAGACAAGCGGCTCCTGGCGCACCAGCGCTTCTTCGCGCACGACATGGCGATCCTGGAGGGGCTGCTGCTGCGCGCCGTGCCGCCGGGCGACTACGAGCTGATCGCGCTGCCGCTGCCGCTGGCGGGGTTTGACGCGAGCCCGGTGCGGGCGGTGCTGAGGGGGTAGGTGGCTTTCGCTCTGCATGCTTCAGCGCGGCATGCGGCGTTGCACGGCACTCCGAGCGGCGGGTTCGCCGCATTCAGGACGTACGCTCCGGCCAGAAGACCGCGCTCAGGTGGCCGCGCTACAACTCGTCCAGAATCACCGTCGCGAACCCGCAGCCGGCCGATTCGAAGTAGCAGTTCCCGTTGAAGAAGCTCGCCTTGCGTGTTCGGCCGGGCAGGCCGTCGTTCGGTGGCGCCGCGTGGATGTAGCGTGCCTGTCCGAAGGGCCCCTCGCGGGTCAACTCCTGGATTCGCAGCATCCAGTCAACCGCCTTCTGCTTCTGCCCGAAGCGCGCCAGGACGCACGCGGCCCGCGCCGGCCAGCCGTCGTACGAGCCGGTCGCCTGATGATCGGCACGGAAGGTCTGGAACTTGGGCAGGTGCGGCGTTAGCGCGTCGGGGTCGTGCGGGGCGAGCGCGTAGAGCCAGTCTTCGGTCTGTAGCTCCGCTTCGAAGTAGCGCAGCATGCCGGCCTTCATGTCGACCGGCAGGTCGGCCGCCATGAATCGCCCGACGTAGTTGAAATCGAGGACGGTCTTGACGATTCGACGCGAGCCGTCGGGTTGCAGGCATGCGAACGGCCCATCGGCGTAGAGCGACAGCACCTGTTTCGCGAGCGCGTCGGCCTGACGGGTGTACTCCGGCTCGCCGGTCAGCTCGGCGAGAAAGCGCATGCCGGCGACGTTCAGCGCATTGAACGCCGCGATCGAATGCTCGTAGGTGCTGACGCATTCGAGGATGTTCTGGCAGTCGCCGTAGTCGGTCAGCCCCGGGCGCGCGCAGCTTCGCAGGTAGTCCAGGCGCCTGAGGGCCCAGGCGCGGTCGCCGGTGAAGTGGACGTAGTCGCGCACGCAGGAGAGGAACGCGCCGGGGTTGACGCCGTAGCCCATGCCTGCGCCGCCGCCGCTGACGACCTCGACGCCCCAGTGCTTGCTCAGGTCGACGCGCATGAGGGCTTCGAGCTGGTGGCGCAGGACGGCGGGGTCGAGGCGCGCCAGCAGCGGGGCCTGGAACTCGACTTCCCAGAGGAAGCTGGTGGTGGGTGCGCCTTCGGGGCCGCCCCAGACGTAGGCGCGCGAGAGCGGCCGCTTGGCCTCGCTCCAGATGCACTGTCCGCCGGTGGCGATGCTCGAGCGTGGCGTCGGCGCGGGGACGATGCGGCGCGTCATGAGCAGCGTGAGCACGCTTATGTAGTAGAGCCGGGCGAGCGGGCCGTCGTACGCCGGCAGGGAACCTCCGAAGTCGGCGTTGTCGGAAGTGAACGCGCTGTCCCAGACGCGCCGCCACTCGTCGCGGCCGCTGTCCCAGTCCTCGGGGAGCGCGGGTCTCGAATCCGCGCTTCCGTCACCTTGGCGTACTTCGCAGCCCTGGAGGGCGGTCCAGGCGATCTCATCGCCGGCGAAGACGCTCAGCTCGGCGACGCCCACGCGTCCGGGCGCGCGCGGCGGTGCGCCGTCGAGCCAGTGCTGGAGACTGGCGAAGGTGGTCAGCTTTCCCGGCGCGCAGAACTCAGCCCAGCCGAAGGTCTTCACGTCGTCGAGCAGGAATCCGCCGTCGATGCGGGTCAGGTTGAATTGCGGCACATCCTCGGGCGGGAGATTCCAGTAGTCCGTGAAGCGCCAGACGCGCGGCAGGCCGGTGAAGACGAGCGCGATCTGCATGGGGCGCTCGAAGCGCAGCTTCTCGATGACGCCGAAGCGGCCGGCGGGCATGCGCAGCGCGCTGGAAACGCCGTGCCCGCGGCGCTCGACCTCGTAGGCCTTCCAACGGTACTCGCAGCCGTCGGTGGGCAGCTCGCGATAATGCCGGCCGTCGAGCACGAAGAGCCTGGCGGTCAATGTGGCCATGCCGGTAGGCGGGCAGATCCAGTTCTGGATGCCGGCGACGCCCCAGCCGGCCTGCACCATGCCGCGGAAGTTCGTGATCGCGGGCAGGCTGAAATGCTCTTCGTCCTGCGGGCGAATCCAGTCCGATGCGAGCTGTTCGAGCGTGAGTGGCATGGCGGGAGGGTAGCGGACGGAGTGAGCGCGAAACAGGGAAAAGAGAACTGGAAAGAGCGGACCGGAGGCGGCGGTACCGCGGAGTCATGTCGGCAGCGCGCAGTTCCACCTCGCGATCAGTCGTCGGGGAAATACCGCGCGACGCAACCCGGCGCCTCTTCCACCGCCACGCATGACAGGCGCGTGCCGTGCGGCACGTGCGGCGACAGGCGCCGCGCGATCTCGCAGGCGACGTTTTCGGCCGAGGGGTTCACGCCCGCGAACGCGGGCAGATCATTCAGATTGCGATCGTGAAAGCCCGCCAGTGCCGCGTCGAGCTGCGGCTTGAGCTGGGTGAAATCGACCAGAACGCCGATGCGGTCGAGCGCGGGACCGGCGCAGGTCACGGTGACCTGCCAGTTGTGCCCGTGCAGGGCTTCAAGCTTGCCGTCGTAGAGCCGCAATTGATGGGCGGCGGCGAACCAGCCGGAGATGCAGATCTCGAAACGTTGCATGCCAGGCCCCGGCTTCGGAGCGGCTTCATGCGTGCGAAACGTCGGCGCGCGGACACCAGCGTGCGAACGATAGGTGAGGCGCGCTGGCCGGCGACCTCCGGGCTAAACCGTGGTCAGGCGATGCCGGCCGGTGCGGCGCTTGCGGTTGATCGTCTTGCGGCCCCAATGCGTGCGCATCTTGGCCAGGAACCCGTGCTTGCGCTTCTTCTTGCGCTTGCTGAGCTTGTGCAGATAGTGCATGACGACCGTCCCCGCTGATTCCAGACTCGCCCGCGACGTTCGGCGGGCGCTGCGCCTCTGACCGAATCGAGCCCGGTAGTCTACGCAACCTGTGAGCGGCCGTCAATCCGGTGGCCCGCTCGACCCAAACCGTGGTTTGACCCGCTACGCACGGCGGACCGCTTGCAGGAACCCCCCGCGCGCGGCCGGGCGGATTCGAGCCCCCACGGTTACACTGCGGCACACCGCGTTCGGCCAGCCCCGGGCGCGTTCGAAAGGGAGAGCGAACGGATGAAGGTGCATGAATATCAGGCCCGCGCGATCATGCAGCAGGCCGGAATCCCGGTGCCGAACTTCGAGGTGGTTGAGAAGGCCGCGGAGGTCGCCGGCGCGTTCAAGCGGCTGTCCGCGTCGGAGGTCGTGGTCAAGGCCCAGGTTCACGCCGGCGGCCGCGGAAAGGCGGGCTACGTCAAGCTGGTCAAGTCGGCCGACGAGGCCGAGAAGCTGGCCGGCTGGATGCTGGCCAACCCGATGGTGTCCAAACAGACCGGGTCGCAGGGCGTGCCTGTCCGCAAGGTGCTGCTCGCGCCCGCGGTCAGCATCCAGCGCGAGTTCTACCTGGGCATCGTGCTCGACCGCGCCCAGCGCACGCCGGTGATGATGGCCAGCGCCGAGGGCGGCGTCGAGATCGAGGAAGTCGCCGCGAAGAACCCGGACGCGATCAAGAAGGCCTGGTTTCATCCTCACCTGGGCTTGCAGAAATTCCAAGCGGTTGCCCTGGCCGAGGCCATCGGCCTGAGCGGCGAGCACGCCAAGGTCGCGGCCGACATGATGCTCAAGCTGGCGAAGCTGTTCGTCGAGAAGGACTGCTCGCTGGCGGAGATCAACCCGCTGGTGGAGACCGCCGAGGGCAAGCTGCTTGCGATCGACGCGAAGTTCAACTTCGACGACAACGGCACCTTCCGCCACAAGGAGATTGAGGCCTTCTTCGACCCGACCGAGGAGAACCCCAGCGAGCTGCGCGCCAAGGCGGCCAACCTGAGCTACATCGCGCTGGACGGCAGCATCGGCTGCCTGGTCAACGGCGCCGGGCTGGCGATGTCGACGATGGACATTATCAAGCTGCACGGCGGCGAGCCGGCGAACTTCCTCGACGTGGGCGGCAGCGTCACCGCCGACGGCGCCGTCGAGGCCTTCCGCATCATCCTGGCCGATCCGAAGGTGAAAGCGGTGCTGGTGAACATCTTCGGCGGCATCGCGAAGTGCGACGTGATCGCCGACGCGCTGATCAAGGCAGCCCGCGAGGTGGGCTTCAACGTGCCGGTGGTCGTGCGGCTGGAAGGCACGAACGTGGAGATCGCGCGGAAGCTGCTGAAGGAAGCGGCGATCCCGCAGTTGATCTCGGCCGGCGACCTGACGGACGCGGCGAAGCGGGTGTGCGCGGCGGCGTAGGGACGATTATCGGGGGAGGCGTGGACCAACCCTCGCGGGGTAGCGTGACCACCTCTCGGAACTCGGCCACGCGATCCAGCGACGATGGTGCAAGGATGTTTGAGTACCCGAACGGAACAATGGTCTTTGTGCTCGGTGCAGGTTGCTCGGCCCACGCGGGCGCCCCGCTCATGAATCGATTCATGCAGCGGGCGCGCGAGCTGCGTCGACGAGTGGATAGCAATCCCTGCATCGATGCCTATCACCAGTTGTTTCAGTTCCGGCGCGAGTGCCTCCAAGTCTCGTACATCTTTGATCGTTGGTGGGAAAACATCGAACACGTCTTTGCACAGGCACACTTGCGAAGCCTCATCACTCCTGACAAGCGGGCGCTCTGTAAGGCAATTACCTCGGTAATCTGGGATGTATATCGCCGCCAAGGTCAGAGTCCCAGCGGACCGTATGCTCGGATCGCAGAGATGCATCAATCTAGGTTCACTGCTGGCGCAGGGCCTTCCCTCGCCCGTTGGAACATCTGAACAACCGCGCGGCGTCGTGTCGGGTGTGAATCATGCTGCGGTTTCGTCAGCGCCAGGTTGATCGCGGACCGCGGGGTCGCCGGGTCGGGTCGGCGGGGGGCACAAGATCTGATTGTCAGGCCAGCGGTACACTTCGGCGGCC
>CAYXIO010000044.1:0-34526 GCA_964465125.1 uncultured Planctomycetales bacterium | reverse complement strand
ATCTACTTCTACTGCGGAGGCCTCGATCTCTACCCACGCTGATCCCGGAAGGACCGTTTTTTTTTTTTGGCTACACTACCAGACAAGCGAATCTGAAAGGCGAATCCCCAGAGGTTGTAGGTCGACCGCCGCGGAATGGGGACCGGCTCATGAAGAACAGCATGATCGTCGGTGCCTGCCTGCTGGTCGGGGGATTGCTGCCGCTCCTGCTGGGCGAGGTGCTTAGCGACCACAAGTGCGTTTACGATATTGACGGCTGCGGCGATGATTACGGCTGCAGCGTCGACAGCGGGCATTGCGCCGGGAACTCGGTTCGGAAGACGGGCCAGCACATCGTGAGCGGCGCGTGTCACTCGCGCCCTGGTTCGAGCTGCTCGACGGTCGCCAACCAGCCGTGCCACCAGGAAGTCTACCACTCTGACGACGACTGCACGGTTCTGTGCGACCAGTACACGACGACTATAGCGCTCGGGTGTAACTCCGGCGCATAGGGAGCGTCGCCAATGCGCACTCACCTAGTTCTTCTTGCGGGCGTCTTCACGTTTTCGGGGTCGGCCCTCGCGCGGGAAAGCGCGAAGCCGAGCTCCGTCGACATTCAAAAGGTACTTGAGCTTGTTGCCGACAAGCAGGCCGAGATCGAGACGATCCAGGTCGAATTCGCCGCACTGGTCGAGGGCGTGCCGGAGCGCCTCGGAGAAACGACGATCGCCGAACGCAAGACCGTGCGCGGTGAAATAGTATGGTTGCGCGACGGCTCGGCAGAAAAGCTGGAACTCGAGTTCGATCTTCCTTCGAAGCTCAAGTACCATCCTTTCGCGGAGCGCACGCGGTACCACGACGGCCAGAGGCAGGTGATCCACTTCCCGGATTCCGGCTCCGTGCTGATCGACAACGCGAAGGTCCTCTCGGTCCTTCCGTCCCCGGCGGACGTTTTGATGTTCGGGTTGCGTCGGGACGTACGGCAACTCGCCGAGAAAGGCGCGATCGTCGGTGTTGCCGAACGTGACGGCTTGGTGCACCTCGAAGTCGACGTTCCCTGGGTCTCCGGCGGAGTCCGCGTAAACGCCACGGCTGACCCGGAGCTCGATTATGCCATCGTCGCCTGGGACTGCCCGGTGCGACACCAGTCCGCAACGATTCGCTGGCAGCGGAACGACTCCGGCGAAGTGGTTCCGGCCGAAATGGAGTGGACCGAAGGAACTGCCCCCAATCAACAGCGCTGGACGTTTCAGGCAACGAACGTGAGTACGCGCCCGCCGGCGCCTGGGGCGCTGGTCTTCAGGCCACAACCAGGCATGCTCGTGACCGACTCAACCGTCAAGGGTAAGGACGGAAAGGCTTCCGTGTACCAAATCGATGCGCACGGAAACCGCGTGCCCGTACTTGCACTGCAAATGACCCCAACTCCGGTTCCGACCGCGGCACGCGTATCAATCGGCGCCGGCTTGCTCGCCCTGGTGTGCGTGGTGGGATGGGCTCGTTGCCGGCTGATCGCGCGCTAATTCTCGCGATGCATTCAGCGCGCCACATGGCGGCCGCTGTGTGCTCGTGCGCCTTGGCCGGTTCGCTTGCGTATGCTGGTATCACCAGCCTTCTAAGCGGACCCGCTCCCACCTATGTCGCGCTGATCGACATGGGGATCACGGAGCCGATGACTCTGCGGATGACCGGGTTCGCACTTCCTTGGTTGGAGATCGCGCTGGCTGCGTGGCTGCTTACCGCTTCGCGGTTCGCGCCGCATCCGTGCTCGTCCTCACTCTTCTGGCCGCCTTTACTTCAGGCATCTTCGTGCTCGGCGGATCGGCGGGATGGCAGGCTCCCTGCACGTGCACTGGATCGGTACAGGGCGAGTCCGTCCTAATGGCGCTGCTCCGCAACGTGTGCCTTCTGGGTCTCTCCGTCGTGCTGCTGTATTGCTCACCGCGGGTCTCGAAACCTCAGTCCCAAGGCACCGGCGTCAACCAGCCAGGTGCGCAAGCGCAAACAACGTAAGCCGGCAGCGGCCTCGAATCATTCGCGTGCCGCTCATTCACCTGCCAGCCACGCCGCGTTTACCCGCACGTGCCCGATGAACGCGCGATCGTGCGAGTACAGCACATGCACTACGCCGTCGAGCGTCTGCACCACCGCCGGGTATGCGAACTCGCCGTCGCCGTCGACCAGCACCCGCGGCGGAACCCACGTGCGGCCGTCGTCGGCGGAGATCGTCGCCGACAGCGGACGGCGCAGCGTCTGGCTGTCATTGAAGACCAGCAGCAGCGTGCCGTCGGCCAGGCGCGTAAGCGACGCGGGGCTGGCCGGGTTGCTGAAACCCGCCGAACGCGGCGCGAGCCAGGTTTCGCCGGCGTCGTCGGACGCGCTGACCCACATCCGGCCGGCGCCCGTGTTTCGCATGACCGCCAGCATTCGCCCGCTCTCCAACTCCGCGATCGACGGCTGAATGCAGCGATGCGGTGCCGCGGTCGCGACGACGGCACGCAGCGACCAGTCGACGCCGTCATCCGACGCGAAGAACAACGCCCGTTGCAGCAGGTCGTCATACGCCGGCAGCAGCCGCTCGCCGCTGGTCAGCCGCAGCGGCGGGAAGCGCACGTTCGTGCCCAGCGGGCCGTAGATCGAGCGCGGGTCGGCCCAGGTGGCGCCCGCGTCGTCGGAGACGATGAACTCGACGCGCGCCGTGCTCCACCCGCCGGCGACGATCGCGTAGAAGAGCCAGACGCGTGCGCCTTCGCGGTAGAGCACCGGATTGCCGACGGCTTCGGCGCGGGCGATCAGCACTTGCGGCGGGGTCCAGTCGGCCGGTGCGGCGGAGTCGGCCGCGTCGTGTGCGGGCCGGCGCGAGAGGTAGATCGCGGCGCCGTCGAGCTCCTCCGGACCGTCGTAGGAATACCACGCCGCCAGCAGCCCGCCGTCGGGGAGCGTCGTGAGCGCGGGGGCGTGGCTGCCGAGCTTGCCGGGGATCGAGTAGAACACGGCGCCGGCTTCGAAGACGGGCGGGCCGGCGGCGGCGAGCGCCGTCGGCGGCTCGGCCACGTTGAATTCGAGCGTGCCGGCGGCGGGCGGGCTGACGTCGCAGCCGCAGGCGACGAATAGCGCGAGAGCCGCAGCCAGTGCGGTCGCTCGGCCGGCCGGCTGTAGCCTATGCGGGATTGGGGTCTGGGCATGCATGGGCGAGGCATGGTACCGCAGACGAACGTGCCTCCGGTCCGGAATCTCGCAGGCGACAGGTCAGAGCACGGGAGTCACGAGGTGGGTCGAAGTGCCGCAGGATGAACGCAACCTCCGTCTGGCCAAAAGCGTGTGGCGAATCAACACTCAGCCCGCCGCCGCTCGCGCAACGCCTCGCTATTCGTAAACACGATCTTAGCCGATAGGAAAGACAACCGCGGTTTGTCGGCCTAATGTATAGAGCAGATGAAGATTGCGTTAAGAGGGGCGGGTCGGTCGTGGGGTTGATCCGTGCGGGTCAGGCCGTCGTTCACTGGCTTCGGCGGCCGCAACGTGTGCTGCTGGGCGTCGCGGTCCTGTGGGTGTTCAGCGCCGCCGACCTCTCGCTGACACTGACCGAGCGCTCGCGGGCCTTCTTCACCGAGCTCAATCCGCTGGCCGCGTCGCTGCTGGCCCAGTCGCCCGGCGGAATCATCATCTTCAAAACCGCACTGGTCATGCTCGGCTCGGCGATCCTGCTCTCCAACCGCATGCACGTCTGCGCCGAATATGGCTGCTGGCTGCTGGTGTCGGTGTCGTGCGCGGTCGGCCTGCGCTGGTGGATGTACTACCAGCACGTCCTCGAGACGTTCAACGACCCGGCGGTGTGGAACGACCCGATGATCGCGCTGGCGTCGCCATAGACGCGGTGCTTGCGGGGGCGTTTGCAGCCCAATTGCCACCGTTGCAGGTCCGCGGGCCGCGACCCATTCGATCGGCTCGCCACTCCGCCCGAAACGCCGGTCGCATGCTCACGCCTCCGAGGGCGCTCGCCTGCGGCGGAAGCACGGTCGCGGGTTGAAAACCCGCGCTACCCGAAACGTAGAAACCCGCGCTATCCGAGGAGTTGAAGACCGGCGGTCCCCGGCGCGCCGCGCGGACGCGCGGGCCGGGCCCGGATCGGCGTATACTGCCGAGTTGGACCGCAGTCAGCCTTCGCACGGCCGCATCCGACCGCCGCGCGAATTGCGGGTGACATTGGTGCGGCGCGAAGCCGACCGCCGCACGACACGAACGAGACTGGCATGAGCGAAGCCCCCGTTGTTCTCCCGCCGCGCGTGATTTCGATCCGCTGGCTCTGGCAGCTCCTGGCGCTGTTGCTGTGCGCCGGCGGCTGGTACGTGAGCATGACGCTGCTGACGGTCAGCGGCGGGGCGCCGCCGCCGGGCTGGCTGGAGGCGCTCTGTCGGGCTGACGCCGCACCGCAATCCGCCGGCGACTGCGAATCGGTGCTGCGCTCGCGCTTTGCGTTCGTGCAGGGCAGCGACAGCGGCGACGCGGAGCACCAGTCGATCGGCATGCCCTGGGCCGTGCTCGGGGCGGCGTACTTCGCGTTCGTCGGCGTGTGGTTCCTGTTCATCGGCACGCCGTCCCGCCGGCAATGGCTGTGGCACCTCGTGCCGCTGCTGGTCGTGCTGTGCGGGGCGATCGCCTCGACGTATCTGCTGTCGGTGATGGCGTTCGAGTTGAAGCGCTGGTGCAACGGCTGCGCGCTGGTGCACGGGATGAACGCGGCGCTGCTGCTGATTACGCTGGCGGCCGCCCCGTGGCGAAAGGAGCGACCCCAGCGGCCGGTTCATCCGCAACTCGCGCTGGCGGTTGCCGCGCTGCTGCTCGGGCTGGCGATCTGGCAGCTTCACCTGTCGCAGACGTCGCGGCAGATGCTGGCCGTGGGCGCCGAATCGCTCAACAAGCGCTATTCCGCGATCGTCAATGATCCGGAGTTCGCGCGCTGGTCGTATTCGCGCGGCGCGATCCACGACGAGCTGCGCGGGCCGGCGGATTCGACCGCGTCCAGCCCCGCGGTGCACCACGTCGTCGTGTTCATCGATTTCCAGTGCGCGATGTGCGCCCGCGCGCACATGCTGCTGAGCGACCTGCAACGCGCCTACGGCGAGCGGCTGCAGGTGGACTACCGCCACTACCCGCTCGATCAGGCCTGCAATCCGCACGTGGCGCGTACGGTGCATCCGGCGGCGTGCGCGGCGGCCCAGGCTGCTGAAGCGGCCCGGCAGGTGGGCGGCCAGGCGGGAATGGCCGCTTACGTCGACGTGCTGTATCAGCACCAGCGCGAGCTCGACGCGCCGCACTACGACAACTGGGCCCGCGAGGCGCATCTCGACGTCGCCGCGTTCACCGAGGCACTCACGTCACCGGCGGTCCAACAGCGCGTCTCCGAGGATGCGGAGCTGGCGGAGAAAGTCGGCGTCGACGCGGCGCCGGCATTGTATCTCGACGGCCGCAAGCTCGATTTCTGGCTGAGCGAAGCGACTTGGCAGGCGCTGCTTAACAACTGAGCGGCGGCAAGGCCGGTGAAAACGACGCGGCCGGCGCTGCGGCCGGCCGCAGGTGATCTTCGCGTGTGGTGTCGGAATCAGCGACGGACCGGCGCGGTCCCCGAGCGGCCGACCAGCCAGCCGATCATCAGCGTCAGTCCCATCAGGGCGACTGAGCCGCCCACGAAGAACCAGAAATTATTGCTGAAGACCTTGGCGTAGTCCGGCACGAAGCCTTGCAGCAACCCGGCGACGACGCTGGCAGCCACGGCCAGCAGAATCGCCGCGCCCACCAGCAGCCCGCTGAAGAGACCCTCGCTCGGATCGCCCGACACGATCACCGGACCGAGCACCGGCTCATACACGGGTGCGGCGGCTTCCGCCTCTTCCCCGGCCGGCTCCTCGGCCACTTCTTCGACGGCGGCCGGCGCGGAACGGCTGGGGGCGGCGGGCGCTTCCTCCTCGCCGGGGTAGATTTCGTCGAGCAGCTCGGCGCCAAGCGAGGTGTCGTCGGATTCGCGCGTCAGGTCGAGCAGGCCCGAACCGCTGCCGGTGCCCTCGCTCTTGTTCTTCGCGGCCGGCGGGGCCGCGGCGCTGGTGATCTGCGTGTCGGCCATCGGGTCGGCTTCAATCTCAAGCTCGTCCTCGTCGAACACGCCGATGCCGGCGGAGCTGAGCACCGTGCCGGACTTCTTGTCCTTCCGGTCAGGCTCGTCCTCGACCGGGGCGAGGCCGATCACGCTGGTTCCTTCCTTGATGTCGAGCAGCGAAGGGAGCTCTTCGACCGATTCGAGACCGATGTCGCCGGCCGATCCGCCGGTCAGCTTCTCAACGTCCTCGGCCTTGAAGAAGACCTTGCCCGCGTCGCGGAACTCGCGCAGCTTGCCTTCGCGCACGAGCTCCTTCACGCCCTCGGCGTCGCGCTTGAGCAGGTTGCAGACTTCATCGATGGAATAGAACGGCTTGGCCATGGGCAGCTCCGATGCGTGCGCGGCTAGGGCTTGTCGTCCGGTTTCTCAGGGGCGAACAGCTTCTCGGGCGCGACCGGCTCTTGCGAGCGGGCGCGGGCGTCATCCTGCGCTTCGCGTTCCCGCTGGCGGCTCACCAGGTCCTGGACGTCCCGGAACGTCGGAGCCGCGCAGTTGAAGTCGCGCAAATACCGATCGTACACCCAGCTTCGGGCGGCGACCAGCTTCAGCTTGCGAACCGTGTCGACGGTCTCGATCTCGTAAACCCAGACGGTTCCCTGCTCGATGTCGAGCATGAACAGGCCGGTGCGACTCGAATCGAGCGGGCCCGTGAACGCATAGACGCCGCGCGCGCCCGCCGCCGCGGATTGGGCCTGGGCCGACTGAAGCAGCGAGTCCGGCCGGCTGGTGAAGAGCATCCCGGCGAGAAACGCGAACGCTACCGCCAGCAGCCAGGGCAGGCGCGCCTCGCGCCGCGCACGCGGCGGGTCGGGATGTGCGGTCTGACGCATGCGGTTGCTCGTCGCCGGGCGGCGGGTATCGCTCGTCAACCCCTTGTTCGCCAAACAGATGCTACATGCCGGGCAGGGGCCGGACAAGCTGCGTGTTCCAGGCGGCCGGGCCGGGTCGCGTCGGCCGCTTTCGCCGTGGACCGTCCGCGTATATACTCCGGCGGAACGAGTTGTGCTGGCAAGCCCGCACGGCCCGTGTGTGGGTCGTGTGCGGGCTGCGTTAGAACAGCGCCATGGTGTGGATTGCTTGAGCGGCAAAGACGGTCGCGGGTTTGACGAGCGACCTGGCAGTTGAAACGCGTTGCGTCGGTTTCGGCGATTATCCGGTTTGGAAGTCATCTATCGGCCGCGTTCAGAATAATTGACCGACCTGCAACCGGGTGCCCTCGGGCGCCTCCCGCCGCTCGTCCATAATCCTGCATTTCGCCTGGACTGATGTCCGGCGTGCGCATCCATTCGGTTCAGCGCTCAGGTTCCAGCCAACGGGTAGCGCCCGTCCGAGACGTGTGGACGGCGCCGCGAGCCACCGTACTGATACACCTGGACCGGCCCATGCTTGATTCCTTGATCGTGTTGGCTGCCGACGGACCCGGCGACGGGTATGCGATTGTCTGGCTCCTGCTCGGATTCGCGGCAGGCGCCGGCGGGATCTGGTTCTTCCTGACGCACCGCTGGCGGATTGAGGAGCAGGTCCGCCAGCAGGCGATCCAGCGCCAGAACCAGGAGGCGCAGCGCAAACGCGACGAATTGCTCTCGGCTGCGGAAGCGGAAGCGCAAAAGAAGCTGATCGAGACCATGAACCGCTTCGAGCGCGAGACTGCCGAGACGCGCAACGAGCTCAAGAACGAAGAGCGCCGGCTGGCGAAGCTTGAGGACACGCTCGATCGCCGGATGGACGTGCTGGCGACCAAGGAGCGCAAAATCGAGGAGACGGAGAAGCGTCTTTCGGCCGCCGAGGAGCAGATCACGGCCCGCCAGAGCCGGCTGGATTCGCTCTTGCAGGAGCAGCGCGGCGAGCTGCTGCGCATTTCCAAGCTGAGCGCCGATGAGGCCCGCGCCCTGTGCCTGAAGCGCATCGAGGACGAGGTCGAGCGCGAGGCCGGGCAGCTCGTCGAGCGGGTGCTTACCGCGGCGCAGGAACACGCCCGCGAGCGCGCTCGCCAGATCACGATCGAGGCGATTCAGCGCTACGCCGCCGAGCACACCTGCGAGGCCACCGTCGCGACCGTGGACGTCGCCAACGATGACATGAAGGGGCGGATCATCGGCCGCGAGGGGCGCAACATCCGGGCGTTCGAGAAGGCCACGGGCGTTACGGTGATCGTCGACGACACCCCGGGCGTGGTCAGCGTCTCCTGCTTCGATCCGGTTCGCAAGGAAGTCGCGCGACTCTCGCTCGAGCGGCTGATCAAGGACGGCCGCATACACCCGACCCGGATCGAGGAGCTCGTTGGCGAGACGACGCAGGAGATTAACCAGAAGGTCAATGAGTTCGGCCGGCAGGCCGCGCTCGAGGCCGATGTCACCGGCATGAACAAGAAAGTCACCGAGGTGCTCGGCCGCCTGCAATACCGCACCAGCTACGGGCAGAACGTGCTGCGGCACAGCATCGAAGTGGCGCACCTCTGCGGCATCATGGCGGAGGAGCTGTCGCTCGACGGGCCGCTGGCGCGGCGCTGCGGGCTGCTGCACGACATCGGCAAGGCGCTCGACCATGAGCAGGGCGGCAGCCACACGGCGATCGGGGCCGAGTACTGCAAGCGGTTCAACGAGCCGCCGCAGGTCGTCAATGCCGCCGCCGGCCATCACGGCGACGTTGCGGCGCTGTACGTTTACACGCCGCTGGTGACCGCCGCCGACGCGATCAGCGCGTCTCGACCCGGCGGGCGGCGCGAATCGCTGGAACGCTACATCAAGCGGCTTCAGGAGCTGGAGGAGCTGGCGACCGGCTTCTCGGGTGTGCGCCAGGCCTACGCGATCGAGGCCGGCCGCGAGGTTCGCGTGATTGTCGACGCCGTCCGCGTGGACGACCGCTCGTCGCTGAAACTGGCCCGCGACATTGCCAAGAAGATCGAGGAGACGATGACCTTCCCCGGCGAGATCAAGGTGACGGTGCTGCGCGAGATTCGCGCGGTCGAGTACGCGCGCTAGGACGCGCCGCCAAGATCACGGGGCGGCCTGAGCGACTGGCGAAGGTCGAATAGCGAGTGAAGCGCGGAGCCCTCGTCCGCCGCAGGCTTTCTCTGCCTCATCTCTCACGGCGAATCCACCTTGCTCGGCGCACTGCCCAGCGGCAAGGCGGCGCGCACGCGGGCGAGATGCCGATCCAGCGCCTCCATCAGCTTCTGATCGCCGCGCGCGTGCGCGATCTCCCTGGCACGATCCCCGGCTTCGAGCGCGTCGCGCATCTGCCCCTGACTGGCGTAGAGCGAGCTGAGCGTCAGCAGAGTCGCCGGGTCCGGTTCGCTGACCGCGGTGCGGTAGTCCTCAATGAGCTGAATCGCGTGGGCCGGGTTGCGCATCGCCGGATCCGGGCTGTCGCCCAGAAAGAGCGCATAGGCGTTGATGAACGCGCCGTCGGTCTTGAGGTGCGGCAGCCCCTCGCGGTAGATCTGCTCGACGTCCTGAAGCAGGCCGGCCACGGTAAGCCGCTTGGCCAGCGCGATGCGCATGGAGGCGGTGTCCGGATAGCGCTTCAGGAACGTCTGCATGAATTCGACCATGTCGTCGGTGCGCTGCTCGCGCGTGAACATCTCGAGCAGGTGCGTGAGGAACTGTGGATCGACGCTCAGGCTGTCGTGGATGAGCTGCAACGAACGATCCCGGTCGCCGCGCAGCGCCAGCAGCTCGCCCAGACGGAACGAGGCCTGCGGATAGTCGGGCTGCCGGGAGACGACGACCTCGAGCAGCTCCAGGGCTTTGTCGATCTGGCCCATCGTGGCGAAGACGTCCGCCAGGGAGTACGCCACGCCGGGCATGAAGACGAGCTTGAGGCAATGGTCGTAGGCGTCAGCGGCCTCCGGCAGCTTGTTGTTGCTGACATGCACCTCCGCGAGCTTGCGCCAGCCCGCCGCAAACCACGGTGACGCTTCGAGCATGGCGGTCATTCTCTGGACGGCTTCGGAGTATTCGAGGTGCGAGGCCTCCTCCATCTCGACGTAGACGCGGACGATGTCGCGCGGGTCCTGCAACTCGTGGGAGTCGCCGGGCCCTCCGCCGCCCGTGTAGCCGAGAGCTTCGAGCCGCTTCATGTCGGCCGCGGATGGCGTGATCGACGGGGCGGCCTCGCGCAGGCGGACGAGCTGCGGGCCGAAGTGCTCCGGCAGCCGGGCCGCGAGCCGGGCTACGCTGGCCGGCTCGGTGCGCGCCAGGTCCCGCAGCTCGCGCGGATCCTTGCTCAGATCGTACAGTTCGCCCTCGACGGCGTAGATGTACTTGTACGGGTCCTCGACCAGCCCGCCGATCGGCGCGCCCCCCTGGTTGAAATACACGTTCAGATTCTCGAAGAAGAACGCGCGGGAAGCGTCCCCTGCGCGCGTCAGGTCGCGTCCGTCCAGCGCCGGCGGCGCCTCGACGCCGAGCAGCGAAAGAATTGTTGGCAGCAGGTCGATCTGCCCGACCCGCGTCGAGACGCGCTGACCAGGGCCGAGCGAGGAGCCGTAGCGCATGATGAGCGGCACGTGCAGGAGGGCCTGGTAGGCGAGTACGCCGTGAGTGGCCTCGCCGTGGTCGAAGAGCCCCTCGCCGTGATCGCCGACGACCACGATCAGGGTGGAGTCGAGGATCTTGCGGGTCTGAAGCTCCAAAATCAGCCGCATGATCTGGGTGTCGACGAACGCGAGCTCGCCATCATACAGATTGTCGGGGTATTGCTTCTGAAACGCCTCGGGCGGCTCGTACGCATGGTGCGCGTCGTAGTAGTGCACCCACAGGAAGAACTTCTCCTTGTCCATTCGGTTCAAGGCTTCGATCGCCAGGCCGGTGGTCAGATCGCCTTTGCGCTCGGGCCACTCGGTCGCGTCCTGGCTCATCTCGGCGAAGCGATCCGCGTAGCTTTCAAAGCCCTGATCCACGCCGAACTTGTGCTGAAGCACGAACGAGGACACCACCGCGGCGGTTCGATAGCCGGCGGCGTGCAGCGATTCCGCCAGCGTGGTCTCCTGCTCGGGCAGGCGGAAAAAGCCGTTCACGCGGGCGCCGTGATGGGCCGGGTCGCGGCCGGTCATGATGCTGGAGTGCGTCGGTAGCGTGGTGGGCGCGACCGCCTGCGCCTGTTCGAAGAGCAGGCCCTCGCGCGCCAGGCGATCGACCGCCGGCGTCAGAACCTGGTTGTTGCCGTAGCAGCCCAACCGGTCGGCGCGCGTCGTGTCGAGCGTGACGAGCAGGAGATTGGCACCGCGGGCGATGCCGGACTTGCCGCTTAGGGCGGCGCTGAGTGGAACCGACGCGGAGCCGGCGGCGGCTTCCGAGCCGCTCTGGTTTGCCGGGCCATGTTCGGCGGGGCGATCGCAGCCCGGAGCCAGGGCGAGCAGGGTCGCGATCAGCAGGCCGCGGAACCGGCCGACAGGCGAAGGTGCGGGGCGAATCACGATCATTCCAGGCTCCGGTCGGTTGCGCGGCAGGCCACGGCCGCTAGCTTTGCTATGGGGTCGAAATGCGGGCCCGCAGGTCGCGTCGCGACCGGCCCGATCGGTCGCCGCGCGACAACGTGGCGAGTCGTTCGCGGTTGCGGCGCGGCTAGCGCTTCTGGCCGCGGCGCTGAAGCAGATCCGTTTCGACAAAAAGCGACTCGGCGAAGTAGCTGCTGCGCACGAACGGCCCGCTGGCCACCGCATGGAACCCGAGCTCCAATGCGGCCTGCTCGAGGTCGCGAAACTCGTCGGGGCTGTAGAAGCGCGCAATCTCCATGTGGTCAGGGCCGGGCTTGAGATATTGCCCCAGCGTCAGCAGATCGCAGTCGGCGGCACGCAGATCGCGCAACGCCTGGACCAGCTCCGCGCGGGTCTCGCCCAGCCCGACCATCACGCCGCTCTTGGTGACCACGCGCGGGTCGAGCCGCTTGGCGGTGCGCAGCACATCCAGCGAACGCTCGTAGCGGGCCGCCGGCCGGGCGCGCCGCTGGAGCCGCGCGACCGTCTCGAGATTATGGTTGAACACCTCGGGCCGGGCATCGACGACGAGGCGAATCAGTTCCGCGCGGGCGTGAAAATCCGGCACCAGCACTTCAATCGTCGCCTGCGGCATTCGCGCGCGGACCGCCGCGATCGAACGCGCGAAGTGCCCGGCGCCCTCGTCGGAAAGATCGTCCCGCGCGACGCTGGTGATCACGACGTGCCGCAGGCCCAGCCGGGCGGCGGCCTCCGCGACCCGCACGGGCTCGTCGTCCTCCGGCGGCAGGGGCTTTCGGGTGCTGACGGCGCAGAACCCGCAGCGGCGCGTGCAGTGCTCGCCGAGGATCATAAAGGTGGCGGTGCCGCGCGACCAGCACTCGGTCAGATTCGGGCAGCGCGCCTCGGCGCAAACCGTGGTCAGCCGCAGGCCGTTCAGCAGCTTACGCGTATCGAGCATCTGCGCGGTCGGCAGCGGCCGCTTCAGCCAGGCCGGCAGCCGCCGCCGGTGAGGCGCGGACGCGGCCGTCGCGGCTTCATTCAGAATCGGCAGGGCGTGCCCGGCGCTCATCCATCCACCTCGGCGACGATTCTAACCGCTCGACCCCTGCCGGTCGCCGGCGCGGCCGCGCCGGCTGCGATGCTGCATGAAGAACGAGACGCGCTGCATTGCCGCTTCGCCGACGATTGCGGCGAGCTGGGTGCGCGCCTCCGATAACGCGGTGCGGCGGGAAACGTGTGTGATGAGAATGTGCTCGTTCTCCAGCTTTGGAAGCACCTCGCGCAGGTCGATGGCGTGCGTATGGTTGCCCGCCCGCGCCCGCTCGACGTGTTGGGGATCGAAGAACGTGCACTCGAGCAGCAGAACGCGGCTGCGGCGAACGTGGTCCAGTTCCAGAAAGGCGCCGACGGCCGTGTCGCCGCAATACGTGACCAGCGGAATCTCGATCCGCTGAGCCACTTCGACGTTCCGGTTCTTCAATTCGACGATCTGCGGTCCGGTCAGCCCCTGGTATTGCTCCAGCAGCTTGCGGCGCACCTCGATCACGCTGAAGCCGAGCGAGTGCACGACGCTGCGATCGCGTCCGCGGCAGGGGTGGTCCACGCGGAACGGCCGCACGCGCAGGTCGCGCCGCAACTCGACGTCCCGGCCGGGTTCGACGGTGTGCAGGTTGGACGGCGGAACGCGTCCATCGATTTCGGCCCACAGTTGCAGCAGCCGATCGATCGGGTCGCGCAGTGCCGGGGCGACGTAGAGGTGTCCCGGCGGGTTGTCGATGAAGTGCCGCTGCGCGAAGTAGTACGCGATGCCGGCGGCGTGATCCATGTGCCCGTGCGAAAGGAAGACATGGTCGGCGGCGAGGACATCGCGCGGCGCCCGGCCGAGATCGAAGGCAATGCCGAGCTCGGGCAGTACGTAGTACGACTCTTCGCCCGCTGCCGTGTACCCGCGGATGCGAATGCCGCCTTCATTGAACTCGACGCCGCCACTGGCCATGAGCGGCCTTTTATAGTCGCTATGGCGGAAAATGTCCCGGTTGGGGCTTGAATCGGGTTGACGCACGAGATGTAGTGGTGTACATTGCCCAATGTAACAAGTCGTTGCGTGGCGCTCGTGAAGATGCGGAGCGCGAGACATCCGAGCGGAGATCGAGAGTTCCGCTCCCGCCGGCCGGCAGAGCGCGGTGGCCGGATGAGGCCGGACGCGAATGCGATGTCCGTATTGCAGCGCGAATGATGACAAGGTCATCGACTCGAGAGCCACGGATGCGGGCAATTGCATTCGGCGCCGGCGGCAGTGTCTGGCATGTCGGCGGCGCTACACGACCTATGAGCGCGTGGAGGATCGCGTTCGGCTGCTGGTGATCAAGCGGGACGGAGCGCGGGTTCCGTACGATCGTCAGCGCATGCTGGAAGGGCTTCAGCATGCGGCGTACAAGCGGCCGATCAGCTCCGAGCGGCTCGAGCGGATCGTGGACGAAGTAGAGGAATGGCTGGTCTCGAACTTCGAGCGGGAGGTTTCCAGTCAGACGATCGGCGAGAAGCTGGCGGCGGTGCTGCGGCGAGTGGATCAAGTGGCCTACGTGCGGTTTGCCAGCGTGTATCGCCAATTCCAGGACGTGGGAGAGTTTATCGAGGAGGCGCGGGACGTACTCGAGCGCCAGGCGGATGACATCCCCGGGCAGCAGGAATTGTTCGGGCAATCCGGTCGAACGGGTGGCTCCACGTGACAAACGACGCAAGTCTGGCGGTTGCGAAACGCGGTGGCGCGGTTGAGCCGCTCGTAATCGAGAAGCTGATTCGATGTCTGACAATCGGGTTGCGGGCTTGCGGGCAGGACGTGTTCCTGGCCGGGCCGCTGGCGCGGGCGATTCGCGTGCACCTGGATGCGTGGAGTCGCCGCAGGCCTCCCACCAGCGACTACCTGTTCAAGTGCGTGCAGACGGTGCTGCGCGAGGTGGAGCTGGAGGACGTCGGGCGCGTGCTGGCGGACTACCGCCGACGGCGCGCGGCGAGGCGGCGCGGCATTTCGGTCGTCAAGGTCGGCAACGGCTGCGTGACGGCCTCGGGCTGGTCCAAGGAGCGGGTGGCTGAATTCCTTCAGTCGCGCTTCGGGCTTCAGCGACGAACGGCGCGGTCGATCGCCGACGAAGTCGAGCAGCGCGTGCTGTCATTGGGCTACTGGCAGGTGCCCGCGAGCATGGTTCGAGAGGTGGTGCAAGCGGAGATGCTGGCCTGGGGGCTGGCGACCGCGACCGCGGATGCTGGACGCGATGTGGATTCGAGGTCCGAACGCGGAGTGAACCCGTCCGTTCCGACCGCGGAGTGAATCGCGACGAATGCAGAATTGGCCGGCGCCACGGCTTCAGTCGCTGCGTGCGTTGCGCGAGGAGTGGACAAAAGGCTCGTGCCCGGTTCAGGGACGACGCGGTCGCTTGGCCTAGGGACAGCCATGCGGCCACGGCACGAGCCTATTCATAAATCTCCGTTCCCCTGATGAAGGGCGAGCCGGGTCCCGCCAACGCCCAAAAACGCTCGGCTCGCCCGCCCCTTTACGCACGGTGCCCTCACCCGATCTCCTGACCGGTGAGGGCACCGCACTTTTCTCACAATCCACTGGCCGGGCCGCCAGAACGCCCAAACCGCGGTATCATACCGCACCAGCGTTGCTTCTGCTGGGATCGAGGTGGGCTGATGACGGATTCTTTCGGCGGCCGAGGACTTGAAGAGGGCGTTTATCAGGTTCAAAGCTCGGACTGGGTTGAGACGGGCGTCACCGCGGCACAGGTGGCTGTGCTGATCGAGGAAGGCCGGCTTGCCGACGGCGGGCAGGTCT
The DNA here is from genome assembly GCA_964465125.1 of uncultured Planctomycetales bacterium. Classification (GTDB taxonomy): domain Bacteria; phylum Planctomycetota; class Phycisphaerae; order UBA1845; family Fen-1342; genus CAYOHG01. The sequence goes on along the minus strand of CAYXIO010000044.1, from coordinate 19,118 downwards.
TCCGCATCGAGCGCGCTAACCCGAACGGAAGCCTGGAGTTACGCGGCGTTCCGCTGCACATCTTTCAGACCGAAACCGGGATGTTCTTCTGGCGTTCGTCTTTGGATGCGGCCCGAGCGGACTTTCTCTCGCTTTGTGAGCTGGCCTCGGCGGACCCTCCTCCCTGCCGGGCGTTTGTCCATCTTTCTCGCCGACCCGGCAGCGACGGTCCGGCCCGTTCTTGCGTCGCGCTGATCTATCCCGCCGAGTTTGACGCCGACGTCGCGCGTTGGCTGCTGCGCCACGCGTACGCAGGCGGGGACACGGTCGAGGGCGGTCCGAGCCGAGTCTGCAATTATTACGACGAGGCGTATCAGGTCCTTGAGCGCCGCCAGCTCTGGTCGCGCACTTCCGGTAGCGCGGCGGGCGACCTGGCGCACGCCGCCGGCAGACGACGCGCATGATGAACCGCTGGTCTCGGCTCGCGCGTGGCTTCGCTCTGCGGCGCTTCTGGGCGGCCGCGGTGCGAGTCGCCGAATGGCGGCCTCGGCGCGCTTCGGCAAGCGAGGTCGTCGCGCGCTGGCGCAGCAGTCAGTGGCGTCGCGGCAGAGCGGCGCTGCCTGAGGCGCTGCGCGACCGTTTCCGATCGAGCTGGCTGCGCCTCGTGCGCAGTGACGAGCGTGGCGAGAGTTCGAAGGATGACGCTCCCGGCCATGCTCCTGGTTCAAGGTCCACTTCCGGCCCCGCATGATTGCCACCTGGCTGCTTCTGCTGCTCGGCGCGTACCTGCTCGGCGCGATTCCGTTCGGCTTGCTGATCGGGCGGATGCGCGGCGTGGACATTCGCCGGCACGGCAGCGGAAACATCGGGGCCACGAATGCGGGCCGCGTGCTGGGCAAGCCCTGGGGCCATCTCTGCCTCGCGCTGGACATCGCCAAAGGACTCGCCCCGACGCTCGCCGCACGCGCCTGGCTGGGTGAAACGATCGAATCGCCGGTTGGATTGCTGGCCTGGATTTCGGTCGGTCTTGCCACTGTGCTGGGACATCTGTTTCCGGTGTACCTCAGCTTTCGCGGCGGCAAGGGCGTCGCGACCACGATCGGCGTGGCGCTGGCGATTTTCCCGGTCTACACCGTTGCGATTTCGGTCGCGTTGGCCGGCTACGCCGCCGTTCGATTCGGCACGGGCTACGTTTCGGCAGGGTCGCTGGCGATGGCGGTGCTCTTTCCAATCGCGGTGACGGGGTACGTTGGCTGGACGGGGCGTCGGTTCGATCAGTTTTGGCCGCTGCACGCGGTCGCCGCGCTGCTCGCGCTGCTGATCGTCGTCAGGCACCGGTCCAACATCGTCCGGCTCTGGCAGGGGCGCGAGCCGCGCGCGGAACACTCGCCGCGCGGCGACGCTTCGTGAATCGCGGCGCTTCTCGGACGACGTAACGCGGCTGGCTGTTCTGCGCGGCTGCTTGTGCCGCGGTGCCATCAGGCCGGAATGTGCCAGAAATCCGGCAGGATGATGTCTCCGCCCGCCGCCGTCGCGCGTGTGAAGTGGGCTTGGAAGATCCCGGCCAGCCGATCGGGATCGAGCATCCGGCCAGCGGGCTCGTCAGCCACGATTGTGCCGTCGCGCATGGCCAGCACGCGCCCTCCCAGAGCCGCGGGCAACTGCAAATCATGGCTGACGACCACCAGCGAGCGCTGGGGATTCCGCCAGTCGCGCAGCAGCCGCACGAGCTCGATTTGCACGGCGGGGTCCAGCGCGGTGGTCGGCTCGTCGAGCAGCAGCAGCGGCGCGTCCTGGGCGAGCGCCGCCGCGAGCAGCGCCTTCTGCCGCTCACCGCCGCTGACCTGGTTGATCGGGCGGTCGGCCAGCGGCGTCAGTCCGCACAGGTGCAGCGCCGCGTCGACGGCGTTGCGATCGGCGTCGGTCGGCGGTCGCATGGGCCGCAGGCGCGCGTAGCGCCCCGACGCGACCACGTCGTAGATGCAGAAGGCCGGCAGCGAATCGATGTTCTGAGGAAGGTACGAAGCGAAGCGTGCCCGCTTGCGCGCCGGCGCGTACGACAACTCGAGGCCGCCGGCGCGGACCGTCCCCTCGCAGGGGCGCAGCAGGCCGGAAAGCAGCAGCAGCAGGCTGGTCTTGCCAGCGCCGTTCGGACCAATGATCGAGAGGGTCTCGCCTGCCCGCACCTCCAGGGACAGGTCGCGCAGAACGCGCCTTCCGCTGCGAACCGCCGCGACGCGCTCGCAGCGCAGCGGCCAGCTCAGCCTCGCGCTTGCTGGGGCCGGCGTCACGGTCGCTTCCCATCAGGGCCGGCCAGCGCTCGACACAGCTCGGAGTAGGTCTGCGCCAGCCGCGGTCCGAGCAGGTAGTGCTGCGGGCCAGTCAGCACGTGCACGCGACGGGTGCGCACCGCCGTCAGCGGGCCGACCTCGGCCCAGACGCGCAGAGCGTCGGCATCGCCCGCCGGCCGCGCGTGCCCATCCGGATCAAGCTCGACGATGACGTCGGGATCGAGCTTCAGGATCACTTCGAGTGAGAGCGCGCCGAACGCCGGCGCGTCCTCCGGCGCGACATTCAGATGTCCAGCGCGGCGAAGCAGCTCGTCGTAGAAGGAGCGGCGTCCGGCGACGAAGGGCGGCTGCGGCGGGTCCGGCAGCGTGCCGGTCAGCAGCAGCACCCGCGCGGACGACACCCCGCGGAACTCCGTGTCGACGCGATCGAGCTGCGCGCGAATGTCCGCGTTGAGCAGCTCGGCGCTGCGCGGGCGGCCGCACAGCCGGCCGATGCGCGCGATCGCGGCGAAGAGATCGGCGAGATCGCTGTCGGGGACCGATTCGAGCCGCAGGCCCAGCGGCGCGAGGCGCTCGGTCAGGGCGCGGCTGGCGCCCGAGACGATGATCAGATCAGGGTGCAACTGAAACAGGCGTTCGGCGTTCACGTCGACCAGCGCGCCGATGTCGGCGACGGAGGCCAATTCCGGCGGGTGCGTGCAGTAGCGCGTGCGGGCCACGATGCACTCGCGCAGCCCCAGCGCGCAGCAGATTTCCGAGACGTTGGGCGCCGCGCAGACGATGCGGAGCGCGGGCAGACCGACTTCATCGGGGTGAATAGACGGCTGACGTGTTCGGTCGGGCAGAGTGAGAACGCCAGCAGGGCGGGCCGAATCAGCCGCGGCGATGGTCGGCGCCGAGGTCGGCGCCGGCGGTCGCTGGACGGCCGCATTCGAAGCCGAGCCGCGATCGCAGCCGGCGAGGCACGCACTCAGTGCAAGCGCGACGAGAACATGGATCGCGATCGGCCGGTTCACGGCGCTTCTTCCGCAATTCCGGCGGCGAGCTTCCGCTCCATCAGCCCGACGAGCAACACGGCCTGCTCGGGTGTCGCGCGGTCGCGATCTCCGGTGCCGAAATACTCGAAGACCAGCCGGCCGCGGCGGAAGAGCACGCCGTCGTCCAGCCAGCAGCCCTCGTCGCCGGCCTGAAACGGACGCTCCACGGCTGGAACAAAGCGCGCGTACGCGCGTTCAGCGCCCGCGGGGCTCTCGAACTCGAACACGCGGACGACCAGGCGCGCTTCGGCATGCTCGGCGTGGCGGTAGATCGCCAACCAGACACGCAGCGGATCGAGGCCGCCCCAGGCTCCGGCGTCGTCGCCGAGGGTGTAGGCCGCCGCGGAAAACGGTCCAACCCAGACGTCGCCGTCGAGCCGCCAGGGGTCGGCCGCCGCCGCGCGCGGGAACGCATCGGCCAGTCGCGCAGGTTGGATCGCGCAGCCGGCGGTCAGCGCCACGATCAGGGCGGCGCCCAGCGGGCGGCAGATCTTCCACAAGCCGGTCGACGCCGGCGCCATCGGCATCATTGGCTCAACTCCCATCGCAGGTACTGGTTGCGGTCGCGGAGGTGCGCGACGGTGGCCGTCGGGCCGTGCCCGGGGTAGACGACGACGTCCTCCGGCAGCGTCAGGATCTGCTCGCGGATGTTACGAAGCAGGCGTTCGCGCGAGCTGTGGGCGAAGTCGTAGCGCCCGAGGCCCTCGGCGAAGACGGCATCGCCCACCAGCGCGACGCCGACCGCTTCGCAGTAGTAGCAGAGCCCGCCGGGAGAGTGCCCGGCCGCGTCGCGCGCCGTCCAGCTCAGTCCGGACAGCTCAAGCGTGTCGCCGGGCTCGACGATGCGCTCGGGCGGCGCGCAACAAACGGGCAGTCCCATCTCCTCGGACAAGTTGGCCTCGGCCGACGTCAGCAGCGCCACCTCGTCGCGCGGGCAGATCACCGGCCTCTCGCCGATCAGGCCGCGCAGCGGCTCGATGCCGGCAATGTGGTCGACGTGGCAGTGCGTCAGGACGATCGCGCGGGCGCAGAGCCGGTGCTTTTCGAGGGCGCTCGCGATCTGGTCGGGCTGAGGCGAGAAGCCGGGGTCAACCACCCAGGCGTCCGCGTGGCCGTCGCGCCAGAGCAGCAGGCCGTTCTCCGCAAAGATCGGGTCGTTGAAAATCTCGATGCAGAGCTGGCCGTGTCGGTGCATACTCCGTTCATTAGCGGATGAGGCCGAGGTTCGCAACGCGTGGTGCGGCGGGCGCCCGCGTATACTTTCCGAGCAAGGGGCCCGCCGTAAGCCGCGCCCGGGGAGCGTCCGATGGAGCTGAAACAACGCGTCGCCGTGGCGGCGGGGCGAGAGCCGGCGGAGCTGGTGCTTCGCAACGGGCAGATCGTCAACGTGCTGTCATGCGAGATTCACGAAGGCGACGTTGCGATCGTCGGCGACCGCATCGCCGGCATCGGCCGGTACGAGGGCCGCGAGGTCGTCGATCTGCGCGGACAGTACATCTGCCCCGGCTTCATCGACGGTCACGTGCACATCGAATCGTCGATGCTGAGCGTTCCGGAGTACGCCAACCTGGTCTGCACGCGCGGCACGACCGCGGTCGTGACCGATCCGCACGAGATCGCCAATGTGCTCGGGGCCGAGGGCATCCGCTTCATGCTCAGCTCGAGCAAGTACTGCCCGGTTGACATCTACGTGATGGTCAGCTCGTGCGTGCCGGCCTCGCGCTTCGAGAGTGCCGGGGCCGAGCTCTCCGCCGAGGATCTGCTGCCGCTGCTGGGCGACCGCTGGGTGCTGGGCCTGGCGGAGATGATGAACTACCCGGGCGTGATCCGCGGCGACGACGAGTGCCTGCAAAAGATCGTGCAATGCGGCGCGCGCGTGATCGATGGGCACTGTCCCGGGCTGAGCGGCCGCGAGCTGTGCGCGTATGTCGCCAGCGGCATCCGCAGCGACCACGAGAGCACTACGCGCGAGGAAGCGCTCGAGAAGCTGCGGCTCGGGATGACGATCATGATCCGCGAGGGCAGCCAGGCGCGCGACTTGGCGGCGCTGCTGCCGCTGGTGCGCCCCGACACGCTCGATCGCTTCGTGTTCGTCACCGACGACAAGGACGTGGAGGACCTGCTCGAAGAAGGGCACATCGACTTCATGGTGCGCCGCGCGGTGGCCTACGGGCTCAACCCCGTTCACGCGATCAAGATGGCCACGCTGAACGCTGCGAACTACTTCGGGCTCCCTTCGCTCGGTGCGGTCGCGCCCGGCCGGCTGGCCTCGCTGGCGATTCTCGACGATCTGCAAGCCTGCCGCGTGCGGCGGACCTATCACGCGGGCAAGCTGGTCGCGGAAGACGGGGCCGTGGTGGATACCGGCGCGCCGCCGCGCAAGCAGACCGTGCTGCGCCGCAGCGTGAACACGCACTGGCTCGAGCCGGGGCAGTTTGTGCTTGCCGCGCCCGGCGCGTCGAGTGCGCGCGTGCACGTGATCGAAGTTGCGGAGAATCGCATCGATACGCGCCGCTCGGTGGAGCCGCTGGAGGTGCGAAATGGTTCCGTGACGGCCGATCCGCGGCGCGACATCGCGAAGATCGCCGTGATCGAGCGTCACCAGGCCAGCGGCAACGTGGGGCTGGGCTTCGCGCGCGGCTTCGGGCTGCGGCGCGGTGCGATCGCGGGCAGCGTCGCGCACGATTCACACAATCTGGTGGTCGCGGCCGCGAATGACACCGACCTGTTCGCCGCTGCCCGGCACCTGATCCGGATGCAGGGCGGGCTGTGCGTGCTGAGCGACGGAAAAATCCTCGCGGAAGTGCCGCTGCCGATCGCGGGGTTGATGTCGCTGGAGCGCGCCGACGTGCTGCGCGGGCAGTTGCAGCAATTGCATCAGGCCGCGGCGACGCTGGGCATCACGCTGCGCCGCCCGTTCATGGCGCTGTCGTTCCTGACGCTGTCCGTGATCGGGGCGCTGAAGCTGACGGACCACGGGTTGATCGACGTGGATCGCTTCGAACGGATCGACGTGCTGCTGCCGTGACGCGCCGGTCGCGGGGCCGGACGAACTCGCGCGCTCACCACGCGTTTTCCGCGCCTTCGATGTACCACTCGATCGAACGCAGCGGATCGTAAAACTGATCCAGCACGCGCGGCGCGTCCAGCGGCGACACCTCGTAGAGCACCGCCTCGCCGAACTCGCGGCGGAAGACGTGCAGCCCGCCGGGAAGCGTCGGGGGCTGCGGCTCGTCGTTGACACTCTTGTCGAGGAACACGGCGATCGGCTGCTCGTCGTGCTGGACCAGCAGCATGAGCGCGTTCTTCGAGAGCGTCTTGAGCTTTGTCCATCCCACCACCGACAACCCCGGCGCGGTCGCGGGCAGCAGCATCGCCTGCCCCGAGCGCTTCCAGGTGATGCCGGCGAATTCCTGCTCGTTGTCGCAGACGAAATCCGGCTTCCAGCCGGAACGAAGCGCCGAGGAATACGCGTCGCCGAAGCTGTACAGCACGGTGATCGGTGCCTCGAGCGGGGCGATCGCGCCCGAGAGACCCTGCTGCCAGACGTACCACACGCCGGAGAGCCCGATCAGCAGTATCGCGGCCGCAGCGGCATAAACCCACGAGCGGCGCCGTGGCAATTTCAGATGGCGCGTGGCGGCCTGCTCGGCGGCCGCCAGCAGCGCGCGGCCGCGCTGCGGGCCAGGCGGGACGAACCTCCGGCGCATCGACGCGTCAATGCCGCGCTGCAGCTCGACCTGGCGCGCATACTCCGGCTCCGCCAGCAGCCGCCGCTCGGCGTCGGCGGCGGACTGCGCATCGAGCGTGCCGTCGAGGTACGCGTCGAGCAGCTCATCCAGGTTGAAGCCGCTCCTCGGGTTCATGGCCTAGCCTCGGTCGAAGGCGCGGACGGGCCGGCGGTGCGGCCGGCCAGTTGCTCGCGCAATCGCTTGCGCGCCCGGTGCACGTGACTCATCGCGGTCCCCGCGGGAATGTCCAGCACCTGCGCGATCTCGCTGTACTCCATGCCGTCGATCGTGCGCAGCAGCAGACAGGCGCGGGCCGTCTCCGGTAACTGCTGAAGCGCATCGACTACGTCATCGTCGAAGTGCGGCTGGTCCGCCGACAGCGCGCCCTGCGCGTCGGGCAGCGTGGGCAGCGTCGGGTCGGGTGATTGCGTGGCGGGCGCCGGAATTCCCAAGTCGGCCGGATCGACGTCACTGCCCCGTCGCTTTCGCTCGCGTCGCGACTGGTTCAAGGCGACGTATCGCACGATCTGCCCCATCCAGGCGGTGAAGCTCGTCGCCGGGTCGAATTCGCCGCGCTTCCCCAGGGCCACGACGGCCGCCTCCTGCACCGCGTCGTCGGCCAGCGCCGGCTGGCGGGTCACGCTCACCGCGATCAGCCAAAGCTTTCGAAACGACTCGGCAAAGCGGGCCGCAAACTCGTCCGGCGAGAGGCCGGCGACCGGGGCCGGTCCGGAGGGCGCGGAGCTGGGTTGTCGGGGCGTTGGGAATCCCATTCCACGCGCGACATGACACTGAGCCTGGCACGTCGAATCGCGCTACGCAACGCGGTCCGCGTGTGGCCCCAGTGTACGCCGGGTCCGAAAAGGAATCACCCGGCGCCGTCGGGCATGTTCGCGTCCCTACAGAAGCAGATGTTCCCGGCGGGGCATGGGATTGCAGCCCGGGCCGTCCGGCGGGCCCCGCCGAGGCGGGCGTTCCGGCGGACTCAAGGCGACGCGGAGACCGTGGCCTGCGGGCGGCCGAACCAGCGGCGCAGGACTTCCTCGGCGGGCTTATTTCGCGGTGTGTAGTTGTAGTCGTCGGGCCCGCCGGGGCTGTCCGTCCACTCCCACCAGATCACTCCGCCCAGGCCGGGGGAGTCGCCCCAGACACGCAGGAACGCCTCGTAGAGGCGGCGCTGCTCTTCGAGCCCTTCGGCGCTGGCGTGCTGGTTCTGGTAGTAGTTCCAGGGCGCCTTGGCCGCCCCGCTCTGCGAGCACCAGCCGACTTCCGTCAGGACAATCGGCTTGCCGATCGTGCGCTGCCAGTCCATCAGCTCGCGGTGAACGGGATTCCAGCGCGCGGCGATCTCGTCGATGGTCGGGTTTTCGCGGTCGGCCAACGTGTAGTAGCTCGTCATGCCGACCAGTTGCAGCCGGTCCCAGAACTGCACCGGCTTGTAGTGATCCCAGTTGGCGCTGTAGCCGAGCTTGCCTGGGAACAGGCTGCGGGCCAGGTCGATTACGCGCAGCCATTCCGAGGTGTATTTCTCCGTGCTGACCAGCTCCGAGCCGACCATGAAAACCTCCGCGCTGCCCTCGCGGGCGATGTCCGCGAAGTGCTTTACGAAGTCGCGGTACTGCCGCCACCATTCCTCCCAGCTCGGCGGATCGATCACGCCGCGCCATTCGCTGCCGCGCGGGTGCTTCAGCAGGACGATGGGCATGAGGATGGGTTTGAGTCCGATGCGGCGGCATTCCTTGAGCAGGTCGCCGAAATCCGCCGGCGCGAGCGTCTTTCGCGCCTCGATGAAGATCGCCTGGGCGCGGGCGTGCTCCATGTAGCCGGCGGTGCTGAGCAGCACCGTGTCGGCGCCGAGTCCGCGCACCTCGTTGACCAGATGGAGGTACTTTTCGAGGGAAGTGTCGTTCACCTGGATCGCCATCCCGCGGTATTCGAGCGGCTGGGCGCCGGCGCTCTCGTCGAACGGGCTCGCGGGGCGGGGGCCGGCGGGCTGACCTACGGGTCGAAGCCACCAGGCGCCGGCGACGGGGATCGCCAGCAAGAGAATCCAGAACAGCAGCGCGCCGCCACGGCCCGCGCGCGGTCGCAGAAAAACCCGCCCCGTCGCGAGCGCGCCGTCGGCGGACGCGCGGGCATTTCCCGCGAGCACGATCGAAGAACCGTCGGGAGCAGGGGCGGCGCGCGACCTCATGCGTTGCATTCATGGTATTCCGAGGGCTCGCGGAAGCAAGTCAATCGCGTTTGCAGGACGCGGGCCGCACGTCTCGTGGAACCCAACCCGCGAGGCTGAGCGCTTGCCACGGCGGAGTCTGCGGCTATAGTTGCCGCCGAATCGTGGGCGGCGGGATCGTCGGAGAGGGTTCCTGGAGAAGGTCAACATGCTCAATCGCAACAAGCTCGCGGCATTGCTCCTGACGGGCGCCGTCATCTTCCAAACCGCCAGTTGTGCGGTCCTGGCCACGCAGCTCCTGGTCCAGAACGTGGTCGGCGGGCTGCTAAGCTCGCTGCTGGCCGAATTCGTCAATCAGGCCGTCGGCACCACGCCGTAAATTATCAGCACGCATCCAAGCGACTGAGGCGTCGTCCCGCGCTGGCTTGCTCGCGCGGGTCCGTTGTGCGATTGCGCTCGGTCGGCTGCTAAGCCCGCGCGGCGATCTCGCGCAGCGCCTCGGCGGCGGCGGCCGTGTCTTCATCGTTCAGGAAGGGGCCCAGCGATAGGCGCGTCGTGCCGCCGGTCGCCAGCGTGCCGATGGTCTCATGCGCGAGCGGCGCGCAGTGCAGGCCGCTGCGCGTCAGGACGCCGTACGATTCCTCGAGGATGGCGGACAACTCGGCGGGTTCGAACCCCTCGACGCGCACGCTGAACACGCCGACGCGCTCTTCCGCGCGCGTGGGACCGAAGAGACGCAGGCCGGGGATGGCGAGCAGTCGCTCCAGGAGCGTGCGCGATTGGCGCAGCTCGTCGATCCGCAGCGATGGGATGCCGCGCCGCGCGATCCACTCGAGCGCCGCCTCCAGGCCCGCCAGGCCGACGGTGTTGTGGCTTCCTGACTCGAACTTGTCGGGCAGTGAGGCCGGCTGATCCAGGTTCTCGCTGCGCGAGCCGGTGCCGCCTTCGCGGACCGTCTGCATCTTCTCGGCGATCTCCGGGCGCATCACCAGGATCCCCGTGCCAAGCGGTCCGAGCAAGCCCTTGTGCCCGGGGCAGGCCAGCAGGTCGACGGGCAGGCGCGCGAACTCGATCGGCACGTGTCCGGCGGATTGGGCCGCATCGACCAGCACCGGCACGCCGCGCTCGCGGCAGATCTCGCCGATTTCTTCGATGGGTTGGAGTACGCCGGTCACGTTGCTGGCATGGTTGATGACGACGAGCCTGGTTTGCGGCCGGAGGGTCTCGCGAATCTGCTCGGGCCGCAGGCGCGTGCTTTCGAGCGTTGGGCGCACGTGCGTCACGGCGACGCCGGCGCGCTGCTGAAGCGCGTGCAGCGGACGCAGCACCGAGTTGTGGTCGAGCGTGGTGGTTACGACGTGATCCATGCGGCCGACCAGCGACTTGATCGCGAGGTTGAGCGCATCGGTCCCGTTGAGCGTGAAGATCACGCCATCAGCAGGGGCGCAGCCGAGCGCTTGTCGGACTGCGGCGCGCGTCTGCTCGAGCATTCGGCCGGCCTCCACCGCTTCGCGATAGGCCCCGCGTCCGGCGCTGGCCCCGCACTGCTCGATCTGCTGTCGCATGACCTCGCCGATGCCAGGCGGCTTCGGAAATGACGTGGCTGCGTTGTCGAAGTAGCGCCGAGGTCGTCGGGCGGTCGCGCTCATCTCATTCGTCCTGCATCCGCGCGGTGCGGTCGCGGGCTTGTCGATGCTGGCCCGGGCATTCCGTCGCGCCAACCCGCGCTCGACGCGACGGCGAACGATGATACGCGAAGGTGGGGGCGGTTCGGGCGCGCGGTATCGTTGTCACCGTTCGCTGCGCGGCGCCGCGGTTGGGATCGGCAGTCTGTCGGATCGGCTCGGCGGTGCGACGGCTGGGCGTAAAGCGCAACGACGCGATTCGCGATTTGCTTACATTGGCCTAACATTGGGAGTGAGAAAAAAGGCGTGCGGCACCCGTTGGGTATTGGCGCGGTCTCAGGGTGCCGCAGCGAGTGGAAGCAACTCTTTTTTGTAGAACAAGTTACGGGAACTTTGCGCTCTGGACGCTATTCCGTCACTTAGCTCTACACCTTGAGTATACTCCACGTACAGACAGTTTCAACTCAATCTGTGGAAATCCGCGCGAAAGTACGCCAGATTCTCTCAGGGGTTGCTGGCGGGTGGCTCCGTGAAATCCGTGAGTGATTCTGCAAGCGCTTTCCAGGGGCTCTCGGGCGCCCGGGTTTCGTATTCCGAGACTGCCGCAATCGCATCTCCTCCGCGACCAGCACCAGCCAGCAGCCCGGCGCGGAGTAAAAGCTGTTCCGGCGGCAGATTCTCGCGCTCAGCGGCCGTTTCCAGCCATTCCAGAGCGCGCGTCAAGCCGTTGGATCGCGGCAGCTCGGGCACGCTTCCCGCGCGACGAGCCCAATTCACCGCGGACTGGACGTTTCCGTGGCGCAGCTCGTCCAGCCCGATCGCGAAAGCCGCGAACTGATTCTGCGGGTCGTCGGCCAGGAGCTGATCCGCTTGCGCACGGGCGGATTCGTCGCTGGTGCCGGCGGCGGCGAGGACCGCAAACGACCGGAACACGAGATTGGCCGGATCGTGGCTCGACGCCTGACGCCAGGCCAGCAGGGTGTCGTTCCAGCGATCGCAGCAAAGGCAGGCGTGCTGAAATCCGCGCAAGGACTCATAGTCGCGCGGGTCGCGTTCCAGGACGTAGGCGTAGGCGTCGTGCGCCGCGGGCCATTGCTCGTGCCGCAGGTGATACAACGCTACGATCCGGGCGGCGTCCAGGTCGTCCGGCTGCTGTTCGAGGCGGTTCATCGCCCAGACGAATCCCTGCGTACCGTCGCGCACCAGCACGTCGACCCGCGCGAGGCCCTGTTCGGTCCGCAGCGATGACTTCCCGGTCTGGTGCGCCCGCTGGTACTTCTCCTCGGCCAGGTCCGCCCGCTCGTAGACGTACAGCAGCAGGTCGCCGTACTCGGTCCAGCGTAGGCAGGCTTCCTGCGGGTCGGTCGGCATGTTGTGCGTGAGTCGCTCGTAGATCAGGCGCGCATCCTCCCAGCGTTGCAGGTGCCGATACGCGTGCGCAAGGCGGGTGAGCGTGCGTGGTTGATCGGGCTCGAAATCAGCCGCGCGCAAGGCCTGGCGGAGCGAGTCGTCGTAGGCGCCGTACTCCGTCAGGCGGAAGGAGATTCGGCGATGAAAGGCGGCCCGGTCGGCGTCATCGCGGAAATAGTGGGGCGCGTTCTCGGCGGCCTCGACGGCGGCCCGCAGCGTCGCCAGCGAGAGCGTCGTGTAGTCCGGCGGCTGCTGTCCGGGTGGAAGCGCCGGCGCGTGGGATTGGTTGAACCGGTAGGCGATCGCCACGAATTCGAGTCGGCGGGGGTCCGCGGGATCGAGGTCTGCGCTGCGCTCGGCGCGGCGGAGCGTCACGCGGGCGTCCTCGGCATCCGCGCGGGCGACGGGCAGCAGCGCCAGCCCGAGCAGTGCCGGAATGGAGGCAAGCAACATGTGCCAGCGCGCGGGCGCGGAGCGCGGGCGCGTTGTCCGGGTCTCAGCCAGCCGCGCGTACGCGATTGCCGCCAGCGCCAAGGCCGCTCCCATCGCCGGCACGTAGAGATAGCGGTCCTGGGCGGCGGCGACGCGCGCCCCGATCAGCCCGATCACGGGCAACAGGCCGGCCCAGAACCAGACGATTCCAACCGCCACAGCTCGCGGGCGCGAGCCGCGCGCCGACCAGGCGAGCCCGACGATACTTGCCAGCACCACGCCCGAACCCAGCCAGACCTTCGGCGACGACCAGCCGGTGTGTATGTCCGGGGGATACCAGGTGGCCAGGTGAAGCGGCCAGAGCAGATGTGCGATGTACAGCCATGCACCCAGGAGGCTGCGCGTGAGCGGGTCGCCGAACAAGGCGATCTCGACGTCCTCGAGGATTCCGGCTTCGCGGGAGGTCTTGAGCGTCAGGACAGCGAACACGGCACAAAGCAGCGTGGTCAGCCAGACGCGCTTGCTTCGCAGCGCCGGCAGGATGCCCGAAGTCGCCGCTTCGAGGGAAAAAGCCACGAGAAACCAGCCGGCCAGTGGTTTGCAGAGCATCGCCGCCAGCAGCAGCAGCAGGGCCGCGCCGAAGTCCGCGCCGCGCTTGCGGTCGAGGGCGCGCAGGTGAAACAGGAGCGATCCAAGCGCGAAGCCGGCCGAGAGCAGGTGCGTGCGGCCCATGTCGGCGGCGTACGCGGGCGCGAGGGCCGGATGCAGCGCCCAGAGTACGGCGACGCTCGCCGCCAGCGGCGTTCGAAGGGACGCTTCCGCCGCGAGCCGCTCGGGCGGGGAAAGTCGTCGAAGCAGACGTTCGATTGCCAGCCAGAGCAGCACGGCGTTGAGCGCGTGGAGAAGCACGTCGGTCCGGCGGATGCCGCGAATCCGGTCCGCGCCCCACAGTTGCCACTCCAGCGCGTAGGTCGCGATTGGAATGGGCTGGTACAGGTCGCCGTGCGCGTGCAGGAAGACCGAGACGAGGCGGTCGGTGAGAGGCTTGTCGACGCCGGCGCCCGTGACGTCCGGATTGTGGACGAGGAAGAGGTACTCGTCGCCGGCGATCCAGCCGGCGCTGAGGTTGCTCCAGCCGGCGGCGGCGGCCAGCAGCGCGATGCCCAGCGCGAGGGCCGCGTTGGGGGCGAGCGAAGCGCGGGATGTGCGGGGTGACTCGCTCAGGGGCAAGCTCTCGGGAGCCACGCGGCGTATCTGCACCGTCTGACCGCAGGCTGCCGCGGCGTGCAGCGGCCGAATTCTACCCGCGTCGGCCGACCCGGACGAGGGACGGGGTTCGCGGGAGTGCGACAGCGTCGCGGCCCGGGCCGCCAGGAGGTGGGAGGAATCCGCCAATCCTGGTGGGCCACCGCGCCGCGCGGGCGCGCGCGGACTAGCGTTGGGTACGAGTCGCTGTGCCGAGGAAGTCAGCGTGGCACGGAATCCGGCCGCGAGCTCGCGAGAGAGGAGCTTCACGTGGCGACTGCATTTGCCAACTTCGCCAGCAATGGTGTGCTGACCGTCGACGCGGTCGCCGACCAGATCATTCGCGTGCGACGCGTGCTGGTCACGTCGGACGTCAGCGGGCAGGTCGAGCTGCGAACGGATTACGGCGGAGATCCGAGCTCGATCAGCCCGATCCTGTACGTGCGGCAGGGCGGCAGCAGCGTCGCCGACCTGCGTTTCGAGCGCGAGTCGCTGAACGGGGCGCGCGGCAAGAACGTCGCGCTGGTCACGACGATTGCCGGCAATCATGGCGTCCTGCTCGAATACGACCTGGTGAACTGAGCGCGACGCGCGCGCCCGCGCGGCGAGGGTGGAGTGATGGCCAGCAGCTTCGCGAACTTCTCGTTTTCTGGCAGTCTGACGATCGACGCCGTTCCCGCCGGCGTCATCCGCATCCGCCGGGTGCTCATCACGAGCACGAACGGTGTCAGCGCCGAGGTGGTCAGCGATCCGGAGGGCAGCGCGAGCCCGATCGGTCCGTCGTTGCGCGGGCAGAGTGCGGGAGAATCCGTGCTGGATTTCGACTTGACGGCCGAGCCGCTGCTTGGCGCGCGGGGCCACGCCGTCGGGATCAGCACCAGCGCGACCAATCCGCACAGCGTCTGGGTCGAATACGACGTTGCGGTCTGACGGTCAGCCGCGCCCGGCGGCGGTCTCGATCGTGCTCAGCTCGCCGGGGTCCAGCCAGAGCAGCCCGCAGCGCGCGCAGGTGTCGATCACGACCGGTCCGGGGCCGTAGTAGGGGTGCGTCTCCATTACGTCGCGGCACGACGGGCAGGCTAGCGACCGCTCCAGTAGACGGGCGTCGAGCGGCTCGTGGACGCGCTGCTCGTCCTTGCGGCGCGCTCTGCGGATGCGAACCACGTCCGCGAACACGTCGTGCGTCGCGAGGACCCCGCGGCAGTTCGTGCAGTGCCGCACCGGGCGCTCTTCGAGCGTTCCGTCCAGCAATTCCTTCCTGCACACCGGGCAGTCCATGCCGCTGGCCGTGCGCAGCGACTGGACGCCGTCGTTGTCGGCTGCGTCCGGGAATACGAACGTGTCACAGTAGCTGCAAAACAAGTACGTCCGATTGGGCGCCCGTGCGAGCGTGGCCCCACAGTTTCCACAATTCATCGGCGATTCCAGTCGAATCGATTATCGGCGCGGCAGCCCGCAACCCGCGGCGGGTCGCGCTATCCACGAGATCGGCAAAGCGCGCCTCGGGCGTGATTGTCCGCGGGTGGCGTTGCGACGGCCGGCGCGCGAGACTGGACAGCGTCCGCGGTTACGCTACCGTTCCCTGCCGATGGCTGAGAGCACGCGCGAACAGGTTCATACGCCGCGAGGCGCGGGGCTGCGCCGCTATCTCAACCCGTTGCGCGCGCTGTGGAACCTGTTCTCTCACCGCGAAGTCGCCTGGCAGCTTGCGCAGCGCGACGTGGCGCAGCGCTACCGCTCGTCGAGCCTGGGCCTGCTGTGGTCGATCCTCAATCCGCTGTTGCTGCTGGCGATCTACACCTTTGTGTTCGCGGTGGTCTTCAAGGCCCGCTGGGGCGACGACCAGGCGGAGTCGCGCGGCGAATTTGCGCTGGCGATGTTCTGCGGCATGATCGTCTTCAACGTGTTCGCCGAGGTGCTGAACCGCGCGGCGACGCTGATCACCGGCCAGCCGAACTACGTCAAGAAGCTCGTCTTCCCGCTCGAAGTGCTCGTGCTCAGCGCGCTGCTCAGTTCGCTTGTGACGCTGCTGATGAACGCGCTGGTCTGGCTGGCGGGCTGGGGGCTGGTCATGCACGCCTGGCCGCACCCGACCGCCGCGTGGCTGCCGGTGCTGATCCTGCCCGTTTGCCTGACGACGCTCGGGCTGGCCTGGCTGACGGCGGCGCTGGGCGTCTTCGTGCGCGACCTTCAGCACGTCGTCGCGCTGGCGGTCCAGATTCTCTTCTTCGCGACGCCGATCTTCTACTCCGCGCAGCGTGTGCCCTATCCCTATCGATACGCGCTGGAGCTGAACCCGCTGACGCACGCGATCGAAGCCGTGCGCGCGGCGCTGATGTGGGGGAGCGCGCCGAACTGGCCTGCGTTCGGCGTGTCGCTTGGCGCGTCGCTGGTGATCGCGCTGCTGGGGTACGCGTTCTTCATGAAGAGCAAGCGCGCGTTCGCGGATGTGATTTGAGGAAGGGACATAGGGACGGAGGGATTGAGGGATTAAGGGATCGAGGGGGCATGCGTCGCCGGCCTGGCAGTGGAGGCCGGCGGCTTTTTTGCGCCAACCTGGAGATCGCCGGGGTTCGCGACGGATGCATGGTGGACGCGCGGGCGGCGAACCGAAAGCCGGCCGACGCGGTCGAACCGGGTGCGCGATGTCGCGCTCCGGACGCGCGGATGCGAACCCAGGAGTGCGACGATGAATATGCGGATGAAGCGAATGCTGGCGGCGGCAAGCGTGGTTCTGGCGGCGGGCAGCGCGAGCGCCCTGGCCTCGACCTACAGCGTCGATTGGCTGCAAATGGCGCCGACACCGTTCGGTTCGGCGCCCCCGTTTGTCGGGTCCTACAACCTCCCGGGCGTCGGCACCGTCCAAATGAGCTACAACGCTCATCCGGATTTCACCGAGGCGCGGCTGGCGGTGCCCCAACTCACAACCGGCTCGCTCAACTACGCCGGAGACACCTACAACTGGACCAACCAGGAGGCGCTGGCAAGGACGAACTGGGGCTTCTCCGGCGTGCTCAACAGCTCCTGGAGCGTGACGTATACGTTCCCCGGCACCATTCCGGCGGGCAAGATCATCCTGGGCGTGCAAGGCCTGGGACGGCGCGATCCGCTGCCGGGCGAGAACCCGGCCGACTGCATCAGCGTCGCGACGGTGCTCCAGAACGGCACGCACCTGGGCGACTTCACCGGCAGCCTGAACGTCGGGCCGACCCTGTTCACCCCCGGCAGCGGCACGTTCACGATGATGAACTCGCTGACCGGACCGGGCGGGCAGGACCCGTGGTGGAACACGGGACTGGCCCTGGTCCGCATCGATGACGCCATCGCCTCGCTGACGATCCGCTTCGATCACACCTCTGGCGACGGAGTCGGCGTGAACATCGGCTATCTCCCCGAACCGTCCAGCGCGGCCTTGCTGGGGCTGGGCGGGGCGGCATCCCTGCTGCGGCGGCGGCGCTAGTCGGCTGGGTGCGGGGCCGAGATTCCGACCGGCCCCGAGCAGCTCCGGCCGCGGCGATCAGACCCGATCCTCCGATCGCCGCGGCCGGGGTGCGAAGCGAAGGATGGCTCTCGGCATGAACTGACTCTCTCTCCTCTCCCTCTGATCCGGGTGTGCAAACGTCGTGTGCGGTTCGCTGGTGCAGCAAGACCAGCGGGCCGCACGCGGCGCTTCGGCCTGCGTCAGTCATCCGCCTCGCTGGCGTCCTTGATGACGAAGCGCGCTTCGAGCCGCGCGACCTCGCCGGCGAGACCTGCGAGCTTCACGCTGCGCAGCACTTCCTCGAAGTCCTTATACGCCGCCGGCGCTTCATCCATCGGGTAGTTGCGGCAGTTGGTCAGAATGTCGCGCTGCTCGAACGAGCGGTTGATCTCGGACTGATCGAGCGTGCGAATGGCCTGCCGGCGGCCGAGCACGCGGCCGGCGCCGTGGTTGACGCTGTAGCAGCTCAGCGCGGCGCCGTCCTGCGCGACCATGACGGCCGAGCCGCGCTGCGGATCGCCCGGCAGCAGGATCGGGTGGCCGGTCTGCTCGAACGGCGTGCCCTTCAGTGCGCGGTGGCCGGCGGGGAACGCCCGTGTCGCACCCTTGCGCATGACCCACATCGGGCGGTTGTGCACGACTTCCTGGCGGGCGATGTTGTGGCTGATGAAGTAGATCAGCTCGCCGGCGAGTCCCGGAAAAACCTGCTGGAACGCCTCGAGCACGAGCGCGTTGATCAGCAGGTGGTTGACGGTCGCGAAATTCGCGCCCAGCGCCATGTCGTCGAGGTAGGCGTCGGCTTCGGGAGTGCCCAGCGGCGCGTAGCACAGCTCTTTGTCGCCGGCGGGGAAGGGCGTGCCCCAGCGCTCGAACATGCCTTGCAGCGCGCGGAACTGCCCCATCGCCAGGTTGTGTCCAAAGCCGCGCGAGCCGCAGTGCGAGAGGAACGCGACGTGCCCGTCGCGCAGCCCGAAGACGCGCGCGCAGTCGGCGGCGCGCGCCCCGCTCGCGACGTGAACCACCTCGCATTCGCCGAAGTGGTTGCCGCCGCCGTAGGAGCCCAGTTGCCCGACCTTTTCCTCGAACCTGCGGAAGGCGGGTGTCGCGAGCAGCGCGTCGAGCCGGGCGGCGAGCGCGTCGGCGGTGCCGTCGTGGGCGCGGTGAAACGCGTCCTCGCAGCGCTGGGCCCAGTGCGGCGGGATGCCGAGCTGCTCGCAGACGGCGGCGGACGCGCCCTCGACGACCGCCTGCCGGCCGGTCTCGATCGCGACGCGGCGCGACTTGGGCACATGCCGCTGGCCGCGCCCCGGACCGGTCGGGGTGCGTTCGGTGATCGTGTCGATGACGGCGCGGCGCGTGCGGCGATCGACGATTGCGTCGGCAGGCAGATCGAGCTGGAGCAGGCTCATCGAGCACTTGATGTCGACCCCGACCGGGCCCGGGTAGATGTGCGAGGGCGAGGCCATGACACAGCCGATCGGCGCGCCGAAGCCGATGTGCGCATCAGGGTTGAGCACGACCTCGACGACGCCGGGGGCGCGGCGCGTGTTGACGGCCTGCTGAAGCGTCTGCTGGTCGAACGTGGCCCGGATCGCCTCGGTGCCGATCACGGTGACGGGCCGCACGCTTCCGCCGGCCACGGGCAGGAGCGCGGTCGCTTCGCCCGTGGGTACGAGCTGGTGCGGAGCAACCTCGGGCATACGCGTTCTCACGT
>CAYXIO010000043.1:0-34673 GCA_964465125.1 uncultured Planctomycetales bacterium | reverse complement strand
AGCGCCGGCCGCGCAGCTCGGCGCCTTCGCCGTGCACAGGACCGGCAGCCAATTCGCCCGCAGTCCCCGCTTGAACGGGTCGCCGATTGGCGGGAACCGGGACGGCGTTGGCGCCGCAGAGGTACGCCCGCGTCAGGCTGGCTCCGTCGTCCGCAACCTGCGGCGGCGGCGACTCGGATGCGCTCGACATCTCCGCCGGCGGCCCGGACGCGACGATCCGTCCGCCGAACGCGCCCGCCCGCGGCCCGAAATCCAGCAGGTGATCGGCCTGGCGGATGACGTCGCGGTCGTGCTCGACGACCAGCAGCGTGTTGCCCAGGTCGCGCAGCCGCAGCAGCGCCGCGATCAGCCGTTGCGTATCGCGCGGATGCAACCCGATGGTGGGCTCATCGAGCACGTAGAGCACGCCCGACAGTCCGCTGCCGATCTGGCTGGCGAGGCGAATCCGCTGGGCCTCTCCGCCCGAGAGCGTCGGCGTCGCGCGGTGCAGATGCAGGTAATCCAAGCCGACGTCGATCAGAAACTGGAGCCGGTTGCGGATTTCCAGCAGCAGCTCGCCGGCCACCTTGCGCTGCGCGCGGTCCAACGGCAGCTTCTCGAGGAACGCCAGCGACTCGCGCAGCGGCAGGTGGCACACGTCCACCAGCGTGCGTCCCCTGGAGCCGCCCGATCCGCCCAGGCGAACCGCGGCCGCATCCGGACGCAGCCGCCCGCCGCGGCACGTCGTGCACGGGATGTCCGTCACGACGTTGTGCAGCCGGTGCCGCAGCATCCAACTGTTGCGCGTGGCGGCGTCCATCGCCGGGAAGAACCCGCGCCAGTGAAACCGAAAAGACGGCTCCGACGACTCGCTCGACCGCGCCGAGCGCGCGGCGGACCCGCCTGGCGCGCGATTCCGCGCGCCGCCCGCGCCGTCCACCGGTGAAAGCCACTCGCCGCTCGTCCCGAACATCAGCGCCTGCCGCTGAGCCGTGCTCCATTCCGAGAGCGGCGCACTCGCGTCCACGCCCAGCCGCGCGCACAGCGCCGTCAAGACGCGCCCGAACGGCGTGCGCGGGTCGATTCGTCCCCAGCCGGCGATCGCACCATCCAACAGCGACCGTTGCGGGTGCCGGATGATCTCCGCCGCCGGCGCGCCGCGCTGTACCCCCAGCCCCTCGCAGGTCTCGCACCAGCCCATCTGGTGATTGAAGCTGAAGTGGTGCGGCGACAGCTCTTCGTAGCTCGTGCCGCAGTTCAGGCAGGCCAGCTTCTGCGAAAAAAGCATCTCGCGCGGCGCGGCGCCGTGCTGCGGCGGCGCATCGGTCGTTTCCGGCGAAGCGGCGGCGCTGGGTCCGTCCGTATCCGCCGCATGCTGGTCCTCGATCACCAGCGTCATCACCCCGTTGCCCAGCGCCAGGGCATGCTCGACGCTCTCGGTGATCCGGCTTCGAACGGCCTTGGGCACGCCCTCCGCGCTGCGCTTGACGATCGTTCGATCGACGACGACCTCGACACGATGACGCCGGCGCGCGTCGAGCGTAGTCGCTTCGGCGGTTTTGGCGATCTGCCCGTTGATTCTCACGCGCGTATAGCCCGACGAGCGCAGCCGGTTGAACAGGCTCGTGTACGTCTCGCCGTCGCCCAGCGCCACCGGCGCCAGGAGGATGATCGGCACCATCGAAAGCGGCGCGCCGCCGGCGGCGTTCGGCGCGGCGCCGTCCGGTCCGGATCGTCCGTTGGGGTCGCCCAACCGCAGGATGCGCTCGACGATCTCGTCGGCCGTTTGCGTCCCGATCGGTCGATCGCAACGGTGGCAACAGGGCGTGCCAACGCGACACCACAGCACGCGCATGTAGTCGTAGATCTCGGTGACGGTCCCCACCGTCGAGCGCGGGCTCTTGCCGGCGGATTTCTGCTCGATGCAGATCGCCGGCGAGAGTCCCTCGACGTGCTCGACGTCGGGCTTGGCCATCTGGCCCAGAAACTGACGCGCGTAGGCCGAAAGCGACTCGACGTAGCGCCGGTAGCCCTCCGTGAAGACCGTGTCGATCGCGAAGCTGGTCTTGCCGGAGCCCGAGACGCCGCTGCACACCGTCATGCGATCGCGCGGCAGCGAGACCGAAACGTCCTTGAGATTATGCTGGCGCGCCCCGCGGACGGTGATGAAGTCGGAGCTCGGCAGCGGCGTGGCGGAAGCGGTCGTCGTTTTCGCATCGGACCCGCCGCCGCGACGCGCGCGCAGCGCGTCGGTTCCGTCGCGGTCGATCAGCGACTGAGCCAGCACCTCGCGCAGCGCCTGTCCCGTATACGACGCGCCGACCTGTGCAACGTCTTCGGGGGTCCCCTCCGCGACCACCCGGCCGCCTTGCTCGCCGCCTTCCGGACCCATGTCGATGATCCAGTCGGCCGTCTTGATCACGTCCAGGTTGTGCTCGATCACGATCACGGTGTTGCCGGCGTCGACGAAGCCGTGCAGGACCGCGAGCAGCTTGCGAATGTCCTCGAAGTGCAGCCCCGTGGTCGGCTCGTCGAGCACATACAGCGTGCGGCCGGTGGCTTTCTTCACCAGCTCGCGGGCAAGCTTCACGCGCTGCGCTTCTCCGCCCGACAGCGTCGGACTCGCCTGACCGAGCTTGATGTAGTCGAGCCCGACGTCGTGCAGCGTCTGGAGCATGCCGCGGATGCGCGGCTGATTCTCGAAGACCTCGAGCGCCTGCTGAACGTCCATCTCGAGCACGTCGGCGATCGAGTAGCCGCCGGACCGCTTGTGCTCGCCGAAGCGGATTTGCAGCGTTTCGCGGCTGAAGCGCCGGCCCTCGCAGATCGGGCAGGCGACCCAGACGTCGGCGAGGAAGTCCATCTCGACGCGATTGGCGCCGTTGCCCTCGCACGCCTCGCAGCGGCCGCCGCCCTTGGCGCCCGCCGACACGTTGAAGCTGAACCGCCCGGGCTTGTAGCCGCGCAGCTTCGCGTCCGGCAGACGCGTGAAGAGATCGCGAATCTCGTCGAAGACCTTGATGTAGGTCGCCGGGTTGCTGCGCGGCGTGCGGCCGATGGGCGTCTGGTCGATCGCGATCACCTTGTCGAGATGATCGGCGAGGGCCTTGCAGGCAATGGCCGCGCGGCGCGGCGAGCGGCGCGCGTCCACGCTCGCGGTGCGCTCGGAGGCAACCGGGCCGCCCGGTGCCGACCCGCCCTCAACCACAATCTCGTCGTGGGCGCCGGGCGTGCTTTGCGCGCCGTTCAGGTCGCGGGCCAGCGCCTCGTGCAGAATGTCATTGACCAGCGAGCTTTTGCCCGACCCGCTGACACCCGTGACGCAGACGAAGCGGCCGAGCGGAATCGCGACGTCAATGCTCTTCAGGTTGTTGTGCCGCGCTCCGCGCACCACCAGCCAAGGCAGCTCGCCCGGAAGCGCGGGCCCGGTCGGCTCGGGTTGTGCTTCAACGGGCGCGGTCGCGCGCTTCGCCGTCGATCGGCGCGAGCCTGGGCCGGTCGTGCGGGTCTCCACGTCGCCGGAGCTTCGGCGGGGCTTTCGATGGGTCGTCTTCGCGCTCATGCCACCCGCTGCCGCAGGCAAGTTCAAAACGGCGATTATACGGGCGTGGCGCGGTTCTGCTTGGCGCAACGCCGCCGCGCTACGCTGCATGCGCCAAGGACCGCGGACAACGGATCGTGAGCGACCACGGACACAGGCGTCGGGAGCCGCCGCAACGCGGCCGGGGACTCGATTTCTCGGTCGCGGCGCTCGGCCGCGCAGGGACTCCTTTGGCCAAGGCGACGATCGCGGCGCCTCTCGCGCGAGCGCGCACGCAACTCTCAAAAGTGCTGTCGGCGCCAGAGGTTGCGTGCACTTGCGCGCCGCGCCGCCCGGGTGGCAGCGCGCGAGGGATCGACCCGCCGGAAGGATGCCCGACCGGGCGCGCCTTCCGGCCCGCGACCTGCCGCGAAGCCGGTACGCGGGTAAACTACCAAGTATTGGCACCGGGTATGTCAGGCTTCTGGCGTTGTGGCAGCTACGTGATTCGACGCCTCAGCCTGGCGTGGAGACTGGCATGAAACGCGCGAAGATCACGATCATCGGCGCCGGGAACGTCGGCGCGACCTGTGCCCACTGGGCAGCCAGCAAGGAGCTGGGTGACATCGTCCTGGTGGACATCATCGAAGGCATGCCGCAGGGCAAGGCCCTCGACCTCTACGAATCCAGCCCCGTCGAGGGCTTCGACAGCCGCATCATCGGCAGCAACAGCTACGAAGAGACCCGCGACAGCGACGTGGTCATCATCACCTCAGGCATCGCCCGCAAACCGGGCATGAGCCGCGACGACCTGCTGGCCACCAACGTCAAGATCGTGGCGGACGTGACCCGCAAGGTCGCCGCCAGCAGCCCGAACGCGATCCTGGTGGTCGTGTCGAACCCGCTCGACGCGATGGTCTACACCACCTGGAAGGTCTCCGGGTTCCCGACGCAGCGCGTCATCGGCCAGGCCGGCGTGCTCGACGTCGCCCGCTACCGCTCCTTCATCGCCACGGAGATCGGCTGTAGCGTCGAGGACGTCAGCGCTCTGCTGCTCGGCGGCCACGGCGACGACATGGTCCCCCTGCCGCGCTACACCAGCGTCGGCGGCGTGCCCGTCACCCAGCTCATTTCCGCCGGCAAGCTCGACGAAATCGTCAAGCGCGCCCGCAACGGCGGCGCCGAGATCGTCAGCCTGCTCAAGACCGGCAGCGCCTACTATGCACCCAGCAGTGCCACCATCGCCATGGTCGAATCGATCCTGCGCGACAAGCGCCGCGTCCTGCCCTGCGCCGCCTTCTGCGAGAAAGAATACGGCATCGGCGGGTATTTCGTCGGCGTGCCTTGCGTGCTGGGCACCCGCGGCGTCGAGAAGGTCATCGAGGTCGAGCTCGACGCCAAGGAACGCGAGATGATGAGCACGAGCATCGAACACGTGAAGGAACTGTGCAAGGCGGCGGAAAGGTACCTGTAGTCAGGCGCCGCAACCATCCCCTTTTTACCTGGGAGGACGACCCGATGTTTTCGAGCACTGTGCGACGGTTCGTGATCGTGAGCCTGGCCCTGACCCTGGCGACAAGCTGGGCCAGCGCCGAAGACCCCAAGCAGGACAAGCCCGCCAAGCCGGCCGCGGAGCATAAACAGCCCAAGGCCGAGGGCGAGCACGCGAAGCTCACCTGCGCGGTCACGGATGAGCCCGCGGACATGAAGTCCTTCACGGTCTACCGCGGTAAGCGCGTCTACTTCTGCTGCGACGACTGCATCAAGCCCTTCAAGGAGGACCCCGACAAGTACGCCGCCGCCGTCAAGGCCCAGTGGGAGGCGCTCAAGCCGATGCGGGTGCAGACCGTCTGTCCGGTCACCGGCGAGCCGGTGAAGCACGAGCAATATGTCTCGACGCCGGACTTCGAGATCTTCTTCGCCAGCGAAGAGGCCAAGAAGACCTGGGAGAAGGACAGCTCGAAGTACGCCTCGAAGATGGATGAGTGCTTTACCTTCCAGACGACGTGCCCGGTCAGCGGCAAGGAGATCGACCCGACCGCCAGCGACAAGCTCGACGGGCGCATGGTCTACTTCTGCTGCCCCAACTGCCCGGCCGCCGCCAAAAAGGACACGGCGGCGACGCTGAAGAAGGTCGATGAGGTCGTCGCGGCCAACAAGAAGGCCTGGGAGGCGCACAAGAAGCCGTAGCGGCACCCACGCCGGAAGAGCAGCGGCGGTTCACACGCGCGGACCGGCCGCAAACGGACTAACGGTTGGCATCGCACAAGCGAACGGCCGCGGCGGAGTACCGCGTAGGCCGAAAGACCACAAGGGGGACGGGCGGCGATCAAGCCGGGCCCGTCCCCCATTGTTCTCCTGATGCAGCGATTTCGGCCGTGCCGCCATCTGACTTCGCGATGCACTGAATGAATGGTGGCGCACGTCGAGCAAACACGTGGGACCTCGGCGATTCAGGAAGGGCACACGCACTGGCGTGATTCGACGCGTGCTCTCGTGGGGGTGGATCGCGTCGCCAATACTCGCCTGGATGCTGTTGCTGCTGGTCGCACCGCGCCCGATGATCCTGTTCGCTTCTGGCTTTGGTACCAGCCCCCACCTTCTGATGCCGATACGCCAGATCGCACCTCCTGCGCCGATCCAACTGCCCGAAGACGTCGGCTCCGTCTCCTGCTGGGTGCAGGGAACGCTCGCCTATCTTGGGCACCTGCAAGACCCCGCGCCGGAATGGTCCATACGCAACTGGGCCGGCGAAGAGCTCTACGTGGATGGCGGCTGCTTCGTTTGCGGCAAGCCCTGGGCGCCGCGCGGCTCGTTTGCCGTGGCGATGCTTCCCGCGGGTCCGGCGTACTTCACCCACGATGGCAACAACGAGCATGAGCACATGAGCGGGCCCAATTACCTGCCGAGCGTCGTCTTGGGGATCGCCGCAGTCGCATGCTCCGTCGCCCTGGGGCTCGCCAGGAAGCGCTGCGACGACGCGCGCCCTCGGCGGAGAACAGCGGATGCCACAAGTGACGTCATCGAGGTGTAGACCGATCGGGCTTTGCCATGGCCGCGAGACTCTCGAAACATCTCAAGCGGCTGATCGCGTCGGTCGCTGCCACCGCCGTAATCAGGCTCATTCCCATGTCCTTTCAACTGCAACGATGGATGCTCATCGAAGTCGCCGACTGCCAGGCGCTCGGCGACGGCGTCGTGCGGCGGATTGTCGGGTTCCGAGCGGCAGAAGGCCGGCTGGCGCAAAACCTCGTCGAGCTGGAAAGCGACCGGCTGGGGCCGACGCGCCCAAGTTGCGTTCGATTGGGCCGCGCGGCGGCGCTTCCACGTGCCCGATTGGGCTGCGGGCAACGAAACCCGCGCGTCCATCTAGAATGGAGCTGTCCTCCGTCTCTTGGAGCCGCGGATGCCGGGGTGGGACGAGTTCCTCGCGCGAATCGAGCCAGAGCCGCACTTCGTCGCTCCGCGATTCCGGGTGGCCGTCGCCGGTAGAGGCGAAGACCTGCAGCTCTCCTTCGACCGGCTTCTGGAGCGAATCGCCGGTGGCGGCGAACGCACGACGTGGGTACAGGGCCCCGGCGGCTGCGGAAAGACCACGTTTGTCCGTCACGCGCTGCGCTCATGGCTGCTGAGAAAGGACCGGCAAGGCCGTTCGGACGTCGTCGCCCCCGTAATCGTCGAACTTGCCAGCCTCCGCAAGCTGCGATCAACAAGCCTGGCGCCGCTGGATCTGGCCAAGCAGCTTCGACCCGGCGGAGTAGACGAGCCCCTGTGGAAGGCCCGTGTCGAGCGCCGTCGGGCCGTCATCGTCATTGACGCCCTCAACGAGATTCAGCGCCGCCTTAGGCTCGAGTCGGACCCGCGCGGCCTGCGCCACGTCCTGGACGAGCTGGTCTACAGCCCATCCGAGCTACCGGTGCTTGTGACCTCGCGACTAGAGCCCGATCCAGATTTTGCGCCGAGGTACTTCCATCGGACCGAACACGTCGAGCTTGCGCCCTTCAATCTCGAGGAAACTCGGGAGTACATCGCGGGTCGAGGTCTCGATCCCAACCGAACGACTGATGAAATCGTCGGCCTCGGGATGAGTGGCAGCGCCAACAACCCGTACCTGCTCAGACTGCTCTGCGATTATGTGCAGCAGAAGGGCCACCATCCGGAAACCCAACCGCCGCGCTGCCGAATCGAGCTCTTGCGCATCCCCGCATCCGAAGCGCTGGCGGAGCACCGGCTCGCGGCGAGAGAACGCGGCCTGGCCAGCTCCGGCCTGAACCATGACGCGGTTCTGTGCGCGGCCAGCCTGGTCACGCTCGCCGATGCGCAGCCGCGCGTCGCGCAGGTCGAGGACCTGCTTGGCCAGGTCTGGGATTCGCCTGACGTAGCGTCCATGGTAGATGCGTTCTTCGACACGCACCTGACCGTTCGCCACCCGGACGGCGGCTTCACGCTGCAGCATGATTCGCTGATCGACGGGGGACTGGCGATTCCGTTCCGCGCGCGCGAGTTACCTCCCTTTGCGGCCGCCCTTGGCGTGGCCGAGCAGCTCGCCGGCGACTGGGTCGGGCTGCAGCCGGACCCCGACTCCGCCGCGCTGCACGCTTCCGAGTGGCTTCAGAGTCGCTCGCGCCACGATTTGCTGGTGGACATGGCGGTCGCGAACCAGGGCGTCTTGTGCGAGCACACGCGGCGCGCCTTGTGGCGCGGCGCCGGGCGGGGCCTGATCATGCGGCGGGAGGTGCGCGATCGCACGGCCACAGCCCTTAGCCGCCTGGGCCGGGACGCTTCCGTGGATGCAAGCCGGTACGGGGTTCTGGACGACATCTCCGGCGGCGATCGGGACCTGCTGATGAAATACATGCGGCTGCTGCGCACCGGGCGGCTGAATGCACGCAGCCATCAGACGCTTCACCGCGCCAAGAACTTCGGCCAGCCGTCGGCCCGCGACAGCGGTGGCCCGGCGTCTGGTCGACCATTACGCGCGGACAGGACGCGGATCGGACTTTACATCACGGAGTGTGCGAGCGGCGACGCGTCCGTCCGGCGAACCGCGGTCCGACAGCTCGCGATTCCGGGGCTCGCGCGGGCCATTCCGGCACTCGTTCAGCGCCTTCAGTCCGACGCGGACCACATCATTCGCATTTCGGCCGCACACTCACTAGGCCTGGTTGGAATCGATGACGTGGAGGCCGTCGAGGCACTCCGCAACTCGCTCAAGTACGACCCTCGCGCCGGGGTGCGTGAGTCGGCCGCCAGGGCGCTCGGTCTGATCGGCGCCGGCGATGAAGACGTCCTCAAGGATCTGACCGCCGCGCTCCGGTTTGACGCGGTGTCGATCGTCCGCGTCGCTGCGGGAAGTGCCTTGGGATCGGCGGGCCGCGGAGATGCAGACACCGTCGCGGCGCTTTCCTCCTCACTCAAAGGGGATCCGGCAGCCAATGTTCGAGGGTCAGCCGCGACAGCGCTCGGCTTGGTCGGGGGTGGTGATGGCGGCGCCGCCGAACTGCTTATCTATACGCTCGCCAATGACGCCGCACCGGAGGTACGGGGTTCCGCCGCTCGGGCACTTGGCTTGATTGGCGCCGGCGACAAGGGTGTTGCGGCTCTTGCCACCGCCCTGCGCAGCGACGAGACCCCGGATGCTCGGTTTTCCGCTGCCTATGCCCTCGGGTTGCTCGGCGTGAGTAAGCCCGAGGCGATCCAGGCCCTGGTGGCGCGCCTGGGCTCCGACCCTTCAGCCGCCGTTCGAGGTACCGCCGGCCATGCACTGGGGCTTGTCGGCGTACGAGACCCGGAGGCAGTCCAAGCTCTGGTGGCAGCGCTGCGAAGCGACGAGGCATCCGACGTGCGCGGCTCGGCGGCCAACGCGCTCGGGTTGATCGGGGTCGGCGACAAAGATGCGATCGACGCGCTGATCGTGGCGGTGCGGGAGGATTCTGATCGGGGTTGCCGTGGGTCGGCAGCCGACGCGCTGGGACTGATCGGCGTCGGTCATCGAGATGCCATTCAGACCCTCATTCAGGCGCTTGGCGAGGACGCGGACTCGAAGTGTCGCGGATCAGCGGCGCACGCGCTGGCCTTGATCGGCGTGGGAGACCAGGACGCCATCCGAGCCCTGATCAGGTCCCTTCAAACCGACGAGCAACCCCACGTTCGAGGATCGTCCGCGAACGCGCTGGGGATCATCGGCATCGGGGCGACGGACGTCGTGCAAGCGCTGGTGGATTGCGCGAACGACGACGCGGCCCCGGTCGAAGCGCGTAACAGCGCCGTCGACGCCCTCAGCAGACTGAATGCCGATCCTCACCCGTGGGCCGCCGCCCTCTACGAGCGGCTGGGCAGCACGCACGGCATTCCGTTCGAGCGGCGCGGTGCGTTCCGCTGGTTCAGAGGCAAGGTAGTGGACTTCTTCGCCGGCGCGGCGCCGCGCGACGAGAACGTGCGCTTCCTCGATCGTGTTGCCCGCCACGACACCGACCAGAAGAGCCGCACGCGCGCTATTCAGGGACTGGCCCGGTGGGATCGATTCTCGCACGATCTGATCGCCTTCCTGATCGACCCTCTATACTCTCGCGCGGACGGTCGCCGGCGGGATACCGATGCTGGTGTTCGCGGTGAAGTGGGTCGTGCGATCCTGAGAGGGTTTCACGGCGGCGCAACCCCGCACGACGAAGATCTGGATCTCACCTTGCGAATGCTGGCTGACCCCGATATCTACCCCTCGACCATCACTTCCGCGTGCACGGCGCTTTACGAGCTCGCGCCGACGGATCGAGGTCGAGCGCTGCGGGCGATCCGCGCGCACGCGCGACTGCGGGGCGAGGTACATCCATTCCTTCCGGTAGTGCTGGGGCGGGTGGAGCAGCAGACCATGCAGGATTCTGCGGCAATCGACGAGTTCCGCCGACTCGTCGCGGATCCCGTCGGCGCGCTGCGGCTGCTGCAAACGCAGGCGCCCCGCCAGAGGCCGCGCGGCGCCGCGAGCCCGGCATCTGTCCCGAATTACGTCTTCCGGCCGCAGGGGGGGCAGTTTGAGGTCCGGTTTGGCGACGAGATGGGATTCCTCCCCAATCACGCCGGCATCCAATACATCCACCAGTTACTCCGTCATCCTGACAGGCCGCACACGCCGCTCGAGCTGGACGGTGGCGGCACGGAGCTGCGCGGCACGATGAACCCGTCGCGGCAACTCGTCGCGGATCGTGGCGTGGACTACCAGCAGGTGCAGGACACGCTGCGGGCACAGATCGAGAGCGCCCGTGCCGCCGATGACGCAGAGCGGGCCCTCGAACTGCAGGAGGATCTGGACCTGATCGACGAGCAATCCGCTCTCGCCAGGCACGGTGCGGCGTTCCCAGGTGACTATCAGCGGGCGGTGCACCGCATCCGAACGAGCATCCTTCGGGCTCTGAAGATGATCCAGGGCGACTCCGGGCTGCCGCGGTTGGCGCACCACCTCCAGACATCAATCGTCACGGACGGTTTTCGCTATGCGCCAGGTCCGGACGTCATCCACTGGGAGCTTGACTAACCACACTGACCACAATGACTTGCACGAATGTGCGCCGCGCACACGCGATGCGCAACACCGAAGGCGAAGCCTTTGACCGCCGGTCGGTCCCGGCAGGCGATGGCTGAAAACCTGCTCGGAGGTTGCCCGTGTTCAAGTCAATCTGCTACGCCCTGATCGCCTGTGCCTATACCTTCCACGGACTCCCGCTCGTTGCGGTGCTCTACGCCACGCTGGCGTGCCTCGAACTGAGGGAATGTCGCCGTATTCGCCGGGCGATTCGCCGCTGGCAAGCCAGTCGGTAGGCGCTGTTTCCCGCGATGCGCCCCTGCCCCGCTTCCCTGCGGGCAAGGAGGGGCAGGGCGGTTTCTCGCTTCGGGATTGAATCCAGCGCGGCGCGGCTACTCCTTGATCTCCGCCAGCCGCACGTTGCGGAAGTGAATCTCCGCCCCTTCGCTTTGCAGCGCGATCTTGCCGGGAAGCTCGGCCACGTCCCAGGCCTCGTTCAGCACCTCGCCGTTGACCTTCAGCGTCACCCTCGGCCCGTCGAAGAGGATCTCGTACTCGTTCCACTCGCCCACCGGCCGCTCGGCCATGTGCGTCTTCTTCGTGTTGCGGCCGTTCAGCCGCTCGGGCGCGGTCTTCATCGGAAACTCGTCGATGTTCCAGAAGTCGCCGGCGTTCTCGCTCTGGAGCTGGGCCTCGACCGAGCGCGGCCAGACCTTGTCCGGCGCCTGCACGCGGCAGAGCACGCCGCTGTTGCCGGCCTTCTTCGTCACCGGGTTGAAGCGCCACTCGAGCTTCAGCACGAAGTTCGTGAAGTCCTTGTCGGTGCGGATGTAGCCGACCGGATTGCCCAGGCAGATCAGCACGCCGTCCTCGACGTGCCAGACGTTCTCCGGCTTGCCGTTGTCGTTCAGAACGGGGGTCCAGCCGGCCAGGTCCTTGCCGTTGAAGAGCTTGACCTCGCCGGGCATGGGGGCCGAGAGATCGCGAATGCGGACGTTGCGGAACCAGATCGCGTCGCCGTGATCCTGAAGCGCGATGTACCCCTTGGGCTGCAGGCCGAAGCCCTCGTAGCCGGCGAACTTGCTGGCGGCGATCTTCTGCTTCCACTCGGGCGTGTCCAGCCGGCACTCGACCACCTTCACGCCGTTGAGCCAGTGTTGCAGCACGTTGTTCTGCACGCGGATGCGGGCGTGGTTGTATTCGCCGGCGGGCTTGAGCTGCTTGCCGGGCACGGGCGGGTAGATGTCGAACATGCCGCCGGCGGAGTGCGGGTGCGTCGGTTCGAGCCCGGCGCCCGCGTCGTCGAGAATCTGGAACTCGGGGCCGGTCTGCCAGGGGGCGTCGTGAATCTCCGCCACGCGGTACATGATGCCGCTGTTCGCGCCGGGCGCGGCCTTCCACTCAAGTTCGAGCTCGAAGTCCATGTACTGTTCGGTGGCGACGAGGTCGCCGCCCTTGCCGCCCTCGCACTTCAGCGCGCCGTCCTCGACGACCCAGCCCTGCGCTGGAAACGCGGCCTGCTTGTAGCCGCGCCACGCCGCGGTCGATTTGCCGTCGAACAGCATCTTCCATCCCGCGGTCTTCTCGGCCGGGCTGAGCCCGGGCTCGCCGGCCCAGGCGAAGGCGGCCAGCGAAACGGCCAGAAACGCGACAACGCAGCGGGGCGAACTCAATCTCGACATGATCAGGCTCCAGCTCGCACGCGACCGGGACGGCTCATTCGGCCGGACAGCAGGCTCGACGCGTCCGCCGGCCAGTGCGCGCGTGAATGGTAAAGCGCCGCGGGCCAGGCGGCGAGGTCGGCCGTCCAGCGGCTCCTGGGGCTGCACCGCGCGCAGTTCGGATCGTTCACCGCTGTTCCCTCGGCCCCTCGAACCCTCCCGCGCCCTGCGGCGCCCCGCGCCCCGCCTCTCACGGACCCGCTACGGGCGCTTCCGCCCGCCGGCGCACCGCAAGCTGGTAGATCGCGCGACCTTCACGCCGGTACTTCACCTCGAAATTCGTCGCGATCGTCTCGGCGGTCACGCCGAACCCCGGATCGTCGAACTCCACCCGTTCAAGCTGCGGATGCGCCAGCAGCATCCCGCGAATCACCTCGAAATACCCGGCGTGATCCGTCTGCACCGAGCAGCGCGCCCCGGGCGCGAGGCACTCGACCGCCGCGTTCACGAACAACGGCTGAAACAGCCGGCGCTTGTGGTGGCGCTTCTTCGGCCACGGGTCGGGGTGATACACATGCAGAGCGGTCAACGAGCCGCGCGGACAAAGCACGCGGATGAAGTGCTGCGCGTCGGTGCGCAACAGCCGCACGTTGGCGAGCCCCCCGCGGCGCATGCGGTCGGCGGCGTACGCACAGATCTTGTTGGCCCACTCGATTCCGAAGAAGTTCCGCTCGGGGTATTGCCGCGCCCGGCGCAGCAGAAACGTGCCCTTGCCCACGCCGATCTCAAGCTCGACCGGGTGCGCATTGCCGAACAGGTGCGGCCAGCTCAGACCCTGGATGTCCGTCAGCGAAACGAGCACGGGAGCGGCGCCGGCATCGGTCATGGCGCTGGAGTGTATCGCAGGCAGCTTCGAAGCACGCGGGCGCGCATGCGCGGGGCGGGCCGATCCGCGCGATCGTGCTTAGGATCGGCCAGCGCGCGCGTTACGCAGGTTGGCACCCAGCCGGCGCGTTGCGCTGGCGGACGCCGAGCCCCCACTCGCGGCACATCCGCAACAGCACCCTGCGGTTGATCGGCTTGGTCGCGTAGTCATCGCATCCTGCCGCGAGGCATTTGTCCGCATCGCCACGCATCGCATGGGCGGTCAGAGCCAGGATCGGCAGGTCGCAGCCCTTGGACCTCAACAGGCGGGTGGCGGAGTACCCGTCCATTTCCGGCATCTGCATGTCGGTCAGAATCAAATCCACGGGCAGCGGGTGTACGAGCGGCGCATCGACGGTTCCGTCACGGGTAAGGGCCTCAACGGCCAGCCGACCGTAGCCAGCGACGTAAACCACCGCGCCGGCGTTGCGGAGCTGGAAAGCGATCAGCCGTTGGTTGTCCGGTCCGTCTTCGGCCAGGAGGATGCGCAGACCCTTGAGCGGTGGCTCGCCCGACGAGGGTTCGGCCTCCTGTGAGCGGTCTCCTGCGACGTCGGGGCCGATTCCGGGCGCGACCATGGGAACGCCCGCAAGCGGCCCGGTGGCCACCGCGAGCGTGAAGACGCTACCCACGCCAACCTCGCTCACGGCGCTGATCGAGCCGCCCAGCATCTCGGCGAAGCGCTTGCTGATCTGCAAGCCAAGCCCCGTTCCGCCGAACCGCCGGGTTGTGCTCGCATCCGCCTGCTCGAAGGGCTGGAACAGCCGCTGGAGCTGCTCGGAGGTCATCCCCACTCCGGTGTCGACAATCTGAAGGCGCAGCTCGGGCTCGCGCGCGGGCGACGATTGCAGCGAGACGCGGATGGTCACGCCGCCCACCTGGGTGAACTTGATCGCGTTGCCGACCAGGTTGATCAGGATCTGGCGCAGCCGCACCGGGTCGGAGCGAATGGTCGCGGGAATGGGCGAGTCGTATTGCGCCTCGAGCTTGATTCCCTGTCCGGCGGCCTTGGGGTGCATCAAAGACAGCACTTCGGCGACGAGCTGATCGGGGCGCGTCTCGAGCTGCTCGACCGTCATCTTGCCCGCCTCGATCTTCGAGAGGTCGAGAATGTCATTGATGATCGTCAGCAGGTGTTCGCCGTTGCGCTTGATCGTCGTGATGTATTCAAGCCGCTGGCGCGGGTCGCTCTGGACGTCGTGGTCTCCGAGCAGCTCGGCAAAGCCCATGATCGCGGTCATCGGGGTACGAATCTCGTGGCTCATGTTGGCGAGAAACTCGCTCTTGGCCACGGTAGCGCTGCGGGCAGCCGCGAGCGCCTCGGCCAGCCGTTCCTGCGCTAGCTTGATCGGTGTGATATCGGTACGGACGGAGAAATACCCGCGAATCCGCCCGGAAGCATCGAACATCGGCGCCAGGGTGGCATTCACCCAGTACAGGGCGCCGCTGCGCGCGCGGTTGCAGATTTCGCCGCGCCAGCTCCCGCCGCTGGAGATCGCGCTCCACATCTCCTTCCACATGGAGGCGGGATGGCGCCCCGAGTTGATCAGTCGGTGAGTTCGCCCGATCACCTCCGCGCGCGAGTACTCGCTGATCTCGCAGAACTGGTCGTTGACGCGCGTGATGTTCCCGTGAACATCCGTTTCCGACACGATCGCGTGCTTGTCGATGATGGCTCGGTACGACTCGAGATTGCGGAGAGCCACCTCCGCTGAGAACCGCGCCTCGGCGGTGCATCGCTCGGCGACCAGGGCGCGCACCCGGACGAGGAACACCACGATGCCGAGGACCACGGCGAGCCCCACGGCCGGGATCACGCCCATGCGGCTGCGATTGCCGGCCTCGGCGAGCAGCGCCAGGTAGTTGCGCGCGTCGATATCCACGCCGACCACCCCGCACCGCCGGCCCCGCGCATCGACCAGCGGGGCGTAGCCGCTCAGGAACGTCCCCCAGCGATCGGTATGCGGCTCGGCGCTGGCGGTCGGCTCGCCGGGCCTGTCCTGCTCTCCCATCGCTGTGGTCAGGCTTTCCTCAAAATCGTCGTAGACCTCCCAGACTCCTGAGCGATCCTCGATCCCGTCCCCGTCGTTGTCGCCCGGGTCGGCCGCGTCGAGCACGAAGCGAACCTGGTCGCCGTCGCGAACCGCCGTATAGAGGTAGCGCACTTCCGGCAGCGCTTCTCGAAATCGGCGCAACGGTGCGACCGCGCGCTGATACAAGGGGGAATCAAGCTGTTCAGGGCTTCGCAATTGCTCGTGCAAGCCGAGGTCAACGACGGTGGCCGCACCCCGCGCCAAACGCTGCAATCCGGACCGGAACTCCTCGCGGATTGCGTTCGTTGAAGAGCGCCAAACACCCAGAAGGCCAATCCCTGCCACCGACAGCAGCGCGGCGGCAAGAAAGACCGCTTCGTACATCGCGCGCAGGCGATCACGGCGCTGCGCGTGTACCTGCACCACGGCCTCGCCGGGCTTCCCGGCGGCTCCTTGCGCGGACTCCAGCGCCCGGCGGCGGACCGCGGCCGTCCGCCAGAGCAGCAACGGACTGATCAGGAGCGCCAGCAACCCGGAGCTGAGGATGCCCGCAAACCGTCCATGGTTGTCCAGCTTCAGCAACGGAAGCAGAACCGTCAAACTCGCTTGCGCCACAAGGACTGCGACCAGGACGAGGCCGGTATCCAAGGCGAGCGCAAGCGATGGGGGCGCTTGCCGATCGGCGCGTTGGGGGCGCAGCGGTGTCATGAATCCAGACTCGAACCAGCTCTGGTGGCCGCTGCGGCGCGGCGGCTATGCGTGATTCATCGTCAGAAAGACAAAGCGCCTCTCGCAGCAGCCGAATGCCCGGCCTGAATCGTTCTGCGGCGACGTTATCGCCACGTCGGACCGTTGTTCGCTCCCCGAGAATGCGGGAGCGTCGCTGCGCACGACCGCGGCCAGCGATCAGCGGCGCCGTGCGCGGCGCGTCAGAAAGCCGACCAGCGCCTTGTCGAACGCCTGCGCCGTGTCCAGCGGAACGTAGTCGGCCCGCATCCGCGCCAGGCCGCCGGAGAGCTCGGATCGCCACTCCTGCACCGCTAAGCGATACGCCTGCGCGGCCAGCTCCGCATCCGTCTCGGCGCGGCCTTCGCTTTCGGGGTCTTCCAACCGCAGCGGACCGGAATAATCGAAGCGGACTTCGGCGGCATCGAGAATGTGCAGCACGATCAGGTCGTGGCCGCGCGCGCAGATCTGGTGCAGCAAGCGCAGCAACCCGCCCGGCTCCGTCAGCAGGTCGCTGAGCAGCACGATCACCCCGCGGTGCGAGATGCGGCGCAGCGCCGCGGTAATCCCGTCGCAGAGATTTCCGCCGCCGGCCGGCTGAATCGCCGCCAGCGTGGCCAGCAGGTGCAGGTAGTCGGAGCGGCGCGCCCGCGGCGGGAGCATGGACTCCAGCCCCGCGCGCAACACGCCCAGGCCGACCGCGTCCTGGCGCCGCGTGACGAGATAGCCCAGCGCCGCCGCCAGATCGATCGCGTACGCCAGCTTGGTTGTGGGCGGCGGCTCCATCGCCAGCGGCGCGTGCACACCGACGGGCCCCATGCTCGCCGACGCGTCAATCAGCAGGTGACACGATAGGTGAGTCTCCGCCGCGTGGCGGCGCACCATCAGTCGATCGGTACGCGCGAACACGTTCCAGTCGATCGTGCGCGGATCGTCGCCGGGAGAATACCGGCGATGCTCGCGGAACTCGCTGCTGAAGCCCTGGAACGGCGAGCGATGCAGGCCGGCCAGAAAGCCCTCGACGATGAAGCGGGCCCGCAGGTCAAGCCGGGCGACCTGCTCGATCACTTCCGGCCGCAGGTATCGAGCCAGCGAGCTCAAAAGCGATCACCTCCGGCGCGCTGCCGTCGGCCCGGCACGTCACGAGACTACTTCTTCGCGTCCGGCGTTGGCACTTCGCTGAGAACTTCCTTGATCGCACCGCGGTTGAACCGCATCTTGACGTTGTTCGTTTCATCCACCTTGAGAATCACTTCGCTATCGCGCACCTCGACAACCGTGCCGTAGATGCCGCCGATGGTCTGCACCCGGTCGTTGCGCTTCATCGCCTTGAGCATCTCGCTGTGGCGGTCGCGCTCCTTCTTCTGGCCGCGGAAGATCAACCAGTAGAACACCACCACCATCAGGATCAGCGGCAGCCACATTCGGAGGAAGCTCTCCATCGGGGAGACCGGGGCCGCGCTCTCGGCCTCCGGCTGAGACGCCGCCTGGGCCAACATGAACGGATCCAACGTCATTCCTGCTCCTTGCGCGCCAGATCAGCGGATTCCGCCTCGAAAGCGCCGGCTCCGCCTGCGGCCGGTCCGGCCAGGAACGATTGCTGCCAATCGGCGAACCGCCCGGAATCAATCGCCGATCGCATCTGCCGCATCAGCCCCTGGTAGAACGTCAGATTATGGAGGGAAACCAGCGTGCCTCCAAGCGGCTCGTTCACCTGAAACAGGTGCCGCAGGTAGCCGCGCGTGAACGTCCGGCACGCCGCACACGAGCAGGAGGCGTCCAGCGGTCCGTCGTCGAGGCGATGCGAGCTCTGTCGCAGCCGAACGACGCCCGCGCTGGTGAAGGCGTACCCCTTGCGGCCGTTGCGAGTCGGCAGGACGCAGTCGAACTGATCCACGCCCGCGGCGACGGCGCGAACGAGATCCCGCGGCGTGCCCACGCCCATCAGGTAGCGCGGCCGATCCGCCGGCAGCTCGTCGGCGAACGCGTCCAGCAGCTCCCAGGTGGCCTGCGGCGGCTCGCCGACCGAAAGCCCGCCCAGGGCGAACCCGTCAAAGCCGATTTCGCGCAGCGCGGCGAGGCAGGTGCGCCGCAGCGCCGGGTCGAGGCCGCCTTGGACGATCCCGTAGAGCGCCTGGTCGTCGCGCGCGTGGGCTGCGCGGCAACGCGCCGCCCAGGCGATCGTGCGGCGAACCGCGGCCTCGAGCGATTCGCGTGAGCAAGCTCGGCCGGCCCCGTCCAGCGACGGGCATTCGTCCAGACACATGATGATGTCGGCCCCAAGCCGATTCTGAACGCGGATCGAGTCTTCGGGCGTCATCCGAACCAGCGCGCCGTCGATGTGCGATCGAAACGTGACCGCCTGGTCGTCGATCTTGCGCAGCGCCGCCAGCGACATCACCTGGAATCCGCCGCTGTCCGTCAGGATCGCTCCGCCCCAGCCCATGAAGCGGTGCAGCCCGCCGAAGCGCTCGACCACCTCCGCTCCGGGGCGCAGCAGCAGGTGGTAGGTGTTCGCCAGCAGGATCGAAGCGCCGCTGTCGGCGACCTGCTGGGGCGTCAACGCCTTGACGCTGGCGCGCGTACCGACCGGCATGAACGCGGGGGTGTCCACGCAGCCGTGCGGGGTGCGCAGCACGCCGCAGCGTGCCCTCCCGCAGGTGTGTCGCACCGAGAACGCGAAGTCGATTGGCACGCGCAGTGGGCCGGGTTACTGCCGCGGCGCGAGCGTCAGGCCGAGCTCGCCCAGGCGCGACTTGATCTCGTTGAGCGAGGTCTGCCCGAAGTTGCGGGCGGCGAGCAGCTCACCCTCGCTGTGCTGGATCAGGTCACTCAGGGTCACAATGTTCAGCCGCTGGAGGCAGCGTCGCGAGCGAACCGACAGTTCGAGCTCGGCCACGGGCTTCGAGAGCAGTGTCTCCGCGCCGGGAGGAACCACCACCTTGGGAGCGGCGGGAGGCGGCTCGGGCAGCGCCGCCGCGTCGATCTCGTCGGGCTGCTGTCCGAGCTGGAGCCCGCGCTTGGCGAGCACGGCGCGAATCTCGTTGAGCGAGGTTTCGCCGAAGTTCTTGTACGTCAGCAGCTCGGCTTCGGTCAGCCGCACCAGGTCGCCGACGTTGCGGACGTTCATCTTCTTGAGGCAGTTGCGCGAGCGCACGGTGATTTCGAGCTCGGTGATCGGCGTTTCCAGCAGACGATTCCGCCGGTCGGCGCGCTGTTCGAGCGCCTCGTCCATGAGCATCTCGCGGCTGCTCTGCACGTCCTTGAAGAACAGCCGGGCCCGGGCGTGGTTGGGGTAGAGCGCCAGAACGCAGCGCAGGCAGCGCAGCGCTTCATCGAACCGGCCGCGGTCCTCGTAGAGCACCGCCAGGTTGATCATGGCGTTGACCGCCGCACGCGGCCGGGCCGCGAGCCCCTCGTAGAGCTCGACGGCGCGCTCGTCATCGCCGCTTACGTCGCACAGCCGCGCGGCCCGGAAGGCCGCCTCGTCGCACTCGGAATCCAGCGCGAGCGCCTTCTCGAACAGCTCGGTCGCCTTCTCGCGCTCGTCGAGCACCTCGGCCAGCAGACCGCCTGCGTGGTACCACGCGGCCCGGTCGGACCCGCCGCGCTCGTGCTTGCGATGCAGCGCTTCCGCCTGGTCGCCTTGCCCCTTGCGCAGCAGCGCCGCGGCGATCTGCATGTCGATCAGCAGGGCGTCCCAGCCGGCGGCGGCCGCCTTCTGAAACGAGCCGATCGCCTCGTCGAAGCGGGCCAGCCCCAACGCCGCGCGGGCCGAGTAGTAGTGCTTGTAGCGGTCATTCGGCGCCTTGCCGAGCCACTCCAGCGCGTCGCTGAAGCGACAGAGGACCAGGCAACCCACGCCGATCGCCAGCGGCCGGGCTCCGGCCGCGGTCTGGTCACTCAGCAGCGCTTCGAAGCGCTCGCGATCGCGCGCGGTGGCGAAGACCGCGTCGGCATAGCGGCGGTAGGTCTCCTCCTCGAACGCGCTCCGATCGAAAAACGACGACAGCTCCGAGATGGCTTCCGACATTTCCGAACGCCTCCTGGCGGGAGATTGCACTACCATGCATGCTCATTCGAATCGCGTATACTACCACGACCATTCCGCGGGGCAAGCCGCGGCGCGGGGGGCCGTCCGCGCCCCGACGCCGCTGTGGCCCGCGGGACAATAAGGGCCCCCAGCGGTGAGCAGCGCTCCGTCCGACAGTTTCCTGGCCCAACTGGGCCGGCGCGTGTTCGTCTTCGACGGCGCCATGGGCACCAGCCTGCACGCCCTCGACCTGCCCCTGGCCGACTACCGCGGGCTCGAAAACTGCGTCGAGGTCCTCAACCAATCCCGTCCCGACGCCATCGAAGCGGTCCACCGCTCCTTCCTCGAGGTCGGCTGTGACGCGGTCGAGACCAACACCTTCGGCGGAATGAAGCACGTCCTGGCCGAGTTCGGCCTCCACGACCAGTGCTTCGAGATCAACCACGCCGCGGCGCAGATTGCGCGGCGGGCGGTGGACGCGTTCAGCCGGCCGGGCAGCCCGCGCTACGTGGCCGGCTCGATGGGGCCCGGAACCAAGCTGATCAGCCTGCGCCAGATCGGCTATGACGCCCTGCTCGACAGCTATTACGTTCAGGCCTGCGGGCTGATCGAAGGCGGTGTCGATCTGCTCATGATCGAGACCTGCCAGGACATTCTCCAGGCCAAGACGGCGATCCACGCCGTCCGACGGGCCTTCGAGAAGTACGGCCGAAAGCTCCCGCTCATCGTGCAGGTCACGATGGAAACCACCGGCACGATGCTGGTCGGGACGGACGTGGCGGGCGCGCTGGCCGCGATCGAGGCGTACCCCGAGGTGGACGTCATCGGCCTGAATTGCGCCACGGGCCCGCAGGAGATGAGCGAGCACATCCGCTATCTCAGTCGTTGCTGCACGCGCGCCCTGAGCGTGCTTCCCAACGCCGGCCTGCCGCAGGTCGTCAACGGGCAGACCCATTTTCCGCTGACGCCGGCGGAGCTGGCGCGCTGGCTGAAAGAGTTCGTCGTGGTGGACGGCGTGACGATCGTGGGCGGCTGCTGCGGGACCACGCCCGCACACATGAAGGCCGTCGTGAACGAGCTTGATGCGCTGCGCCGCGGGCATGAGTCGCTGCCCGCCCGCGCGGCGGAGCACGAGCCCGCCGTCAGCAGCCTCTACGGGGCCGTGCCGCTGCGCCAGGACAACTCGTTCCTGATCGTGGGCGAGCGCTGCAACACCAACGGCTCGAAGAAATTCAAGCAACTGCTGGCCGAGGGCGATCTCGACGGCTGCGTGCAGATGGGCGTCGAGCAGGTGCGCGAGGAGGGCGCCCACGTCCTCGACGTCTGCGTCGACTATGTCGGCCGCGAGGGCGTGCCCGACATGCAGAAGGTGATCGACCGCTTCGCGCGCGAGGTCTCCGCGCCGCTGATGCTGGACAGCACGCAGCTCGATGTGCTGGAAGCCGGGCTGAAGCTGGCCGGGGGAAAATGCATCATCAACTCGGTCAACCTGGAAGAGGGCGAGCCCAAGCTCGCGCGCATCGCCCAGCTTTGCCGTCAGCATGGCGCCGCCGTCGTCGCGCTGACCATCGACGAGGACCCGGTCGAGGCGATGGCCAAGACCGCCGACCGCAAGCTCGCGGTTGCGACGAGGATTCACGGGCTGCTGACCCGCAAGTACGGCCTGCGCGACGAGGACATCTTCTGGGACTGCCTGACGTTCCCGATCACCACCGGCAACGAGGCCGACCGGCGCCTGGCGCTCGAAACCCTCGACGGAATCGAGCGCGTCACGCGGCGCTTCCCCCGGTGCCAGGCCATCCTGGGCGTCAGCAACGTCAGTTTCGGACTTCAGCCCGCGGCGCGGGTGGTTCTGAATTCCGTCTTTCTCTCCGAGGCCTGTCGGCGCGGGCTGACCGCGGCCATCGTGCACGCCGGCAAGATCCTGCCGCGAAACCAGATCAGCGACGAGCGCTGGCAGGCGGCGCTCGACCTCATCCACGACCGCCGCTCGACGGACGGCGCCGACGCGCGAACGCCTCTGGAGTGTTTCATCGCGCTGTTCAGCGAGGGAGAGAAGCTCGCCGAGAAGGCCCCGATGGCCAGCCTGCCGGTCGAACAGCGCCTGGCGCGCCGCATCGTCGACGGGGCGCGCGTCGGGCTAGAAGCGGATCTGAACGAAGCCCTGAAGCACTACCCGGCGCTCGAAATCATCAATCGCTTCCTGCTCGACGGCATGAAGACGGTCGGCGACCTGTTCGGCAGCGGGCAGATGCAGCTCCCCTTCGTGCTCAAGAGCGCTGAGACGATGAAAGCCGCCGTCGCCCAGCTCGAGCCGCACATGGCGAAAACCGCCGGCCGCTCGCGCGGCACGATCGTGCTGGCCACGGTTCGCGGCGATGTTCACGACATCGGAAAGAACCTGGTCGACATTATCCTGACCAACAACGGCTTCACGGTCGTCAACCTGGGCATCAAGCAGCCGATCCAAAACGTCATCACCGCCTTCCAGGAGCACCAGGCCGACGCGATCGGGCTGAGCGGGCTGCTGGTCAAGAGCACGCTGGTCATGCGCGACGATCTGATCGTGCTGAACGAGCAGGGACTCGCCCCGCCGGTGATTCTCGGCGGCGCGGCGCTGACCCGCCGGTATGTCGAGGACGATCTGCGGCCGCTTCACGCCGGCCCGCTCCACTACGCGAAGGACGCGTTCGAGGGATTGACGCTGATGCGCCGGATCTGCGAGGGCGCCCCCGCGCCGCACGTCGCCCCCGCGGCGATCGCTGCGCCTGTGCCGGCGCCTGCGGCCGGCCGCGCGCCGCGCGACCTGAGCACGGAAATCGAGCAGCGCTACGGGCTGCGCGAAGTTGGCGGTGACGAACCGGATGACGCCGCTGCTCAACCAGCCGAATCACGGCCTGCGGCGCGCAGCGCCGCGGTCGCCGTCGCCCGTCGCAGCGACATCCTCTGCGAGCATCCCGTGCCGGTGCCGCCTTTCTGGGGCGCGCGCGTGGTGGAGAAGGTTCCGCTCAAGGCGGCGCTCGGATATCTGAACGAAACGATGCTCT
Organism: uncultured Planctomycetales bacterium; assembly: GCA_964465125.1. Lineage (GTDB taxonomy): Bacteria > Planctomycetota > Phycisphaerae > UBA1845 > Fen-1342 > CAYOHG01. The sequence continues at coordinate 11,234 of CAYXIO010000043.1, read as the reverse complement.
TCCAGGTGCAGTGGGGGTTCCGCCGCAAGGGCCGCGCGCCCGACGACTGGCGCCGCACCATCGACGCCGAGATTCGTCCGCACTACCGCGAGCTGGTGGAGCGCTGCGCGCGCGAGGAAATCCTGCAATGCAGCGCCGTGTACGGCTACTGGCCGTGCCATTCGAACGGCGACGATCTGATCATCTACAGCCCGCCCAGTGCGGAGTGGCAGCAGGAGCGCTACGAGGACTACGTCAACAACAAGGGCGCGCCGCGAATGACGCGCGTTCCGGCCGCCTGTGAGGTGCAGGAGATCGCGCGCTTCCGCTTCCCGCGTCAGTCCGTCAGCCCCTACTGGTGCCTGTCCGACTTCTGGCGGCCGGCGGGCGCCGCGCCGCCAGCCGGGTACATGTCCGGCGACGCGAAGAACATCGGCGTGCTGCCGACCTGCGACGTCGTGGCGTTCAGCCTGGTCACCGCCGGCCGGCGCGTCAGCGAAGTCGCCCGCCAGTGGTTCGCCCGCAACGACTATCAGCGCTACCTGTTCCTGCACGGACTGGGCGTCGAGACCGCGGAAGCACTGGCGGAGTACATTCACAAACAAATCCGCATGGACCTCAGCATCGCCGGTCACGACGCGCGCGATCGTCAGCAGCTCTTCAAGCAGGGCTACCAGGGCAGCCGTTTCAGCTTCGGCTACCCCGCCTGCCCCAAGCTCGAGGACCAGGCCGCGCTCGTTCGGCTGCTGGGCGCCGAGCGCATCGGGGTGACCCTGAGCGAGGAGTTCCAGCTCGAACCCGAGCAGAGCACCAGCGCGATCATTACCTATCACCCGGCGGCGCGGTATTTCAACGTGCGTTAGCGCGGGTTCGGGCGTCGGGTCAGTGATTCCGCGGGTGACGCCGAGCGCCTGGAGGTATCGATGGCCGCACCCACAAGCGATCCCTGGGCCCGCATCGAGTTGCTTCAGGGCGACATCACGCGACTGCATGTAGATGCGATCGTCAACGCAGCCAATCCCCGGCTGGCGGGCGGCGGCGGGGTCGACGGTGCAATTCACCGCGCCGCCGGCACGGAGCTTCTCCAGGCGGCCTGTCGCAATCTCGGCGGCTGCGCGACGGGCGACGCGAAGATCACGCCCGGGTTTGCGCTGCCCGCGCGGTTCATCATTCACGCGGTGGGACCGGTCTATCGTGACGGCCGCAGCGGCGAGCCCGGGTTGCTGGCCTCGGCCTACCGGCGCTCGCTCGAGGTCGCGGTCGAAAACGGCGCGATGAGCGTTGCGTTTCCGGCCATCAGCACCGGCGTCTACGGCTACCCATTCGAGGCCGCGACCGAGATCGCGCTGCGCGCCACGGCGGACTCCCTTCGCAACGAGCCGCGAATCAAGCGCGTGGTGCTGATCTTCTTCGGTAGCGGGGACTACGAGGCGGCACAGCGCGTCTGGCGAGTGCTCGCCTGAGCAGCCCCTCCCGGCGCGTAACGAACGTCGCTGGCAGAGGTTCATGGCGCAGGCCCGTGCGACGCCAGCCAATACATAGCGCCATCCGATGGGCGCTTCGGCGCGCCCGCAACCGCTTCCGATGGACTCCAAAGACCAATTCGGTTTGCTTATTTTTTTTTTTTTGAGTTATTCTATGGGAGGAGACATATGCCAACTTTGGAACGGTAGGAGACTATCATGAGTCGCACCCCACTCACCCTCGCGTGCGTTGCGTCCGCGCTGGCCGTTCTCGCCGCGGTTTCGGCCCGCGGGGCCGATTGCCGGAAGCCCGTTGACGCGGGCCCGCTGTGCGAGGAATGCTACGACAGTTTCGACTGCTTCTGCGAGCAGGGCGCCTGCACGGGCACCTCGCTCGTCTGCGAGCGGAAGCTCGACCCGCAATACGCGCCGAATGAGGCCGGCGCGTTTCGAGTGGTTCAGGCGGTCCAGAAGCCGTGCTTCGTCGTGAAGAATTGTGTCCGCCAGGATCCGCAGAATCCATGTGGCACCGGCAATCCGTGCATCACGGGTGAAACGGTCCTGGATACCAGCCCGGAAACCGGGACCACGCACTCCTTCAATGCTGCATGCCCCGTGTTGCCGCACTGATTGCTGAGTAACCCCGGCAAGGGCCGGTTCGACCCGAGGAGCCTGCTGTGAAATCGCACCCCTGCGGAGCTCTTGTCGCCGCGGCACTACTCGCTTTCCCGATCCCGCTCGTCGCGGTCCAGGAGGCTCAGGACGCCACGGTACCGGATTCGTTCCGCAAGGTGCGCGAGGCCCGCAATCGGATCGCAACGGCGTACATCCGCTGGCATGAGGATGCGAAGACCGGACCGTTCGCCGAGCGCGGCCGGCAGTTTCACGAGTCGAGGATCGGGGGATCGGGAGTATCGCATCTGTGGCTCGGGGACGAGCACGGGGTGACGGCGCGCATCTTCGGCACCGACGAGCCGTCGCCGTATGCAGGCCCCATCACGGGCTACGTAGACTGGCAGCAGCCTGATTTTCCCATGCAACTGAATCACCAGTATTTGGACTATATAGGCGGGCCGATCCTGCCGCCGGCAGACATGCGCACCCTGGGTCTCATGGGCGCGTTCGGCTATGTGAGTCTCGACGCCTCGCTGGGGCTCGACGGCGAGCACCGGCGAGAGAAAGTGGAGCTGCGCGAAGAACGTCTGGCCGACGGAAGGTTGAAGTTGTATCGGTCGGAGAAAAACGCGGGCGGATCCGACATTACCTGCGACGTGGAAATCACCGTCGATCCGAAGCGCGACTGGAATCCGACTGAGGCGCGCGTCTTCTGGGACGGCGCGCTGCGCTTCGAGTCGCGGACTGAGTTGCAGCAGGTGGACGGCATCTGGTACCCGCGACGAGTCGAATACTTCGACCGCGACTACCAGGACGGCCGGGAGGCAAGCCAGGTCGTTGAGATCGACTCGGCTGAGCTCAACCGCCCCGAGCAGCCCAAGCACCTGACGGTCGGCGACCTGGGCGTAGAGCCGGGGATGGCCATCAGGGTCGTGGACAGGCAGAGCCACTGGACCGGGGAGTCGCGCTATTGGACCGGAGAGAAGCTGCTGGGCAAGGACGACTACACCGCCTGGCTCAAGCAGCGTTTCGCCGAGGCCGGCATCGACTGGGAACCCAGTCCCGCCGGACAGGAGTTGCGGACGAACTGGAAAGCGCGCGACGAGCTGACACCCTGGGAGAAATACGTCCAGGAATTCATCGAGAAGTACAAGCTCGGTTCAGAGCAGCGACAGAAGGCCTGGCTGATCCATGATGAGTGCGTAACTCGCGCGCAGGCGTATGTCTCCGCGAAGCACGATCTGTTCGACCGGATCGAGCGTGCCGCGGCCGACCTCCAGCCGCCCCTGACCGACGAGCGCCGCCGCGAAGCGGACTGGGCAATCGCCGAGCGTCCCAAGCTGCTGCGTCCCGTCCAGGACATCTTCAATCTGCAACTGAAGCCGCGGCTGTTGCGGCTGCTGCCGGCAGCGCAGCGCAAGGCCGCTGCTCAGGCCGAGGCTCCGTCCAACTCGTCACAACCTGCGGTTCCCTGAGCAGCGCGTCGAACCGCGGGACTCGCCAGCAGCCCCCCCACGTCGCCGCCGATTGAACGCCCGAGCCGCCATGCGAACCGGCTGCGCCAAGCAGCCGGCGCAGACACATGCGATCGCGCCGGGCCGCGCGTTCTCATGTTTCGAACGGTTCACGGATACCGGGACTCGCACGGCCCCGGCTGCACGCGTTCAGCGCGGCAGCTCGAAGATCGTCTGCGTCTTCACCAGCGTTCGCTCGTGCGGGAACGCGTGGAACGCGTGCACGTGGAACTCACCGTCGCGGGCTTCGTGGTCGAGGTAGGAGAACGGAATCTGGTCGCCGTCGCCCCACTGCTCGTACATATAGAACCAGCCGCGCTTGGCCGCGTGCTTGAGCAGGTCGGCATGCACCGACTTGTAGAGCGGCTCATCCATGACCTCGACCTGGCTGCTGACCAGGTAGCGCCAGCCGTCGGGGGCGGTCTTCTCCAGGTCGCGCTCGCCCTTCATGCGGAAGCGCGTCACCACGCCACGGGAGGGCAGGACCTCGTGGTCCGCGCTCACGACTTCGGTGATCGACGACGGACCGGTCGTGACGGTGACGACGTGGCCAAGCCCGACGACCCAGACGTCCGCGTGATAGCGCGTCTGCACGACGCGGTGATCGCCGACATGCCGAAAAAGCTCGGGGTGTAGCGGGCGGTCAAAAACGACGAGGTTGAGGTCGAGCGATTGTTTTACCGGACTGTGAACTTCCATCGTGTTGCTTGCCTTATCCAATCCATCACATTGACGACTATCAGCCTTGATTGTAGCGAACCGCGCCATTCGTCGCTACCGTTTTTCGCTCACGCACCAAAACGTTCGCGATACTGAAAATCTCGCTCGCGCAAGCTCCGCCGCTCACGGCTCCGACGGCGACGAACCCAACGCCCTCAACATCGCGAACTCGTAAATGCCGGCTTCGTGACCGTCCTTCCATCGAATCCGCAACGCGTAGTTTCCGACCAGATCGGCTCCATCCGCCGTAACCTGATCCTCCACAGACGCTTGCGCCGAAATCACCATCAGCGGGTTGTGCGCCCGCTCCGCACGAAGCGCGCGGCACGTCGCGCACGGGCAAGCCCGCCGTAATTCCACCAGACTGATCCGGCTCTCGTGTCCGTCGGCCCAACGGATGTGAAGGAGCCGACTTCGATCCAGATTCAGCTCAACCGGGCGTGCATGCGGATCCGTGGAACTCATCGCACTATCAGGATCGTAGCTGCTCACCCGGTCGCGTACCGTGAGGGCCCACGCCTACCGGCGTGGCGCCGGGGACTCGCTCTCGGCGGTCGACTTCTTGCCGCGCGGCTTGCCGGCACGCTCCGCGCGCGGCTCAATCGGCGGACCCTCGAAGAACGAACCCAGCCGGCGAAGACGCTCATAGCGCCGCTTCAGCAGGTTCTCCACCTTGGTGCGGCGTAGCTCCTTGAGATTTTCACCAATCCACTGTTCGAGGCTGGCCGCGGTCGCGTTGGGGTCGCGGTGGGCGCCGCCGAGCGGCTCGGAAACGATCGAATCGATCAACCCGAGGCCGATCAGGTTTTTGGGCGACAGCTTCAGCGCGTGCGCAGCCTTCGCGGCGAACTCGCCCGACTTCCACAGAATCGCGGCGCAGCCTTCCGGGCTGATGACGGAATAGTACGAGTGCTCCAGGCACCCGACGGCGTCAGCGACGGCGATACCCAAAGCGCCGCCGCTGCCGCCTTCGCCGATCACGCACGCGACGATCGGCGTCGCAAGCCGCGACATTTCCATGAGGTTGACGGCGATCGCATGGGCGATACCGCGCTCTTCCGCCTCCACTCCCGGATACGCGCCGGGGGTATCCACGAGGCAGACGACCGGCAACTTGAACTTCTCGGCGAGCTGCATCTTTTGAAGGGCCTTGCGGTAGCCTTCGGGATGCGCGCAACCGAAGTTGGCTTCGATCTTTTCCTTCGTGTCGCGGCCCTTGTGATGCCCGATCAGCATGACGCGCTGTCCGGCCATCCGCGCGAAGCCGCAGATCAGGGCCTTGTCGTCGCCATAGCACTTGTCGCCGTGCAGCTCGCAGAAGTCATTGCAGATCAGCTTGATGTAGTCGCGGAGCAGCGGCCGCTTGGGGTGCCGCGCGACCAGCACGTTCTCCCAGGGCGTGAGGTTGCCGTAGGCGGTCTGCAAGGCCGCCCGGAGCTGGGTCCGGATGCCAGCGATAATGTCCGAATAATCTCGACCGGTCTCGGCCTGGCTCGCCTCGAGGCGCAGAATCTCCTGCTCCATCTTGGCGATCGGCTTTTCGAACTCCAGTGCATACTTCAAACCGGCGTGAGGGCCGGCTTGCGGCTCGCCCGGAGCTGAACTCATGCGGTAATCCTTGTGCTCGGAACGGGCGGATCAGCGGAATATTCCGCCCGAGAACTCCTCGTATCCCATACGGTAGACTCGCAAACCCGCTTTCCGCAAGGGCTATCGCGGCGAATCGCACAGCAACCGGGCGCGGAGCGGCCCCGTAACCGCCCATTCTGAATATAACCTGTCAGTATAACGTGAGTTACATGGTTGGCCGGTCCGGGAGGCGCTGGCGACGATTCGAACGCGTCCGCGCGGATCCGCGCGACCCTCCGGACACGCCGGGGCGTCAGCCCCGTTCCGAGCGGATTGCGCGATTTGCAGCCCGCTCCTCCCAGCCCCGCGCGCCAAGCCGGTACACTGGCCCCGATGCGAATCCTCGGGCACGGCGTCGACCTCGTCGAATGGGCGCGGATCCAGCGCGTCTGGGAGCTGCACGAGCGGGCGTTCCTGGAGCGCGTGTACTCCCCGTCGGAGCAGAAGTACTGCCTGGATCGCCGCGATTGCGTCCTTTCGCTCGCGGGCCGTTTCGCCGCCAAGGAGGCCGTCCTCAAGGCGCTCGGCACCGGCTGGCGTGGGGGCATCCGATTTACGGACGTTGAAACCCTGCCCGACGCACTCGGAAAGCCGGAGGTGCGGCTCAGCGGCGAAGCCGCCCGGATCGCGCAGCAGCAGGGCATCACTTCCATCCTGCTTTCGATCTCCCATGCGGGCGCGTACGCCACCGCATCCGCAATCGCGGTCGGCCCGGATCCCGAGCCCGCCTGACTTGCCCCGCTTCTCCAGGCGAGCCGGCACACCCGTCATCCGGCCGCAGCGCGTCCCGCGGTCGCGGCCCATTCCGGCGCAAGCCCCCGCCCCGATCGCCGCGCCGAGCGGTGCAGCTCCTCGAAGAAGCGCTCCCGGCGGGCCTGAATGAAGGCGGGGTCGTACAGCCGCTCGGCCAGCTCCAGCAGCCCGCGCTGGAGGCGCTGCGGGCTCATGTGCTTCGGTTTGAAATTGACGTCGAACAGCGTGCATTTCTCCCACGCGCCCGGCTCGAGCATGCGCCCTTCGCGCAGCAGCCGTGCGTAGAGCGGGGTGCCCGGAAACGGCGTCAGCACGGTGATCTGCACCTCGAACAGGCTTGTGCGGTCGACAAAATCGTAAATCGCGTCGAACGTCCGCTCGTTGTCGCCGTCGAGCCCGAGAATGAAGCACCCGTTGACGGTCACTCCGCGCGACTGGATCGCGTGAATGGCGTCTTCGTATCCGCCGCGCCGCTGACGCTTCCAGTCGGACTTGATCTCCAGGTGATGCAGCCCGTGCGTGCTTGGGCTCTCCAGGCCGATCAGAACCTGCCGACAGCCGCTCTCGCGCAGCAGGTCGAGCAGCTCAGGATCATCGGCGATCGAGATGTCGGACTCGGTGAACCACTTCACGTCGCGGTCGCACAACTTCCGCAGCAGCGCCTTCGCGTGGCTGCGCGAGGCGAAGCTGTTGTCGTCGGCGAACTCGATGAACGGGTGCCGCCAGACGCGCTGCACCGCGTCCAGCTCGCGCAGGACGTTGGCGACCGGCTTGACGGCGTATTTCGACGTCAGCAGCACAGAGCTTGCACAGAAGTCGCACAGGTGCGGGCAGCCGCGCGACGTCTGAATCGGGACGCGGTTGTAGCGATCGATATCCAGCAGGTCGAAGCGCGGCACGGGGGCGTCGGCGAGATTGAATCGCACGCCGGGCAGCGGCTGGTAGACGCGTTGCAGCCGATTCGCGCGAAAATCGGCCACGATTCGCGGCCAGAGCAACTCCCCTTCGCCGATCGCGACCGCGTCGCAATGCGCGGACGCCTCCTCGGGACAGGCGGTCACGTGCAGCCCGCCCATCACGACCTTCGTGCCGCGCGCGCGATATTCGTCCGCGACCCGGTACGCGTCCTTCACCTGCGCCGACTGCGTGGCGATCGCCACGAGGTCGTAGCGGTCGGGCAGTTGCGGCTGCTTACGCAGGTCGTGAATCTCGTAATACTCCACCTCGACGTCGTCCGGCGTCAGCGCCGCCAGGGTCAGCAGGGCCAGCGTCGGCATCGAGGCGACCACCCGTCCGCGCTCCACGACCGCGGGCATGGTCAGCCCCGCCCGCATCAGCTCTTCGCTGGCCGCACGCACGCCGCTCATCGCGATCAGCCCGATCGTCATGGACACGGAGGACTCCGCTGGTGGGTCGTTCCGCGCGGCCGAGCAACCCTGCATCGCCGCGCAGACACCCTTCATTCTTCACCACATTCGGGCGTGGGGTGAATGAATTCTTTTCAGCGAAGCGGATCGTGGGGTGAGTTCAGTGCCTTTGTCTGCGGCGCGAAGTTCGCGGCACCGCGCGGTTCCCGGTACCGCGAAGTTGCACTTCGCCAATCGTCGGTCCGGCGAAGTTCCACGTCGCGGCCAACCACGGCGCCTCAGTCGGGTTGCATCCAGAGGATGGAATGCACCAGCCCGTACCGCGAGATCTTCTCGCCGTCGTCAAAGTCGCGCATCGGCTCGTCATCGAGCCCGAAGCCGTTGTAGCCCATCAGCAGCGTGTTGTTGGGTGTCCAGCCGTCGGCATCCCAGCGGAAGCCGTACAGCGCACCCTGCGGGCCGTTGGCGAATGCGACCGGCACGCGCGTGCGCGTCCAGATGTCGTAGAGCAGGCAGGTGAGCCAGCCCTCGTCGAGATCGCGGTTGCCGATTTGCCGCGTTCGGTAGACCAGCATCGATCCATCACCCTGCTGGCCGCCGGTGTGGATGATGTTGAGTTGTCCGGAGGCGTCGAAGGCGACTCTGGGGCGCGAAGTGCAGCCATTGCCGCTGCCCTCGCCGCGCGTCCAGACCGTATCCAGCTCGATCAGCCGATCGCCGGCGACACGACACCAGGTCACGCGCATGCACTGCTGAGCGCCCTGCGAGTTGGTCGCCGCGGCGCTGACCAGCGCGAGGCGCTTGTCGTCAGGGTGCTGCCCGAAACCGACCGGAACCACCGAGCGCGTCTCCAGCGTCTGCCCGCGCTTCAGCACCGGCTTGTCGGAATAATCCAGCCAGTAGGTTTCGAGTGTGTCGTCGTCCCGCCGCGCAATGAGCAACACCCTTCCATCGACCACCCCCGCGCTGAGATCGGCGCGCGGCACGTCATGCAGATGCACCGGTGCGTCAAGCGTCGGCCCGGCGGGTGGGTCCGTCGGCTGCGTCGTCGGTGCGGGCGGCGTGAAGCGCGCGACGTACCAGCCCAGCGAGCGGCGGAAAAGGACGAAGCCCTGCGTAGCGATTCCGACCATCAGCGGCTCGCGGGTCGTACCCGAATCCGGGATCGCAACCTTGTCACTCCACTGCTCCTGTCCCAGGTAGCGCTGAAGCGACAAGCCGCCTTGCTCGTGGGCGAGTGTCGCCAGCCAGCAGTCGTCACCGACGTACGCCAGTGCGGGCCCAGCTCCGATCAGCCCCAGCGGCCGGCGAATCCCGCAGTCGGTCGATCCGCCGTAGTTGATGTCGGCGCTGACGGTCCCCTCGTCGAATCGTCCGTTCTGGTTCCAGTCGATGCGCGTGCCGCCATTCGCGTCGGTTTCGAGCTTGAATCGGAATGGCGGGGCCGCGAGGTACTTCACCTCGTCGAACGGGTACGGCAGGTGCTCCTCGAGCTTCGATTCGAGCAGCACGGTGTCGCGGAAGCGGCCGTCGGAGAAGCGGATGGCGTTGGCGTCGCCGCCGAGCGAGTAGCTGAACGCGTAGCTCATCAGCGACGGATAGAGCGGGCACCAGGCCGGGTTCGAGTCGCCCGTGTGCGAGAGCCCGAGCTGATGGCCGAACTCATGCGCGAAAACGGCGAATCCCATGCCGCAGCCGCCCATGTCGCCGGTCTGCGCGGCCTGCCCGCCGCCGCCGGGCGTGATCTGCATCCAGTGCAGCAGGCCGCGTTCGCGCAGCGGAAGCTGCTCGTTGCCGACTTCCTGCCAGCTTCCGCCGTGCTGCTTGTCGGCCGGCACGGACGGGTCGTAGCGGAAATGCACCGTGAGACCGGTCGAGCCGTCCGGATTGGTGGTCTTCAGCGCCTGGTAGAGTGCCGCGACGCGCGCGATCTCCGACGGGACCGCGGCCCGGTCGACCTGTTCGTACGGTGCGACGGCGACGATCACGTCCTGGCGCAGCGGGTTGAGCTTCGCGCCGCCGGTCTCAATGCCGCGCGGCAGACCGTGCACTTCCCAGCCGTCGAGCAGACCGTCATCGTCGCTGTCGCGGTCGCGCGGATTGGAGCCGAGCGACGCCTCGTAGGCGTCGCTCAGTCCGTCGGCGTCGGAGTCGAGCGGCGGGCCGGCGGCGGGCGGTGCCGGCGTCGCCAGCAATCGCAGCTCCTGGTAGTCGCCGTAACGCGACAGGCGATACACCGCGATCTGATCCTGCACGCCGTCGCCGCTGATGTCGGCGGAAAACACCCGCGCGAGGGGCGCGTCCAACTGGTACGGCGGCGGATTGGGCACCGGCGTGACGATTTCGCTATCCGACCTCGCGCCGGCGGGAGTCGCGCCGACCGCTTCGTACCACGTATCTCCGTCGAGCCGCCAGAACGTCCCGTCTTCGCCCTCAGCCACGGGGGGTGTCGCGCCGGCAAGCGCCCTGAATCGCCGGTTGGCGGGCGCCGCGACGGTTCGTTCGACTGCGAGCTGCGCGCCGCCGAGAATGACGGCGCTGTCAGTCGTGAGCGCGAGCAGTTTTCGTGCCGCGGTGCTTCCGCCCGCGACCGGCGTGGAAACTCCGCTCTCGTCGATCGCGACGAAGCCAATCAAACCCTCGGGCAGCGGCTCCTCGCGCGCCGGCCGCCAGCCGGTAGCCTTCCAGCCGTGGACTGTCGGCGCGACGTAAACCTTCCGATCCGCGCCGACCGTCAGCACGTCCTCGAAGCCGTCGGCGTTCAGATCGATCGCGGCGAAGAAGACGTGCTCGAGCCCGCAGGTGGCCCAGGTGCTGGCGTCGGGGACGGAGATGGAGCAGGCCGTACTCGACTGACATCGGTAGTCGATGGCGACGTGGGACTCCTCGAAACCGATGGGGCTGTCCAGCAGAAGCAGCACCAGCACTATGTGAATCATGTCGTCCAGGGTATGCGGACCGGCCTGCAAACGGAATCCGAGACGCTCGCCTATTCCTCCGGCTCCAGCACCGCCAGGAACGCCTTCTGCGGAATGTCGACGTTGCCGATCGTCTTCATCCGCTTCTTGCCTTCCTTCTGCTTCTCGAGCAGCTTGCGTTTGCGGGTCACGTCGCCGCCGTAGCACTTGGCCGTGACGTTCTTGCGGAAGGCCTTGATCGTCTCGCGGGCGATGATCTTCCCGCCGATGGCCGCC